>NZ_JACBYP010000053.1 GCF_018982965.1 Streptomyces mayonensis | reverse complement strand
CTTCCACCTCATCCGCGACGCCCTGGAGCTGGCCATCGGCATGTCGGGCAGGTTCCGCGGGGGGCGCCCGGCGGCCCGCCGCCCGCTCCGGTCCCGCCGCCGGTACTCGTTCCCGACGCGGCACTGATCCGTATCGGCGACCTCGCCGGCCGTCCCCGCGGTACGGGCTTCGTCGCCGACCATCACGGCACGGTGCTGACCAGCCACGAGGCGGTCGACGGCCTGTCCCGCCTCATTCTGCGCACCGCCGCGGACCGGCGCCGCGTCGTGGCCGCCGCCGACGTGACCCCGCTGCCCGGCCTCGGTCTCGCCCTCGTCCGCGCCGGGGGCCTCGGCGTCGCCCCGCTGCCCGTCGCCGCACGCGACCGGGTCGAGCCCGGCACCTACGTCCGCATCGCCGCCGGAGGCTGGCGCGAGGCCCGGGTCCTGGGCGCGGCCGAGGTCACCTACACGGCCACCGACCGCTTCCACCTCATCCGCGACGCCCTGGAGCTGGCCATCGGCATGTCGGGGCGGGACGCGTTGCGGCTGGGCGGCGGAGCGGCCGGCGGGCCCGTGCTCGACGTGTCGACCGGCGCCGTCCTCGGCGTCCTCGGCACCGCCCTCAGCTCCGGGCACAGCGAGGTCGGCTTCGCCGTCCCGCTGCGCGCCACCGCCGGGGGCCCGCTCGCCGATCTCCTCGCCGAGAACGCGGCCACGGTCCCGGCCTACGGCGCCGACCTCAATCCGGCCGGTGTCCTCGCCCTGACGGCGACGTCGACGAGCCAGGACGGCCCGGCCGGGGTGTCGACGCGCGGTCTCGACGAGGGCGGCGCACAGGCGGGCCGCCCTGTAGGACCCGACGTCCCACCCGACATCAGATCCGACATCGGACCGGACATCGGACCGGACGTCGGACCCGACATCGGACCGGACGTCGGACCCGGCCCAGGTTTCGACGTAAGTCGCGAAAACGGACCCGACGTGAGTGCGGACGTAGGCTCCGGGCGCGTGGCGCCGGTCGAACGAGCCGCGGTGACCCGCGAGTTCGCCGCCTTCGAGGCGAGCCGCGCCAGTGTGCTGGGCCTCGTCGGAGCACCCGGCACCGGACGGACGACCGAGCTGGCGGCACTCGCTGCCCGCCGGGCCCGGGGTGCCCGGCCGGGGCCCACCCTGTGGCTGCGCGGCGCCGACCTGCGCGACGGCGACCGGTCGCTGGCGGACGCGGTGCGCAGGACGCTGGCCCGCGCCGCCCGCATCGTGGCCGCCGCCTCGGAGACCTTCCGCCCCGCCGGGCTCGACGACACCAGCCCCGAGCGCCTCGCCCACCTCGCCCGCGCCGCCGGACGGCCCCTCCTGCTCCTGCTCGACGGACCGGAGGAGATGCCGCCCGTCCTGGCCCACCGACTTCCCGAGTGGACCGAGGGCACGGCGGCCTGGCTGCGGGACACGGGAGCTCGGCTCGTCGTGGCGTGCCGCGCCGAGTACTGGGAGCACGCGGGAGCGGAGTTCCCGCGCGAGCTGCTGTACGACACGGGGAGCGGAGCGCGTTCCGGAGCGTCGCGTGCGGTGCGGGTACCGCGGCCGGGACTGCCGGGGTCCGGGGCGCCACTGTCCGTACCGCCGCAGCGTGAGACAGGGGCGGCAGGGGCGGCGCGCCCGGCGCAGGCACGCTCTCCACGCCTCGAACCCGTGTCGCCCTTCGGGGTGGGCGCGGGGGACCCGGGTACCGGCTCGGCGTGGGGCGTACCCTCGCCGGGCACCGCGGCCGCCCCGGAGATGTCACCGCAGCACACGACCTCCACGAGGCCGTCGACTCCGAGGTCGCCCGCCGCGGAGGGGCCGCCGCAGCACACGGCCGCCGCAGGGCCGCGGCCGACGACGTCCCCCGCCGGACCGGCGTACCGCGCGGACCTGCCGCCCTGCGTCCGTCTCGGGGACCTGACCGGCGAGGAGGCACGGGAGGCGCGCGCCCGCCACCGGGTGCCGGACGGTGCCCTCGTGGACGGGGACGCGGGCCACCCCCTCACCCTCCGCCTGCTCTCGGAGGTCCACGCCGCCCTCCCAGGCCCCCGGCCCCCCGTGCCGGTCGACCGGGACACCGTCTTCCAGGCCCACCTGGACCTGGTGTGCCTGCGCGTCGCGATCCGCCTGGCCCGGGAGAACGGACTGCACGGCACCGCCGTACGCCGACTCGCGGCGAAGGTCTCCGGGCAGGTCCACGAGGCGGCACGGCGCAGCCTCGGGCCCGGGCAGGGCGGGCTCGACCGGGCGTCCTTCGAGGCGCTGTTCCCGTGGGGCCCGGCACCGGCCCGTCTCGGGGGCGGTGTCGGATGGGCGTCCGCGGTCCTCGCCGAGGGCCTCCTCGTACCCGCGGGCGACGGCTACCGCTTCGCGCACGAGGAACTGGCCGACTGGATCCAGGGTTCCCACCTGGACCTGGACGAGGCCCTGCGCGCCCTGGTCCACCGCCGTGGAACCCCCGACGGGACGCACACCCTGCCCGTCCCGCACCACCGCATCGGCTCCGTCGTCGAGGCCGTACTGCTCCTCGGTCGACAGCACGGCGTACTGCAACTCGCCCTGACCCTCGAGGAGCTGGTGCAGGCCCTCGACCTCGACCCGCACTCCTGGTGGGCCGCCCGCCTGCTCGCCGGCGTACTGACACGCGTGCCCGACGCGACGCCGTACACGGAGGTGCTGCGGCTGCTCGCCGACGGTATCGCCGAGCGGAAGGAGCAGGCGCGGAAGGAGCAGGGGCTGAAGGAGCAGGGGCTGAAGGAGCAGGGGCGGAAGGAAAGAGGGGAGTGGGGAGGGTTGCCGGAGGCCTTCGGGTCCGACTTCTGGACGTCCCTGCGCCTGCCGGAGAGCACGCGCCTCGACTTGCTGCGCCGCCTCGTCCTCGCCGACGGCCCTCCGCACGAGCCGGGCCCCCGCCACCTCGACACCGTCGCCGGGCTGCTCGCCGCCGACCCCGCGGCCGTACAGCCGCTCCTCGTACGGTGGTTCGGCGACGAGCGGCTGCTGCCCTCCACGCCGCACGCCACCGTGGCGACGGCCGCCCAGGCGCTGCTGCACACCCACCGCCACCGAGGTCTGGACGGCCTCACCGAGGTACTCGTCGACAGCACGCACCCACGCGCCGACGAACTGCTCGCCGTCCTCGCCGAGGAGGAGCCGTCGGCGCTCTGCCGGGCGGTGGAGCGCTGGGCACGCGACGAGCGCCCGGCGCGGCAGACGGCGGCGGTCACCCACGGCCTGCGCACCGCCCCGCACGCCCGCACCACCGCCGACCGCACCCTCCTCCGCCACGCCGCACTGGTGCTGCTCGCCGGCCCGTCCGACAGCCCGCTGCGCGGCGGCGCGCTCGCCCTGCTCGTACAGGACCCCGGCAGCCGGGACCGCCACCTCCCGAGGGCGCTCGACCACTTCGCCGCGAACGACCCCTACCTGCCGCCGGCCGCGGTGGCCGCCGCGCTGCCCACGCACCCCGAACCCGTACTGGAGGCCTTCCGGGCCCGGCTGCGCGGCCCGGACACCGGCGAGGCGCTGCGCCGGCTCGCCGACGCCACGACACCGGTGCTGGTCCACCGGGTGGCCGCCGTCCTCGGACAGGCCGTGGCGGAGCGCCCCGGGACCGCCGGGCACCTCGCCGCCTACGTCGACCGGCGCCTCGACACGGACCCCGCGCCCCGCGCCGTACTCCTGCCGCTGGTCACCCGCCTCCTCGACGCCGGCCCCGAGGCGGCGCGGGCCGCGCTCGCCGGCGTCCTCGCCACCGACCGGGCTCGCCCCACCGACACCACCGACGCCGGTAGGGCCACTGACACCGGTAGGGCCACTGACACCAGTAGAACCACTGACACGACTAGAACCACCGGCAGCACCAGAACCATCGACCCCACCGGCGCCTCGGGCGCCCCCGGTACCCGTGACCGCGCCGGCCAGAGCCGGACGCTCCGCCGCGAGCTGCGGGAACACCTGCTCGCCCACGAGCAGGCGCCCGCCGTCCTGGACGCGCTGCTGCGCGCGGCCGCGGCGTGCGACGGCGAGGAACAGTACGCCCTCGTCCACCGCACCGGCCTCCTCCTCGTCCGCACCCCAGACGGTGCCACCCGTTTCGACCGCGCCCTGGTCGACCTGGCCCGGCACCTCCCGGGCTTCGCCACCCGCCTGACCGGCTGGCTGACCGACGCGCCCCACGACTGGGCCGCACTCGTGGGCCCCAGCGCACGCCGCACGCTCGAGAACCTGGCGGGCGTCCGCGTCCCCGCCTGACCACCCCGGACCCGCCCGGCCCCCGGGGCGTGCGGCCCGTCACAGGGCCGATGCCGATGCGGGCGGTCGCCGGACGGCATGGCACCCTTAGACCTGCGCAAGGGGCACGACGGGATCCGGAGAATCCGCGGAATCACCGGATCCGCGAGTCCAGGGAAACCACGAAAACCCAAGAACATCCACGAGAACCCACGAAAACCACGGAAACCCACCGAGGAGCAGACACAGTGCAGCGCTGGCGTGGCTTGGAGGACATCCCCGAGGACTGGGGGCGCAGCGTCGTAACCATCGGCTCCTACGACGGCGTCCACCGTGGGCACCAGCTGATCATCAAGCACGCCGTGGACCGCGCCCGCGAGCTGGGCGTCCCCGCGGTCGTCGTCACCTTCGACCCGCACCCCAGCGAGGTCGTCCGCCCCGGCAGCCACCCGCCGCTGCTCGCCCCGCACCACCGCCGGGCCGAACTGATGGCGGACCTGGGCGTGGACGCGGTGCTGATCCTCCCCTTCACCAAGGAGTTCTCGAAACTCTCCGCCGCCGACTTCGTCGTCAAGGTCCTGGTCGACCGGCTGCGCGCCAAGGCCGTCGTCGAGGGCCCCAACTTCCGCTTCGGCCACAAGGCCGCCGGCAACGTCGACTTCCTCGTCGAACAGGGCAAGGTCTACGACTTCGACGTCGAGGTAGTCGACCTGTACGTCACCGGCGAGGCGGGCGGTGGGGAGCCGTTCTCCTCGACCCTGACCCGTCGCCTGGTCGCCGACGGCGACGTCGCCGGCGCCGCCGAGATCCTGGGCCGCCCGCACCGTGTCGAGGGCGTCGTCGTGCGTGGCGCCCAGCGCGGCCGGGAGCTGGGCTTCCCCACGGCCAACGTCGAGACCCTCCCGCACACCGCGATCCCGGCCGACGGTGTGTACGCCGGCCTGCTGCACGCACAGGGCGAGGCGATGCCGGCCGCGATCTCCGTCGGCACCAACCCGCAGTTCGACGGCACCGAGCGCACGGTGGAGGCGTACGCCATCGACCGCGTGGGCCTCGATCTGTACGGACTCCACGTCGCCGTGGACTTCGTGGCCTTCGTCCGCGGGCAGGCGAAGTTCGAGACGCTGGACGCCCTGCTCGCGCAGATGGGCCAGGACGTCGACAGGTGCCGCGAGATCATCACGGCACAGGACCGGCAGGACTGACCTCCCGCGGTTGCGTCCGGGCCCAGTGACAGGCGGCCTGGGACGACCCGCCGCCACCGAGGACGCCCGGGTCCCGGCTCCGGCAGGCGTCGGCGACGCCTGCCCGCTCGGCCGTTCCGTCCGCCAGGACCTGGCAACGGACGTGGAAGCGGCAGCCGGTGGGGATGTACGACGGGTCCGGAGGCTCACCGGTGAGCACCACCGGGTCGCCGGGCGCCTCGGGCAACACGGACAGCAGGGCCCGGGTGTACGGGTGCCGGGGTGCTGTCAGGACCTGCTCGACCGCGCCCGTCTCGACGATCCGCCCGAGGTACATCACCGCGACCCGGTCCGCGATGTTCCAGGCCAGCCCCAGGTCATGGGTCACGACCAGTGCGGACAGGCCCAGTTCGGCGCGCAGCCGCAGCAGCAGCGCGAGGATCTCGCCGCGCACCGACGCGTCGAGCGAGGCCACCGGCTCGTCGGCGACGAGGAGTTCCGGGCCCAGCACCAGCGCGCCCGCGATGACCACCCGCTGACGCTGACCCCCGGACAGCTCGTGGGGGTACCGCAGGAAGAACCGCTCGGGCGGGCGCAGCCCGGCCCGCGACAGCGCCTCGGCGACCGCGGTCCGCTCGTCCCCGGGGTGAGCGTGGATGCGCAGGCCCTCGGCGACGATGTCGTACACCGTGTGCCGCGGGTTCAGCGAACCGCTCGGATCCTGGAGGACCAACTGGGCCCGCCTGCGGTACGCCTTCAGCGCGCGGGAGGACCGTCCAAGGGGGGCGCCGTCGAAGGTGACGCGTCCCCGGGTCGGCCTGACCAGGCCCAGCAGCGAACGGGCCAGCGTCGTCTTGCCGCAGCCCGACTCGCCGACCAGCGCGACGATCTCGCCGCGCCCGATGTCGAGGTCCACCCCGTCCACGGCCCGCGCGTCGGGCCCGCCCCGCCGGCCGGGGAAGGCCACGTGCAGCCCCTCGACGCTCAGCAACGAGGATGCGGCACCGTGTGAGGGGCCGGGTGCGAGGCCCTGAGTGGGGCCCTGAGTGGGTCCTTGACCGGGGTCCTGAGTGGGTCCTTGAGCGGGTCCTTGGGTTTGGTGTTGGGCGGCGCTGGGCTTGGAGCCCGGCGTGGTGCCGGGCGGAGGCTCGGGCGGGGTGCCGGTCATGGGGTGCTGCTCCTCACTGAGTCGTCCTGCCCCGAGGCGGTACCGCCGGAGCCACTCCCGGACGTGGCCGAGCCCGTACGGGCGCCGGAACCCTCCGGGTCGCGGTCGCCGCCGGTCGTCCTTCCTCCGGCCGGCGCCCCGCTGCCGCCCGCTGCCCCTGCGCTGTCCGACACCCCCGAGCCGTCCGAGGCCCCCGAGCCGTCTGACGCCCCCGAGCCGTCCGCCCCCACGTGCACGCACGCCGCGCGCCGCCCCGCGCCCGCCTCCCGAAGGGCCTGGTCCTCGGTGCCGCAGACGTCCAGCGCGACCGGACAGCGGGGATGGAAGGCGCACCCCGACGGCACCGCCGCCGGGTCGGGCGGGTCGCCGGGAAGCCCGCGCGGCGCGAACCGGGAACCGGGATCGCCGATCCTGGGGAAGGCCTCCGACAGCGCCCGGCCGTACGGATGCCGGGCGTCGTCGTACACCTCCCGGGCCGGGCCCTCCTCGACCACCCGCCCCGCGTACATCACCGCGAGCCGGTCGCAGGTGTCGGCCAGTACCGCCAGGTCGTGGCTGATCATGATCAGGCCGACGCCCTGCTCACCCACCAGGCCCTCGATGAGCCGCAGGATCTGCGCCTGGATCATCACGTCGAGCGCCGTGGTCGGCTCGTCGGCGACGATCAGACGCGGGTCGCAGGCCAGGGCCATCGCGATCATCACGCGCTGCCGCTGGCCGCCCGACAGTTCGTGCGGGTAGGCCCGTGCCCGGACGGCAGGCAGCCCCACCTGCTCCAGCAGTTCCCCGGCCCGCCTGCGCGCACCGGCCGGGGTGGCCCTGCGGTGCAGGAGGACCGGCTCGGCGATCTGGTCGCCGATGCGGTGGACGGCGTTCAGGGAATGCATCGCGCCCTGGAAGACGATCGACGCCCCCGCCCAGCGCACCGCCCGCACCCGTCCCCACTTCATCGTGAGCACGTCCTCGCCGTCCAGCAGGATCTCCCCGCCGACCCGCGTCCCGGCCGGCAGCAGCCGCAGCAGCGCCAGTGCCAGCGTCGACTTGCCGCAGCCGGACTCGCCCGCGATCCCGAGCTTCTCGCCCGCGTCCACGGTCAGGCCGGCCCCGCGCACGGCGGCCGCACCACCCGGATACGTCACGGTCAGGTCCCGGACCTCCAGCAGACTCAACGGGACACCCCCAGCCTCGGATTGAGTACGGCCTCCACCGCGCGCCCGCACAGCGTGAACGCCAGTGCCACCACCGCGATCCCGATGCCCGGCGGCACCAGGTACCACCAGTCGCCGGAACTCACCGACCCCGCCTCCCGCGCGTCCTGCAGCAGCCCGCCCCAGGACACGACCGTCGGATCCCCGAGTCCCAGGAAGGCCAGGGTCGCCTCGGCCAGGATCGCGGAGGAGATGATCAGGGTCGTCTGCGCGAGGATCAGCGGCATCACGTTGGGCAGCACGTGCCGGGACATGACGTGCCAGTGCCCGCCACCCAGCGCCTTCGCGCGTTCGATGTACGGCCGCGACTCCACCGCCAGCGTCTGCGCACGCACCAGACGCGCCGTGGTCGGCCAGGTGGTCACGCCGATCGCCAGCACGATCGTGCCGAGCGACCGGGACAGGACCGTCGCCAGCACGATCGCCAGCACCAGCGTCGGCATCACCAGGAACCAGTCCGTGATCCGCATCATCACCGTGGCGTACCAGCCGCGGAAGTGCCCGGCGGTGATCCCGATGAGCGCCCCGATCAGCACTGACAGCGCCGCCGCGAGCAGCCCGACCAGGAGCGAGACACGCGAGCCCCAGACGAGCAGGCCCAGCAGGTTCCGCCCGAACTGGTCCGTGCCCAGCGGGAACCGGCCACTCGGGCTCTCCAGCGGCTGTCCGGGCGCGTCGGTCACGCTGTCCACGTCCGAACCGACGGTCAGCGGCGCGGTCAGCGCCACCAGTACGAACAGCACCAGCGCGGCCAGCCCCAACACACCCGCGCGGTGCCGGCGGTACTCCCTCCAGAAGCGGACGACGGAGGCGCGGCGCCGCCGCCGGGCAAGTGCACGCGGACCCGGCCCACCCGACTCCACCGAAGGCTGGGTGGTGCCGGTGCTGTCCGTGCCGGTGCCGGTGCCGGTGCCGGCGCCGGTGCTGGTGGTGGTGCTGTTCGTCCTGTTCGTGTCGTTG
Organism: Streptomyces mayonensis; assembly: GCF_018982965.1. GTDB lineage: Bacteria > Actinomycetota > Actinomycetes > Streptomycetales > Streptomycetaceae > Streptomyces > Streptomyces mayonensis. The sequence goes on along the minus strand of NZ_JACBYP010000053.1, from coordinate 43,026 downwards.
GTGCTGCCGGTGCTGCCGGTGCTGCCGGTGCTGCCGGTGGTCTCGGAGGTCATCGGCCCACCCTCGGATCGAGCATCGGATACAGCAGGTCGGCAAGGGTGTTCATGAGGATCACCGCTGCGGCGAAGACGAAGAACAGCCCCTGCACCAGCGGCAGATCGGGCACGCTGAGCGCCTGGTAGAACAGCCCGCCCAGGCCCGGCCAGGAGAAGACCGTCTCGACGAGGATCACCCCGGCCACGGTCCGGCCCAGATTGACGAAGACCAGGGTCACCGTCGGCAGCAGCGCGTTGGGCACGGCGTGCCGGCGCCGCACCAGGTCGTCCCTGAGCCCCTTGGCCCGCGCCGTCGTCAGGTAGTCGCCGCCCATCTCGTCCAGCAGCGCCGACCGGGTGACCAGCAGCGTCTGCCCGTACTCCACCGCGACCAGCGTCACCACCGGCAGGACGAGATGGTGCGCCACGTCCAGCACGTGGGCGAAGCCCTCCTCGCGGCCCGACTCCATGCCTCCCGTCGGGAACAGGCCCGGGATCGGGTCCACACCCACCGACAGCACGATGATGAGCAGCAGCCCCAGCCAGAAGGACGGGATGGAGTAAAGGGTCAGCGCCAGGCCCGTGTTGAGCCGGTCGCCGAGCCCGCCGTGCCGCCACGCCGAACGGGTGCCCAGGAAGGTGCCCAGCGCGGTGTACAGCACGAAGGCCGTGCCGGTCAGCAGCAGCGTGTTCGGCAGCGCCTCGGTGATCTTGTCGACGACGGGTGTGTGGAACTGGTACGACGTGCCGAGGTCACCGGTCAGCGCCTTGGCGCAGTAGTCCGTGAACTGCTGCCACATCGGCAGGTCGAGCCCGAACTCCCGCCGGTAGGCGGCGAGCTGCTCCGCGGAGACCGGACGGCCACCGGTCATGAACGCCACCGGGTCGCCGGGGATCAGCCGGAAGAGGAAGAAGCTGGTGACGAGAACGGCCAAGAGGGAGACGACCGCGCCGGCCAGCTTCCCGGCCACATACCGGGGATACGCGCTGCGGGAAGGCCCCCGGGGTGCCGCGGACGCCCCTTCCCCGCCCTGCTCGCCCTCCACGGCGGTGGGGCCGGCCGTGCTACTCACGGTCGTCGGCCGTCGCCCGCCGGCGGACGGCGAAGAGCACGGCCAGACCCGCGAGGACGACGACGCCCGCGGCGATCCCGATCACGGTGCCGGCCGACGACGAACCGCCCGAGGAGTCACCGGAGTCCGCCGGCATCGCCGACCACCAGCTCCAGTAGCCGTCCTGCCCGTAGATGTTGCCCGCGGCGGACGGCATCGTGGTGATCGACTCGATCTGGTCCGTGCGGTAGGCCTCGACCGCGTTCGGATACGCCATGACGTTCATGTACCCCGTGTCGTACAGCCGGGACTCCAGCTGTTTGACGATCCCCGCACGCTTGCCGGCGTCGTACTCGGCCAACTGCCGCGCGTACAGCTCGTCGTACTCCTTGTCGCAGATGAAGTTGTCGGTCGCCCCGGTGTCCTTCGGAGTCGCCGGGAGCGCGTCGCAGGTGTGCATGGAGAGCACGAAGTCCGGGTCGGGATTGACCGACCAGCCGTCGAAGGCCAGGTCGTACTCGCCGGCCAGCCACGGGTCCGTCACGTTGTCCAGGCAGTCGAGCGTGATGGAGATGCCCAGCTCGCCCCACCACTCCTGGAGGTACTTGCCGACCGCCTTGTCGTTCGGGTCGGTGGCGTGGCACAGGACGCGGTAGTTCAGCGGCTTGCCGTCCTTGCCGAGGCGCTTGCCGTCGGCGTTCGTCCGGTAGCCCGCCTCGTCGAGCAGCTGGGCGGCCCTGCCGGGATCGTGGGCCAGCTCCTGCCCGCCCGACGGCTCGAAGAAGTACGAGGGGAAGCGCGGCGGGATGTAGCCCGCCCCCTCGACCGCGTACCCCTGGAAGACCTTGTCGACGATCGCCTTGCGGTCCACCGCCATGAACAGCGCGTTGCGCACCCGCAGGTCCAGCAGGGACGGGTCGCCGTCCCCGAACTCCGTACCGTCCTTGGCCCGCGCACCAGGGTTGGTGGCGAGGGCGTAGAAGCGGCGGCCGGGCGCGTCGTTGACGCGAATGTTCTCCTCGCCCTTGAGCGAGTCGGCCTGGGCCGGCGTCAGGGACGGCGACCCGGCCACGAAGGACACCTCGCCCTTGCGCAGAGCGGCGACGGCGGCGTCCTGGTCCTTGTAGTAACGGAACACCAGCTCGTCGAAGTTCGGGGCGCCCCGCCAGAAGTCCTTGTTGGCCTTCAGCCGCACGTAGCTGTCGGGCTTGTAGTCGGTGAGGACGAAAGGTCCGTTGCCGACGACCGGGAAGTCCTTGTCGTTGTTGAACTCCGAGAAGTCGTCGACCTTCTCCCACACGTGCTTGGGCACGATCGGCACGTCGAGCGCCGTCATCGTGGCCTGCGGCTTCTTCAGCCGGATCACCAGCTGGGTCTCACTGGGCGCGGTGACCTCCGCGAAGTTGCCGACGAAGCTGCCGTTGGCGGTGGCGGCGCCCGGGTCGGTCATCATCTTGTTGAACGTCCACGCCGCGTCCTCGGCGGTGGCCTGCTCGCCGTCCGACCACTTCGAGTCGGAACGGATCGTGTACGTCCAGGTCAGCTTGTCCGGCGACGCCTTCCACTCGGTGGCCAGGCCCGGTATGACGTGGTTGTCCTTGGCGTCGTAGTTGGTCAGGTACTCGTACATCAGCCGGTGGATGCTCGTGCTGACCAGCCGCACCGCCAGGAAGGGGCTGAGCGAGTCGACGCTCTGCGCGACGGCGACGGTGAGCACTTTGTCGCCCCCGCCCCCGCCCCCGGTCCTGGTCCCGGCCCCGTCCTCGGCGGAGGCCGACGGGGCGACCGTCCCCGACGCGAGGAGGAGCGCCGAGGCGCCGAGCGCGGCGAGGAGACGGGCTCTCCACGGGCGGGGTGCGGTACGTCCACTGCGGTGCTGATCGTGTGTGCTCATGACTACCTGACCTCGCGTCATCGCACGCGCGGACGCCGTGGCGCTCGCGCACGGGGCGGGCTCGAACAGTGGTGAACGCGGAATGAAGTGTGTGTCTACCAGCGGCAGTCTGCGCGCGTCAACGGTGTGTCAAACCCCATGTGGCCTGCGGAAACGGCAAGTTGACCAGTCCGTCACTCCCATTGGCGCAGACCACTGGCGCCTCCCTGGTGAGAGCGTGGCGGCCGAGCCCCACCGGTTTCGTCCACCACGCGCGAAGGCCCGCGCCGTCGTTGACGACGCGGGCCTCCGGAGAGTCGGCGGAGCTACTGCTGGGGCGGGGGAGGAGGGGTCTGCCCCTGCTGTCCCTGATGCGGGTACCCGTACCCCGGCTGCGGATACGGCTGCCCGGGCTGCGGCGGCGCGTACTGCTGTCCCGGCATCGGCTGCTGTCCGGGCATGGGCTGCTGTCCCGGGACGGGGTGCTGCCCCGACTGGGGCTGCTGCCCGGGCACCGCCTGTCCGGGCACCGCCTGTCCGGGCATCGGCTGGCCCGGCACAGCCTGGCCCGGCATCGGCGGGGCGGCGACCGGTGGCGGGTTGCCGTCGGACGTCCACAGGCCGTGCGCCTGCTGGTGTCGTACGAAGTCCTCGGCGACCATCGCCGCGAGATTGAAGTAGGCCTCGCGCACCTTCGGCCGCATCATGTCGAGGTCGACCTCCGCGCCGGCGGAGAGGTGCTCGTCGAAGGGTACAACCACGACACCGCGGCACCGCGTCTGGAAGTGCCCGACGATGTCCTCCACCTTGATCATCTTGCCGGTCTCCCGCACACCGGAGATGACGGTCAGTGAACGGGAGACGAGGTCGGCATACCCGTGCGCCGACAGCCAGTCCAGCGTCGTACTGGCGCTGCTCGCTCCGTCCACGGACGGCGTCGAGATGATGATCAGCTGGTCGGCGAGGTCGAGCACGCCGCGCATGGCGCTGTAGAGGAGGCCGGTGCCCGAGTCGGTGAGGATGATCGGGTACTGCTGGCCGAGCACGTCGATCGCGCGCCGGTAGTCCTCGTCGTTGAAGGTCGTGGACACGGCCGGGTCGACGTCGTTGGCGATGATCTCCAGGCCGGAGGAGGCCTGCGAGGTGAACCGCCGGATGTCCATGTACGAGTTGAGGTACGGGATGGCCTGGACGAGGTCGCGGATGGTGGCCCCGGTCTCCCTGCGCACCCGGCGGCCGAGCGTCCCGGCGTCCGGGTTGGCGTCGATCGCGAGGATCTTGTCCTGCCGCTCGGTGGCGAGCGTGGAGCCGAGCGCGGTGGTGGTGGTCGTCTTGCCGACGCCGCCCTTGAGGCTGATGACGGCGATGCGGTAGCACGAGAGCACCGGCGTGCGGATCAGCTCCAGCTTCCGCTGCCGCTCCGCCTCCTCCTTCTTCCCACCCAGCTTGAACCGCGAACCGCCCGCCGCCGGACGGCTGCTCTTCGTCTTCTGCCTCTTGTTGTTGAGCAGCCGGTCCGACGACAGCTCCACGGCCGCCGTGTAACCGAGCGGCGCCGCCCCCGGGTTGGTGGGCTGACGCTGGTCGTGCTGAATGGGCTGCGGCCAGGCGGCGCCGGCCCGCGGGTCCACGGGCTGCTGCGGAGGCTGTTGCTGCGGGGCCTGGCCCGGCTGGGGCAACGGCTGGGCGGGCGGCCCCTGCTGCGGGAACCCCGCCGCAGGCGGAGCCGACTGCTGCGCGGCCGGCGGGGTCTGCGCGTCCGCCGGGGGCTGCGGCGGCTGCGGCACACCGGGCTGCGGCTGTGCCGGCTGTGCGTGCGGGGCCTGCGGGGCCTGCGGGAATCCGTACCCACCGCCGGGCTGGGCCTGCGGAGGCTGCGCGCCCGGCTGCGGGAAGCCGTACCCCGCGCCGGGCCCGGGCACGGGCGGCTGCGGCGCGGGAGGCTGGGGTGCCGGCGCCGGTGGTGTGGCGCCCGGCTGCGGGAAGCCGTACCCGGGCTGTGGCGCGGGCTGCGCGGGCGGCTGCTGCGGCGGGGCGGCCGGGTTCCAGGCGGCGGGTGCGGGCTGCGGGGCCTGCGGCTGGAACGGAGGCTGCTGGGCCGGTGCACCGGGCTGCTGCTGCGGAGCACCGGGGGCCGACTGCGGCTGTACGGGCCACTCGGCGGCCGGCGCGGGCGCCGCGGGCGGGTACGCCGGGGGCAGCGGCGGCACTCCGCCCTGCGGAACGGCGTCGTGCGGTGTGCTGTCCGTGGCCGTGGCGGCGCCGGGCACCGCGTCCTCGGGCTCGGGCTCGGTCTCGGGTTCGGACTTGGGCTCTGGCTCGGGCGCAGACTTGGGCTCGGGTTCGGGGGCGAGGTCGGGTACGACCGTGAGGGCGGCCGGTGCGGGCTCGGCGTCCGGGGCGGGAGGCGCGGCGGGGAAGGCGTCGGCGTCCGTGTCCGCGTTCGTGGCCCCGGACGCGGCGGAACCGGTGCGGTCGTCCTCCGGCTCGGAGCCGGACGCGTCGGCGGCACCGGCGCCGTCAGCCACTACGGAAGGGGTGTCGTCTTCGGCGTCTTCGTGTCCGGCGGCACCCTCCTCGCCCGAGGCGCCGGCTCCGTCGGCCACGGGTGTCTTCGGCTCCTCCTGCGCGGCCTTCTCCTGCGCGGCTTCCTCCGAGGCGGCGCGCTCGGCGATCTCCCGCTTGAGGGCGACCGCGGAGAAGCGCATGGTGGCGCCGCTGTCGAGGTCCCCGTCACGAAGACCACTGCTCTCGGACTCGGACTCGGATTCGGTCTCGGATTCGGACTTGGTCTCGGATTCGGACTCGGCTTCCGCAGGGGGCGCGGCGATGGGCTCCGGCTTCGCAGCGGGCGGCGGCACGGGCGGCTGGAGCTGGAACCCTCCGGCCGGAAACGCAGGCACGGCCGCAGGAGAGGCCGCGCCCTCGGGAGGCGCAGCGGAGGAGGCGTCCCCCGGCTCTTGTGCGGGCTCCGGCTCTCGCGCGGGCTCCGGCTCCTGCGAGGGCTCTGGCTGCTCCGGCTGCTGCGGCTCGAAACCGCTGCCGACCGGCAGCCTGGGCACCCCGGCAGGCCCCCCGGCCGGCTGGGCGAACGGCGCGGGCGGCGTGAACGGCGCCCCGGGGCCCGGCGGCGGAGGCGGCGTGAACGCGGTACCCGGAGCCGGCGCGGGCGGCGGCGGAGTGAAGGGCGCCCCCGGAGCCGGAGCCGGGACGGCGGAAGGACCACCAGCCGACGCCGCGTGCGGCGGAGGAGCCAGTCCCGGCAACGGCGGAACCGGCCCGGGAGGAGTGGGCGGGGCCGAGGGCGTGGAGGAAGCGGAGGGCGCCCCGGCCCCCGAGTCCTCCGCCGATTCCTCAGCGCCCCCCTGCCCCGACCCAGTTGCCCCAGTTGCCGCACTCGCCCCGCTCGACGCGTTCTGCGTGTACCAGGCGGGTGGCGCGTAGTCGATGGTGAACTCGCCGGTCGCCTCGACGGAGGACTCCGCGTCGGGCTGGTCATCGCCGGGTGTGGCCCAGCCCCCGCGGATCCCGTCCCGATCGCTGCTCACAGTTCCTCCTGGTGTGGTCGAGCACCCTCAAGCCGTGCTGGGGCGACCCTTGCTTGTCATCCGAAGTTGTCGTTCGACCTTGGCCGAGGCCGTGCGAGGTCGTCCGACCCACCGGCTCTCCCCCTTGAGACGCCGACGCCCGCTCCACGCGTTCCGGTGTCGCGCCCGACACCAGCCTAATCACGAGTGACCCACCCCCGTCATGCCCCCGTACCCCTGTCCATCCCGGCGTTCAACGCCACAACTCACCCAAAAGCGACGTTCTTTCACGTCAAACCGTGCACAACCGGGCGGTTCGGTCACTGTGATTCGCTCGGTGCGAGTCGGTCAGTGCGATGCGGTCAGTGCGACTCGGTCAGTCCATCCGCCGGGGCATACCCAGGAGGCCGGCCTCCACATCGGTCGGCTGTGTCATCACGTACTGCCTGTCCCGTTCCGTACACCACAGGGTGACCCCCTCGGCGAGGGTCGGCAGCGCCTCGTACTCGGTGCGGGGCAGGCCGGTCACGCGGCCGATCTCCACCGCCTCGTCCGGCGACACACGCTGCACGCCCACCAACCGTGCCTGCCGCATCAACCGCGGTGCGAGGGGACTCAGATAGGGCAGCAGCGTCAGCACCGACTGCCAGGGCGCGGAAACCACCCGCCCGCGGGGCGGACGCATGCCGCAGTCCCGGACGACCAGGACCGGTGCCGTCGCCGAGGCGCCCTGCGGAGGGACCCGGCCCACCTCGTGCACGGTCATGCCGGACTGACCGCCACCGACTGCCTGCACGACCTGCGCCCAGTGCCCCGGTCGGCCGGTCTCCACAGCCACTCTCGCTCCGGTCGCCGCCACGCGCAGTGCCAGGACCTGTGTGGTCCACAGTCCGCCGATCAACAGGATGTCGAAAGGCGTCGGTCGGTTCACTCCGAGCACGGCGGGCTGCCCCTCGCTGCTGACCCCCACCACGACCCCGTCGTCCCCCACGGGCAGGCCGAGCCCGTCGACCTGGGCCATGGACAGCGTGTGCCGCGGGTGACGGGGTCCGAGCAGACCGAATCCGGTGCGCAGGCGCTCCCGCAGGCCGGGGACCGGCTGCCCGGAGGCGGCGGTCGCAGGAGGGCGAGCGGTGAACGGCGTAGTGGCCATCAGCGGACACCTCCGAGCGGCAGGGTGGCGAGCATGCCGGGCAGTTGCTCGCGGTCCAGACGTACGATCCCGGTCCGGGTTCGGCGCGCGGCGTCCTCCAGGCTCCGGCGTGCGTCCGCCAGCTCCGTGCTGCTGCGGCCGGTGACCCGCAGGTGCCCCGCGATCGTCACGTCCTGCCGGCCGCTCGGTGCCAGCGTGAGGCTGAACGTGGTGGCCAGCGCGGGCACCGCCGTCAGCTGGGCCACCAACTGCGGCAGCACCCCGGCGCCCTGGCCGCCCAACTGGGGCCAACGCCGCACCCAGTACGTGGTGTGCCGCCGGTTGTCGCACCGCCAACTGCGGCCGGACTCCTCGGTCCGTCGCCGGGGGGCATCGCCCTGCCCCGACTGGACGGTCACCATCGGGTTGGCGCACATCGAGGTGGCGAGGGCGGACGACACCTCGTCCTCGGTCAGCAGGTTCACCCGGAAGCCGGCACCCGTCAGCCGGCTGGACAGGTGCTCGGCCGACCGCACCAGACACTTCTGTGCCCCCGCCAGCCCGCCACCGCGCGCGCCCACCGCGTCGGGACAGAGCTCGGGATCGAGCTTCAACGCGATCCACATGATGCGGACGGCGGGCGCAGCGATCCCGGACTGCAACTGCGCGTAGTTGGTCACCACGACCGACTGCGGCGGAAGGTGGGGCGCAGGCGCGGTCTGTGTGTGCAGCACGATCTGCGCCGACTCGAGACGAATGCCGTCGACGTACAGCGCGTCCCGGACCAGGGCGAGCGGCAGCGGTCTGCGGCCGCGCTCGGCACGCAGCGCCCCGGCGTCGGCCTCGACCTGGAGTACGGCGGTGAGGAAGCCCCCGTCACCCACCATGCCCACCGGCCGCCGGTCACGCTCGTCACGGTGGACGAAACTGTACGTGCGCAGGTTCGGCTCGCACTCCACCGCCGGGACCAGCCCGGGGTCGACGCCCTCCGGGACCGCGACCAGCGCCGCACCGCGCCGACGGGCACGCAGCGCGAGATGACTGGCCAGCCATTGCGGAAGAGAGCGTCCGCGTCGGCGTACCACCGCCAGAAGCACCAGCACCACGGCAGCGGCGCCCGACGGCACCATCGCCACCGTCCCGAGGAGCCAGCCGCACACCGCCAGCGCGGCGGCCAACTCCAGCAGCACCAGCCGCTGCAGAGTGGCGGAACCGCCGCGCGCCGGCCTCGCCCGCAGGTGCGGTGTGACAGAGGTCCTGGCGGCCGACGCCGCACCCCCCGTGTCCGGCGCCGCGTCCGAACGACGGGGCACCGAAGGCGTGCGCGACCGGGTCCGCGACGCGGAAGCCATCACTCCAGATCCCCCGACCTCTCACCAACGACATCGTGCTCGGCACACGACAGGCTCCGGAAGCCTACCCGTGCTCCATGCACCGTCCGGCAACAGGCATAGTAGGGGCCGAGTCTGACAGCCGAGGTTCCGGAGGCAACCGGGGCGCGGAGGGATCAGTGGCCCGACCGCTGCGTCCCCCGCTCCGCCACGCCCTCGCACGGGGAGAATACGAAGACACATGGCATCACGGCGCGATGAACTGAACGCCTACACCTTCGCGAAGCGCCGCACACTCGCGTCTTTTCTGCAGCCATCGCCCTCCGGTTCGGAGGAAGGCGCCCCCAGGCCACTGCGGGCGATCGTGCCCGGCGCGGTCGTCGGCATCGTCGTCCTCGCCGTGTTCGGTGCGGTCGGACTGTTCAGCCCGACCGCACCGAAGGGCTGGGACGAGGCCGGCGGGCACGTGATCGTGGCCAGCGACTCCACGACCCGGTACGTCGTCCTGAAGACCGACGGGAAGAAGCAACTGCACCCGGTCCTCAACATGGCGTCCGCCAAGCTCCTCCTCGACCCCGACAAAGACGGCGTCATCACGGTCGACGAGGGCGTCCTCGACAGCGGCGAGCCACCGCACGGCGCCACGATCGGCATCCCCTACGCCCCCGACCGCCTGCCCGGTTCCGGCGACGCCGAACAGGCCAAGCGCTGGGCGGTCTGCGAACGGCCCGGCCCCGGCGGCCGGGCCGTCCAGAAGGCCGCGTTCGTCCTCGCCGAGAAGGACTGGCGCAGGACGGAGGGCGGGAACAGGCTCACCGGGGGAGACCTGATGTACGTCGTCGGACCGGACGGCACCTCGACCTACGTGGTCGACTCCGACGGCTCCGCCTACCCCCTGGCCGACCCGGCCGACAAGGAACTCCTCAAGGCCCTGGACACCCAGGGCCGGGACCCGCAGCGCGTCTCCCAGGAATGGCTGGACACCCTCCACAAGGGCGACCCGATCGACATCCCGGAGATCAAGGGCACGCCCGGCGCGACCGCGGGGGCCTCCGACGCGCTCGGGCAGTACGACAAGGTGGGCATGGTCATCAAGGCGTACGACGGCCGGCGCATGCAGTACTACGTCGTCCAGAGCGGCACCGTGGCCCGCGTCTCGGAGTTCACCGCCACCCTGCTCCTCAACAGCGGTGCGCTCGTCGACGTCGGACAGGCAGGCGAGGCACAGCAGGTCAGTCCGGGAGCGGTGGTCGACAGCGTCGAGTTCGAGGAGCAGCGGAACTGGCCGTCGTACCGCCCGAAAACCGTCAACGACGCCACCTCCGCCACCTCCGCGACCCCGGCCACCTCCGGCCGCAACACCGTCTGCAACGTCCTGCGCTCGGTGAACGCCAAGAACGGCAGCACCACCCTCTCCACCTGGGCCGGCACCGACTTCCCCGCCCCCTTGCCGACCGGCTCCTCCAGCGCCTACGTGACACCGGGCTCCGGTCAGCTGTACCGCCAGTTCCAGGGCAGCGAGACGAAGGCGGGCGGAGTCTTCCTGGTCACCGACACCGGACTGCGCTACGCCCTGCAGTCCAACAGCGACAGCGCCACCGACGACAAGGGCATCGGCACCTCCGACAAGAAGCGCGAGCAGCAACTGAGCGAGTCCCGGATCGCCCAGACGCGGCTCGGCTACGAGAACGTGGAACCCTCACCCGTTCCGGTGCAATGGTCGACCTTCCTGCCCACCGGCCCACGCCTGTCCGAGTCGGCCGCACGCCAGCCGCAGGGCTCGTGACGCCATGGCTCCCCAGAAGACCGACCCCATGCGGCAACAGAAGACCGGAACACCGGGGACACCCGGAACACGCGGAACCCCCGGGCTCTGGCCCGCCCGGGCCGCCCGGACCCTGACGACGACGGCGCTCGCCGCCTCCGTGCTCGCCACACCGACCGCCCTCACCCTCCTCCCCGCCGCCCCCGCGGCACGGGCGGCCGACAGCGGACAGTGCACCTTCCCCTCCAAGAACTACGAGGGCAGGCCGTGGGCGCTCCAACGCGTCAACCTGGACGAGATGTGGGCACAGTCGAAGGGCAAGGGTGTTCAGGTCGCGGTAATCGACACCGGCGTCGACGCGAAGCATCCCCAACTCGCCGACGCAGTCGAGGCGTCGAAGGGCAAGAACTACCTGCCGGCGAAGAACGACAAGGGCGAGAAGATCGAACGGGGCAACGCCCACGGCACCACCGACACCGTCGGCCACGGCACCCGCGTGGCCGGCATCATCGCGGCCCGCCCCGCCCAGGGCACCGGCTTCGTCGGCCTGGCCCCGGAAGCCACGATCATCCCGATCAAGCAGAACGACGCGGAGGGCAACGGCACGGCCGACACTCTCGCGTCATCGATCCGGCACGCCGTGGACGCGGGCGCCGACGTCATCAACATCTCCCAGGACACGGCCAACGCCGTCAAACCCGACGCGACCCTGAAGTCGGCCGTCGACTACGCCCTGAACAAGCAGGTCGTGGTCGTCGCCTCGGCGGGCAACGACGGCCTGGGAGGCAAGGACAAGACGACCTACCCGGCCTCCTACGCCGGCGTCCTCGCCGTCGCCTCCTCCGACCGCAACAACGAACGCGCATCCTTCTCGCAGGCCGGCGAGTTCGTGGGCGTGGCGGCTCCTGGCGTCGACATGATCTCCACCGTCCCCGGCGGCGGCCACTGCTCCGACAACGGCACCAGCTTCTCCGCGCCCTACGTGGCAGCGGTGGCGGCGCTGCTGAAATCGGCGTACCCCAAGTGGACGGCGGCCCAGATCGTCGCCCAGATCGAGCAGACGGCCGAACGCTCCATCCCCGGCCACGACCGCCTCGTCGGCTGGGGCGTGATCGACCCGGTCAAGGCCCTCACGGACGTGGACCCGGCCAACCCGGTGGAATCCCCCGCAGCCGAACAGTCAGACGCCCACGCCAAGGCCCCCGACGTCGCCCCCCTCCACCTCGGCGAAACCCCGGAGCAACGCAACACCCGCCTGGGCACCTACGCAGCCGTCGGCGCCCTGGTCCTCGCCACCGCCCTCGCCGGCACAGCAGTGGCGGTACGGGACGCGCGGCGGCGGGGGAGCCATCGCTGACAGCGGAGTCAGCGGCACGACGGCGAGTCTTCCACAGCTTGTGTGTACGAGGTGACGAATTTCTTCACAGCTGCCGGATCGTCAATGTCCTCCGAATAGATCTGGACGGTTACAAAAAGACTTTGGTCGCCGTGCTCCGTGCTCTTGCAACGTGCGTGTTGCGCGGCGCCAGTACCGGACTGCAGAAATGCTTCGGAGTCGGTCAATGCGGCGGAGTCCAATTGAGGCACCCCCCTGGCGACATCAGTAATACTACTGCCTTTCTTCCACCATTCCTGACTTACTCTGAGAGCTGCTTCACCGTCGACGTTCACCTGGCAGCGCAGGCGACTGGGCACGGGGGTCTTCTCCTGAACATTGATCTTTTTCCCGGCGGGTAGAAGTCTGGAAAGGACGTCCTGGCCCACCGGAGTGCCGCAAAGTTCTTCAGGGACCTCATACGAACTTTCCGGTTCGCCTCCCGAGCAGCCGGAGAGCACCGCCATTAGTGCCATCGACAAGCTCGCGATTCGATAGGTTTTCACAGGAGAACTCCAGATCTGGCTTATCAGAAGGTGTACGGGAACCAGGCAGGCCACTGACTCCGTGTCAGAGGTCCGTTACCAACTCGGTGCCAACGCGTTCCATGTAATCCCCTGCGGACAGGTAGCCCTGGGCGGCTTCTTCCTCTGCCCAGGTGGCGACATCCCCGGGATGCGCATGGTGGTGAGCCCTTGCGGCTTCCGAAGCAGCGCGCCGGGTGTATTTCATGTTGTCATCCTGTCCATTTTCCCAGTTCTCGCCCATTTCCGAGCCGGCATCGTCTTTCGCGCTGCCTTCCACGTCCTTGAAGATTTGTTCCATGACCACGCTGGTGACAGTTCCTGCGGTCCCACCGACCACTGCGCCAGCAACAGGGGAGGCGATGAACGACGTGCCAACGCCAACGCCAAGGCCGACGGTTCCTGAAATAGTATTTTTCCATTGAGCCACGGAGTGGTCGTAGGCGTCGTCGCTCTCCACAGCGCCAGACGCAACTGCCTCGTTACGGCCCATCGCAAGCGTCCCCGAGACTTCCCCTGAATTCCTGGCAATGGATCGGACGGTGAGTTCCGTATCGTGATTGGGGTGTCGATTGTCGGGCAAATCAGAATTCAAGTGGTAGTCCATCAAGGAGGCCATATAACTCTTCTGGCCCACCTCTACGGCAGAGAACCCTTCGGGGTTCTGGCCGACAGTGAAAAGGAAGCGAGAAGCATCTCTGTGATTTAGCTCTGCGGAGGATCCGGAGACTGGGTAGAGGTTCTCTACGCGCTTCCATGCCTGCTGGGCGTCGACGTCATTCTTATCCGGGTTCGGGTCTACGTCGGTTGCTGCGCGGTTGATATCGGGAAGATACTCGGAAGCGATTTGACCCATACTGTCCGACATGTAGCTGTGATCCGTGAGTCGTTGGGGGTCCTCCGAGATCGACGCCACGAGACTCTCGAACAGTGTTGCCTGTTCAGCAGTGTGGCCAGGAGAGTTCGGCATCGGGAACAACTCACCCGCCGGGTGGCCTGTGGTCGCGGCTTCCAATGCCAATGCCAGATTGTTCTGTCCGGTATGCAGATCGTCGCCCTTGAGGTTCGACTCCTGCGGCCAGTCCCGTTCCTCGAACAAGTACTGGAAGTTGGACAGGGAGACCTTCCCCTTCTTCCCGTTGTCGTCGGTGTCGCGTTCGAAGGGGTTGTCGGGGTCGTCTTTCGACACGAACTGCTGGTTGAAGAAGTCGGTTGCCGCGTCGGGGCTGTTGGACAGTCCCTTCAGGTAACCGGTGAACGGGTCCGAGCCGCTGTCGTCCCCCATCCGGTTGAGGTAGGGGTCCGCCCCGAGGCGCCGCCAGGCGAGGTTGGGGTGCTCTCCGTTCCCCGTGAGCTTCCGCTCGGTTTCCATGAGCTTGGTGCCGTAGTCCCTGAGGAACCCGTCGTCGTAGTCACCGGCCCGCATCAGATTGCTCATGACCTGGAAACCCATCGGGCCACCACGCTCGCCGTACAGCGGCTTGTCACCGATGTCGGTCATCGTGTGCTTCCAGGTGCCCATCGCCGTCGAATCGCTCTGCGTCGCGGTGGCCAGCGTCATTCCCAGACTCCGCTGCAAGTCGTCGAACTGGTCGCGGCGTTCACGCTGCAAGTCCCAGTTTCCCCGCTGCGAGTCCGTGACCCCGGCCCAGAACTCCAATGTCCCCTCGGGGCCCAACGTTGTGGCGAACCGTTCGGCGAACAGTTCATCGCCGGCGTACTTCTTCAGCCCGGCGTTGAGTCTGTCGAAGTCCTCGACACTGAGGTCGTCAGGGTTCTTCTGCGCCAGTGCCGCCAGCTCTTCGGCCTGGTTCACGGCCTCGGCTGCGGAGTCCCGGTCCTTGTAGTCGGCGTCGGAGAAGCCCAGCGAACTCTGATCGGCGATGGCCTGGAGAACGGTCTTGGCCGAGTCGTCACTCTCGGTTGCCTTGTTGAGAATCCGTTGGATCTGATCCCGCAGCGCGGTGATGTCGCCCTTGTTGTCCTGGTCCATCGTGCTGCGGGCCTCGGGCGGCGCGTTCGTGGTGACAGTGAAGCCACCCTCGTGGCAGGTGACCATGAGGTTCTTCTTGCGGCCGCCCTCAAGGGCGTTCAGAAGCTGTTGGTGGTAGTCCTTCAGCTCACCCACCGTGTCGTTGAGGATCTTGTAGATGGTCCTCGCCTGAGTGTGGGCGTCCGCGAACTCGCCCGCCGTCTTCCCGATGAACTCCTTGGACACCTTGGCGTTCACGCCGGCCCAGTCGGCCTTGTTGGCGCCCTGGTGCAGATTGTCCTCGGCGTCCTTCTTCAGCTCCGCGAGACTGCTGACGAGCGTCGACCAGTCCGCCACGGCATCGTCGACCAGCTTGAAGTTGGCGTCGCGCAGCGCTTCGAGTTCCATGGGATGTTCGTTCCTCGTCAGTCGGTTCAGAAGGAAGGATCGGGGGCACCGTGCAACGGCGCGGGGGCGTCAGTCGCCCTTCTGCTGGCTCTGCTCGCCGTAGATCTCGTTCTTCTTTCCGGGCGCCCCGACCCGTTCGTCAAAGCCGACGTCCAAGGTCGCGATGCTGCTCATCTGCCGCAGGATGTAACCCTCGTCACCGTCATGGGTCTTCTTGGTGACCTGCATGTGGTTGGAGATCTGGGCGCACGCGTCCATCAGCGACTTCAGTTGCTCGTCCCACCGGTTCGACACATGCTGAAGCCCGGCGCCCAGTGCGAAGCCCTGCTTGGACAGGTCCCCCGCGGCGCTGTCGCTGCTGGCGATGTGGACCCGGGCCTTGTCCCACAGTTGGTTGTACAGGGTGTGGGCGTCCTTGCCGACCTTGGTCAGGGCGTCGTTCTTGACCTTCAGGTCCCCGTACTGGCTCGGCGGGGCAACCGGCCCGCCTCCGTCCAGTTGGTTCAACTGCATGTGCGCAGCGCCCTGTTGCCGTTCTCGTGCGTCGGCCTTGAGCTGTTCCCACTCGTCCCATGCCATGGGCGGCAACCTTCCCCGTGTGCAGTACCGTCAGCGCAGTCACGGACCGGACGGCGCCGTGCGGTGACCGGACTCCGCCATAACCTAGCAACGGCATGACGGGGCGGTGCGTGCGCCGAGGGCAACCAGGGACGGGACAAGGCGTCTGCAACGGCAGCGCGCTGGGGTCTTTGCCCCGCGCCATCCCCGGTCGCGAGATCGAAGGGGAGTCCCCGGTGGTGGTGCAGCACTATGCACGGCAGCGGCGTGGGGGAGGGAGGGCCCGACATGTCCACCCGGGCCCTGGACGGCAGCTTCACCACCGGCGGCCCGCTGGAGGACGATACTTCCGCCGGATTCGTCCACCGACGCCTCGAACCACGACGAGCGCGCTGGCGAGCGTTGCGGGTTTCAGGTCTCGTGGCAGTTCACGGCTGCCATCGCTTTCGGGAAGTAGTCGCCGAGGAGTTTTGTCAGATCGGACCTGCGCTCCGAGGTCTCTTCGGGGATCTCCTTCTGGAGTTCGATCATCGCGACGAAGCGCATCGGCTCGTCGTCTCTCGTGCAGTCGGCGACCGCCATGGCCCCCTGGTCCGCGACGCGAGCCGCATCGCCCACATCCGCGGGGGAGGGGTTGCCGAGCCGCAGAAGTCCGCGCTCCTTCACCTCGACGGGGTCGGTGTCTCGCTCGACCACATCACCGGAGATGTGCATGATCAGGGACTTGTCCACGGTGACGCGGCATCGCGGGCTGACGGCGCCGTGGTCGTAAGAGTCCTGGGCGAGTTTTTCGCCGTCGGGCAGGAACGGGGAGAGCAGATCGGAGTCCACGGTCACCCCGCACAGGTCGCCGGGCACCGAGTAGGCCCGGTCGGTTCCCGAGCAGCCGGCTGAGACGAACAAAAGGACGGCGGCCAGGGCCCCGGTGGCCAACGTGCGTCCGCCCGACCGACGCGGCCGCCCCTGCAGGGGGGAAGTGTGCTTGGTCACTGGTCTCCTGCCAGTCCTTGAGCGCGGGCATTGCCGTCGAAAGCGGCTCCGTTGATCTCGGAGGTGAGGGTGTAGCGGTTGTTGCCCTGGTGGTCGGGGTTGGCATCCATCCATGCGTCGGCCAACTGCTGCAGCTGGTTCTCCCGGGCGGTGAAGACGTCGCCGTTCTGCCGGCCGATCTCCTCGTCGATGCGCTTCTGTTCGTCCAGCTGCCATTGGTAGGCAAGCGCGTCGATGCCGCGCTGGGCGGCGTCGCCCACGACGGGGATGAAGTTCGCCGCACCGCCGAAACCGTGGTAGATCCACTTGGCGTCCCAGGACGGGTCGTCCTTGTCCGTCTTGAGCGCCTGGTAGCGGGCCTCCTCGAGGAAGCCAGTGGTGTGCCCGGCGCGCAAGAGGGTTTCCTTCGGATCGCTGGGGTGGTCGCTGTAGATGTCGCGAACCATCTCGCGGTTGATGCCGTCGTTGAGGATGCCGTAGGCGTGCTGGTCGCGGGAGACCTGTTTGGCCACCTCCATCAAGTGGTGGCGGTCCAGCTGGCCGGGATCGCTCGGGTCGTCCGCAAGGGCGCTGGCGGTGTTGTGGACCTCGTCGCCCCAGTTGACGAGGACGGTGGCCATGTCGTCGCGGAACTCGGAAGGCATGTCGTCGCCGGCTTCGGAGAGGTACTTCAGGGAACGGTCGAGGACATGCCGGTTGTCCGGGGTGTGCTCGACGGGCACGGCGTTCGGGTCGTTGGGGTTGACGCCGGTGGCGGCGGCCAGCAGGGCTTTGCCGGTCGCCTCGCGGGACTGGTTGGCGTCGTCGTCATCGAGGGGCGTGTCGTCGAAGGTGGGCCGGTCCTTGAGTACCCACTCGGCGTTGTCCTGCGGCTGGGTGGTGTTGAAGAAGTCCGTCGCGGCATCCGGGCTGGTGGACAGAGCGGTCATGAAGCCCGTCACCGGGTCGCGGCCGAAGTCGTCTCCGATGAAGTTCATCTTCGGCATGGGCGGCGCGCCGGCGTTCCAGTAGTGGTCCGGCAGCCGCATCTTCTTCTCGGTCTCCACGAGCGCGTTCCCGTACTTGTTCAGGAACGTGTCGTCGTAGTCCCCGGTACGCATGAGGTTGCTCATCAGCTGGAAGCCGTACACCTGGGTGCCGCGGGTCTGGATGCGGTCGTCGCCGAGCTGGACCATCTGGTCCTCCCACTGGCGCATCGCGGGGGAGTCGGAGCGGGTCGCCCCGGCGAGAACGAGACCGAGGTTCTTCTGCAGGTCGCCCAGTTGGTCGTGGCGGGACCGTTGCAGATCACCGCCGTCGGACGGGTCGGCGAGATCGGCCCAGAAGTCCAGCGTTCCGCGCGGTCCGAGCGTGGTGGCGAACTTCTCCTGGAAGAGCGGGTCGTTGCGGTAGGTGCCCAGGGCACGAGTGAGCCGGTCGAACTCCTCGGGTGACATGGAGTCGCCCTTGTCCTTGATGAGGTGCGCGAGGTCCTCAGCATCCTGCACGGCCTGGGCTGCGGAGTCCCGGTCCTCGTAGGAGGCGCCCGAGAAGCCGTACTGTGCCTGGTCGACCAGGATCCGCAGGGCCTCGTCGGCCGAGTCGTCGCTCTTGGTGGCAGCCTTCAGGATGCGCTGGACCTCGTCCCTCAGACGGTCCACGTCCTGCTGGCTGTGGTCGGGCACGGAGGTGCCCTCGGCGGCCCTGTCGGGGTGGACGTTCATGCTGACGGTGAAGGCTCCGTTTCCGGTGTCCATCACCGTCAGGTTCTTCTTCAAACCGTCGGAGATCGCCTCGTTGAGCTGGTCCCGGTACCCCACGAGTTCGCCGTAGGTGTCCTTGAGGATGTTGTGGATGCTGGTGGCCTCGGTGTGGGCGTCGGCGAACTCGTCCGCGGTCTTGGCGATGAACTCACGCGTCACCGTGGCGTTCACGCCTTTCCAGTTGGCTTTGTCGGCCGCGGCCTTGAGCCCGTCGCGCGCGTCCTTCTCCAGCGTCTCGAGGTGGCCGACCACTCGTGACCAGTCCGCGATGGCGGTGTCCAGTGTCGTGAACCGGCCAAACCTGAGCGTGTCCAGATCCATCAGCGCCCCGCCTCCTCACTGAATCCGTCGTCGAGGGTCGAGATGCTGCTCAGCATGCCCGAGATGTAGTGCTCGTCCCCTTGGTGGACCTTCTTGGTGAAGTCCAGATGATTGGATATGTGCCCGCAGGCGTCGAGCAGCGACGTCAGTTGTTCTTCCCAGCGCTCCTGGACGTGGTGGAGGCCGCCGCCCAGGCTGAACCCCTGACTCTTGAGGTCGGAGGCCGCGGACTGGCTGCTGGACCAGGCGTCACGGCCGTGGTTGCCCAGGGAGTCCCACAGGTCGAACGCCGTGTTGCCGATGGCGGCGAGGTCCTGCTGATCGACAGACAGGTCACCTGCCGGGGTGGTTCCGCCCCCGTCGGCCGGCAGCTGATTCAGCTGCATGCCGGTGGACTGGCGCTCCGCCACCTCATGCTTCAGCTGCTCCCATTCCTCCCAGGCCACGCCCGAGCCCCCTCCCCGTTGTACGCCCAGCACTGCGGTCATCGCCGGAGCGCGTCATGTCGTGATCTGTTCTGCACGGACGTACCAATCGATCAGATCACAATGGTTGAACGCAACACTACGGCCCAACCGTTTCCGCGCGCGCACTCGCGTGCGGTCGATGAGGGCGGCAGTCGGCTGCTTTCGGTACGAGACCGGCGTGCACCTACCCGCTTTTCGACGCGTTGACAGCCTGTATGCGTGACGCTGCTCCCTCAGCCGGGCGGGCGTGGCTAGAGGCCCCCCGCTTGCGAGAGCTGTCGGCGCCTACGACGATCCGCAGACCAAGTCCCGCTTCGCTCGGCGGATTTCGTCGCAGTGGTGGCCCGTCCGCTTTTGTGGTGGTGTAGGCGCATATCGCGCAAAGCAGGCGGCGGAGCGTCGTGGCCCACTAGTTCCGCAGCAAGTTGCTACCGCGGTCGCGATCGCGGGCAGGAAGGTGACGCCCGCCGGGACACCGGCCGCAGCCCCGAACTCGACCCGGCCGGCCCGGGACGGGTCGAGCATGCCTTCCACCCCGGTACCCGTACGCACGGTTGCCCTGGCGGCCCTCATTGAGGCCGTCGGGAGCCGTGGCTCCTTCAGCACACTGCGGGTGTAGACCTGCTCTGCGGTCGACGATGTCGCTAAGGCGTTCGCGTGCTGCCCCAGGGTGCTCGGGAAGCCTCGGACAACGCTTCGCCCGTTTCCGTCCACAGTGCCCGAGAAGACGAGGTGCCCTTCCGGAGTCTTGCCCGGGACACCCGCTCTCCCCATCGCAGCCGGGGTCGGTCATTACGAAGGCAGCTGCGTGGGAACAGAAGGTTGGTTCTTGCAGCTGAAATCCTTGACGACTGTTCGTGCTCTCGTTCGCCCCAAGCCGTCCGTGCGTGTGTGCTGCGTCGGCATGCCGTGAGGTATGAGTACGAGTACTCATGGTGGAGCCGTGACGCGATCGGGCAGGCTTGCTAGGGCGCCCGCTGGGCCCTGGCT
Source organism: Streptomyces mayonensis (assembly GCF_018982965.1). Taxonomy (GTDB): domain Bacteria; phylum Actinomycetota; class Actinomycetes; order Streptomycetales; family Streptomycetaceae; genus Streptomyces; species Streptomyces mayonensis. Next base: position 22,964 of record NZ_JACBYP010000053.1, on the reverse strand, counting down.
GCCGTAGTGGTTGAACGAGGAAACCATTGCGCGGCCGCAACGAGACTGGCACAAATGACGGTTGGCCACGTGCTACCCGGTGACTACAGTGACGTTCTCTTGCGGCTACGATCAGTTGCGCGCGCGAGCGGTCCAGTCCGGCTCGGGCGATGGATGTACGGGGAAGCGGGGGAGGTAGCAGCATGCTTCCGGTGGAAATGGTGGGAGGGGCGTCCGCCGCAAGGGCGGCCAACCTGGAGGTCACGGGCGAGGCGCTGTCGACGTTCGTGAAGCGGGTGGACAGCGCACTTCGCAATCTCGAGGGCTCGGCGGGCGATCCGACGCACATCGGCGCACAAAGGATCAAGCCCTCTTCGCTCAACAGCGGCAGCACGGGCGCCTTCCCGGAGGCCCACGCGTTGTACCTGCAGTACAACCGGGTCCATGAAGAGCTCACCAGCCTCTCGAAGACACTGCACCTTCAGATCGAGGCGATCGGTATCGCCGTCCGGGGTGCGCACGTGGGCTTCGACAACCTCGAAGAGGAGCAGCGCCGCCGCTTCGCGCAGATTCAGGCGCAGATCCAGCAGATCGAGGATGCCAAGGGCGACGAGCGGCGCCCCGAACCGACCGTCAGCGGGAGCCTTTGAAGATGTCCGACAATCACCACGAGGCGGACTACGACCGAGTCTCTCAGCAGAATGCTGTTGCGGACTTCACTCGAGGCCTGGAAGACCGTCCTTCGTTCGGCATCTTCAACAGGATTCTGCAGTCGGCTGTCGAATCGACGCCGCTGGGTTCTGCCATGCAGGGCCGGACGAACTTCGAGCACCACGACCTCAACGAGATGGTCGGCCTCGTTGAAAAGACGAACCCGGAAGACCTGGAGAGCTCCGGCAAAGCGCTGTGGGATGCGCGAGACGCCATCAAGGACGCAGCCAAGGAACTGGACGGTCATATCGGGAGTGTGCGTTGGGTGGGCGAGGCGGGGGAAGCCTTCCGAACGTGGGGGCGCTCTCTGGTCACCAGTACGCACGGCCTCAGTGCCTTTGCCGGCGCGGCGGGAGACCAGATCACTGCTGCCGCTGTGGGTCTGGCGAACGTACGCACTGCCATGCCGGAACGTGATACAAGGCCGACGAGCAAAGCGCTGCGGCCCGAGCAACTCCCGACGCCTAAGCAGGTCGAGGGCAACAGCGAGTACGCGGAAGCGGTTCGTGTCGAGAAGAACCGCCAAGAGGCGATCAACCAGATGAACCGGTTGTCGTCCTACTACGCTGTGTCGGAGGAGGTGCTGGCAGGGCTGGAACCGCCGACGTTCAAGGCTATGCCGGATGTGGGGGTCCCGAAGCCCAGCAACGATGTCATTAGGGACGTGCCCACTGGCCGCCAGCCCGGTGGCGTTCACGGAAGCGAGGCTGGAGGCCCCGCAGGTGGCCGTTCGATCACGGCCATGGAGGATCCCGCTCGGCCCCAGGAAGCCGGTGGCACGGTCACTTCTCCTGTAGGGATCATGAGGCAGACCGTCTTCACTGACCCGCCCGTTGCGACGACCATCGACAGTGTTGATACGCCGAAGCTCCCCACAGCTCCCACTGCCGGTCACACGGCGCCGATCACACTGCCTCCGACTGAAAGCGGGGGGACGATCGGTCCGTCCCCATCCGGCTTTGGCGCTCCAGTGCCCCCTGGTCGCTCCGGCCGGGCTGATGGTGGACCCGGCCGTGCCAAGGCGCCCTTCTCCGCCCAGGGGCGTGTGACTCCTCCCGGCTCGGGTGGGGCCTCGGGTCCGGGGCGTCCGGGCAACCAGGGCCCCTTCAATCAGGTGGGACGTCCGACGCCTGCCGGGCAGCAGCCCGGGGCCAAGGGGATCACGTCTGGAGCCAAGCCGTCTCCCATGGGGCATGGGGTGAGCGGCGGTACACCGCGTCCCAATCCCACGATGGCACCGAGGCCGACGAGTGGCCCGGTTACGGGCGCGGGCCGCACCGGTGGGGTGGTCGGAGGTCGGCCGGCGAGTACTGCAGGAGTACCAGGACGAGGTGGTCTGAAGATCCCCCGTGGCACGGTCGTCGGGGCCGATGCCGGGTCTCAGTCGGGCAAGGGTCGCTCCACGACGAAGCCTGGTATCACTGGTGTGCCCGCGGGGCCGAGGTCTGCCGCCCGCGCCGAACGGAACGGCATGACCCGTGGTGGTGCGGGGCTCGTACGCGGTCCCGGCGGACGTGGGCGCCGGGATGACGAACGCAGGGAGGAAGGCGCGGAGCGACCCGACTACCTGGTCGAGGACGAAGAGACGCACCTGCCTACGAATCCCCGGCGCGATGTGCCGCCGGTTGTCAACTGAGCGCGAGCGAGGACTCACCCCATCATGAAGTCAGCAACACGCCGAGGGCTGCGAGTACGCGTAGGGGGCGCCGTCGCGAGCGGCCTGATTGCCGTTGGCGTGAGCTTCGCTCCTGGTGCCACTGCGGCCGATGTGCAGTCGGAGCAGTGGTACCTGGGGCCGATGCAGGCCGAGGAGATGTGGAAGGCCAGTAAGGGGGAGAGCATCAAGGTCGCTGTGATTGACACTGGAGTCAACCCCAACACGCCTTCACTCCAAGGCCAGGTTCTGGCTGATGAAGTACCGGCACAAGTCGCGTACGGAGCCACGGAGGATTACGACGGCCACGGGACGACCATGGCGGAGCTGATCGCCGGCACCGGCGCGGGGGGCGGGATCCGAGGACTGGCACCTGATGCCAAGATTGTGCCGTACCGCATCGCGCTAGGGAGCTCACTTACCGCCAAGGAAGAGAAGCGAGCCCCTACTGCGATGGAAGCGATCAAGGCCGCCGCGGACAGTGACGCGCACATCATCAGTATGTCCTTCACCTCTCCCGCCTACGATTCGGACTTCGAAAACGCGGTGGAGTACGCAGCGTCCAAGGGGAAGTTGTTGGTATCGGGCGTGGGAAACGAGGGCCGAGACAGTGGGTATATCGGCTACCCAGCTGCCTATCCGTATGTCATCGGTGTGTCATCCATTGATGAAAAGAGCAATATCTCGGACTTCGCCCAGTCGGGCAATTACGTCGACTTGGTGGCACCGGGTGAGAACATCCCAGGCTACTGCAAGCCGAACTTCGACCAGTACTGTCCCGACGTGCCAGGCACCAGTTCCTCCACCGCCATCACCTCCGCCGCGGCCGCCCTCATCTGGTCCGCACACCCCGACTGGACGGCGAACCAGGTCACGCGGGCGCTGATCGACACCGCCGGCCGCAAGTGGCCCAAGGACAAGCCGACCGCGACCGCCGGTTACGGGACCATCCGCCCCCGCTCGGTGCTGGCGGACCCGGACTACGACGCCGGTGAGCCGTACTCCGACCCGCTCCGGAAGGAGAACACGCAGGAGGGGGAGAAGCTGGTGACGGAGATCCCGCCGGCGTCCGCCTCTTCGAAGCCTTCCGCGGGTGCAACAGCCCCGTCACAAGGTGCCGCAGGGTCTTCTGAGGACAAGCCGGCAGCAGGGTCGGACGATGCGAAGGCCGTGGCGGCCGACGCGTCGGGCGACGGCAGCAGCACCCTCTGGATCGCACTGGGGGCCGCCGCAGCCGTGCTCGTGGTCGGCGGAGGCGTCTTCGCCGTACTGCGGGCTCGGCGCGCGAACTGACACCGGCGTCGTCGGTGTCGTATGGAGAGAAGTAACAGGGAGGGCAGGGGCGGATCATGGCCGTCGACCAGAAGCTCGAAGACGCAGCGGTAGTCAAGCTGCAGAAGGACATGTACGAGAAGTTCGAGAGCATCCGCAAGCGGGTGCACAACCTGCAGGGTGTCATCGACAGCCTCGAGGGTCAGTGGCAGGGCATCGGACGGGCGGCGTTCGACACGAAGCAGTACGAGATCAACACGTCGCTGCAGAACATGGGCCGCATCCTCGGTGATGTCGTCGAGGCGATGACCGCGACGCGCAACATCAAGGACAGCAAGGAAGACGAGGTCCGCGCGGCCGTCAACAAGATCAACATCAATGACGGTGCTCCCACGGTCCAGTCGTCGCCGTTCAGTTCGTTCTGAGGCGAGAAGGTCCGGCCGGCCGCCGGTCGGACGCAGCCGCAGACGGAACACCGAGACGGGGCACGGTCGGAATGACCGGCAATGAAATGGTCGGAAGGAAACGAGGTGCGCAGGGATGAGCCGTAACGCGGACGGTCTGCAGGTGACGTACGACGGACTCGACGTCGCGGCGACCAACATCGCCAACGAGGCGAAGCTGCTCGACGAGGACATCCAACAGCTCCGCAAGATGGTGGAGGGCAGCAAGCAGTACTGGGTGGGCAAGGCCCAGGGCACCTACGACGAGAAGCTGCGCCGCTGGGACAAGGAAGCCAGCGACATCCACCAGGCCCTCATGGGCATTGGCCATGTCGTGGGCTCGTCCGGCGGTACGTACATGGAGGGCGACCTGGCGGCGTCCAGGTACCTGCAGTAGTCGGAAGAAGGCCGGCAACGAGGGTGGGCGTGCGCGGGAGACGCCCACCCTCGTGGCGTTTCAGGGCCCGGGGCCGGGCGGGCAGCTCGCGGTTCGTACCGCCGTGACGTGCTGCGGACCGTTCGCCGAAGGGGACGCGGGCTTCACCGTGCGTCCTGTTCCTCCGCCAGCCCCACCTGGACCAACGGCTTCCCGCGTCTGCGGGAGACGAACACGCCCCGCCCCGGAGGCATCGGCCGCGGGCGCACCCCGCCCAGCAGGTCGCCCTCGGCCGGATCGCCGCTGAGGACGACGCCCTGGGCGCCGAGTTCCTTGATGCGCTGCATGAACGCCTCGTAGCCGGCACGGCCCGCGCCCGCCGTGGAGCGGGCGATGATGAAGCGCACGCCGACGTCCCGGGCGAAGGGCAGGAGTTCGGTCAGGCCCGCCAGCGGATTGCCGCTCGACGTGGCGACCAGGTCGTAGTCGTCGATGACGATGTACACCGTCGGCCCCTGCCACCAACTGCGGTCGCGCAACTGCTCCGGCGTGACGTCGGCGGTGGGGGTGCGGCGCTGCATCAGCTCGGCCAGGGCGTCCATGTGGTGCTGCATCTGGTTCGACATGGGCACGTACTCGGCCAGGTGCGAGGGCGGTGTCACCCCCAGCAGGGAGCGGCGGTTGTCGATGACGAACAGCTTGCAGGAGTTGCCGTCGTAGCGTTCGCCGAGCCGCCGGATGAGAGCCTTCAGGAGGTTGGACTTGCCGGACTCGCTCTCGCCGAAGACCAGGAAGAACGGGTCCGTGTCGAAGTCCACGAAGACCGGCTCGAGGGCGTCCTCGTCCAGGGCGAACGACACCCCGCGGCGGGGGAACCGGTCGCCGGGGGGAAGCTGGTGCAGCGGGAACTCGCGCGGCAGCAGGCGCACCGCGGGCGCACCCGGCTGCTGCCAGTGGCGGGCGACCTCGGTTCCGAGCGCCTGGGTGGCCTCGGCGAGATCCGTGTCGGAGGACAGCCCGTCGATGCGGGGGACCGCCGCCATGAAGTGCTGCTTCTGCGGGGTCTGGCCGCGCCCGGGGACGCCCGTCGGCACGTTCGCCGCGACCTTGCGGTCGAACTCCGAGTCCATGGTGTCGCCGAGCCGCAGTTCGAGGCGGTTCATCAGGTGGTCCTTGAGATTGCTGCGGACCTCCATGGAGCGCGAGGCGGTGAGTATCACATGGATGCCGTAGCCGAGGCCGCGTGACGCGATGTCGAGGACGACCGACTCCAGCCCCTCGTAGTCCGTGCGGAAGTTCCCCCAGCCGTCGATGACCAGGAAGACGTCGCCCCACGGCTGATCGGTCACCGAGATGTCACCCCGGGCGCGGCGCGCACGGAACTCCGCGATCGACGAGATGCCGGAGGTTCGGAAGTACTCCTCGCGGCGGGTCATGACGCCGTAGACCTCGGCCGTCGTACGCCGTACCTTCTCGGGGTCGAGGCGCGAGGCCACGCCTCCGACGTGGGGCAGGCCGGCCACCGCCGACAGGCCGCCGCCACCGAAGTCCAGTCCGTAGAACTGCACCTCGTGCGGGGTGTGCGTGAGGGCGAAGGACGCGATGAGCGAGCGCAGCAGCGTCGACTTGCCGGACTGCGGTCCGCCGAGGATCTGCATGTGACCGGCGGCGCCCCCGAAGTCCACCCACAGCGGGTCCCGGCGCTGCTCGTACGGCTTGTCGACGATGCCGGCGGGCACGACGAGCCGTCCCGCGCCCTCGTAGCCCGGCTGTGTCAGGCCGCGCCCCGCCACCTGTGCGAGGCCGGGCAGCAGCGCGTCGAGCGGCGGCGGACTGTCCAGCGGCGGCAACCACACCTGGTGGGCGCTCGGGCCCTGTGCCTCCAGACGCCGCACCACGACGTCGAGCACGGTGTCGGCGAGCGCGGAGTCGACCTCCTCCGGGCTCTCCTCGCGCTGCGGGGGCACCGCCGCGTACCGCACCGGGACCTCGGCGGCGGTGAACAGTACGGGCTGCCGGTCGACGGGCAGCGGGCCGCCGGCGGACATCGACTGCTGCGCGGCCGTGCGGTACATGCCCGAGACGTACGCGGCCTTGAAGCGCACCATTTCGTCCGTGCCGAACTTGAGGAAACCGGAACCGGGGACGTTGGGCAGTTCGTAGGCGTCGGGGACACCGAGCGCGGCCCGGGACTCGGCGGCGGAGAAGGTGCGCAGACCGATCCGGTACGACAGGTAGGTCTCCAGGCCGCGCAGGCGGCCCTCCTCCAGGCGCTGCGAGGCGAGCAGCAGATGGACGCCCAGCGACCGGCCGATGCGGCCGATCTGGACGAACATCTCGATGAAGTCCGGCTTCGCCGTGAGCAGTTCGCTGAACTCGTCGATCACCAGCACCAGCGAGGGGATCGGCTGGAGCGCGGCGCCGGCCGCGCGGGCCTTCTCGTAGTCGTGGATGTTGGCGTAGTTGCCGGCGTCCCGGAGCATCTCCTGCCGGCGGTTGAGCTCGCCGCGGATCGAGTCGCCCATCCGGTCGACCAGGGTCAGGTCGTCCGCCAGGTTGGTGATCACGGCGGCGACGTGCGGCAGTTGGGCCATCCCGGCGAAGGTCGCACCGCCCTTGAAGTCGGCGAGCACGAAGTTGAGGGTCTCGGAGGAGTGGGTCACGGCCAGGCCGAGGACCAGCGTGCGCAGCAGCTCCGACTTGCCGGAACCGGTCGCGCCCACGCACAGGCCGTGCGGCCCCATGCCCTCCTGAGCCGCCTCCTTGAGGTCGAGCATCACGGGCCTGCCGTCCTCGCCGACGCCGATCGGCACCCTGAGCCGTTCCGACTGGGAGCGGGGCCGCCAGGTCCGGCTCGGATCGACGGACGCGGCGTCACCGAGGTTGAGGAGGTCGGTGAACTCCAGATTGGCCAGGAGCGGTTCGTCGTCGTCCCCGCCGGTTCCCGCGCGCAACGGCGCGAGCTGCCTCGCCAGCGCTTCCGCGCTCTCCCGGGAGAGGACGTCGGGGCTGCCCTCGTACACCGCGCCGTGCGCCGCCTCCAGAAGCAGTCTGCCGGGCTGTACGACGAGCGAGAGGTCGCCGCGTCCGGTGGTGAGGGTGCCGGGCACGATCTCCAGCACGGTCACCCCCTGCAGGCCCTCCGGGCTCGCCAGCAGCGACGTGGGCGGCAGGGAGACCCCGTCGAGCACGATGACCAGGTGCGGCTGGTCGGGCACCGGCCGGCCCGCCGGATGGAACCTGGGGCGGCCCTCGAGACGGGCGCCGAGCAGCGCTTCGAGGGCCATCGGGTCGGCCGTCATCAGCCGTCGTGAACCCGCACCGTCGGCGTCGCGGTCCGCCTGCACGTGCGGGAGCCACTTCGCCCACTCCCAACCCGGCGCCGACTCCCGTCCGGTGGCGACGGCGATCACCAGGTCCTCGGGGGAGTGCAACGCGGCGAGCGAGGCGGTGAGGGCCCGGGCGGCGCCCTGCACGGTGACCGGCTCGCCGCTGATCGTCACGTGGTAGAACGCCCGCAGGGAGACCGCCATCGGCAAGTCCTCAAGGGTGCTGTGCGTGGCGATGAAGCGATGCATGGCACCCGCGCTCAGCGGCTCTAGCTCGTCCACCGGAGCGGTCTCCGGCGGAACCAGAGGGGTGGCCAGGGCCTGCGGGCCGAGTCCCACGCGCACCTGGGCGAAGTCCTCGTCGCCCGTGCGCCGTTCCCACAGCCGGCTGCCCTCGGCGACCAGCGCCCACAACTGTTCCGGTGAGGGATGCAGGTAGTACTGGGCGTCGCGCTGGGCCTTCGCCGTCTCGTGGGCGGCGCGCCTGGTCTGCGACAGGTAGCGGAGATAGTCCCTGCGTGTGTCGGCCATCTGCCCCTGGTTGCCGCGGCGGTAGCGCACCAGCATCGCGATGCCCATGGCGATCGTGGACGCGATCATCACCATGCCCATGATCTTCATGATGGGCTGGGCCTGGGGATTGAAGAAGAACACGACGGACCCGCCCATGCCGAGCATGGGCAGGAGTTGCATCCACGCGCCCTCCTGCTGCCCGCGCGGAAGCTCCGGGGGCGACTGCAGGCGGATCTCTTCCGTGGGCACGTTCTTCGGCAGCGCCCTGGGCGGGCGCTTGACGACGATGTGGCTCACTTCGCCCCGATTTCCTTGCCGACAAGACCTGTTCCGTCCACCGCTCGCCTGCCGGTGCACGTCGATCACGAAGGGCGATCCTACTGACACACACGGACAACAGTGGGCGGTAGGGTGCCCGTGATGCGTGTGAGCGGTTGCGAACCCGCCTGGGAACGCGGGTGACCCGCGAAGAGCGCAACGTTCGACACCACTCCCTCGCGCCGTCGTGCGGCGGTGGGAGGGTGGCACGGAACAACCGAGCAGGATCCATCAGGATCCGTACCGAGGGACAGGGCGCGCCGCTGCCGCACCCTGTCGACATCACCTACGAGGGGGACAACGGGTGAGCATGACGGCCTCCGCGTCGACCGGCGCGCCAGGCGCTCCAGGCACGGGCACCGGAAGTCCGGCCGCAGCGGGCGCGGGGCTCGGCTTCTGCCGGGTCACCATCGTCGCGCCCGACAGCCGCATCGACGTCGCCCTCCCGGACGACGTGCCGGTCGCCGACCTGTACCCGGAGATCCTGCGGTTCTCCCGGCAGAGCCCGGCTGAAGGGGCACCCGTCGGGTACCACCTGGTACGCCGTGACGGGACCGTCCTGGACAGCGCCCGGTCCTTCGGGGCGCAGCGCATCCTGGACGGCGAGCTGCTCACGCTGCGCCCTTTCGCCGACTCGCTGCCCCCGGCCGTCTTCGACGACGTGTCGGAAGCGGTGGCCTCCGCCGTCGTCCACGACCGCACACTGTGGGACGGCGCCCTCACCCGCGTCGCCTGCCTGGTCGGAGCGGGTGTACTCCCCGTTCTGCTGGCGTTCGTGGCCTGGAGTTCCCAGGTCCGCCACGACATGCACGGCCTGCAGGGCATCCTCGCCGCGGTCGCCGGAGTCCTGCTGGTCGTCTTCGCGTGCGTGCGGGCCCGTGTGTACGAGGACCGGGGCTCCGCCCTGGCCCTGGGCGTCGGCGGCCTCGCGAACGTCGCCGTGGCGGGCTCCGGGCTGCTCCCGCTCGCCGCGGGGCAGGGCATCGGACGACTCCAGTTCCTCCTGGCGTGCGCGGCGGTCCTGGTCGTCTCCGTCGTGCTCACCCTCGTCTCGCCCAGCGGCGACAGCGCCTTCGTGGCGTTCGTCTTCTCCTCCGCGGTCGGTCTGCTCGCGACGTTCGTGGCGATGCTGACGCACCTCGAGCCCATGGAGACGGCCGCTGTCTGCGCCGTCCTGTCGGTGTGCGCGCTCGCTTTCCTGCCGGGCCTGTCCCTGCGCTTCGCACGGCTGCCCATCGGCTACGAACCGCCCAACCGGCCGCGAGGCTCCTACTCGGCGGACGAGACCGCAGCGCCGGAACCCGTGGACGCCGAGCGCGTCGTCGCCCAGGCCCGTCGCGGCCACGAGCTGCTCGCGGGGCTGGTAGGGGGCTGTGCGCTGGTCTCCGTGGGCGCGTCGATCGTCCTCGGCTTCACCGGTCACGTGTGGGCGCAGCTGCTGGCGCTCGCCACCGGCGTCGCGATGGTGATGCGGGCGCAGCTGTTCCGTTACACCACTCAGGTCGCCGCCACGCTGGCCGCGGGGCTCGGTTGCCTGGTCGCTCTCGGCCTGGGGCTGGCGATGCGCCCGCCGGCGGAGTACTGGCGCGACGCGCTCAGGGGTGACACGGGCGCCCTCGACCTCCGCAGTGTGTGGCTGGTGGCGGCGGTGGCCGCGGCCGTGACTCTGGTCACCGCGATCGGCCTGATCACTCCCCGCCGCGGGGTGACGCCCTTCTGGGGGCGCTTCATGGAGATCGCCGAGGTCTTCGTGCTGCTGACGCTGATTCCTCTGGCGCTCGCGGTGTTCGACGTCTACGCCGCGGCACGGTCGATGACGGGGGACTGAGGGCCGTACCGGCGGCCCCGGAAGGGCCCGGCAGCCGGAAGGGCACAGCGGTCGGAGGAGTACGGCAGTCGGCAGAGCACGGCAGTCGGAGGAGTACGGCAGCCTGAGGAGTGCGGCAAAGAGCGCGGGACACCCCACCCGGCGGCTGCGAGGGCGTAACGACGGGCGGGCGGCATCCAGTGTGCCGCCCGCCCGGGCTGTCACTCCGGGCTGTCACTCCCGGGCGTCACTCCCGACCGTCACTCCGGGGTCGCGGCTCCGCCGCCCGGCGCCGGCTCCAGGTCGAACTCCCCGTCCCGTGCGCCGAGCACGAACGCCCGCCACTCCGCCTCCGTGTACCGCAGCACGGTGTCGGGGTCGAGCGACGAACGCATCGCCACGGCGCCCTCGGGCAGGTAGGCGATCTCCACCCGCTCCTCGTGCTCCTCGGTGCCGGGGGCGCTGTGCCACTCGACGCCGGAGATGTCGAGGGCGTAGAGCTCGTCCCGCTCCCGTTCCTTGCGTGTCCTGAGATCCTGGTCCTCGGCGTCGGCCATCGCGGCTCCGGTCCTTCCTGCTGTGCCAACGAGCTGTGCGGTCACCATACTTGCCAACGTTCTTCCAGGTCAGCGGTTCGCCGATGCGGGTACCGGTTCGGGTGGCGGACAGAGGTGTCCCTACGGGCTGGTACGGTATGGGACGGCCGTTTGTGTACGCGCCCCCGGAGCTTCGGCCCTGGAGGTCGCGCCCAGCGGATCCCCGCCTTCCGAGTCACGGAAGATCCCCCGAGACGTAGACCGGGGGCACTCGGTGGCCACTCACAGACCAAGAGGAGTACGCGTGTCGCTCGACGCCGCAGTGAAGAAGCAGATCATCACCGAGTTCGGTACCAAGGAGGGCGACACCGGCTCCCCCGAGGTCCAGGTCGCCCTGCTGTCCCGTCGGATCTCCGACCTGACCGAGCACCTGAAGACCCACAAGCACGACCACCACTCCCGCCGTGGCCTGCTCATCCTGGTCGGCCAGCGCCGCCGGCTGCTGCAGTACCTCGCCAAGAAGGACATCCAGCGCTTCCGTGCGCTGGTCGAGCGCCTCGGCATCCGCCGCGGTGCGGCGGGCGCCCGCTAGGACGCCGTGAAGGGAGCGGTTCCCATCGTTCGGGGGCCGCTCCCTTTGCTGTACGTGCGCGGTGTTGCCGCCCCTTTGTAGTGTGGTATCAGACACAGGACGCACGATGTGCGCGTACACGTTCGCGTACCCGCACGACGACACACGACGAACGACGAAACACGTACGACGAACACGTACGACGACGAACAAGAACGACACGAGGAGAAGCGCGCCTCGCCGCCGCCGGTCCTCGGTAGTGGCCCCCGGGGGCAGAACCCCGGGTGCTTCGATCGAAGACCGGCCCGCACTGCTGGAGCGCTTCTCCGCCACCGTCCCCCCGCCACACGGGCGAGGAGGGGCGAAAGACGACAAGTATCGGAGAAACCACTAGTGGAGAACGAGACCCACTACGCCGAGGCCGTCATCGACAACGGCGCCTTCGGCACCCGCACCATCCGCTTCGAGACGGGCCGGCTGGCCAGGCAGGCCGCCGGTTCCGCCGTGGCGTACCTGGACGACGACACCATGGTGCTGTCGGCCACCACCGCCTCCAAGAACCCCAAGGACCAGCTCGACTTCTTCCCGCTGACGGTGGACGTCGAGGAGCGGATGTACGCCGCCGGCAAGATCCCCGGCAGCTTCTTCCGCCGCGAGGGCCGGCCCTCCGAGGACGCGATCCTCACCTGCCGCCTGATCGACCGCCCGCTGCGCCCGTCCTTCAAGAAGGGCCTGCGCAACGAGATCCAGGTCGTCGCGACGATCATGGCCCTCAACCCCGACCACCTGTACGACGTCGTGGCGATCAACGCCGCCTCCGCGTCCACGCAGCTGGCCGGCCTGCCCTTCTCCGGCCCGATCGGCGGCGTCCGCGTCGCGCTGATCCGCGGCCAGTGGGTGGCCTTCCCGACGCACACCGAGCTCGAGGACGCCGTCTTCGACATGGTCGTCGCGGGTCGCACCCTGGAGGACGGCGACGTCGCGATCATGATGGTCGAGGCCGAGGCCACCGAGAAGACCATCAAGCTGGTCGAGGGCGGCTCCGAGGCCCCCACCGAGGAGGTCGTCGCCGCCGGTCTGGACGCCGCGAAGCCCTTCATCAAGGTCCTCTGCCGCGCCCAGGCCGACCTCGCCGCCAAGGCCGCCAAGGCCACCGGCGAGTTCCCGATCTTCCTGGACTACCAGGACGACGTCCTCGAGGCGCTCACCGGCGCCGTCCGGCCCGAGCTGGCCCAGGCACTCACCATCGCCGGCAAGCAGGAGCGCGAGGCCGAGCTGGACCGCGTCAAGGCCCTCGCCGCCGAGAAGCTCCTGCCGGAGTTCGAGGGCCGCGAGAAGGAGATCTCCGCCGCGTACCGCTCGCTGACCAAGACCCTGGTCCGTGAGCGCGTCATCAAGGAGAAGAAGCGCATCGACGGCCGCGGTGTCACCGACATCCGCACCCTGGCCGCCGAGGTCGAGGCCATCCCGCGCGTCCACGGATCCGCCCTGTTCGAGCGTGGCGAGACCCAGATCCTGGGCGTCACCACCCTGAACATGCTCCGCATGGAGCAGCAGCTGGACACCCTCTCCCCGGTGACCCGCAAGCGCTACATGCACAACTACAACTTCCCGCCGTACTCCACCGGCGAGACCGGCCGCGTCGGCTCCCCGAAGCGCCGCGAGATCGGCCACGGCGCCCTCGCCGAGCGCGCCCTCGTGCCGGTGCTGCCGACGCGCGAGGAGTTCCCGTACGCGATCCGCCAGGTGTCCGAAGCCCTCGGCTCCAACGGCTCGACGTCCATGGGCTCGGTCTGCGCCTCCACCATGTCGCTGCTGAACGCCGGTGTGCCGCTGAAGGCCCCCGTCGCCGGTATCGCCATGGGCCTGATCTCCCAGGAGATCGAGGGCGAGACGCACTACGTCACCCTCACCGACATCCTCGGTGCGGAGGACGCCTTCGGCGACATGGACTTCAAGGTCGCCGGCACCAAGGAGTTCGTGACCGCCCTCCAGCTCGACACCAAGCTGGACGGCATCCCCGCCTCGGTCCTGGCCGCCGCCCTCAAGCAGGCCCGCGACGCCCGCCTCCACATCCTCGACGTGATGATGGAAGCGATCGACACGCCGGACGAGATGTCCCCGAACGCGCCGCGGATCATCACCGTGAAGATCCCCGTCGACAAGATCGGCGAGGTCATCGGCCCCAAGGGCAAGATGATCAACCAGATCCAGGAGGACACGGGCGCCGACATCACGATCGAGGACGACGGCACCATCTACATCGGTGCCGCCGACGGGCCCGCCGCCGAGGCCGCCCGCGCCACGATCAACGGCATCGCCAACCCGACCATGCCCGAGGTCGGCGAGCGCTACCTGGGCACGGTCGTCAAGACGACCACCTTCGGCGCGTTCGTCTCCCTGCTGCCCGGCAAGGACGGTCTGCTGCACATCTCGCAGATCCGCAAGCTCGCCGGCGGCAAGCGCGTGGAGAACGTCGAGGACGTCCTCGGCGTGGGCCAGAAGGTCCAGGTCGAGATCGCCGAGATCGACTCCCGCGGCAAGCTCTCCCTGATCCCCGTGATCGAGGGCGAGGAAGGCAGCGAAGAGAAGAAGGACGACGCCGACAAGTGACGTCCCGTAGCGCCACGGCGACGGCCCGCACCTCCTCGGAGGCGCGGGCCGTCGCCCGTACCCAAACCCTCATCAAGGGCGAGCACGGCATCGGCACGGTCCGCAAGACCACCCTCCCGGGCGGCCTGCGCATCGTCACCGAGACCCTGCCCTCGGTCCGCTCCGCGACCTTCGGCATCTGGGCCCACGTCGGCTCCCGCGACGAGACCCCGGCCCTCAACGGCGCCACCCACTACCTCGAGCACCTGCTCTTCAAGGGCACCCGCAGGCGCAGCGCCCTGGACATCTCCGCCGCGATCGACGCCGTCGGCGGCGAGATGAACGCGTTCACGGCCAAGGAGTACACGTGCTACTACGCGCGCGTGCTCGACACCGACCTGCCGCTCGCCATCGACGTCGTCTGCGACATGCTGACCGGCTCGCTGATCCAGGAGGAGGACGTCGACGTCGAGCGCGGCGCCATCCTCGAGGAGATCGCGATGACCGAGGACGACGCGGGCGACTGCGTGCACGACCTGTTCGCGCACACCATGTTCGGCGACAACGCGCTGGGCCGTCCCGTCCTCGGCACCGTGGACACGGTCAACGCCCTCACCGCCGACCGCATCCGCCGCTTCTACAAGAAGCACTACGACCCCACCCACCTGGTGGTCGCCGCGGCCGGCAACGTCGACCACCACAAGGTCGTACGCCAGGTCCGCGCCGCCTTCGAGAAGGCCGGCGCCTTCCGGGAGCCGGTGGCCACGCCCCTCGCCCCGCGCGACGGCCGGCGCACGATCCGCGCGGCCGGCCGCGTCGAGCTGATCGGCCGCAGGACCGAGCAGGCCCACGTCATCCTCGGCATGCCCGGCCTCGCCCGCACCGACGAGCGCCGCTGGGCGCTGGGCGTACTGAACACCGCCCTCGGCGGCGGCATGTCCTCCCGCCTGTTCCAGGAGGTGCGCGAGAAGCGCGGTCTCGCCTACAGCGTGTACTCCTACACCTCGGGATTCGCCGACTGCGGACTCTTCGGCGTGTACGCGGGCTGCCGGCCCGCCCAGGTGCACGACGTGCTGAAGATCTGCCGCGACGAGCTCGACCACGTCGCCGAGCACGGACTGACCGACGACGAGATCGGCCGTGCCATCGGCCAGCTGCAGGGCTCCACCGTCCTCGGCCTGGAGGACACGGGCGCGCTGATGAACCGTATCGGCAAGAGCGAACTGTGCTGGGGCGAGCAGATGTCCGTCGACGACATGCTGGCGCGGATAGCCTCGGTCACACCGGACGACGTCCGCGCCGTCGCCCGCGACGTCCTGGGCCGGCGACCGTCCCTGTCGGTCATCGGCCCGCTGAAGGACAAGCAGGCGTCCCGGCTGCACGACGCCGTCGCCTGACGATCCCCGTAAGGAAGCAACAGACATGAGCAAGCTGCGCGTGGCCGTCCTCGGTGCCAAGGGCCGGATCGGCTCCGAGGCGGTACGGGCGGTCGAGGCCGCCGAGGACATGGAGCTGGTCGCCGCCCTCGGCCGGGGCGACAGCCTGGAGGCGCTGGCCGGGGCCGGCGCCCAGGTCGCCGTCGAGCTGACCACCCCCGCCTCGGTGATGGACAACCTCGACTACTGCGTACGCCACGGCATCCACGCCGTCGTCGGCACCACCGGCTGGACCGACGAACGCCTCACGCAGCTGAACACCTGGCTCGACGCCTCCCCGGAGACGGGCGTGCTCATCGCCCCGAACTTCTCCATCGGCGCCGTACTCACCATGAGGTTCGCGCAGCTCGCCGCCCCGTACTTCGAGTCCGTCGAGGTCGTCGAGCTGCACCACCCGAACAAGGTGGACGCCCCCAGCGGCACCGCCACCCGCACCGCCCAGCTGATCGCGGCGGCCCGGCAGAAGGCAGGCTCCGCACAGGCGCCCGACGCCACTGCCACCGCCCTGGACGGTGCCCGCGGCGCGGACGTGGACGGCGTCCCCGTGCACGCGATCCGGCTGCGTGGCCTGCTCGCCCACCAGGAGGTGCTGCTCGGCGGTGAAGGGGAGACCCTCACCGTCCGGCACGACTCCCTGCACCACAGCAGCTTCATGCCGGGCATCCTGCTGGGCGCCCGCCGGGTGGTCACCACGCCGGGCCTCACCTTCGGTCTGGAACACTTCCTGGACCTCGCCTGAGACCTGCCCCAAGTCCCGAACCGAGTCCCGAACCGAGCCCTGAACCGAGACGCGAACCGAGCCCCTGACCCCCATGCGCGCGAAGATCACCTACCTCGTCACGGCCGCCGTCCTGGTCTTCTACTTCGTCCTGGTCGGCAGCCGCGGCGTGCTGCTCATCAAGACCGGCACCCTGCTCACCGTCACCTTCGGCGTCGCGGTGCTGATCCTGCCGGTGATCGGCCTGTGGTTCCTCTGGAAGAACACCCAGTTCGTCCGCCGGGCCAACCAGCTCGCCGCCGAACTCGACGCCGAGGGCGGACTGCCCGTCGACGAGCTGAAGCGCACCCCCAGCGGCCGCGTCGACCGTGAGTCGGCCGACGAGGTCTTCGCGCTGCGCAAGGCCGAGACCGAGGACGCACCCGGCGACTGGCGCAGCTGGTTCCGCCTCGCCGTCGCCTACCACGACGCGCGCGACACCCCGCGCGCCCGCAAGGCGATGCAGCGCGCGATCGCCCTGCACGACGGCAAGCAGGCCGAGGCGGCCTGAAGGGACGAGCCGAGGCGGCCTGACGAGTCGAGGCGGCCTGAAGGGACGAACGGACACTCCCAGGCACGGGCGGAGACGCCTGAGCAGGGAACGGAGACGCCGGGGCAGGTAGTACGGATGCGCCGGGGCAGGAACGGAGACGCCTGGGCAGATACGGAGACGCCGGGGCCCGGACCGCGCTCACGGTCCGGGCCCCGGCGTCTCCGCCCTGTCGTCGGCGCTCAGCGCCGCCGGTACTCGTCGGCCCAGGCCTCCACCGCGTCCGCGGCGCGGTTGAAAGCGTCGTCACGCGCGAGGAAGTCGAAGTTGTGGGTGGTCAGCAGCGGGGGCAGTGTTTCCCCGGTCCGGCCCTGCCGGGCCAGGAGCAGTGCCTGCCCCTGCACCGTGCGCGGCAGACCCAGCCAGCGCACCGGCTGCTGCACGGTGCGCACGCCGGCCACTTGCTGCCACGCCACGGTGCGCGTGCTGAAGAAGCTCACCTGACGCACCCCGTGGGCGCTCACCCACGCCCCCATGCGCAGCAGCCGCA
The DNA here is from genome assembly GCF_018982965.1 of Streptomyces mayonensis. Taxonomy (GTDB): domain Bacteria; phylum Actinomycetota; class Actinomycetes; order Streptomycetales; family Streptomycetaceae; genus Streptomyces; species Streptomyces mayonensis. The sequence goes on along the minus strand of NZ_JACBYP010000053.1, from coordinate 5,630 downwards.
GGGCGCAGGCGACGACGACGGCCGCGATGCCGAAGACCACTCCGGCGGAGGACGGCGAGCCCGCCGCCGCGATGATGACCGCCGCGAACAGCACGAACGAGGCGAGCAGCAGCATCAGCGCCGCCACCCCCACGCGCCAGGGCCCCGGCCGGTAGGGCCGGCGCCACAGGTCGCGGTCGTCGTACGGCAGCGCGACGTCGTCGGCCGCGTCGAAGGCGCGGTCGGCCGTCAGGAAGGGCAGGGGCACGGCTGGTCCTCACTCGTTCCACGGTGTGCTGTGCCCGGTGAGGCTACCGACCTGTGTCTCCGGTCACCACTCTCGGGGTCCGGACGGAGGTCGGTCCGGTCGTCCCCGCCGCGTGTCCGAGCGGTCCTGGGACGCCTGCGACGGCTGCGTGTCTCAGCGGTCCTGGGACGCCTGTGACGGCTGCTTGTGCGGGTTGGGCTGGTCGGCCGACAGGGAGGGCATCCCGATCAGCAGGGACCCCGCGATCCCGGCGACGACGGTCAGACCGAGCAGCCAGCGCCCGGCCAGCTGGCCGAAGGACGCCCGCTCGCGGGGCGGGGGAGTGACATTGCTGCGGAACCTGTCGGCTTCGGCGACGAAGGCGAACGGCACGGGTTCACGCCGGCGGATCATGGAAGCTGCGTCTCCTTCCGGGGACTGAGTGAATCGCTGTTACTCATACAGACGAACGAACGCCCCTTCTGGTGCCCTGTTTCACCGACTTCATTGCGGCACCGCACTGAACGCCCCATTCGGCAAGCCCCGCGGGTGGAGGGCCGTAGAGTGGCCACGCCAAGCGCTGAGACTGACCGAGATTGACCGGGAAGGCCCTCCACACCGTGACCGACACCCCCGCCGACGATTCCAAGATCGAACTTCGCAGCGACGTCACCGTCGAGCTGGTCAAGAGCAGCGCGACCGACTCCGACGTGCTGTTCGCCGCCCGCGTCTCCACCGCCGGGGAGCAGTCCCTGGACGAGTTGAAGAAGGACCCGGAGCGTTCGAAGGGCCTGATCAACTACCTGATGCGGGACCGGCACGGCAGCCCGTTCGAGCACAACTCGATGACCTTCTTCGTCAGCGCCCCGATCTTCGTCTTCCGCGAGTTCATGCGGCACCGGGTCGGCTGGTGCATCGCCGGCGACACCGAGATCACGCTGGAGAGCGAATCCGGCAACCTCCGCCGACGCACCATCGCCGAGCTGTACAAGCTCTGGCACACAGGTGTCGAGGACCGGCTGCCGCACTCCGCGGGCGGAGTGACCTGGCACAGCCGGGCCGGAAAGTGGATGGCACAGGTCAGGCGCGGCGAGAGCAACCACTACCTGGGGCTGTACGAGAACCGTGAGGCGGCCGAGTCCGCCGTGGCGGAGTTCCGCGAGCTGCACCCGAGTACGCGGCTGCGGGGGCTCGAGCCGGTGCGGCGCAGCCATGTGCGCTGCTACGACGAGGAGACGATGCTCGCCCAGCGGGCCAGGATCGTCGACGTGATCCAGTCCGGGGTGAAGAACCTGGTGAGGATCACCACGGCCTCCGGGAAGACGCTCCGCTGCACGGTGGATCACGCCGTGTTCACCCCCGAGGGGTGGCGCAAGGCGGGGGAGCTCGCCGTCGGCGACGCGGTCATGGCCGCCGGTACCGACCCGCGACCCTCCGACGACCTCGTTCCGCCGGGTCTGCGGCGGGGCATCGGCGTGTGGACCGCCATGCGGCGGCAGGAGCTGATCAAGGAGGTCGACACCTGCCACCTCTGCGGCCAGGACTTCCCCCGCGAGCAGCTCGCCCTGGACCACGTCGTCCCCGTGGCACGCGATCTGGCCCAGGCCCTCGACGCCGGGAACCTCGCCCCCGCCTGTGAACCCTGCCACGCGGTCAAGAGCGCCGGTGAGCAGGCGCAGGCACGACGCGGCGGCGAGGTCGCGAAGGCGGTCCCCGACCGGATCGTCGGCATCGAGGACGACGGGGAGGAGATGACCTACGACCTCTCCGTCGAGGGCCCCTGGCACAACTTCCTGGCGGGCGGCATCGTCGTCCACAACTCCTACAACGAGGAGTCCGGCCGCTACCGCGAGCTCCAGCCGGTCTTCTACACGCCGGACGAGTCCCGCAAGCTCGTCCAGCAGGGCCGACCCGGCAAGTACGTCTTCGTCGAGGGCACCGCCGAGCAGCACGAACTGGTGAGCCGGTCCATGGAGGACTCCTACCTGGAGGCCTACCGCACGTACCAGCAGATGCTCGAAGCCGGCGTCGCCCGCGAGGTGGCCCGCGCGGTGCTCCCCGTCGGCCTGTACTCCTCGATGTACGCCACCTGCAACGCCCGCTCGCTGATGCACTTCCTGGGCCTGCGCACCCAGCACGAGCTGGCGAAGGTCCCCTCCTTCCCGCAACGGGAGATCGAGATGGTCGGCGAGAAGATGGAGGCGGAATGGGCCCGGCTCATGCCGCTCACCTACGCCGCCTTCAACGCCAACGGACGCGTCGCACCGTAACGCCCCTGGTACGACCCGCCGCTGCCCATACCGGGCACACATGTGCGCATCGACCGTGCGAAGTGTCCGGATTGCGGCGTCTGTAGTATTTCATCTAGCCTGATCAACGGGACCCGGCACTGCTTGAACCCCCGAGCAGGCAGTGCCGGGCTCCGCATTTCTTCCGACCTGCCATCTCCCCCGAGGGCAGACCCCGCCCTGAGCAACGAGTAGCGTGTAACCCATGGCTCCGACCTCCACTCCGCAGACCCCCTTCGGGCGGGTCCTCACCGCCATGGTCACGCCCTTCACGGCGGACGGCGCACTCGACCTCGACGGCGCGCAGCGGCTCGCCACCCACCTGGTGGACGCAGGCAACGACGGCCTGATTCTCAACGGCACCACCGGAGAGTCCCCCACCACCAGCGACGCGGAGAAAACGGACCTCGTACGAGCCGTCGTGGAGGCCGTCGGCGACCGGGCCCACGTCGTCGCCGGCGTCGGTACCAACAACACCCAGCACAGCATCGAGCTGGCCCGCACGGCCGAGCGCGCCGGCGCACACGGCCTCCTGGTCGTCACGCCGTACTACAACAAGCCCCCTCAGGAGGGCCTGTACCAGCACTTCACGGCCATCGCCGACGCCTCGGCACTGCCCGTCATGCTCTACGACATCCCGGGCCGCAGCGGCGTCCCGATCAACACGGAGACCCTGGTCCGCCTCGCGGAGCACCCGCGGATCGTCGCCAACAAGGACGCCAAGGGCGACCTCGGCCGCGCCAGCTGGGCCATCGCGGGCTCCGGCCTCGCCTGGTACTCCGGCGACGACATGCTCAACCTGCCGCTGCTCTCCGTGGGCGCGGTCGGCTTCGTCTCGGTCGTCGGCCACGTCGTCACCCCGGAACTGCGTGCCATGGTGGACGCACACGTCGCCGGTGACGTACAGAAGGCACTGGAGATCCACCAGAAGCTGCTCCACGTCTTCACCGGCATGTTCCGTACCCAGGGCGTCATGACCACGAAGGCCGCGCTCGCCCTCCAGGGACTGCCCGCCGGACCGCTGCGTGCCCCCATGGTCGGTCTCACGGCAGAGGAGACCGAACAGCTCAAGATCGATCTTGCCGCCGGCGGGGTACATCTCTGACATCAGACTTCGCACCACCGCACGACCGGACGGACTTCACAACTGAATAGGCGGGCCACCGGTGCCCGCACCCCATACGACAACTGCTTCTGCACGAACGTCACGCGCGCCACGTGCCCACCGGTACGTGGCGCGTGTGGTGAGGAGAGTCTTTTGAGTCATCCGCACCCTGAACTGGGCCGGCCCCCGGCGCTTCCCAAGGGCGGCCTCCGGGTCACCCCGCTCGGCGGTCTCGGCGAAATCGGCCGCAACATGACGGTCTTCGAGTACGACGGCCGTCTGCTGATCGTCGACTGCGGAGTGCTCTTCCCCGAGGAGGAGCAGCCCGGAATCGACCTGATCCTGCCGGACTTCTCGTCCATCCGGGACCGCCTCGACGACATCGAGGGCATCGTCCTCACCCACGGCCACGAGGACCACATCGGCGGCGTCCCGTTCCTCCTCAAGGAGAAGCCGGACATCCCGCTGATCGGCTCCAAGCTGACCCTGGCGCTCATCGAGGCCAAGCTCCAGGAACACCGCATCCGTCCGTACACCCTGGAGGTGGCGGAGGGACACCGCGAACGGGTCGGCCCCTTCGACTGCGAGTTCGTCGCGGTCAACCACTCCATCCCGGACGCCCTGGCCGTCGCCATCCGCACCCCTGCGGGCATGGCCGTCCACACCGGCGACTTCAAGATGGACCAGCTCCCGCTGGACGGCCGCCTCACGGACCTGCACTCCTTCGCGCGGCTGAGCGAGGAAGGGATCGACCTTCTCCTCGCGGACTCGACGAACGCCGAGGTCCCGGGCTTCGTCCCGCCCGAGCGGGACATCTCGAACGTCCTGAGGCAGGTCTTCGCCGGGGCCCGCAAGCGCATCATCGTGGCCAGCTTCGCCAGCCACGTCCACCGCATCCAGCAGATCCTCGACGCGGCCCACGAGTACGGCCGCCGGGTGGCCTTCGTCGGCCGCTCGATGGTCCGCAACATGGGCATCGCGAGGGACCTCGGCTACCTGAAGGTCCCGCCGGGGCTCGTGGTGGACGTCAAGACGCTGGACGACCTGCCGGACAGCGAAGTGGTCCTGGTCTGCACGGGCTCCCAGGGCGAACCCATGGCCGCCCTGTCCCGCATGGCCAACCGGGACCACCAGATCCGCATCGTCAGCGGCGACACGGTGATCCTCGCCTCGTCCCTCATCCCGGGCAACGAGAACGCGGTGTACCGCGTGATCAACGGCCTGACCCGCTGGGGCGCCAACGTCGTCCACAAGGGCAACGCCAAGGTCCACGTCTCGGGCCACGCCTCGGCCGGCGAGCTGCTGTACTTCTACAACATCTGCCGCCCGAAGAACCTGATGCCGGTCCACGGCGAATGGCGCCACCTGCGTGCCAACGCCGAACTGGGCGCCCTGACCGGTGTCCCGCACGACCGCATCGTCATCGCCGAGGACGGCGTCGTCGTCGACCTGGTCGAGGGCAAGGCGAAAATCACCGGCAAGGTCCAGGCGGGATACGTCTACGTCGACGGCCTCTCGGTCGGTGACGTCGGGGAGCCCGCCCTCAAGGACCGCAAGATCCTCGGCGACGAGGGCATCATCTCGGTCTTCGTGGTCATCGACTCGTCCACCGGCAAGATCACCGGCGGCCCGCACGTCCAGGCCCGTGGCTCGGGCATCGAGGACTCGGCCTTCGCCGCAGTGCTCCCCAAGGTCACGGAAGCGCTGGAGCGTTCGGCCCAGGACGGAGTCGTCGAGCCCCACCAGCTTCAGCAGCTGGTGCGCAGGACCCTCGGCAAGTGGGTGTCGGACACCTACCGGCGGCGGCCGATGATCCTCCCCGTCGTCGTGGAGGTCTGACGGCCCGTCGGCTCGCCGACAGCGCCAACCTGGAGCGGGGGGGGGGGGGGGGGGGGGGGGGGGGGGGGCGCGCGCCGCGCGGGGGGGGGGGGGGGGGGGGGGGGGGGGGGGGGGGGGGGGGGGGGGGGGGGGGGGGGGGGGGGGGGGGCCGGGCGGCGCGGGGCGCCGCCGC
>NZ_JACBYP010000052.1 GCF_018982965.1 Streptomyces mayonensis | reverse complement strand
GGGTGGGCCGGCCCGCCCACCGCACCGGCCGGCCCACCCTGCCCCCGCGCGTACGGCAGCACCGGCCCACCGCCCGCGCAGACCACCGATGCCGGGTGCAGGCCGGGAGCGCGGGGCCGCACCGCCGTACGCACGAACCGGCGCCCGCATGCCTCAGCGCCCTGCCCGACCGATCCCAAGGGCCGGCGCCCCGTTCCGAACGGCAGCTCGGTCCCGTCGGCCGTGCGGGCCGCTCGGGGGCGGGGTCCGTGCGGGCCGGTCGTCCGTTCCCGCTGTGCGGGTGGCGTCGGCTCGGCTGTTCTGGCCGGGACGGCGTCCGCTTCGGTGCCGGCGACCGGGGCTCCGCGCCGAACGGCGGTGCCGGCCCGTCGGCCGTGCGGGCCGCTGGGCGGGGTCCGTGCGGGCCGGTTGTCCGTTCCCGCCGTGCGGGCGGTGTCGGCTCGGCCGTCCCGGCCGGGACGGCGCCGGTTCCGTACCGCCGGTTCCGTACCGCGCCGTCTCCGTACCGCCGTCCCCGTCCCCGCTCCCGTCCCCGCGCCGCCGTTCCCGCCGCCTCCGGGCGGGTCCGGGAGGCGGCCGCCATGTCCGTATCCGACCGATGCCACCGACCCCCGGCTTGGACCCCCAGTGAAACTCACGATCACCACCGCGGACGCGCAAGGCAGCCGCACCGACCACATACTCGACCTGCCCCCCGAAACCACCACGGACGAACTCGCGGTGGCGCTCTCCACGCCCCGGCTCTACCTCGACGGAGAGCCGCTGGAACCCGGTACGCCGCTCGGCAGGGCCGGGGTGCGCGACGGCGCGCTGCTCGGGCTCGGCGCGCCCGTCCCGCCGGCCGCCGAGGACCGGGAGGCCCGGCGCCCGTCCGCCACCGAACCGGCCCTGCTGGAGCTGCGGCACGTGGCCGGTCCCGGCGCCGGGCAGGTGTGGCGGCTCGGCCCCGGCCTCTACGAGGTGGGCACCGACCGCGGCTGCCTCGTACGGCTGCCGGACATCGCACCCGAGGACGCCGCCGAGGGGCACGACGACGGGACGCCGGCGGCCGGCACCTGGATCACCGTGCACGCCGACGGCACCGCGAGCTACCTGCTGCCCGAGGACGCCGACCCGGAGCGGTGCGGGCTGCGCAGTCTCACCCCGCCGCCGCCCGTCGACCCGGAGACCGGCACCCCGCTGACCGACGAGGAGCCGGCCGGCCGCGAGGACGGCGGCCCCGGCGGCCACAGCGCCGAACCGGCGCCGCCCGGCCCGGACGGACTCCCGGCGGAGCCCGAGCCGCTCCCGCCCGGCCAGGTGCCCCCGCCTCAGGACGGCAGCGAGGAGTGGCCGCTCTGGGCCGACCTGGCCCTCGGCGACCACCTGCTGCGCCTCGCCCCGCCCTACGCGCCCGACGCCGCCGTCAAGCTGTCCGCCGACGGACTCACCGTCGAGTACAACCGGCCGCCCCGCATCACCCCCCACCTGGACGCCGAGAACCTCAGCCTGCCGGGGCCTCCCACGCCCGCCGGACCCCGCCCGTTCCCGTTCATGATGATGATGTCGCCGCTGCTCATGGGCCTCGTCATGATGTTCCTGATCCGGTCGTTCTACTTCATCGCGCTGATCGTCTTCACCCCGATCATGGCGATGGGCAACTGGCTGACCGGCCGCCGCGCCAACCGCAAGCGCCACGAGGAGGAACTCCGCCGGTACCGGCTGCGCCGGGCGGCCCTGGAGCGGGAGATGCGCCGGGCCACCGTCGACGAACGCGAGCAGCGGAGTATCGCCTCCCCCGACCCGGCGACGGTCCGCCTCACCGCGCGCGGCCCCGGGCACCAGCTGTGGGAACGCCGCAGGCACCACGGCGACTACCTCACCCTGCGGCTGGGCACCGTCGCCCGCGCCTCACTGAAACGCATCACCGACTCGGTGCGGGAGAGCAACCACCGGCAGGTCAACTGGCGGCTCGCCGACGTGCCGATCGGCGTGGACCTGCCGCAGCTCGGCGCCATCGGCATCACCGGCGCCCCGCGCGCCGCCCTCGCCCTGGCCCGCTGGCACGTGGCCCAGGCGGCGGTCCTGCACAGCCCCCGCGACCTCAGGATCGTCGTACTGACCGAAGAGGACCGCGCCGCCGACTGGGCCTGGGTACGCTGGCTGCCGCACCTGCGGCCGGGCCGCCTCGGCCCGGACAAGGCCCCCGTCATCGCCATCGGCAACGACCCGGAGTCCACCGCGCAGCGGATCAGTGAGCTGTACGCGGAGATCCAGATCCGGACGGAGGCCGGAGCCGCGGGAAACGGTGAGCCGGACATCCTGGTGGTCATGGACGGCGCCTGGAGACTGCGGGACGTGCCCGGTACGGTGCCGATCCTCACCGAGGGCCCGGCGGTCCGCGTCTACAGCATCTGCCTGGACGAACGCGAGCGCGTGCTGCCCGAGGAGTGCGCCGCGGTGATCACCGCGACCGGCAACCGGCTGACCCTGCGCAGCTCCAACGTCCGTGCCGTCTCCGAGATCCGTGCCGACCTGGTCACACCCGAGTGGTGCGAGGAGGTCGCCCGCGCCCTGGCACCGGTCCGCGACGTCACCGTGGAGGGCGACGCGGGCATGCCCGCCGAGGTGGAACTGCTGCCGCTGATCGGGCAGGACCCGCCGGACCCGGCCGCCCTGCTGGTCCGCTGGCTCAAGCGCCCCGCCTCCACGGTGTTCGCCATCGGTGTGGGCCACGAGGGCACCGTCGCCCTCGACCTCGCGCAGGACGGCCCGCACGGCCTGATCGGCGGCACCACGGGATCGGGCAAGTCCGAGCTGCTCCAGACCCTGATCGCCTCCCTGGCCGTGGAGAACCGGCCGGACGAACTCGTCTTCGTCCTCGTCGACTACAAGGGCGGCAGCGCCTTCCGGGAGTGCGCGGAACTGCCGCACACCCTCGGCATGATCACCGACCTCGACGGCCACCTGGTGCAGCGCGCCCTCGCCTCGCTCGACGCCGAACTGCGCCGCCGCGAGGAGGTCCTCGCCGAGGTCGGCGTCAAGGACCACCGCGAGTACCGTGCCAAGCGCGCCCGCGACCCGGAACTGGCCGCGCTGCCCCGGCTGTTGCTCGTCATCGACGAGTTCGCCACCCTCGTGCGCGAACTGCCCGAGTTCGTCCCCGGCCTGATCAGCCTGGCCCAGCGGGGCCGTTCCCTGGGCCTGCACCTGCTGCTGGCCACCCAGCGTCCGGCCGGCTCGGTCAGCAACGAGATCCGCGCCAACACCAACCTGCGCATCGCGCTGCGCGTCACCGATCGCCACGAGAGCCAGGACATCATCAACGCCGGCGGCGCCGCGGGCATCTCGCCGGCCACGCCCGGCCGGGCCCTGATCCGGCGCGGCGACGGGCCGCCCGTGCCGTTCCAGACCGCCTACGTCGGCACCGAGCGCCCGCTGCCCCAGGACGACGAGGAGCACGGGGCCGAGGCCGTACGTCCGGCCGCACCGCACGTCGTGCGCCGGGCGGAGATGGACTGGCGGACGCTGGGCCGCCCCGCGGCGCTGCCCGCCGCCGGCCCCGAGGCGGAGGAGGAGGCGCCGTCCGGGGCGGGGACCGAGGACCCGCCCACCGACCTCAGCCTCCTGGTGGAGGCCCTGCGCGCGGCCACCGACTCGCTGGACGACTTCTCGCCGCAGCCCCGTCCCTGGCTGCCGCCGCTCGACGAGCGGCTCGTCATGCCCGAGCCGTCCAGGGACCCCGAGCCGGGCGGTGCCCTGCTGCCCGAGATCCCGCTCGCCCGCTACGACCTGCCGAGCCGTCAGGCCCAGGTGCCGGGCACCGTGGACCTGGCCCGCTTCGGGCACCTCTACGTCATCGGAGCGCCCCGTTCCGGCCGTACGCAGGTACTGCGCACCCTGGCCGGCGGCGCGGCCCTGTACCTGGCCAGCGACCAGGTGCACCTCTACGGTCTCGACGCCGCCGGCGGCGGCCTGGCGGTGCTGGAGGAACTGCCGCACTGCGGTGCCGTCGTCCCGCGCCAGGACCCGGAGCGGATGGACCGGCTCATCCGCCGCCTGGTGACAGAGCTGACGGAGCGTCAGGCGCTGATCGCGGAGCACGACGTCGCCTCCGTCGCCGAACTGCGCACCCGGCTGCCCCGGGACCAGCGGCCGCCGCACCTCGTGCTGCTGATCGACGGCTGGGACGCGCTGACCGACCTGCTGGAGAAGTACGACGGCGGGCGGCTCAACGAGGAGCTGTTCCGGCTGCTGCGCGAGGGCGTCACCGCGGGCATCCACGTCGTCGCCACCTCCGAACGGCAGCTCCTGGGCAGCCGGGCCGGGCAGCACAACGACAAGCGGCTGCTGCTGCGGCAGACCGACCGTACGGACTTCGCGGCGGCCGGTATCGACCGCAAGCACGTGCCCGAGAACGTCCCGCCGGGCCGCGGCTGGTTCGCTCCCGGCGCCGTCGAGGGGCAGATCCTGCTGCTGCCCGCACCGGGATCCGCCGAGACGGGGGACCAGGCGGACGCGCTGCGGTCCATCGGCCGCCGGGCCACCGTCCGCGACAGCGGGGTCGACGGGGCGCGGCGTCCGTTCCGGGTCAACGCCCTGCCGGGGCAGGTCGCCTTCCAGGAGATCGTGGACGGCATGCCGCAGGAGGAGTGGCGGCCCATGCGGGCGCTGGTCGGGGTGGGCGGCGACGACACCACCGCGATGTGCCACGACTTCGTACGCGACTCGCCCACCTACCTGGTGGTCGGACCGCCGCGCAGCGGACGGTCCACGGCACTGGCCGGGATGTGCGTCTCGCTGCTGATGAGCGGCACGGCGCTGCTCGTCGTCACCCCGCGCGACTCGCCCCTGCGGCAGCTCGCCGCGCACGGCCTGGCCGTGGTCGTCAGCGGCCCCGACCCGTCCGGTGAGGAGATCGAGTCGGCCCTGGAGAAACTGGCCGGACAGCAGGTCGTCGTGGTCGTGGACGACGCCGACCTGCTGGCGACGGGCCAGGCCGACCGGGCGCTGCGGCGGCTGGCCACGTCCGGGCAGGAACGCGGACAGGCCCTGCTCGCGGCCGTTCCCGCCGAGGGACTGACCTCGATGGGATGGCTGGGCGTCGCCCGCAGGGGCCGCGCCGGACTGCTGCTGGGGCCGCGCAGCCTCACCGAGGGCGAGATCGTCGGGGCCCGGCTGGGCGCCCAGCACATGCGGCCGACCATCGTCGCCGGGCGCGGCTGGACCGGTGACGGGACGGGCCGCGCCCTGGCGGTGCAGGTGCCGCTGACGGTGCTCCAGCAGTAACGGCCGCCCGGCACGGCCGATGCGCGCTACTTGTCCACGCTGGTGACCTGGGTGTGGTCTGCGTTCCAGTTCACGTTGGCGCCGATGTTGCCGCCGGTCGGGGCCCACGCGCGCGGGTCCTTCTCGCTCATCGGGTTCTCGGTCGCCTCGGGCGCGTAGCCGCCGTCGCCGTCCAGGCCGCCGAGCGCGCCGACCATCGCGGCGTTGTCGTTGTTCTCGAAGGCGGTCTTGATGTTGCTGAACATCTGCGCGTACATCTCCAGGCTGGCGCCGGCGCTCTGCAGGGTGCGGCTGAACTGCTCGTAGGCCGTCTTGAGCGCCGGGGAGGCCTGTTCGAGGTAGAGGCCGTGGTCGAGCAGGGTGTCGACCTTCTGCATCAGCGAGTACACCTCGGGGATGATGATGTCGGTCTGCGCGACCAGCACGCTGCAGCAGTCCGCTATGTCGTCGTAGACAAGAGCGATGTCGTCGTTCGCCATGGGGTCTCCGTGTGGGTGTGGGGTGAGCCGGGGCGGCTGCCGCTACTGCTGCGGCGGATTGAGGATGGCCTGGGCGTACTTGTGGTCCATCTCCAGCAACCCCTCCTTGATCTGGTCGAACTGGTGCGCGTACTTGGACACCGTGTTGACCAGATCGTTGAGCTGCCCGATGAACGCGGTGAACTTGTCGTCCAGTACCACCCCCGTCTCCGGCAGGACGAGAGAGGTGCCCAGGGTCTCGGCCACCTTCGTCTTGGCCTTGACGACGGCGGGCGTCAGCACCTCCTCATTACTGAGCCGCATTGCGGCGGTGGCCTCGTCGACCTCACTGCTGATCATCTGGATGTTCGCGCCGGGCGTGCTCATGGGAAACGTTCCTCCTGGTGTGGGGGAGTGGGTGTGGTCAAAAAGGGGTGTGATGGTGATCAGACCTTGTAATGGCTGTTGCCGGGGATCGAGTTCTGGCCCGTCGGGTCGAGGTCGGTGACGGGCTCGTCGTCCCCGCCGCCGCTGTCGCCTCCGCTGTCGTTCTCGTCCTCGACCTTCACCCACTCGCCGTAGGGGCCGTCGCGGGTGTACTCGGTGACGGTCACGGTCTCCTCGCCGTCCTCCTCGCTGGTCGTGGTGACCGTCCTCTGGCCCGAGCCCGGCCGCTCGGAGCCGGAGTCGTCGATCCTGACCTCCTCCACCGTGACGCTCCCGTCGGGGGACGTGCTCGTGCTGGTGTAGTCCTGGGTGCTGTAGGCGGGCTTCGTGTCCCAGGTCCACCGGTCGTTCTCGTCGTCGTACACGGGCTCGGGGTTGTCCGGCTGGATGAGCGTGGGCTTGCCGTGGTACTCCGTGCGCGTGGTGTACTCCTCGCCGTTCTCCAGGCGGACGACGGACTCCTCGGTGGTCACGTTGTAGTCGTCGTCGTAGGTGACGTCCGAGGAGATCACGTTGCCCCGGCCGTCCTTGATGGTGGCGCTGCTGGGCGGCTCGTCGGCCGGCTTGTCGGGTTCCTCGCCCGGCTGGGGCGGCACCCGGTCGCTGATCCCGTCGACCTCGTAGATGTCGTCCGACATGTTCTGGCGGTAGGTGTCGCACCACGCGGGCCGGCCGGGTCCCTCGGCCTGGCAGGCGGTGTCGATGTCGGTGTCGGGGTGCTCACGGAGGTAGTCGGCGGCGCCGATCTTCTCCACGTAGGCGTTCCAGGCGTCGGTCTTCTGCTCCCACTCGTCGTGGGCCGCCTTCTCGCTCTTCCACCGGTTCAGCTGCATCGACGTCGCGGACGTGGTGGCACTGGACGCGATCACCCCGTCCTGCTCGAACGCCACGTGCGCGAAGCCCTCGAAGGTGTTGCCGAACCTGCGCAGTCCGTCGGCGCCGTCCTTCACCCGCTTCGCGGAGAGCCGGTAGAAAAGGCCGAACTTCGAGGCGACGTACTGGCTGCCGAACACGTCCTTGTTGTCGGAGGACGACTGCTTGCCCAGCTCCTCGAACACGCCGCCACCGCCGCCGCTCTCGGCGTCGTCGGCCAACCGGTGCATCTGACGCTTGAGTTCGTACAGCGTCTCGTAGCTGACCGCGAATCTGTCGGGTGCCATCCGCGCCCTCCCATTCCTCCCGCTGCGGCCGTCGCACAGGCCCCTTCAGTTCTTCTACGCTCGACCCGCCGCAGGGGTTCAGCTGAACCATTCGTCCCCGGCCGGCGTGAAAGGAACGAGTGATCACGCCGGAGCGACGAGGAGAGGTGCGTCAGTCATGGCCCGCCCCACGGACTGGAGTCCCCTGGGACTGGACGGCGACCCCACGCCCGGCGACCCCGACCGGTTGCAACAGCTCATCGAATCGCACCAGGTGCTCGTCGATCTGGCCCAGACCGTCGACGACGATCTCAGCGACCTGATGGCCAAGGACAGCGAGAACTTCGTCGGGGAGACGGCCGACGCGCTCCGCAAGGAGATGGACCAGCGGCTGCGCGGATTCGTGCAGACCTTCCGTGACGCCCACGCGGACGTGAAGGCGGCGCTGGCGACCTACCACACCGCCATGGTGAGCGAGCAGGCGAACGTCGCCGCCGCGCTCGCCGCCGTGGAGGGCCTGGAGGAGGACGACGAGGAGGTCAAGAACCAGAAGGCCAAGGCGGAGGCGGCGCAGGGCGCGCTGCAGGACGCGGCACAGGCCGCCGGGGACGCCCTGGAGGCCGCCGCCTACGCGATCCAGTCGCCCGTCGACGAGTGCGCCGAGTTCTGGAAGATCTTCACCTACTTCGCCATCGCGCTGTTCGCCGTCGGCATGCTCGTCGGCGGCCCGGTCGCCATCGCGGCGCTCATGGCCAACGCGGCGCTGCTCATCCACACGGCGATCGAGTTCGCCGGCGGGAAGGCGGGAGCCGCCGACCTGGCCCTGGCCATCCTCGGTGTCCTGGTCCCGACCACGCGCGGCGTCCCGTTCAGCAAGATCGGCTCCTCGATGAAGGGCTGGGTCTCCCAGGGCAGCGGAGCCGTCACGAAGCTGACCGCCGCCGACCTCACCAGCCTCAGCAAGGTCGCCTCCGCCGTCGGCACCGACAGTGCCGCCCTGGCGACCAGCGCGGGCAAAGGCCTCGGCAACTTCCTGACGACCACCGTCAAGGCCATGCCCGCCTACATCGCCAAGCACTTCAGGGGCTACGGTCCCGCCGCGCTCTTCCTCCCGGTCAACGTGGACGAGATCCTCGTCCTGACGTCGTTCCGCAGCACCATGAGCGCCCTCAAGATCGGGGTCTGGAACCGCGGTGTGCTGGGCCAGTTCCGGGCCGGCGCCGCCAACGTCAACGGCACCCTGGTCGACGTCCGCGCCTTCACCTCGCTCACCGGCGGCGCCATCAACGCGTCCGACTTCGCGAAGTACCAGCCCGCCGCCTGGGCGACCCCCGCCCACCGGGAGCTGCTCGGCCTGCCCACGACCGCGCCCCGGCTGGTCGTGACGGGCAACCCGTCCCGCGGACTGACCGGCACCGTCCCGACGGCGCCGGGCGCGGCCCACACCGCCGCGGGCCCCGTCTCCGGTACGTCGTTCGCCGGCGGCGCCGGGACACACATCGCCGCGCTGGACCCGGTCGTCCTCCCCTCGTCCCCCTCGCTCAGCCTCTCCTTCGCCGACAGAGGGCTCAGCCTCGGCATCACCGACACCTCGGCCAGCGCCGCCGGAGCGCTCACCAACCTGGTGGACATGGGGAACATCGGCACGCACGGGCTCGTCGGGGCCGCCGCGCCGCCCCTGGCCGTCGTCCACATGCCGGGAGCGGGCGGAAACCCGGTCGCCGTCGCCGTACCGGTGCTCCCGGCCGCGGGGGACGCGCGCGCGGCCGTCACCGGCCAGCAGATCACCGTGAACGTCGACTTCGACTCGATGACGCCGATCTCGGTCTCCTACGGCGCGAACGGCGTGCACATCGCCCCGTCCGGGGGCGGCAGCCTGCCCGAGATCATGGTGGCGAACATGCCGCAGCTCGGCGCGGTCACCGCCGTACCGCCCACCGGCATGACCGTCCCGGCCTCCGAACTGGCCGCCCTCTCCTCTCCGTCGGGTGCCGTGGCGGCCGTCCACGCCCCGGGCCTCGCCGCCGACGCCCCGGCCCTCACCGGGCAGGCCGGCGAAGGGCTGCTGCGGATGGACCTCTCCCTGCCCGACGCGCCCCCGCTCCAGCTCTCCTTCTCCGACCGCGGCATGACCCTGGGCGTGCCCGACGTGTCCGAGGCGAGCCGCGCCCTGGTGACCGGCGTGGACCTGTCGGTGCCGGGGACGGCCATGCCGGGCTCCGCGTTCACCTCGCAGGGCACGGCCGTGACGCACGGCGTGACCAACCAGGCACCGGCGCTCTCCCACGGCACCCCCACGGACACCGTCGCCGTCAACGGCGCCGACCCCGGCCGGCTGGAGATCAGCACCGGCCCCTCCTCCCTCACCGTCCACCTCGGCGAGGGCTACACGCACAGCACGGACCTGGCGGCGGCGGCGCACACGCCGGGCGTCTGGGTGCAGTCCGTCCCGCCGGCCGCCGTGTCCTCTCTGGCCACACCGCCGTCCCCGGGCGCCGGCGTCCGGCCGGGCACCACCGGCGCCGACATCACCGTGCAGGTGCCGTCCCTGCCGCCGGTGAGGATCAGTTCGATCGAGAGCAAGCTCGTCGCGCCCTCGACCGGTCACGACGCCTTCGCCACCGCCGCCCGGTCCAACGAACTGAACGCCGTCTCGGCGCCGTCGGTCCAGACGCCCCCGGCGGTACGGCCCACCACGGGCACCCACCTGGCCGAGGTCAACGCGGCGGAGGTGCCGCTGCCGCGGACCTTCGGGAGCGAGGCCGGCCAGAGCGCCGTACCGGTTCCGGTCAAGGCGGCAGCCGTGCAGGCGTCGCCGTCGCCGTCCCCGTCCCTGTCCCCGTCCGGCGTGGAGGGCCTGCGGGCGTCCACGGCTCCGGCTCCGGGTGCGGGCGTGGGTGCGGCTTCGTCCGGGGTTCCGGCTCCGGGTGCTTCGACCGGGATCCCGGCTCCGGGTGCGGCTTCGACGGGGGACGTCCTGCGTGGCCCCGCGCCGGCCGGGCCGGGACGGGAAGGGATCGCCGAGTCCGCCGAGTCCGTGTCCGCCGTCCCGCACACGACCGGCTCCCGTCCCCCGGCCCAGGAGACCGTCCCTTCCCTCACGGCGCCGGGCGGGGAAGGGCTCGCCGGCCCGACGCCCTCCGTGCCGCACACCCCGGAGCAGGGCCCGCGGGAGCAGGGTCCGCCGGAGCCGGCCGCCACCACCGCGCCGCAGTCGCACGCGTCCCTCCCGTCCGGTGCCCGGTCCCACGACGTACCGGGTCTCGACGGCGTCCAGTTGCACGTCGTGCGCGGCGCCGACGGCACGCCGGACACCGTCCAGGCCGTCTCCGCGACCGGCCGCCCGATCACCGCGAACGTGGCCCAGGACACCGTCCGCCTCACCGAGCCGGTCGACGAGATCACCACCCGTACCTGGACGTTCGACCTGTCCGGCGACGGCCTGCGGCCGCTGGGCGCGGAGCGCGAGGTGCTCCTCGGCGGCCCCGGTTTCGAGGGGACGCGCCTGCGCTTCGACGAGACCGCCGCGGACGCCCCGCCCATCCTCCTGCGCGGCGACGACACCGTCCCCGGCGGCGTCGTCCCGCTCTTGGGGCCGGGCGGCGCCAGGACCGACGCCCATCTCGTCGCCTCGGGCGCCGACACCGCCTGGGTCCTGCGGAACGGCCTGCCCGCCTCCGACTCCGTGATCATGGGTGACGGTCTCGTCCTCGTGCACCGGGACCACACGCTCTTCACCCACGCCTCGGACGGCACGCTGCTCAGCCGGACGTTCCGCTTCGACGAGGGCCCGCTCAACGGCCGTACGCTGCTGGCCCCCGAGGGCGGCGGACGCATCAGGGTGCCCGGCCACGGCGCCCTGCCCGCGCCCGGCACCTCCGTGGCGCCGCTGGAGGGCGGCGGCCTTCTGGTCAGCGTTCCCGGCGGCCGCGGGGTGGTCGCCGGGAACGGCACAATGACGCACACCGCCGTGGACCTGCTCGACACGGCCGGTGCGCGCACCGGCCGGATCGTCACCGTCCCGGTGGGCGGCGCGGGCACGGCGGCCGTCCACGACCTGGCCACCGGCGCGCGGCTCTCCGACCCGGTGGAGGTGCTGCCCGACGGCAGGCTGCTGGTCGGCGAGGGGGACGCGGCCGTCCGGTACGCGGACGACGGCACGCGTACGGCGACGGAACCGGCCTCCGCCCTGGAGGTCACCCGCGCGGACGGCGACACGGCCGGCGATACGGCCGCCTCCTCGGCCTCCGACACCGACTCCGTGTTCAGCCACTCCAGCGGCCACTCCACCGCTCACACCTCCACCGCGTCGCCGCACTCCTCGCCCGACCTCGGCCTCGACCTCGCCCCCGGCCTCGACGCCCCGGCACCGCACCTCGCCGAGACGGCCCCGCCCGCGGTCGCGCCGTACACCAACCTCAGGGGACGCGACGCCGGACTGGACGACCTGTGGCGTGCGGCGGAGGACCGGATCTCCCAGGCGACCGCCACGGAACTGAAGGCGGCCGAGTGGGAGAAGGCGTACCTCTACCAGGTCGACCACATACTCGACGCGCTTCCCAAGCGGCACACGCCGTACGACGTGCCGTCGAGCAGCCCCGGGCAGATGGCGAGGGCGGCGGGCGTCCCGGAGCCCGAGGTCTTCGAGGTCGCGGACGTGATCCGCGCGGCGGGGGCCGAGCACGCCGCGAACCTGGCCCGCAGGGCGGACCTCGACGGCGCCACGGCCCCGGGCCGCCGGGCGGACGCCGGTCACTCCGCCGACGCCGACGCCGGCCTCTCGGCGGGCGAACTCCTCGCCAGGAAGCTGAAGGACGTCTACGGCGACCAGCCGTTCGGCATGGCGCCCGAGGTGCTGGCGCTCAAGCTGATGAGCCGGGAGGGCGGACCGGGCCCGGACGACTGGGCGCGCGCCTTCGGCGTACCGGAGGACAAGGTCGACGGGGTGCTCAACGCCTTCCGCGAGGCCCGGCTGGAGCACTCGGCCCTCGGGCCGAAACAGGGCGAGACCGTCGTCCACGAGGGCGGCCCGGAGCACGCGTTCGACTCCCGCTTCCTCAAGCACGTCCCCATGGACGAGGAGTTCCACGCCAAGCTGACCGCCGGACTGCGCGGCGTGCTGCCCGACAGCGGGCCGGTCTCGGCGACCGCGGTCGCCGACCACCTGGTCTGGCAGCAGGCACGGCTGGAATCGGTCCGCCTCGGCCCGCCGCATGAGATCGTCAGGCGGGAGGTCCTGGACGAGTTCCAGAGCGCGGTCGGACGGGTCCACGCCGGAGAGATCGACCGGCTAGACCTGGAGCACATCGCCGACGACCTGCTGGAGAGCCTGCCGGGACGGCTGGAGACGATGAGCCGGCTCCGGTTGACGAGTGACCACACACTCCCCGACTTCGCCCGCGCGGTGAACGACAAGTCGGTCCCCGGGCTCGACTGGACACCGTGGGAGGCCGCCAAGTACGAGGGCGAGTGGGCGGACGACCTGTTCACCGGGCTGCGTTCCTTCGCCGAGAAGAACGGGCTGCTCCCGGGGAAGGACCTGAAACCGGACGACGTCTGGGAGCCCTCCGACCTCCCCGCCCCGAAGGAGATGGACCGCGTCCCCGACAGCGCCGCCGACCGGATCAAGGACATCGTGCACGCGCGCGAGGCCTTCGACCGGACGCTGGCGGCCGTCGACGGGAAGTCCCTCACCGCGCTGGAACCCGCGCGGACCGAGAGGCTGTGGGACGACTTCCGCACCGCACACGTGAACGCCGCGAGGAACGGCAAGGACCCGTCCGCCCTGGTGGACGACCTGGCGGGACGCATCCGCTTCGAGGCGCACCGCAGGGACTTCCACACCGAGGCGCTGGACCGCTTCGACAACGCCCTGGACGAGCTGTTCTCCTTCGACGCCGCCGCCTCGGTGAAGTTCGCCGAGCAGTACACGTCCGACCTCGTCACCCAGGCGATGAGCAGGGCCGGCGGCAGGAAGGCCGCCGACCTGACCGCCGGCGACTGGACGGCGGTCAACGCCGAACTGAAGCTCCGGCACGCCCAGCGGGCCGAGCACATCCCGGCCACGGCCGAGCGGCAGGTGGATCTCGACATCATGCTGCGCCAGGCCGACGAGCGCTTCGACGAGGTCCTTGGCGCGCCCGACAAGGCCCTCGGCGAGAGCGCCGCGGCCCAGAGCGCGCACGGCAGGCTCCGCGAGGACATGCACCGGAACCTGACCGAGGCGTTCCGGGCGCACATGGCCACCCCCGACGGCGCGCACCTGCCTCCGCAGGACTTCCGGGAGGCCGCACGCCGCTTCGACGAGCACTACTTCGAGCCGTACCTCGCCTCTCTCTCCCAGCGGTTCGACTACGTCAGGTCCTTCGAGTCGGCGCTGTGGACGGCGGGTTCCAAGTACACGCACATGACCACCGAGGTCAGTCCGCTGCACGGCCGCGCCGTGCACACGTACGACGTCGGCGAGGTGACGCTGCACCGGATCGCCGGGGAGTACCGCGAGCGGATCGGCGACACCTTCCACGACATCTACGGGCCGCGCAACCAGCGGGCGAGCGACCTGCTGGCGACCGAGAAGAACACCTCCGACTCCTTCGCCCACGCCATGACGACGGCGCGGGACGAGCTGGACTCCGCCGTCCGGCCGTCGTCGGAGGGGTCGCGGGCGGGGTCGCGGGCGGGGTCGCGGGCGGGGGAGGTGCCGCAGCAGACCGGTACGCCCGGGACCGGTACGCCCGGAACCGGTACGCCGGGGACCAGTACGTCCGGAGCCAGTACGCCCGACGGGGTCCTGAACGCCGGGTCCGAGGGTCCCGTGGCGTCCTCGGTCGCCCAGTCCGAGGTGTCGGTTCCGCGGCGCGAGTTCGGCGGCCAGGAGACGAGCGGCCCCGCACCGCGCGAGGAGACGACCACCGTCGGCGGCGGCCGGCAGCAGGAGGCCGCGCCCCACCCGGTCACCGGCCTCACCACCACGCAGCACCTGGACGTCCCGCCCCCGCACCCGGCCGGGACCACCTCCGCGGCGGGGCAGCACCAGCAGCCCGTGCACTTCCCGGCCGACGACCACGTGCGGCAGCGGGCGGCCGTGAGCGAGCTGGCCGGCCAGCAGTGGCAGAAGCTGGAAACGGTCCAGGACGCCCGGCTGCGCCCCCTCTACCAGGAGCAGGCGCAGCAGCTGGAGCAGACCCTGAAGTCCGCGCTCAGCACGGTCCGTTTCATGGCCGGCCTCGGAGCGGCCGAACGGCAGGAGATGCTGTCCGACCCGGAGTACGCCCCGCTGGCCGGTGTCCGGCACATGGCCGCCCAGCCGCAGGTGACGTACGAGACGGTGCTCGACGCCCAGGCGGCCCAGCTCGAACAGACCGAGCGGCAGTGGTCCGCGCTCAACGAGCGGCTGCGGGCGGGCGACACCGCCTACCAGGAGTGGAAGGCGAACCCGCAGTGGTCGGTGGACCTCCAGACCTTCGAGACCACCTCGCACCTTCCCGCCCCGGACCTCTCCGTCTCGGAGGTGTCCGCGGGCACCGCCGGCCGGCACGGGTACGTGCCTCCGTCGGTGGAGGAGACGGCCGAGGACGCCCCGCTCCAGAACGCCCCGCTCCAGGACGCACTGCTCTCGGAGGCATCGCTCCCGGACGCCCCGCTGCCGAACACACTGCTCCCTGACGCGCGGTTCTCGGCCGTCCGGAACGACACCGCGGCCTTCCTGTCGGACCTGGGCGACCGCGTCGGCCGGCGCGACGCCGCGTACCGGGCGTTCGACACCGCGCTGGGCGACTACCCGGAGCTGAAGGGCGCCCTGCCCTGGAAGTTCCCCCAACGAGACTCGTTCCAGGCGCAGTTCGCCGACGCGTGGGAGCGGGCCGCGCACAGCGGGTCCGACACGGCCGTGGTCGAGACCCAACTGCACGCCGAACTCACACACGCCCGCGACACACTGGCCGAGCGGGGCGTCGCGGAGATCGATCAGGCGGCTCTGCCCGCCAAGTACCCGGGCCACTGGGGCGAAGCCGTCCACCGCAGCTCCCACGGCTCCCGTTTCGCCCCGGCCGCCCCGGTGATCCAGGGGGTCGAGCAGCCCGCCGCCTCGGACGCGTGGCACGAGGACGTACAGCTCTGGTTCGCCAGGGAGCGGCACGTCCTGGCGGCGGAGTACCAGAACGCCCTGGACCAGCAGGGCGCGGGCGCCCACGACCGGCTCGCCCGGGACCTCTCCTTCTCGCTCGGCGCCCTGCACCGGGAGGCCGCCGACCGGGACCTCGCCTACCAGGACTTCAGCAGCCTCCGGACGACGGCGCCGGAGCCCGGTCAGACGACCGTCACCCGGGTCGAGACCCTCTCCTGGCTGTCCAGGGAGCTGGAGACCGCGCGTGCCCAGTACGCGGACGCCTACCTGACGCGGCTCGCGGCCGTCCGGCTGGACGACTGGCAGGCCGGTGCCGCCCAGGAGCAGACCCTCGCCGGGCAGCCGCCCGCTCCGGTGCCGGCGCCCGCCCTCGCGCAGGAGGGCGGCTGGCGCGCCCGGGCCTGGCAGGCCGCCCAGATCCAGCTGTTCGAGGACTACCGGACCCGGTTCGACCAGGCGGCCGAGGTGGGCGAGGCGACCGAGGTGGGCGACGCGGCCGGGATGGCCGAGGCCCCGCCGCGGACCTCACCGACCGCCGGCCGCACGCTCACCGCCGGACAGCAGCAGGTCTTCGACGAGGCGTTCGACGCCTGGCACCGTGAGTCCGGGCACGGGCTGCCCGCGGCGCGCACCGAGGAGATCCGCGAACGGGTCCGCACGGACCACGTCGGGCGCCTGTCCGCCCAGGCCGAGGAGGCCGGGGAACTGCAGGCCGGGCTCGGCCACGAGTTCGCCGCCGAGGCGACGCGCCTGACCGTCCTGGACCGCGCCCGTACCGCGTTCGAACGGTTCGCCGACGCATGGCGACGAGACCTCCTCGACGGGGGAACCCCCGCCCACGGACCGGCCGCCGAGGCGGCGCTCGACTCCCTGCGCCCGGTGTTCGACGAGCGGCTGGCCCAGGCCGTCGACAACGAGCTGACCACCACGGCCCTGCGCCACGACCCCGAGGGCGCCCTGCGGCGCGGACTGGCGAAGTGGCACGAGCTGCTCGGGACGGTGCGCCACGAACTCGATCTGCGCGTCGTCCACGCACAGGCGCGGGAACGCCTGGCCCGGCACGCCGCCGAGATGGCGGCCCGGCAGCCGGTCCGCCCGGACGGCCCCGAGCAGGCCCTTCTCGACCTGTTCCGCGCCGGCCCGCTGCGGGGGAACGCCACACAGGACACCGCGCTGGCCCAGGCGCCCGGCACCCACGACCCCCTGCCGGCCGCGCTGCGGATGGTTCCCCTGCACCAGGAGGCGCAGGCACGGCTCGACGCGTACTTCGACCAGGCCTTCGCGGGCATCAGGCCGCACGACAGCGCCGCGCGGCGCGCGGAGCGGGCCGAGAACCTGGGCCGTCGCGAAGACGCCGTCCTCGCCGGTCTGACGGGGCAGTTCGGCCGGGAGAGTGTCCGGGAGACACTCGCCGAGGACGTCCGGTCGCTGGCCAGGGCCGCCCTGGACGCCTGGCAGGAACAGCCCGGCACGCTGGACCCGGCCCTCACCCGGCACTTCGGCGGCCCGTCCGCCCTGCCGCTCACGGACGGCGTCCGGACCCGCGTCGAGGCGCTCGCCGTCCATGCGTTCACCGGGCTGTTCGACCGCCACACCGCCGACCCCGCGGTCCGCTCCTCCGGTCTGCCCGACGAGCGGGGACAGCAGGCGTCGCTGACCGGTTCGCTGGACGCGATCGCCGGCCCGCGGGCGCTCACCGACTCGATCCGCCGGGAACTGGTCCGCGACGCCGCCCTGCGGCAGGGCGCCGGGCTCTACGAGGAGACGTTCGCCGCCTGGCAGTCCGCCCACCCCGACGGCACCCTCGCCGAGGGCCGGGCCGACCAGGTGCGTCAGGACCACGAGCACCGCGTCCGGGAAGTCGCTCACACGCTCTTCGCCCCCTCGGCGGCCGGCCTCACGGACGCGGTGCGGCGGTGGGACCGGGCGAGGACCGGCCTGGCCCGTGATCTCCTCGACCGCATCACCTTCGAGGCCGGGGCGGCGACCGCGCTGCGCGGCGCGGGCCGGGCCTTCGAGGCGCTGCACGCGGGGCGTGCGCTCCCGGCCCACCGGGTGGAGGCCCTGGCCGAGGAGTTCCGCGACGACTGGCTCGCGGCCTACCGCCCGCTCTTCGCCCCCGCCTCCCTGCCCGGGTCGTGGGCGCGGCAGGAGACCGCCACGTCGGGCTCCTTCGACGCGGGCCGGGACGACGCCCCGGGCGTCACCGGGGGCCTGACACGGGAGCGGCTCCAGGCGCTGCGGGCCGATGTCGTCTCGCAGTTGAGGCGCTGGGGCCTGAACCCCGTCCGTGAACCCGTGGGCGACGAGCACATCGTCGTGACGGAGACGATGGTCGCGGACCAGTACGAGCTGCTCGCCTCGTGGCGGAAGCGGGCGCCGTCCAAGGCGATCGGCGCCGCCATCGCGCAGCGGATCGTCACCGGCGAGGTCACCGGGCTGCGAGGAGGCGCGCCGGGCGGCACGACGCGGGCAGTGCCGGACGCCCTGGTCGAGGCGTTCGGCGCGGGCGTGGCCGCCCACCAGCACTACCAGGGGCTGCTGTCGGGACTCACCATCCTGGAACGGGCGAGGTACGGTCATCCCGTCTTCGGGCAGGGCGACATCGACCTGGGCGGCGTCACTCGCTGGCTGATGGGCCTGGACTCGGGGGAGGCCGTCGGCGCCCCGCACTACGGTTACGCGCTGTCGCTGGCCCAGCGGGCCGACCTGGCGGGCGACGCCCGCGCCGACAGCCTCTACGGGATCAAGGCCCACGGCCTCGAACGCAAGGGTGCTCTGCACGACGCCACCCGGATGACCGGTGCGGACGGCCGGTTCACCGGACGGGACCTCACAGGGCAGGCCGGCGTCAGGGTCGACGTACGCCAGGTCACGGAGCGGTGGAACGACGGGAGTTACAGCGATTCGCGGCCGGCTCCGTGGGGTGAGCGCGCGTATGTGCTGCGCGCGGACGAAGACGCGTACGAGCCCGCCGTGCTGGCCGAACTCGTCCGCCTCGACCCGCAGCGCGACCCGGACCTCCCCGTCCTGCTGCTGATCCCCAGGATCGGTGCCGGGACCGCCCAGGCGGCCAGGATCATGGCCGACCGAGTCGGCGCCGTGGTGTGGTCCTCCTACGGCACGTACGGGCTGCACGCCCTGAGCGGGGCCGGGCTGGTCCCCGTCCTGGAGCAGCCCGCGGACGGTGGGGCCTCCCCGGGGACGTGGATACCCAGCCCGCCCGGCCTGGTGCAGGACAACCCCGTCGTCCTGGGGGGCTCCCACGGCGCGTACTCGGAACTCCAGGTGACGTCCTTCACCCTGACCACGCGCGACGGCCGGCACCTGTACGGGCGCTCGTACTTCAACGAGCTGGACATGCTGCGGTGGCTTCCCCTCCTGATGAACACCGCCCAGACCGAGTACTACGCCAGTGTCACGGAGGCCGAGTTCAGGGCCGGGACGGTCGGCAGCACTCCGTCCCGCCTGCGTTTCAGCCTGGCGCAGGGCTACCTGTCGATCGGACACAACAACCCCGTGACCGCCGTACTGTCGCGGAACACCCCCGGGCACACCGGCTACGCCCCCGTCCACGCCGACGACATCGCCGAGCTCCACGCCCGCAGCAAGAGCCTGGAGCGCATGCCCGCGCACTGGCCGATCATCTTCCTGTGGTGCTACGCCGGTGCACTGCCGCAGGGCGTGGACCCCCTCGAACGAGTGCCCCTCGCCCAGACGACGGCGACCCGCACCGGTCGGACGGTGATCGCCGCCGACACGGCCACCGGGTTCAGTTACGGCCACGGTGCCCCCCAGGTACTCATCAAGGTGGAGGACGACCCGGCCGACCCGCGCTTCGACTTCCGGGAGTTCGAGCCGGAGCCCGACCCCGACGCGCTCGCGCGCCTGGCCGACATCGCCGCCCTGCCCGTGCAGGAGAACAGGCGGGAATGGGCGCTGCGGTGGGTGCGCGCCCTGCGGAAGGTCTACGGTCCGCCCTTCGACACCGATCACCTCAACAAGGACGCCTTCGAACAGGCCGTCGCGGGCTTCGGGGCACTGGAGCGGCAGCGGCTGCGCACCGACCCGAACGCCGGGCCGCTGACCTGGAGGGTGCTGCAACCCGCGCTCCAGTCCTTTGCCCTGCAGAAGGGCACGCCCCTGGAGCGGGCCGACTCCGAGCTGATCCATCTGCTCAGGCACGCCTGGCTCGGGGGCCCCGTACCGTTGCTCTCCGGACTCCCGCCGCTCCGGCACGGTGGCCTGGGCGGCGGTTCGCGGGACACCGGTCTGGATCCGCTCGCCGAGCGGTGGCCGCTGGGCCGTCCGGTGACCCTGGAAGGGCCGCGCCTCTCGGACGCCCCGCACGGGGCCCCGCTGACCGTGCCGGTGCGTGACGTTCTCGCGCCTGCGGGCAAGGGGAAGGCCGCGGTCACGGCGGAGTCCGCGTCGTGGTTCACTTACCGGCGCGTCCATCCCTCCGCGTCGGGGGCGCTCACCTACCGGGTCAGCGACGCGGGTGTGATCAGGGTTGCCGGTACGGAGCTGGCGGCTCACGGCTGGACCAGGTTCGGTGACGACTTCGTGCACGAGGACGGTTTCGTCCTGCGTGGGGACAGCGGTTGGATCGGCCGGGTCAAGAACATGCCCGAGCTGGTCCGGCACCCCGACTACGCCCTCCCCGGCTCCGCCCACACGGTCGTCGCCGACGCGCCACACCTGCACCTGCTGCCGGCGCACTCCGACGGAACGGTCAGGGAGACCCCCGGTGACCGGGCCGTCCGCATCCCCCTGGACGACGGGGCGCAGGTACCGCGGTCCGTCACTACGTCGGTGCCGTTGACGGCGGACGAACTGCTGCACACTGTCGGCTCCGTGGTCGATGCGGCGCGGGCCCGGGGGCCTGAGGCGCTCGACTGCGTGCCGCTGCTGCATTCCCTGCGCGATGCCCTCTTCCTCCAGGGCGTACGGCCGGCCCGCGGCCTCGACGACTCCGTGCTCACTCGGAACCCGGCGGAGACCCGCCTGGCGCCGGGGTCGGACTGGCAGCGCGCCGGGTCCTGGAGCCGGGTGCTGGAGACGGTCCGGCGGCAGGGTCCCGGCACGCTCGCCCTCGTCCTTGCCCGCCGTCCCGGCGACCAGGTGGGGCACGCCTTCGCCGCCTACCAGCCGCAGGACTCCGGGTGGCCGGTCTGGGTGGACCTCCAGGCAGCGGACGGCAGGTGGCTTACGACGCCGCCGGGGCTCTCCGCCGCCGACGCGCGGATGACGGTGATCGACGTGACCGGGCGGGTCGTCGCCGACCCGCAGCCGTCCTTCACGGAGTCCGCCTCCACCGCCCACGCCCTGGTGGACCGTGCCACCGGCCCCGACCAGGGCTACGGCGCCATCGGCCTGGAGGTGGAGGACCGCCACGTCGTCCTCGCGCACAGCGGGATGCCCGAGCTGGTGGCCAAGGTGGAACTGGCGAGCGCGCCCGGCATCAAGGTGGTCACGGACGCGGCCCACTTCCAACAGGGGCCCGACGGCCTCTGGTACCCGTACCAACAGGTCCCTCGGGGCCGCCCCGCCCCGCCCGAGGAGGTCTTCCCCGTCCTCGAGTTCGTACTCGACCCGGCGGGCGTGCTGCCCGGGGAACGGCGTCCGGCCCCGGAGGCCCTGCTGGCACAGCTCGCGCGCGGACAGGCGGCAGTCGTCGAGGCGCACGGCCAGAACGCGCACCGCACGATCGCGGACATCTTCGCCTCCATCGGCTGGGCCACGACGGAGCACGCGGCCCTCTACTGGCTTCCTCCGCACACCTCGGGAGGCGCCCACCAGACCTATTCCCAGGCCACGGTCGGCGTCCCGGCGGCCGGTCTGCGGGCCGTGCAGGACCTGATGATCAGCAAGCTCGCTCCCCAGCAGGGCGCCCTCGAGGCCGTCGGCCGGCACTTCGGCCAGGTGGTGGCCGCCGACTTCGTATGGCGGGTCACGGGCCACGACGGAGTGCGCGCCGAGCACGTCCCCTTCCTGTCGTCGCTGGTGGACGTCGACGAGGTCTGGGGGTACACCTGGCTGACGTTCCTCAGCGTCGCCGCGCGCCCCGTGGCCGCGGTCAGACGCGACATGCTGCTCAAGAACATGGCGGCGTTCGCCGTGCGGACGTTCCTGACCGGCGACCCCGACCGGCTGGACCGCCCCGGCGTACTGCAGATGCTGCAGCCGCGGACCCGTCAGTACCTCGCCGCCGCACACGACTTCATCAAGGACCACTTCGACCAGGTCATGCAGCCCCTCCTGGCCCAGATGCAGCGGGCGTTCGGCCGAGGCGCCGCGGACTGGCGCGGCTTCATGGACGTTCCCGCGCCGGTGCTCACCACGGGCGAACACCTCACGGCCGCCCTGCGCGGTCTGGACGGGCTGCGTCGGCGGGTCCCCGCGGACCAGGACCTGGCGACCGTGGTCCACCAGACGACCACCGGCATGGAGGGCCTCCACGATCCGGACACCGGCGGGAACCGGCTCCTGCTCCCGCTGGTCCTGCTGGAACTGCGGCGGAACCTGACCGGCCAGGCGATGGCGACCGACGACGGGCTCCGTCGTACGGTCGACCAGCTGTCGGACCTGACGTACCGGGCCTACCAACGGGCAACGCACTCGCAGCCCCTGAGCGACAGGCGCCTGCGGGACTCCGTCCGCCACATCGTCGACCATCCCGTGGTCCAGGGGTTCGCCCCGTTCCTGCTGGAGGCGACCCGGAGGGGTGTTCCGACCACGGACGGAGGCAGCAGGAATCTGCTGCGACCGCACCAGGCGCAGGAGATCGCCGAGGCGTTGGTCCGCTTCACGCAGGGCGTCGAACTGACGCCGCAGAGCCTCGAACGCATCGAGCGGCTGCTGGCGGTCGCCTCGGCTGCCGTGCGCGTCCGCCCGCCGCACCCGCAGGCGATGCCGGCGGAGGCCCGCGACGCCATGCGCGACGCCGTCTCGGCGGCCGAGTACGCGCTTCCCCTCCTCGTCCCGCCGGACGACGTCCCGCGCCGCGGGGCGGGACGCCGCGGCCGGGGCCGGGGCGGTTCGCCGGACACCGGTCTGGACCCGCTCACGGAACTGTGGCCGCTGGGCCGTCCGGTGACCCTGGAAGGGCCGCGCCTCTCGGACGCCCCGCACGGCCACCCGCTGACCGTGCCGGTGCGCGACGTCCTCGCGACCGCGGGCAAGGGGAAGGCCGCGGCCACGGCGGAGTCCGCGTCGTGGTTCACTTACCGGCGCGTCCATCCCTCCGCGTCGGGGGCGCTCACCTACCGGGTCAGCGACGCGGGTGTGATCAGGGTGTCCGGTGCGGAGCTGGCGGCTCACGGCTGGACCAGGTTCGGTGACGACTTCGTGCACGAGGACGGTTTCGTCCTGCGTGGGGACAGCGGTTGGATCGGCCGGGTCAAGAACATGCCCGAGCTGGTCCGGCACCCCGACTACGCCCTCCCCGGCTCCGCCCACACGGTCGTCGCCGACGCGTCACACCTGCACCTGCTGCCGGCGCACTCCGACGGAACGGTCAGGGAGGCCCCCGACGACCGGGCCGTCCGCATCCCCCTGGACGGCACCGTCATCCCGCTGGACGACGCCGTCATTCCGCTGGACGACACCGTCACCGCACCGCCCCCGGCCCGCACCGCTTCCGCCCACTCCGCGGTGGACGACCCGGACGCCATCACCGTCGTCGACGGGTCCACGGCGGTGGAGCGGTACGCGGACCGGAGCGGCCCCTGGCAGCACCCCAACCTGCGCGCGTCGCTGGAGTCGACGCTCCGCGGCGACCAGGTGCGGCGGCCCGACCTGGCGGACCTCGTCCGGGCGGACGGCGACGAGGCGGTGGTCCGGGTGGCGGAGGCGTACGGCCGGCTCAGCGCGGCCCAGCGCGCCCTGTCGCCGACCCAGCAGGGACAGGCCCTGGCATTCGTCCTCGTCGGGCGCAGGGCCCCGGGCCTGCTCGGCGGCGGATCCAGCCTGGAGGTGGAGTACCTCCACCCCATGGAGCACGCCGACGCCGACATCGACCTCGACGCGTTCAACGGCGTGGCGATCGCGACCGGGCCCGACGGCGCGCTGCTGATCATCGAGATCAAGACGTTCTACGAGGGTCCCGGCGGCCTGCTCCACACGGGGCGGGACGCGGCCGTGCAGGCGGGCGGTACGGGCGCCGAGGTACGCAGGGCCATCCCCGAACTCATTCCGGCGATCATGGCCAACGACCCGGTCGAGGCGGCGCAACGCCCGCACCCGGACGACGCGTTCGCCATCTACCGGGCCACCGAACAGGCCCTGGAGAGCATTCCGGGCGAGCCGGGCACGGGGGCGTCCGTGCCGATCGAGCAGGTCCTGACCGAGAGCGCCGGGTGGACCCTCGACGAGGAGGAGGCGCTCGGCTGGAGCATCGGCCCCCGGGCGGTGGGAGCCGCACCCGGCGGGCAGGGGCAGCA
This sequence comes from Streptomyces mayonensis, assembly GCF_018982965.1. GTDB lineage: Bacteria > Actinomycetota > Actinomycetes > Streptomycetales > Streptomycetaceae > Streptomyces > Streptomyces mayonensis. The sequence goes on along the minus strand of NZ_JACBYP010000052.1, from coordinate 29,770 downwards.
CAACATCGGCGTACCGCCCGCCGTGGTGCACCAGTTCCTGCGCCACGTGGGATCTGGCACCTGGCGCGGCCTGGAGCAGGGCTACCTCAACCGGGAGCACCTGGCCGACGCGCTGAACTTCGGGGACCTCGTCGCGAGCCTGTACATCGCCCACCGCTACCTGGGGCGCATCCCCAGCGACCTGAACGCCGTACGACCGCTGCTCGACATGCCCGACCTGGGCGTACAGCAGCTTCGGGGCCATGCCGCCCTCCTGTACGTCACCGCAGCGATGTCGGTGAGCGGCCGGCTGGCCCGCCCCGGCGAGGACGAGGAGCCGCGCACCACTCTGGACAAGGCGTACGCGGCGGTCCTGCCGCGGCACGAGCCGGACGCGATGCTGGCTGCCCTCCCCGCTCCCGTCCGGGAGTTCCTGGCGGACAGGGCCCACACGCGCGTCGTCTTCGGCCTCATGGACCGCCAACTCCGGGCCAGGATCCCGGGTCTCGGGACGGTCAAGCCGCTGGACCTGATGCCGCAGGAGCACCGGATCGGGGACTTCGTCCTCACCGGGCTCATACCGGGGCACTCCGGCCGGACCGCGCTGGGCGACCTCACCGAGATGAACGTGCTCGACGAGTTCGACACGACGGGCCGTTTCCCGAAGCTCGTCCTCGAAGTGCGCTACTTCGGCCGGCGGGCCGCCACCGTGTCGGACATGCGGGAGATCCACCAGTCGCTCGTCGACGAGGTCGGCCGGCTGACTCCACTGGTGGAGCGGCTGTACCAGCCGGGGCCGGCGGAAGCCGCGTGGACACAGCAGGCGATGTCGTACCTGCAGGACCAGTACGCGGGCCTGCCGGGCGGTGCGCCGGGGTCGGCGGAGGACCCGCTGACGGCCGGGTGGGAGCTGGGCCGGCGGGTGCCGCTCCGGGGAACCCGGGACGGCGCGGCCGTGGTGGAGGTGGCGGCGACGGACGTGCCCGCCAGCCTGCGGAACGCGCTGCCGTCGGACGAGTACGGCTACCGGCTGCCCTCGCGCAGCGCCACGGAGACCGGCTACCTGGTCAGCGGCGCGGGTGAGGTCATGCTGCCGGCCGGTGTGCTCTCGCCCCGGGGCTGGGGGCGGCTGGCCGACGCCGCCGGGCGCGGCGCCGACTTCGTGCACCTGCCGACGGGCAGCGTGCTGCACGGGGACAGCGGGTGGATCGGACGGGTGGACGACCCGAAGGCCCTGGACGAGGCGATCGACGCCGGCCGGGTGACGTTCGAACCGCACCGGATCGTGCCGCACGCGTCCGGCCTGTACCTGGTGCCGGACGACACGGAGCGGTCCGGCACGGAGCGGTCCGGTGCGAAGGCGACGGCCGTCCACATCCCGCTGGAGACCGTGTCCCAACCGGAGCCGGAACCGGTCGTACAGCCCGAGCCCGAGCCCGAGCCGGTCGTACAGCCGGAGCCGGAGCCGGTGCAACAGCCCGTGCCGGAGCCGGAGCCGGTGGTACAGCCGGAGCCGGGGCCGGTCCAGCAGCCCGAGCCCGAGCCGCAGCCGGTTCAACAACCTGAGCCGCAGCCGCAGCCGCAGTCCGCGGACCGTACGCCCTGGTACATGGCGTACGGCGCGACGGGACAGGTCGTCGTCCGCGACTCGGTGAAGGACATCCCGTTCTCCGCCGCGCAGGCCACGAGGGCGGCGCGGGCGACCGAGGCGCGGCTGACGTCGCTGCCGGACGCTCTGCGCCCCGGTGTCCGCGACGCCGTCCGCGACCTGCTGCTGGAGCGGGAGGCGCACACCTGGGACGACCTGCTGACCGCGGGGCGCACCCTGGTCGTCGGCGGCCGGCTGGTCTGGCTGCTGCCGGTGCTGCGCGACCTGTCCCACGTGCCGCCCAAGGGCGGCGTCGCCAACGAGTACCAGGTCGGCTTCGGTTCGACCCAGACCGGTGGCGGGACGGACCACGAGAAGAGCCACGGCCTGGACTCGATGCTGTTCACCGTGGTGGGCCTGGGTGCCGCCGCAGCCGCCACCGCGACCATCCTTCCCCTGCCGCAGTTGCACATCGGTTCCTCGCGCACGAAGGACACCAGCTTCGGCCGTACGCTCCTGTCGGGCCGGAAGCCGTTCGTCAACAGCTTCAGCAACTTCACCGCGGGTCTGTCGGTACGTGTCTTCCTGGACGGCGCCGAGGTCGTCCCGCCGGCCGCCGGCCCGCCCGTCGTGCCCGGCCGACTGTCCGTGGACCTCCCCGAGCCCTACGCCGGCGAGAACGGACTGGCGCCCGGGAAGGACGTCCCCGACGCCGTGCGTCCGCGGGAGCCGCGCACCGGCGAGCCGTCCCAGGCGCGGGAGCTGCTGAACGCGGTGAACATGGTGCCGGTGATCACCGGGCTGCAGCGCAACCTGCTGGCGGCGGGGCTGCCCGCGCCGGTGGTGAAGGACGTGCTGGCCGCGCTCGACATGGACTCCGGCAAGGGCATCCTGAGCGAGCGCACCGCCCGCAGCCGCTACCTGTGGTGGTCGAGCGGTGACGTGTCCGCCCCCGTCAAGGTGAGCGGATCGCTGCTGGCGCGGACCTTCCGCGGGCACGTCCGGCTCACGGCCGAGGTGGACAGCCTGGAGTACCTGGGCGACACGAACGTCGGCACCCGGGACGACATCGGCGCGGGCACCACCCACACCATGGCGAGCCAGGGCGCGTCGGCCGTCTCCGGCGGCGGCGGCCTCAACATCGCCGGTATCGGCACCGAGACCGGCGCCGGTTCCGCGACCGGCGAGCACGGGCCGGAGCTGAAGGGCACCCTCCCGGCGTTCAGCGCCTCCCTCGCCGGCAACCGCGACGCGGGGTACTCGCTGCAAGCCGGACACCTCAGCCACACGGTGCTGAACCTCTACGGCGACCAGTCGCGCTACCGCGCCGGGCTGCGTCTGACGGTGACGGTGGAGTCCCCCACGCACCGGGTGGCGACGGTGGTGGAGACCACGGACGCGGAGCTGAGCGTGGCGCGGCGCGAGGCGGCGGCCTTCGTGGCCCAGACGGTCGGCGAGGGCTGGACGTCCGACCTGCGGCCGGTGGCCGGCGGCCCGGACGCCCAACGGCACCGGGTGTTCACCGCGCCCGCGCCCCGCGCGGTGCACAGGCTGCCCACCGCGCGGTCGCCGTACCGCTTCGACCTCGCCAACCCCGGTATGGGGGTGGCACTCACCGTGCACCCGCGGGAACCGGCCGTCATGGCCGCCCGGCGGGGCCTCGGTTTCGGCGTCGCGGTGCGGCTGGCCGGCTCGGACGTGCTCGCGTCGGAGCTGCGGAAGGCCATCGGTCAGCACGAGGTGCGGGCCGTCGGCGCGCGGAGGGCGTCGCTCGCCGACTGGTCGCAGGCCGACCGTGACCTGGCCACGTTCTACGGGCAGCCCGCCCTGGAGGGCGACCCGCACCAGGCCCTGCTCGGTATCCACCGGACCATCACCGTGGGCGGCCGCCGCTACACGGTCTCGGCGAAACTGGTCTGGGGCGGACGGATCGGCGGCCGCAATCCGCTCACCGGCCCGGTCTCCGGCCAGAACGCGCCGGACGAGAGCTACACGATGCAGGTCAACACCCGTGCCGCGTACGGCGCGACGGCCGCGGGGAACCGGGGTACGAGGATCACGGGCACCCTGACCGGTGGTGGCGGCGCCCGGCTGTCCGTCCCCGGGTCGGACCACCAGCTCGGCCCGCTGCGCTTCACCACCCCGCCCGTCCGGCTCGATCTGGGCGCGTTCCAGGGGGTGTTCCGACGCTCGTGGGACAAGGGGCAGAAGTTCGGCGGCGCCGCCGAGCACTACCGGCGCAGCGAGACCACCGGCAAGGTCGACGAACACCGCTACCGGATGCGGATCAGGTACACCGTCACGCCCGAGGGCGACAAGCCGTCGTACCTCAGCGGCGGTGTCCCGGTGGTCGGCCGGCTCGTCGTGGCGCACGAGCACGTGCCGCAGCAGCCCATGACCGCCCGGCAGGCGCAGCAGACGGGCCTGGCGCGGACCACGCTGAAGGCACCGCCCCTGCACGGGGGGCTGGACTTCAGCACGGGCACCACCGGGCTGTACCCGGTGTTCCACCTGATGCCGGAGCTGGCGCAGCTCGCCGCGCGGCTGTACTCGGAGGCGCACGACCTGCCGGACGACTGGCTGCGCAACCCGGCGGGCTGGCCGGAGGAACTGCGCGACCTGGCCCATCCGGGCATCCTCAGTTCCCACTTCGAGGAACTGACCGGCTCGCAGGGCTTCGAGACCGAGCTGCCCCGCGGTGGCCACCGGTACAAGCACGCGGTCCGCGTCAAGCTGCACACCCACGCCCCGGTGCGTCTCGCGTCGAGCGAGACGACGGAGTCGGAGTACTACCACAAGGCCGCCTCCGAGTACGAGCGGAAGAGTGCCAAGGAGACCGCCGCGGGGTTCACGGGCACGGTCGGCCCGCAGTTCCGCTTCGGCGCCGCCGCGCACCGGGCCGACCCCACGAGCGGGGCGGAGCAGTCCGGCGGGAGCGGACAGCACGAGTCGGGCACCGGCGGGCGGCTGACGATCCTGGCCAAGGCCGAGGCCGCCGCGAAGCGGGGGCACGGCGAGGCCACCACCGCCGGACACATCGACATCAGCCGGGTGACGTACAACGGCACGGTCCACAAGCTGCGCATGTCGACGGTCTTCGAGGTCACCTACCTGCGGTGGCGGGGCAAGAAGGTCACCGCGACGACACAGTTCCTGACCGTCGACGGCGCGCTGGACCTGCTCGTCCCGGACCGGCGGCTGAGGGACGTCCAGCCGCCCCCCGGCCGGCAGACGCAGCCGATGGGACCGCGCACCTATCTGGCCCCGGACCTGCTGCCCGGGATCGGCCACGCGGAGGTACTGCGGGCCGACGACGTACTGGAGACGATCGTCCGGCGGCTGACGCGGCAGGGCGTGCTGGTCCCCGAGCGCGACGAGAGCACCGGGCAGCGGCCGAACCTGTCGAAGCGGTCGCTGTACGCCTCGTTCTCCTCGAACGCGCTCAAGACCGCCGCGCCCGCGCTGATCTCCGGCGACGGCGTCAGCCGCTGGTACCCGTTCTCCCGGGGGGCGGGCACCACCCGCTACCTCTGGGTCAGGGTCACCGCCACCCGGATGGAGGCCCCGCACGCCCAGCTTCCCCGGGACGACGCCAAGTCGACCCTGCGCGGCGAGGCGTTGACGGCCGACGCCGTCAGCGACACCGCCGGGGTCGAAGGGAAAGCCGGTGTCGAGGGCCGGGGCCGGATCGACGGGCCGAGCGTCCACGGCGGCGTCGAGGCCGGTGCCGTGCACAACACCTCGCACAGCACCACGGACGAGGAGACGCGGAAGACGGTCAGCATCTACCGGGCCACCCCGAAGGAGAAGTCGGAGGAGTTCGAGCACCGCATCACCTTCAAGGTGGAGCTGGGTACGACGGTCGAACTGCCGGAGTTCCTGAACGCGCCCGCCCGGATCGGCGCGGAGATCCTCAAGCTCTACCGCGGGCTGCCGACCCGGCCCACGTCCCTGTTCACGTGGTACGACTCCGGCGACGGCGTCACCGGCGGCCCGCTGGTCACGGGGGGCGTCGTCCGGTGGCTGGTGCCGCGGTCCATGACCGTGGAGAGCGGCGGACCGCCGCGCGCCCTCGACCTCACCGTACGGCGCGAGACCGAAGTGACCTGGCGCACGGAGACGTTCCGCGACGGCAAGGGCAGGGTGCCCGCCGAGGTGTCCTCCCCCGAGTGGAGGGCGCTGCTGACCCATCTCCACCCGTGGGTGCTCCCCGCCGCCGCCCCGATCGCACGCTGGGCCGCGCTGACCGCCGTCCGCCACAGCACCCCGCCCGCGGTGGACCTGGACCGGCCGCCGCGGGTGCCGGGACTGGACTTCACCTCCACGGCCGGTCTGGCCTTCCGGCAGCACACCGCCGAGCAGATGATGCGGCCGCGCATCAAGGAGCTGCTCGGCTGGTCGTACACCGTCGCGGTCGGCGACCAGGTGGTGCGGGTCGGCCTGGAGATCGACGGCTTCGAGCCCCTGAAGGGGGCCGACATGCCGACGAAACAGCGCAACTACCAGCAGAACGACGCCGACAAGAAGCACGAGTCGGGACAGGACCGCGGCTGGGACATCGAGTTCGGCCCGGAGCTGGGCGGGCACGCCGGCGACGAGAACATGTTCGCGCGGCTGCCCATCACCCTCAAGAGCTGGAGCAAGGGCCAGGACCGCTCGGCCGCGCTGGGCGACACCGACGAACGCAACGTCGAAGGCACGCGCGGCTACCGGACCTACCGGTTCGACGTCACCGCCGTCGTCCAGGGCCCGCACGGCACGGTCCGGGTGAAGGTCCCGGACGGCCTGTACGGCATGCTGCCGGTCGACAAGAACACCCACCAGCTCGACGAGGGCCTGGATACGGCCCTGCAGACCCTGCTCGACCGGCGCCGCCCCCGCACGACGACCACCGTCACGGGCACCGACACGACCACCGCCACGACGACCACCACCAACCCCGTCACCACGACCGTCACAGGTACCGAGGACACCACCGCCACCGGCATCACCACCGGCACCGTAACCAGCACGGGCACCACGGGCACCACGGGCACCACCACCGCCCCCCAGCCGGTCGACGACCCCGACGCCATCACCGTCGTGGACGAGACCTCGCGGCCGGCGCCGTACGCGGACCGCGACGGCCCCTGGTGGGACAGCGACGTGCTCGACGCGCTGAAGTCGGCGCTGCGCGGCGCCGAGCTGGGGCGGCCGGACCTGGCCGACCTGGTGAGGGCCGGCGACGACGCCACGGTGGTCCGCGTCCAGGAGGCGTACGGCCGGCTGAACCCGGCCCAGCGCACCTTCAAGCCGCTCCAGCGGGGCCAGGCACTGGCGTACGTCCTCGCCGGTGTGGAGGCCCCCGCGCTGCTGGGCGCGGGATCGAGCATGGAGGTCGAGTACCTCCATCCCATATGGCCCCGGGTGGAGAGGGACCCCGACGACTGGCACCGCGTGGTGCTCGCCGAGGGACCCGACGGTGCCAGGGTGCTCGTCGAGACGAAGACGTTCTACAAGGGCGTCAGGGGCGCCCTGTACAAGGAGCGCGAGACGGCCGTCGCGTCGGGAGGCACCGGCGCCGAGGTGAAGCATGCGATCCCGGAGTTCGTCCCCGGGGTCATGGGCAACGAGCCGTCCGAGGAACGGCCCCACATCGCCGGCATGTTCGACCTGCACGCGGCGACCGAGCGGGCCCTGCGCATGGTCCCCGGCACCCAGGGCGGCGGTCCCTCCGCCCGGCTCGCGGACGTCCTCACCGAGGACATCGGCTGGACGCTCACCGCGGCGGGCGCGGGCTGGCGGATCGGTCCGGCGGTCCGCGGTGCCTCGTCCGGCGGACAGGCGCAGCACAACATCGGCGTACCGCCCGCCGCCCTGCACGCCTTCCTGCAGCACGTGGCCAGGCACACCTGGCGCGACCGGAGCCACGGCTTCGCCGCACGCGAGCACCTGTCCCACGCCCTGGTCTTCGCCGACGAGATCGCGGCCCGCTACCTCGCGGCCCGGTACCTGGACAGCGCGAACCGCGACGACGTGCGGGCGGCCCACGACCTGCTCGACATGCCGGACCTGGCGCTGCAGCAGCTGCGCGGCCACGCCGCCTGGCTCTACGCCCACGCCGCCATGCTGGCCGACGGCGAGCTCAGCGTGCGGGAGGTCGACGGCGAACTCGTGGGCCAGGTGAACAAGAGCTTCGCCGCGGTCCTGGTGCGCCAGGAACCGCACGTGATGCTGGCCGCGCTCCCCGCCGAGGTCCAGCGGTTCCTCAACGCCTTCCAGCGGACGTTCATGAGGCGCCTCAAGGAGACGCTCCGCGCACACGACCCGGCCCTGCACGACACCAACCCGCTGGATCTGGTGCCCAGGAGCCAGGGGCGGATCAAGGACTTCGTCCTCACCGGGCTGGTGCCCGACTACGACCGGCGCACCCTGCACAACGACGTCACCGAGATCACCACGTTGCCGGGACTCGACACGACGGGCCGGTTCCCGAAGGCCGTGCTCGAAGTGCGCTACTACGGCCGGCGGGCGGCGATGGCCCCGCTGGCGCGTGAGTTCCACGAAGCCCTCGTCGGCGAGGTCGCCCGCCTGACTCCGTGGGTGGAGCGGCTGCACGAGGCGAGCCCCGAGGACCACGCGCGGCTGCAGCGGGCGGTGCGGATCCTGAGGGAGCGGACCGGTCCCGGCACCCTCACGCCGCGCGCGACGGGCGGCGAGGGACAGCCGGAGGCGCGGGTGACGCCGCTGCAGGGCCTCGGCTCCCTGGTGCAGGTGCCCGGCCGGTCCCCCGCAGCTGTGGTGGACGGCTCCGGTGCCCACACCCATGACGCCATCGCCCTCGACGGGCCGGACGGCCTGGTGGTCACCGTGCCGGTGGGCGGTTCGGGCCCCGCCACCCTGTACCGGGACGGCACACCGGTGCCGGGTGCCCATGTGGCGGTCACGACGGACGGCGACCGGATCGCGTCCCTGATGGTGCGGTGGGAGCGCGGCACGTTCTTCCACGGCCCGGACGGCGCCTCACGCCTCGCCTTCCCGAGTCCTGGGACGTCATCCGGTACGACGGCCACCACGACGCGCACCGGCTCCGCCACCACGACGCGGACCGGCTCCGCCACCACGGCGGGTGCGGAGCACGCCACGGGTTCCGCGGATCTCACTGACCGTGCTGGTCCCGCAGGGCTCACCAACGAGTCCGCCGGGTCCGTTCTCGACGGCGGCCCGGTCCGGCGGCTGCCGATCGAGCCGGTCCTCGAAGACCTGTGGGTCACCGTGGAGGAGGTCGTGCCGGGTGCCGAACTCGACCGGCTGCACACCGCGTTGGCCACGTCCGACACCGCGGCCGCGGCGGCGGCCGAGCGTGCTGCGCTCGCCGGACTGCGGGCGCACATCGAGGGGGAACTGGCCCGGCGGGACCTGCCGTTGGGACGTACCCGGCTGCGCCTGCACATGGCCTCGGGCGACCGTCCGCTCGCGGGCATGGCGCTGGCCCGCGGTATCGCCGACGGCCTCAGCCGCCGGGCCCTGCTCACCGTGGGCGACGAGACCCGTCCCTTCGAGATCTGCCCGCCCCACAACATGTCAGGAGGCAGCCGGGCATGAGACGGAATCATGACGTCCAGTTGTTGCCCGCCGGTCAGATGATCATCGTAGGATGCACCCCGTCGGTCCGTGAGCGGCCGGGCACTCAGGTCCAGGCACCCGGAACCACGACGGCCGACCCGAACAGAGAGTCCCGAGCATGACCGAAGAGCTGATACGCGTGGCCCCCCGCACCCGGGGGGCCCGTCGGACCATCGCCGACGCGCTGGCCGACGCTCCGGCCGACGCGGTGATCAGCATCGCGCCAGGTGAGTACCCGGAGACCGTACGGCTCGTCCGCCGTGTCACCCTGCGCCCCGAACACGGCGACGGCTCCGTCATGATCAAGGTCCGCGCCGGCGCCCCGCTCACCGTCGCCGCGCCCGGCTGCCGGATCGAGGGCCTGGTCCTGCGCGGTGAGGAACCGTCCGAGACGCTGGTGGAGATCGAGGACGCCGCCTCCCTCCGGCTGGAGGACTGCGTCGTCGCCCGGGGGCGCGTCGAGGTGCTCGGTTCCCGCTCCACCGTGGTGCGCCCGGACCCGCCCGTCGCGGAGATCTCCCTGGACCACGACCTCGTCGAGGAGTTCGAGGACCCCACCGAGGGCGGCGTGCTGCTCGCCCTGCGGACCAGGTTCCGCGGCTCCCGGCACACCGCGCTGCACCTGACCGGCGACGCCAGGGCCCGGCTGGACGACACCTCGGTCGAAGGGGTGGACGGCATCGGGGTCGCCGTGTCCAACACCGCCGTCCTGCGGGCCGACCGGCTCCGGGTGCACGGCGGTTCGGGTTCGGCGGTACGGGCCCGGGACGCCTCCCGGGTGCTGCTGCGGGGCAGCGGGATCTTCGGCGCGGGACGGCACGGGATACTGGTGCAGGACCGGGCGGAAGTACTGCTCACCGACTGCCGGGTGGAGAAGCCGGCCCGTTCGGGTGTGCGGCTGGAGCACACGGCCCGCGCCGAGATCGACGAGACGACGATCGCCGACGCCACGCTGTGCGGGGTGGAGGTGCGCGACGAGGCCCGGGTGCTGCTGCGCGACGCCCGCGTGACGGGAGGCGACACCGGGGTCCGGCTGCGGTCCGGCGAGGAGTCGGTGCTGCTGCACAGCTCGTTGGCCCGGCAGCGGGGCAACGGCGTGGAGCTGGGCGCCGGTGCCGATCCGCGGCTGCGCGCGGTGCGCATCGTACGCAGTGGCAAGCACGGCATCATGGCCGGTGAGGGCGCCCGCGGCGCGTTCGACCACTGCGACGTGCTGGCCGCCGAGCTGCCGGCGCTGTACGTCGCACGCGACGCCGCCCCCCGCTTCTTCGGCTGCCGTGTCTTCGACTCCGCACATGACCTGGGGCTGGCGCAGGACGCCCGGCCGGTGATCGAGAACTGCGTGTCGGTCAACGTCGGCACGCCGAGTCTGCCGGTCCTCACCTCGCGCCGGCCCGACGTCCCGCCCCAGGACCCGGAGACCCCCCGGCCACCGAAGACCACTGCCGGACCCGGCGGACCTGCCGGACCCGTCGGTCCCGCCGCGCCCACGGGAGGCGTTGCGGGGCCCGCCGGAGGCGGTACGGGGCCCGGGGGCGGTGCCGCCGCCCACCCGGGGGAGCGGCCCGTGGACCCGGTCCTGGAGGAGCTGGTGCAGGAGCCCCCGGAGGAGTCGCTCGAGGACCTGCTCGCCGAACTGGACGAGCTGGTCGGCCTCGACGGCGTCAAACGCGACGTCGGCGGCATGGTCAAGCTGATGCAGACGGTGCGGCTGCGCGAGGAGGCCGGGCTGCCGGCGCCGCCGCTCAGCCGTCACCTCGTCTTCGCCGGCAACCCCGGTACCGGCAAGACCACGGTGGCCCGGCTCTACGGACGGCTGCTCAGCGCCCTCGGTCTGCTGTCCCACGGCCACCTGGTCGAGGTGGACCGCAGCGCCCTCGTCGGCGAGTACATCGGGCACACCGGTCCCAAGACCACGGAGGCGTTCCTGCGCGCCCGCGGTGGTGTGCTGTTCATCGACGAGGCGTACGCGCTGACGCCGCCCGGCGTGGCCCAGGACTTCGGCAGCGAGGCCATCGCCACGCTGGTCAAACTGATGGAGGACCACCGCGACGAGGTGGTCGTCATCGCGGCCGGCTACCCGGACGACATGGACCGCTTCATCGGCTCCAACCCCGGCCTCGCCTCCCGCTTCACCCGCACCCTGCTCTTCACGGACTACTCCGACGACGAGCTGGTCAGCATCGTCGAGCACCACGCCCGCAGGCACCGCTACCAGCTCAGCGGCCCGGGACGCACGGCGCTGCGGACGTTCCTCGGCTCCGTGCCGCGCGACGAGCGGTTCGGCAACGGCCGTACGGCGCGTCAGCTCTTCCAGCAGATGACGGAGCGGCAGGCGATGCGCATGGCCGAACTGACCGCCCCGGCCGCCGACCAGCTCATGACCCTGGAGGAACTGGACCTTCCGCTGCCCGTCAGGTGAGTCGTGCGCAGCCGGTGCGTTGGCGCACGTGAACAGCCCGACCGACCCCCACAGGATGGATGAGAGAGACCGATGGTGAACCAACCGGAGGACGAGTTCGTCACGGCGTTCAGGAAGAAGCCGGCGAAGGCCCCGCGCGGCCTGCTGCCGGGCCGTCGCGTCGCGACGACGCTCGTCTGGGCCACGGCCACGGTCGCCGCCGTGACCCTCGGCGTCACCGCGGCGGGCGCGGTCGTGGGGAACGACCGCACGGACCTGGCAGCCGATCAGCAGCCGGGCCCCTCCGTCTCGGCGGAGCCGACGGAGAAGTCGAAGCCCGCCGCGGAGGACGAGAAGAAGGACGCACCCTCCGAGGAGCCCACGAAGGAGCAGACGCAGGCGGCACCGCCGGCCGCCGCGCCGCCCGCCGCGGCGCAGCCCGAACCGGAGAAGAGCGCCCCGGCGTCCGAGGCGGCCGACGAGAAGGACGAGGACGACAAGGCCAAGGACAGCGCTCCCAGGAAGCTCACCGCCCAGGACAAGAACGCCCTGGTCGACGGCAAGCAGTACAAGTTGCTCTCCGCGCTGGGCACCTGCCTGGACCGCGGCTCGGACAACGGCGCGGTGGGCACCAACGTGGTGTCGTGGGTCTGCACGACCGGCGGGAACCAGACGTTCACGCTGCGCGAGGCCGGGCGGGACCTGTACCGGCTCGAAGAAGGCGGCCGGTGCGTGGGCGTGACCAACGCGTCGACCGAGGCGGGCGGGAACATCGCCATGCTCGCGTGCAACGAGTCGATGTCCCAGCGGTGGTCGCTGACGGAAGTCGGTGACGGCTACCGCACCCTGGCGGCCGGGCACAGCCGGTACTGCATGGATGTCGAGGCCGGCAAGAGCGAGACGGGCACCAACGTGCGCCAGTGGCACTGCAACAGCATGCGGGCCCAGCAGTGGCTCCTCAAGGCCGCCTGAGCGGCACGGGGCCCGACGGGCCGGGTACGCCGTACCCGGCCCCGGTGAGAAGTACTGCCAGGGGGATCAGGGACGGGGGCGTTCGCCCGGTGCCGACGCGGTCGAGCCGCGTACCACCAGCTCCGGCATGAAAACGAACTCGCTGTGCGGCGCGGGCGTCCCCGCGATCTCCTCGAGCAGCGTGCGCACCGCCGCCTGCCCCATCGCCGGGACCGGCTTGCGGACCGTCGTCAGCGGCGGGTCGGTGAAGGCGATCAGCGGCGAGTCGTCGAAGCCGACGACCGAGACGCCCTTGGGCACGTCCAGGCCCAGCTGCCGCGCCGCCCGTATCGCGCCCAGCGCCATCATGTCGCTGGCGCAGACCACCGCCGTGCAGTCCCGCTCGATCAGCGCGGCGGCCGCCGCCTGCCCGCCCTCCAGGGTGTACAGCGAGTGCTGGACGAGTTCGTTCTCCACGGTCCGGGCATCCAGCCCCAGCTGGTCCCGGACCGTGCGGACGAACCCCTCGATCTTGCGCTGCACCGGCACGAACCGCTTCGGGCCGAGGGCCAGTCCGATCCGGGTGTGGCCGAGCGAGACCAGGTGCGTGACCGCCAGGCTCATCGCGGCGCGGTCGTCCGGGGAGATGAACGGCGCCTGCACCTGCGAGGAGAAGCCGTCGACGAGGACGAAGGGCACGCCCTGCGCCCGCAGCCGCTCGTAGCGCTGCATGTCGGCAGTGGTGTCGGCGTGCAGGCCCGAGACGTAGATGATCCCGGCGACCCCGCGGTCCACCAGCATCTCGGTCAGCTCGTCCTCGGTGGAGCCGCCCGGGGTCTGCGTGGCGAGGACCGGCGTGTAGCCCTGGCGGGTCAGCGCCTGGCCGATGACCTGGGCAAGAGCCGGGAATATCGGGTTCTCCAGCTCCGGGGTGATCAGGCCCACCAGACCTTCGCTGCGCTGTCGCAGCCGTACCGGGCGCTCGTAACCCAGCACGTCGAGGGCGGCGAGCACGGACTGGCGGGTGGTGGCGGCGACGCCCGGCTTCCCGTTGAGGACCCGGCTGACCGTCGCTTCGCTCACCCCCGCCTGGGCAGCGATGTCGGCAAGCCGTGTGGTCACAGGGGTGGACTGTACCGGTCGGCCGCCGCCTTGCACACCGATCGGGCGCCGTGGGCGGCCTGTTGCACGGCCCGTCGGACGACCCGGCGCCGGCTGCTGCGTCATCGCGCTCCCTCATGAATGTGACGGCAAGAGCTTGCAGATTCTTGCACAAGCGCTGGGATCCCGCTCCGTCGCGCCCGATCCCGCTAGATCCCCGTAAACAGACCGCTCGTCCCTTGTCCGCAAGGTGTCTGCCAGGGTCTCACGGCGATCGCCCCCGGGTCACGCCCGGATAACTTCGGAGATCTCTTGCATTTTTTTGCTGCAAGACCTTTCGCGCAGCTTTCCACGCTGTTACGTTCACGTCGCCCGACGACGGCGATGGCGCGGTCGGTGTCGGCAGGAGCGGCGGACGGGCCCGCACCCTGCACCACACGGGCTTTCACCCTCAAGGAGAACTCATGCGGCGTGGCATAGCGGCCACCGCGCTGGTGGCGTCCCTCGCCCTGGCGGCGACGGCGTGCGGCGGGGACGGCGGCAGCGACAGCGAGTCGGGCGGACCGGTCACCATCACTTACTGGGACACCTCCAACGCGACCAACGAGGCGCCGGCCTACAAGGCCCTGGTCAAGGAGTTCGAGGCCGCCCACAAGGGCATCAAGGTCAACTTCGTCAACGTCCCCTTCGACCAGGCGCAGAACAAGTTCGACACCGCGGCCGGCTCCAAGGGCGCCCCCGACGTGCTGCGCGCCGAGGTCGGCTGGACCCCCGCCTTCGCCAAGAAGGGCTTCTTCCTGCCGCTGGACGGCACCGAGGCCCTCGCCGAGCAGGACGCCTTCCAGCCCAACCTGATCGAGCAGGCGAAGTACGAGGGCAAGACCTACGGCGTCCCGCTGGTCACCGACACCCTCGCCTTCGTCTACAACAAGGAACTGTTCCAGAAGGCCGGCGTCGAGGCGCCGAAGAGCTGGGACGACCTGAAGAAGGCCGCCGCCACCATCAAGGACAAGACCGGCGTCGACGGCTACTGGGCCTCCACCGCCGGCTACTACGCGCAGCCGTTCCTCTACGGCGAGGGCACCGACACCGTCGACGCCGACGCCCGGAAGGTCACCGTCAACGCGCCCGCCGCCCAGCAGGCCTACGGCACCTGGCTGAGCCTGTTCGACGGCAAGGGCCTGCACAAGGCCGACACCACCGCCGACGCCTACGCCCACATCCAGGAGGCGTTCATCAGCGGCAAGGTCGCCTCCACGATCCAGGGCCCCTGGGAGATCACCAACTTCTACAAGGGCTCCGCCTTCAAGGACAAGGACAACCTCGGCATCGCCACCGTCCCGGCCGGCTCCACCGGCAAGGCGGGCTCCCCGACCGGCGGCCACAACCTCTCGGTCTACGCGGGCTCGGACCAGGCGCACCAGGAGGCCGCGCTGAAGTTCGTCAAGTTCATGGCCTCGGCGAAGTCCCAGGAGACCGTCGCCCTGAAGAACTCCACGCTGCCGACCCGCGACGACGCCTACACCGACGAGGTCAAGGCCGACCCGGGCATCGCCGGCTTCCAGACGGTCCTGCCCGCCGCCCGGCCGCGCCCGGCGCTGCCCGAGTACAGCTCCCTGTGGACGCCGCTCGACGACGAACTGCCGCAGATCGCCGGCGGCAAGAAGTCCCTGGACGAGGGCCTGGGCGACGCCGAGACCGCGATCGCCAAGCTGGTGCCGGACTTCGGCAAGTGACGCCGCGCCGTACCTGACCCGCCCGACCGCCGGGTCCCCACGGAGGGGAGGGACCCGGCGGGCCGGCGCACCGAGCGCCGCACCCCCCGACCTTCCGCTCGTCCCGATGCTCCTGAAGGTGTCGAACCATGACAGTCGCCATCGACCGCGCGACCGGCAGGCGCCGCGGTGACCGCACCCCGCGGCCCGGCCTCGGCCGGCGTCTCAAAGACGGCTACCAGAAGCACTGGTACGCCTACGCCATGATCGCGCCGGTGGCCGTCGTGATCGGCGTCCTCGTGCTGTATCCGCTGGGCTACGGCCTCTACCTCACCCTCACCGACGCCAACAGCCTCAACTCGGCGCGCACCATCGGCGTCAACGAGATCGAGGCCACCTACAAGTTCGTCGGCCTGGACAACTACGCCGACATCCTCTGGGGCCCGACCGCGTACGACCGCTTCTGGTCGCACTTCATCTGGACCATCGTGTGGACGGCCGTCTGCGTCGGCCTGCACTTCCTCATCGGGCTCGGCCTCGCCCTGCTGCTCAACCAGAAGCTGCGCGGGCGCACCTTCTACCGGCTGATCCTGGTCCTGCCGTGGGCCGTTCCCACCTTCGTGACGGTCTTCGGCTGGCGCTTCATGCTCGCCGACTCCGGCATCATCAACTCCGCCCTGGACTGGCTGCACCTGCCGACCCCGGCCTGGCTGGAGGACACCTTCTGGCAGCGCTTCTCCGCGATCATGGTGAACACCTGGTGCGGGGTGCCGTTCATGATGGTCTCGCTCCTCGGCGGCCTGCAGTCCATCGACCACAGCCTCTACGAGGCCGCCGAGATGGACGGCGCGAACGCCTGGCAGCGCTTCTGGTACGTCACCCTGCCGGGGCTCAGGTCGGTCAGCTCCACCGTCGTCCTGCTCGGCGTCATCTGGACCTTCAACCAGTTCGCCGTGATCTTCCTGCTGTTCGGCAACACCGCGCCCGACGCGCAGATCCTCGTCACCTGGGCGTACCAGCTCGGCTTCGGGCAGCAGCCGCGCGACTTCGCGCAGTCCGCCGCCTACGGCATCCTGCTGCTGGCCATCCTGATCGTCTTCACCTCCTTCTACCGCCGCTGGCTGAACCGGGGCGAGCAGCAGCTCGCGAACTGAGGCAGGAGCCGCCATGAGTACAAGCACCGCGTCGGCCGCCGCCCCGGCGGAGCAGGCCACCGACACCCGGTCCACCGTGCCGCAGCGCAAGGTCCGCGGCCGCGGCGAACGCGGCCGCGCCGCGTCCCTCGCCTCCCACGGCGTCCTGAGCGTCGCGAGCCTCGTCGCGCTCTTCCCGGTCGCCTGGCTGGTCTACCTGTCGCTCGGCCCGGACAAGGACGACTACCTGCACCCCGGGGGCATCTGGTCGAAGATGACCCTCGACAACTACACCTTCGTGCTCCAGCACACGAACTTCTTCGACTGGCTGAAGAGCTCGCTGATCGTCTCACTGGGCACCACGGTCATCGGCGTCCTGGTCGCCGCGACGACCGGCTACGCGGTCTCCCGCATGCGCTTCCCCGGCTACCGGAAGCTCATGTGGATCCTGCTGGTCACCCAGATGTTCCCCATCGCCGTACTGATCGTGCCGATGTACCAGATCCTGTCCTCGCTCCAGCTCGTCGACAGCTACCTCGGCCTCGTCCTCGTCTACTGCTCGACCGCGGTGCCGTACTGCGCGTGGCTGCTCAAGGGGTACTTCGACACCATTCCCTTCGAGATCGACGAGGCCGGGCGGGTGGACGGGCTGTCGCCGTTCGGCACCTTCTTCCGGCTGATCCTGCCGCTGGCCCGGCCGGGCCTCGCGGTCGCCGGTTTCTACAGCTTCATCACGGCCTTCGGCGAGGTCGCCTTCGCCTCGACGTTCATGCTGAGCGACACGAAGTACACCTTCGCGGTCGGCCTGCAGAGCTTCGTCAGCGAGCACGACGCGCAGCGCCACCTGATGGCCGCCACCGCCGTCCTCGTCGCGATACCCGTCTCCGCGTTCTTCTACCTCGTGCAGAAGAACCTGGTCACCGGCCTCACCGCCGGCGGCACCAAGGGCTGACGCCCGGCTGCCCGTATCAACGAATGAGAAGACCTTCGTACCCGCAAGCCCGTACCCGGGAAGCCAGTACCCGCCGAACTTGGGAAGCCCGGACCCGCCAAGCCCGGACCCGCCAAGCCCGTACCCGCCAAGCCCGTACCCGCCAAGTCCGTATACAGCAAGGACGACATGAGCCAGCAGCACTCCGCCGCACCGGCCCCCACCTCCGCCGTCGCCGCCGTCCCGGCCGTCGAAGGACGCCCCGACTGGTGGCGGGACGCGGTCATCTACCAGGTGTACCCGCGCAGTTTCGCCGACAGCAACGGCGACGGCATGGGCGACCTGGAAGGCGTCCGCACCCGCCTGCCCTACCTGCGCGACCTGGGCGTGGACGCCGTGTGGCTCAGCCCCTTCTACGCCTCCCCGCAGGCCGACGCCGGCTACGACGTCGCCGACTACCGGGCCGTCGACCCCGTGTTCGGCACCCTCCTGGACGCCGACGCGCTGATCCGCGACGCCCACACACTGGGCCTGCGCATCATCGTCGACCTGGTCCCCAACCACTCCTCCGACCAGCACGAGTGGTTCAAACGCGCCCTCGCCGAGGGCCCCGGCTCCCCCTCCCGGGACCGTTACCACTTCCGTCCCGGCAAGGGGAAGCACGGCGAACTGCCGCCCAACGACTGGGAGTCCATCTTCGGCGGTCCCGCCTGGACCCGGGTCACCGAGCCCGACGGCACAGCGGGGGAGTGGTACCTGCACCTGTTCGCCCCCGAGCAGCCCGACTTCAACTGGGAACACCCGGCCGTCGGCGACGAGTTCCGCTCCGTCCTGCGGTTCTGGCTGGACATGGGCGTGGACGGCTTCCGCATCGACGTCGCCCACGGCATGGTGAAGGCCGAAGGCCTGCCCGACCTGGGAAACCACGAGCAGCTCACGCTGCTGGGCAACGATGTCATGCCGTTCTTCGACCAGGACGGCGTCCACGACATCTACCGCGAGTGGCGGCTGGTGCTCGACGAGTACACCGGCGAACGCATCTTCGTCGCCGAGGCCTGGACCCCGACCGTCGAGCGCACCGCCAACTACGTACGCCCCGACGAACTGCACCAGGCCTTCAACTTCCAGTACCTGGCCACCCACTGGGACGCCGCCGAACTGCGCACCGTCATCGACCGCACCCTGGACGCCATGCGCCCCGTCGGCGCCCCCGCCACCTGGGTGCTGTCCAACCACGACGTCACCCGGCACGCCACCCGCTTCGCCAACCCGGCGGGCCTCGGCACCCAGATCCGGCTGGCCGGAGACCGCGGGCTCGGGCTCCGAAGGGCCCGCGCCGCCACCCTCCTGATGCTGGCCCTCCCCGGTTCCGCCTACGTCTACCAGGGCGAGGAGCTGGGCCTGCCGGACGTCGTCGACCTGCCCGACGAGGTCCGCCAGGACCCCGCCTACTTCCGCGGCGCCGGCCAGGACGGCTTCCGCGACGGCTGCCGGGTGCCGATCCCCTGGACGCGCACGGGACCGTCGTACGGCTTCGGCGACGGCGGCAGCTGGCTGCCGCAGCCGGCCGACTGGGGCGGGCTGAGCGTCGAGGCGCAGACCGGAGACCCCGGCTCGACCCTGGAGCTGTACCGTGCCGCGCTGGCCGTCCGCCGCGAGCAGGCCGGCCTGGGTGCGGGCGACGCGGTGGAGTGGCTGCGCGCCCCCGAGGGCGTCCTCGCCTTCCGGCGTGGGGAGTTCGTGTGCGTGGCCAACACCACCGGCGAGTCCGTGCCGATGCCGGCGTACGGCCGGCTGCTGCTCGCGACCGGCGAGGTCACCGAGGCGTCGGGCGAGGCGAAGGTTCCGGCGGACACGACGGTGTGGTGGTCGGCCTCCTGACCGGCCGGCAGGTTCCCCGGGCACCCTGCCTGGAAGTTTTTTCATTCAATTCCGTACGGCCCGCTGCCCTTTCGGGCGGCGGGCCTCTAGTATCTGCGTCACCCGAAAACTTGCTGAAGCTTTCAGCAAGAACCTTCAGTGTCCCCAGAGCCTTCGACGAAGAAGGAACCCCCACATGGCACGCACGGCACACAGAACCCTCACGGCGGCGGTCGCCCTCGCGGCCGCTTCGGTTGTCATGACCCCGACTGGCGCGCAGGCCTCCCCGCCCGGAGCCAAGGACGTCACCGCCGTCCTCTTCGAGTGGAACTTCGCCTCCGTCGCCAAGGAGTGCACCAGCACCCTCGGCCCCGCGGGCTACGGCTACGTGCAGGTCTCCCCGCCCGCCGAGCACATACAGGGCGGGCAGTGGTGGACCTCGTACCAGCCCGTCAGCTACAAGATCGCCGGACGGCTCGGCGACCGCGACGCCTTCAAGGACATGGTGGACACCTGCCACGCGGCCGGTGTGAAGGTCGTCGCCGACGCCGTGGTCAACCACATGTCCGCGGGCAGCGGCACCGGCACCGGCGGCTCGTCGTACTCCAAGTACGACTACCCCGGGCTGTACTCGGCGCCCGACTTCGACGACTGCACCGCCGAGATCAGCGACTACCAGGACCGCTACAACGTCCAGCACTGCGAACTGGTGGGCCTCGCCGACCTCGACACCGGAGAGGAGTACGTCCGCGGCAGGCTCGCCGGGTACCTGAACGACCTGCTCTCGCTGGGCGTCGACGGCTTCCGGATCGACGCGGCCAAGCACATCCCGGCCGACGACCTGGCGGACATCAGGTCCCGGCTGTCCGACCCGTCCGTGTACTGGAAGCAGGAGGTCATCCACGGCGCCGGCGAGGCCGTCCAGCCGGCCGAGTACACCGGCACCGGAGACGTGCAGGAGTTCCGCTACGCCTACGACCTCAAGCGCGTCTTCAACGACGAGAACCTCGCGTACCTGAAGAACTACGGCGAGGACTGGGGCTACCTCGGCAGTGCGGACGCCGGTGTCTTCGTCGACAACCACGACACCGAGCGCAACGGCAGCACGCTCAGCTACAAGAACGACGCCGCCTACACCCTGGCCAACGTCTTCATGCTGGCCTGGCCCTACGGCGCGCCCGACGTCAACTCCGGCTACGAGTGGTCGGACGCGGACGCCGGACCCCCGAACGGCGGCCGGGTGGACGCCTGCGGGCAGGACGGCTGGAAGTGCCAGCACGCCTGGCCCGAGATCGCGTCCATGGTCGCCTTCCGCAACGCCACCCGCGGCCAGGCGGTCACGGACTGGTGGGACAACGGCAACGACGCCATCGCCTTCGGCCGCGGCGACCAGGGCTTCGTCGTCCTCAACCACGAGCCGGGCCCGCTGGAGGGCACCTACCGGACGTCCCTGCCGGCCGGAACGTACTGCGACGTCCAGAGCGGCGGCACGGTCGACGTGAACGGCTCCGGACAGTTCACCGCGACCCTGGGCGCCCACACGGCGCTCGCCCTGTACGCGGGCAGGTCCGGCTGCTGAGGCGGTGCACGGGGGCCGGCTGAAGGGCGTGGTCCTGCGGTTAGGGTGAGCCCTGCTGTTCAGGCGCCGGGCACGCACGGGAACGCAACAGGAGGGCTCATGCCGCAGATCACCGTCGACTACTCCGCCGAGCTGGCGGACGACTTCGACCGGCCCGCCTTCGCGCGGGCCCTGCACGAGGGCGTCGTCGAGATCGCGGCCGCCCGGCCGCCGGCGTGCAAGACGCAGTTCCGCCGGACCGAGGACACCACCGTCGGCCCCGGCACCGACGGGCACGCCGTCGTGCACGTCACCGTCGGGCTGCTCGCCGGCCGCACCGAGGAGACCAAGGCCCGGCTCACCGAGGCGGTCCTGGAACTGCTGCGGCAGCACGTGAAGCCGTCCGGCGGCCTCGCCCTGCACGCCTCCGCCGAGGTACGCGAACTCGACCCCTCCTACCGGAAGTACGAGGACTGACCGGCGAGTCCCACCAGCCGGCCGACCAGGTCCGCGAAGGGGCCCTCGGCCGGCTCGGAGTCGACGATGCGGCGCACGAGGGCGCCCATCTCCTCGTCGTAGGCGGCGCTTACCGCCACCAGCGCGGCGAAGTCGTGCACGAGCTGGACCTCCAGTTCCGCCCGCGGGATCCGGCGCCCGTCCAGCCAGATCAGCGCGGTCGACTCGGCGAGCGAGATCCACGACCGGACGATCAGTTCCAGGCGCGCGGGCGGATCGGCGACGTCCAGGTGCGACAGGATCTGGACATACGCGGCCTGCCGTACGGAGTCCACGAGCGCGTTGGTCGTGGACGAGCCCACCGCCGGACCGCCGCGCATCAGCGCCGAGAAACCGGGGCCGTGCTCGTCGACGAAGTCGAAGTAGCGGCCCATGACACGCAGCAGCCGTGCGCCCAGCGGACCCTCGCGCGGCTCCTCGAAGCGCGCCGCCAGATCGTCCGAGGCGCGCCGCAACGCGGCCTCGTACAGGCTGAGTTTGCCCGGAAAGTAGTGGTAGACCAACGGCCGCGAGATCCCCGCGGCCGACGCTATCTCGTCGATGGAGACCTCGTCGGGCGAGCGGCGGCTGAACAGATCGAGCGCGACGCCGATCAGCTGCTGCCGCCGCTCCTCGACGCCCATTCTGCGGCGTACCCCGGTAGTCATACGAACACCTTACCGATCGAATCCGGCCCTTGAATGGACCAGACCGGGCAACGATGTTCACTCCGGGCGATACCCCCTAGCGCAGTCCGCTGATCGTCCGGCCGTTCTTCAGGGTGCCCTTCAGCTGGGCCCGCGCGCCCTGTTCGGCCTTGGCCGTCAGCAGGTTCCCGTCGGCGGAGCCGGTGATGCCGCCCGTGGCCTCGATCGACTCGGTGTCCCCGCCGCCGGCCGCGAGCAGGTACCAGTGCCCGCCCTCCGACTTCCACAGCACACCGGCCAGCACCTGCGGATCGCGCTCGCCGCACGCCGGCACGTCCTGCGCCTTGGCCGCCACCGCACCCTGCACCCCGCCCGGCGTCCGGAACTGCGCCAGTACCCGGGCCCCGTCGCCCCGCCAGGTGTCGGCGCGGGTGCACACCCAGGCGCCCGACCCGGTCGAGTCGGGCAGCGGCTGGGAGGCGAACTCCCAGGCGTTCACCGACCGCACCCCCTGCCCGCGCACCGCGCCCAGCGAGCAGGCGTACGGCTCCCAGGCGTCCCGGGCCTTCTCGCCCGAGACGTCCTTCGCCGCGCCGGGCCGCCCGGTGGTGAGCCGGGCCGGGACCAGTTCGCCCAGGTCGGACAGCACGCGGGTGTCCGATCCGTCGGTCAGCTCGAGGGCGTTCCAGGACGTGCACGCCCCGGACTGCTCCTGCACGGGACTGGCCAGCGGAGCGGTCACCCCGTCGGTGAGCGTCAGCTCCTTCGCGCCGGAGTCCGGCCCGACCAGGTCCCGGCCGGCCGCCTTCGTCACCCAGGGCGCCGTCAGATACCGGACGTTGCCGTCGGACCGGCCGAGGACCACCGCACCCGACTCCGCACGGGCCGCTCCGTCGGTCCGCGCGAAGTCCAGCGCGGCACCGGCGGAACCGTCCTTCGGCTCGGCGTACCGGACGAGGCGCAGCCCGTCGTGCAGGATCACCACCCGTGTGTTGTCCACCTCCCCGGCGTACAGCAGGTGCGGCGGACCGGCCGGGCCGCCGGTCTGGGTACCCGGCGTCGCGGAGACCCCCACGCTCTCGCCGGGCCGTGCCCAGACGGCCAGGGCGCGGCGCAGCAACTCCTCGTCGCCGGTGAGGCCGCCGCGCGCCGGCCACACCGAGAAGTCCGTGCGCGCGGACGTCTTCCAGGCGGCCGGGGCGACCTTGGTGAGTTCGGCCGGGTCGAGGGCGGCCTCGGCCGCCGGGTTCTTCGCGTAGGGCGGGGCCGCCGCGCCGTCCGGCCCCCAGCCGTCACCGGGCAGGCCGAGCAGCACCCCGCACACCACCAGCGCCGCCCCGGCCACCAGCGCCGCCTTCGTGTGCTGGCGGCGGCGCATCAGGTCGGTCGGCCGGGCCTGCAGCGAACAGGGGTCGAACTCGGAGGAGCCGAGCAGCGGGCCCGGCCCCGGCATCCCGTCGGCCTCCCGCAGCGCTGCGTCCGGGTCGGCGACCCCGGCGGCGCGCAGCACCTGCCGCACACCGTCGTCGGGGAGCCGCTCCAGGCCGCGCAGCACGTACGCCGCCCGGCCCGGCGCGGAGAGCGCGGACAGCCGCTGGTCCAGGGCGAGTTCGTCGGCGCCGCCCGAGCGCGGGAACAGCTTCAGCCCCCGTACGTGCGGCAGCAGCGGCGGCAGCTGGGACCGCTTGGGCCAGGCCCGCCGCCGCAGCGGGAGGCCCGCCTCCAGCGCCGTACGGATCACCCGCAGCCGGATCAGGGCGTACCCCGGGTCGACCGGGCGGCCGGACTGCTGGGCCGGGACGAGCGGCGCCGTCGTCCGGTTGCGGGGCAGCGCGCGCTGGGTGAGGGCGTGCGCGGTCAGGACCCGGCGGCTGCGGCCGAGGCCCGGCGGCAGCACCAGGTAGGCCAGCCGGGCCAGCCGCGGATAGTGCTCGACGAGCGCGGCCTCGGCCTGCTCGACGTCGACGACCGGGTCGGCCGCGGAGGCGGAGGACGGTGCGGGGCGCGGGGCGACATCCTGTGGCTGCACGTACAGCAGAACGAGTGAACGGGGCGATGGTCACCGTACGCCCGTCGCCGCCCTCGGGGAGTTCGCCTCCGGGGACCCCGCTCGTGGAGGCGCTACTCCTCCGGCTCCACCAGCAGGCGCGCGTAGTTGGCCATCGAGCGCTGGTAGCGCGGCAGATGGGGCGCGAGCGCGCCGAGCACCAGGGACAGGCCCTCGCGGTCGCGGCCCATGCTCGACAGGCACAGCGCCAGCGTCGCGCGCACGGCGTCGTCCAACTCGTCGGACGGCGCGACCAGTTCGGGCGACAGCAGCAGCACGCCTTCCTCCGGGTTTCCGGTGTTCCGCAGGGAACTGGCGAGCTGGATCTTCGCCCGGCGCCCCTTGTAGGCGCTCGCCTCGGAGAGGCCGCGCTCCAGCGCCTCGCGGTACAGCGGCACGGCCCGGTCGGAGTGGCCGGTGGAGTCCCAGGCGCAGGCCCGCTCGAACAGGCCGAGGGGGCTGTCCGGGGGCAACTCGTCCGCGAGGGCGTCGATCACCGCTCTGAAGCCGGCGGCGTCGTCCTCGGCGTAGTCGTCGATCGCCGCCCATGCGGCCGTCACGCGCTTTTCCCAGTCCTGGTCCACCAGGCCACAGTAGGCGACTTCGACCCCCGGGGGCCGCTGAGTAAAACGGGGCCCGCCCCCGTACCGGTGCACAGAGCCCCGCGCCGGGGCTCCGCGCGGCATGTCGCCGGAACGGACCGGAGGAAAAGATGAAGCTGACCCGACCGATGCTCACGGCCGCCGCCCTGGTGGCGGCGGTGGCGCTGACGGGCTGCGGCGGCGGGGACGGCGGGGACGCCGTCCCCGAGACCGTGACCGGCAGCCTGGAACACCTGGCGGCCGAGGCGAAGTGCACCGCCCCGAACATGCAGACCGACGCCGACACCATCCGCCAGGCGATCTGCGAGAAGGGCGGGGAGAAGTACATCCTCGCCACCTTCTCGACCGACCGGGGCCAGCGCGAGTGGATCAACACCGCGAAGGACTACGGGGGTTACTACCTCGTCGGCCGCAAGTGGGTCGCCGTCGGCCACGAGGACGTGGTGGCGGACCTCCGCGGCCGGCTCGGCGGGACCCTGGAGCAGGGCGTGCAGCACGGTGGCGGCGGGCACTCGGCCGGGCACGGCGAACACGCCGGACACGACGGCTGACGGCCGCTGACGGCGTTGACGGTGTTGACGGGGGCCTGACGGCTCAGACGCGAAGGAGGGCCGGTGGCGGATGATCCGCCACCGGCCCTCCCGGTCACCACCGTCCCGCCGGTGCGGCTACTGGCAGTCCTCCCCGCGGTTGATGCAGTCGACCACCTCGTTCATCAGGTTCTCGTCCATGACGTTGATGAAGTCGTTGTGGTCCGTGATCGGCTTGTGCAACTGCTCCGGGAAGCTGTCCACCGCGTACGGGTTCTGCACCTGGCCGTTCTCCACGGTCGGCGCCGGGATGTCGTACGCGAGCTTGATCTGGAGCTGGGGGATGGCCTGGAAGTTGTCCGGGCAGCTGCCGTCCTGCTGGACGAACGCCATGTGGTCGCGGTGGTTGGCGCTGTCGGTGTTCTGGCCGTCCCAGCAGCTCTGGAAGTTGACCGTCCGCAGCACCTGGCTGCCCTCCGGGCACAGCGGGTACTTGTCCGTGACCTGCCGGTCCTCGAAGCCGGAGCAGCTCCACGCGGTGTTGGCGTTGGCGTCGCCGTTGGTGAAGGACTTGGCGTCACCGGTGATGATGCGCAGGAACTGCGGCATCGCCACCACGTCGCCCTGCTGGTTGCCGACGAACCTGAGTTCGGCCTGGGCCGGCTTGAGGATCTTGCCGATGTTGCCCTCGGCGCCGCCGCCCTGGTCGTTCGCGTCGAACTCCTCGGTGCCGTCCTGGAGCCGCAGCACCGGCCAGTAGTACGTCGACTTGTCGCCCTGGTTCTGGCACGAGGTCTCGGCGTTGGCCAGGTCCTCGTCGCTGGAGAAGGCGTCGTTGTCCTGGTTGCCGACGTAGTCGTGGGTGTGGTGGGCGCCGTTGTCGACACCCGGGGCGGCGATCAGGTTGTCGCTGTTGAACAGGTTGTTCTCGTTGACGCCGCAGTCCGTGGTGAAGGTGCCGGTGGAGCCGCCGTCGCCGTTGGCGGCCAGACCGTTCTGGCTGCCCCGGCTGTTGGGCTGCACGTCGTTGATGTCGATGAAGTCGTCGGCCACCGGACCGGCGACACCGTTGCCGTTGTCGTCCTGGCCCTGACCACCGTCCTGGCCGCCGTTCTGGCCGCCGTCCTGGCCCTGGCCGTTGTCCTGACCGCCGTCCTGACCGTTGTCACCGTCGCCGTTGTCGCCGTTGCCGCCGCCCGGCTGGTCGGCGCCCATGCCACGGCACTCGGCGAAGCGGCCGAGTCCGTCGGGGGCGTTGCCGCCCACCCGCCGGATGTTGGTCCCGATCCGGTCCAGGGCGGCGGTCCGCTTGGACTTGAGCGGTCCGAGAATCGCGTTCTGGACGTAGCCCGAGTCGCCCGACTGCGCCTGGCGGGTCGAGGCGAGGCGCGCGTACGCCTCGGTGATCTGCTCGTCGAGCCTCGCCAGCTCCTTGTCCACCCCGGACCGTGCTCCCCGCGGCACGTTCCGCAGTTTCTGGCCGACGTCCGGGCACTGGATCGTGGCGACCTGCGCACCCGCGGACCTGGTCCGGTGGTGCGACGAGCCCGACTCGTGCGCCGAGGCGTAGAAGTTGGCCCAGACCAGCCCGCCCCCGCCGACCGCCAGGGCCGCCGCCCCGGCTACGACCTTGGTGGCCAGCGGTGAACGGCGTTTTCTTGTATTGCGTCCCATCAGTCTCCTAGCGAGGGCGCTCGGCCGGGGCCGAGAGGGCTTCCCTGTGCTCTGGCAATGTGTCCGTTGTCCCGTGAGGGGCCGGTTCGGGCTGGACCGCGGCCTTGGGGGGCCGGAAGCCACCGCGTCGGCGGAGGCGGAGTCACGGAACTCCTCTGACTTCGTTGAGGAGCACCGGGCGCCGAGGCGCCCAACCTGAGTGGAGCGGCTCCCTTGATTACGGGAGCCGCTCCAAGGATGTTCAGCCGTTCAGGAAATTGCCGGGGACCGTGGGACGCGTGGGACGCGCGACGGGCTCAGCGGCCGCGGTCCAGATAGGCGAGAACCGCCAGTACACGGCGGTTGTCGTCGTCCGAGACCTCCAGGGTCAGCTTGGCGAAGATGTTCGCCGTGTGTTTCGCGATCGCCCGCTCCGTGACGACGAGCTTCGCGGCGATCGCCGCGTTGGTCCGGCCCTGCGCCATCAGCTCCAGCACCTCGAGCTCCCGGGGCGTCAGCCGCTCCAGCGGCCGGTCCTCCGCCGCACGCCGGCTGAGCAGCTGCTGGATGACCTGCGGGTCCATCGCGGTGCCGCCCCCGGCCACCCGCCGTACGGCGTCCACGAACTGCTCCGCGTCGAACACCCGGTCCTTGAGCAGGTACCCCACCCCGCCGGCGCCGTCGGCCAGCAACTCGCGCGCGTACAGCTGCTCCACGTGCTGGGAGAGGACCAGCACCGGCAGCCCCGGCCGGTTGCGGCGGGCCTCCAGCGCGCACTGCAGCCCCTCGTCGGTGAGCGTGGGCGGCAGCCGGACGTCGACCACGGCGACGTCCGGCTCCAGTTCGGCCAGCGCCCGGGACAGCTCGGGGCCGGTCTCGACCGCCGCCGCGATCTCGAAGTCGTGGGCCTCGAGGAGCCGCACCAGCCCGTCGCGCAGCAGGAAAAGGTCTTCGGCTAGGACAACGCGCAAGGGATCTCCATGGTGACCATGGTGGGACCGCCCGCGGGTGAGCTGACGGCCAGGACGCCGTCGAATGTACCCAGTCGCCGTTCCACCCCGGCCAGGCCGGACCCGGCACCGATCGCCGCGCCGCCCCTGCCGTCGTCGGTGACGGTGATGCGCAGCCGGCCGTCCTGGTGGTGCATGTCGATCCAGACGCGGTCGGCACCGGAGTGCTTCGCGGCGTTGGTGAGGACCTCGCTGACCGCGAAGTACCCGGCCGACTCCACGGGCGCGTCGGCCCGGCCCGGCAGGTTCACGTCCACCTCGACCGCGAGCGGCACCCGCAGCGCCAGGGCGCGGACGGCGTCGCCGAGACCGCGTTCGGCGAGCACCGGCGGGTGGATGCCGCGGACCAGGTCGCGCAGCTCGGTCAGGGCCTCGGCCGAGGACTGGCGGGCCTGCGCGAGCAGCTCCTTGGCCTTCGCCGGGTTCTTCTCCAGCAGTGCCTCGATGGTGCCCAGGTCCATGCCCATGGCGACCAGCCGGGCCTGCGCGCCGTCGTGCAGGTCGCGCTCGATGCGGCGCAGTTCCGCCGCCGAGGTGTCGACGGCGTCGCGGCGGGTCTCGGTCAGCACCCGCACCCGCTCGGCCAGCTCCTCCTGACCCGCGCCGAGCACCGCGCCGGTCAGGGTGAAGTGGGCGCGCAGCAGCAGCGGGGTGAGGATCGGGGAGGCTACGAGGAGCACGGCGCCCAGGACGGCGGCGAAGAGGGCGGAGAGCTGCCCGGTGACATGGACGAAGAGGTACCAGTACCCGTCGGGCGTGGCCCGCCACAGGCCGGCGGCGATGGCGAAGCCCTCCAGGGCGTAGACCGGCACCGCGAAGGCCAGCAGCGCGGTGACGAAGCCCGCCGTCATGTCGACCGGCAGCCAGCGGAAGTCCCGCCAGGTCGCCGGGTCGCCGAGCATGCCGAAGGTGCGGGCCCACGGGTTGGCGTCCGCGGGCAGCGGCCGGTACGTCCGCGGTATCCGCACCCCGCCCCACTGGGCGGCGAGCAGCCGCCGCCGGTCGGCGAAGGCGCGTACGCCCGTGAGCACCCACGGCGTGGTGACGATGCCGATACCGATCGGGACGAGGGCGACGGACACCAGGGTCAGGGAGAAGCACAGCACCGCGCCGGGCAGGGAGACGAACATCAGCGCCAGTCCCCGCACGGCCGCCACTGCCACGTCCCGCGCCCGTGTCCCGGGTGTTCCGGCTTCGCTCTTCGTCTCGATGCTCATGGGGCCAGTCTCGCGCACGTGAGGAGGCGGGACACGGGGCCGGGCACCCCGGTCGCGGGGTGGTGTCAGGTACACCCCGGCCCGGGTCGCCCCTACCGTGCCCCGCGGCGGGCTCAGCGTCCGGTGGGCGGTGTGTACTTGTAGCCCACGCGGCGGACGGTCTGGATCGTCCGCCGGTGCTCCGTGCCGAGCTTGCGGCGCAGCCGGGCCACGTGCACGTCGACGGTCCGCCCGTCGCCCACGTGTCCGTAGCCCCACACCGTGGTGACCAGCTGGTCGCGGGTGTGCACCCGGTGCGGATGCGTGACCAGATGGGCGAGGAGCTCGAACTCCAGGTACGTCAGGTCGAGTTCACGGCCGTCGATGGCGGCGGTGCGCCGTGCGGCGTCGATCCGCACGAGTGGGTCGCCCGCGCCGGCGGGGGCGGCGCCGGGCGGATCCTGCGCGGCTGCGGGGGCAGGGGCGTTCCGGAGGTCCGGGGTGCCCTGCCGGACCGTGTCGCCGCCGGGGTGTCCGCCACTGCCGCTGCCGGCCGGAGCGGCGGGCGCACCGAGCACCGGGAACGGCGGCTGCTGGTCGGCCGGGACGAGCACCAGGTAGCCGACCATCGGCGGGCGGCCCGGCAGCGAGGGCAGGGCGTGCGGGGGAGCGGGCAGCCAGGTCGCGCCCGGCGGCAGCAGGTCCGTGACGTCCACCACCTCGTCCCGGTCCACGGCGCGCAGCCGGTGCCGGGGGCCGGGACGAGGT
>NZ_JACBYP010000051.1 GCF_018982965.1 Streptomyces mayonensis | reverse complement strand
GCCCCGCACCCCGCGCCACCGCGCACCCCGCCCCTCCGCGCGGCGCGCTGCACCCCTCCGTGTCACATGGTCAGCAGCATGGCCAGCATCCCGATCGCCATGGCGAGCCGGCAGGCCCGCGCCAGCTCCGGACGGTCGCCCCACCCCGCGGCCGCGGGGGCGCCGGCCCCCGGCCCGCCTCCGGCGACCGCCACGCCGGGTATCAGGCGTACGCCGGTCAACAGTACGTAGCCCGCGAAGTAGAGCAGCAGGATCCCGGTCAGCACGGGCGCGCCGGAGGCGCCGTGCCCGTGGGCGTGCCCGTGGGCGGCGGAACCGGACGCCGGGGAGGCGGCCATCGCTGCGGCCATGTAGACCATGGCTCCGGCCTCCACGAGGTGGTGCAGATGGCGACGCCCGGTCCGGGCCGCCCAGAGGGCCCGCAGCCCGGCGGCCCCGAACACCACCGCGCCACCGGCCCATGCCCAGGCCGGTGCCGTGAACACCGCCGCCGGCACGGCCATGGCGGCCATGCCGAACCCCATGACCGCCTCCCCGCCCGCGGCGCGGCGCTGGTCCTCGACGCTGCTGCGCATCCGCAGCAGACAGTAGGCGCCGGTCGCCGCGCAGAGCGCGACCAGCAGCCAGGCGGGCGACTCCGGTCCGTGCACACGCACCTCCCCGTTCAGCGGTTCACGGTCGGTCAGAGGACTGCCCGTCGCGTGCGGCGCGCACGCGAGCGCAAGGGTGTACACGGGGGGTATTCGAGGGAGCGCGGCGGATCGTCGCTGGTCGGGAGGGGCCTTCGGGTCGGGATCCCGCACCCGGCCGGTATCATTTACTGGTAAAACACCTGCTAAACTAAAAGTCATGAGCAGTGCGACCCCCACCTCCGGCACCCCGCTGGGCCGACGTCTGTCCCTGTCGGGCGTACTCCGACTGCGCCGGCCCTCCGAGATCTGGTTCAAGCCCGCCCTGAGTTCGGTCGCCGCCGTCGCCCCGCCCAACCTGCTCCTGCTGGCGCTCGGCCGGCTCGACCTGGCGATGTACACGATGGCGGGGTCGCTGTGCGCGCTCTACGCCCACAACCGCCCCTACGCCGCCCGCGCCCGCACCCTGGCGTGGGTGGTCCTCGGCATGCTCGGCGGTGTCGCCGTCGCCCTGGTCACCGCCTCGCTCACCCGGAACGCGGTCGTCCTGGTCACCGTGGGTGCCCTGCTGGCGGCCGTGCAGAAGACGCTGTGCGACGCCACCCGCGTCGGGCCGCCGGGCAACGTGATCCTCACCTTCATCAGCTCCGCCGCCCTCTTCGTCCCGCAGACCCCCGGCCAGATCCCCGGCCACCTGGCGCTCGGCGCCGCCGCCGGCGTCTGGGCCTGGGCCGTCGGCATGGCGCCCGCGCTCGTCCGCCCGCACGGCCCGGAGCGCCGGGCCACCGCCCAGGCGCTGGGCGCCGCCGCCGCGTACGCCGCCGCCCCCGGCACCGCTGAGGGCCGCGACGCCGCCCGCGCCTCCGGGTACGCCGCCGTGCAGGCCGCCTGGCAGACGCTGCTGTCCCTTCCGGCTGCGGGGACCCGCGCCACCACCCGCCGCGCCCTCGAACGCCTCGTCGTACGCGCCGAGGTCGCGCTGGCCGCCCCCGCCGACACCGACCCGGAGCGGCTGCGCGGGTGGGCCCGCGCCCTGCGCGGCACCGGACGGATCCCCCGCACCGGCGAGATTCCGGCGGACACCGGCGAGCTGCTCGGTGTCGACGCCGAACTCACCGCCCGCCCGGCCCCCCTGTGGCGGCGCCTCGGCCCACTGGCCCCCATCGCCGTGCGCACCGCCCTCGGCTGCGCGCTGGCCGGTTACGCCTCCCTCGCCCTCGGCATCGGCCGCCCCTACTGGGCCCTGGTCACCGCCGCCGCGCTCTACCAGGCGAACCTGACCCTGACCTGGAGCCGGGCCGTGCAGCGCGTGGTCGGCAACGTCGCGGGGGTGCTGCTGTTCGCGGCACTCGTCCCGCTCGCCCACCTCGGGCAGGTGCTCCTCGTCCTGTTCTGCCTCGCCCTCAACTTCGGGGCCGAGGCGCTCATCACCCGCAACTACTGGCTCGGCACCGTCTGCGTGACACCGATGGCGCTGCTCATCACCGAGTTCGCCGGCTACCAGCAGCCCGGCGAACTGATCACGGAGCGGGTGGTGGACACCCTCGTCGGCGCCCTGGTCGGCTTCCTGGCCGCCGTCGCCGTCACCAACCGGCGCGCCGGGAACCGCGTCGAACAGGCGGTGACCGCCGCCGACCGGGCACGCGAGAACGCCGCGCGCCTCCTCGCGCAGGCCGACCCCGGCCCCGGCGCCCTGGAGGCCGCCCGCCGGGGCCTCGCGGCCGCACTGACCGAGCTGCGGGCCACCGCCGACGGAGCGGCCGGCGAGTGGTGGGGGCGCGCACTGCCGCAGGAGAGGGTCGTGCTCGCCGAGCAGTCCGGACACCGTACGCTCGCCGAGGCGGTGCGACGCCAGGCAGCGCGTCGGGACCGGGACACGGCCACGAGAGCGGAGGACGTACGGCGATGACCGCAACCGACGGGGGACCGGCCACCGGGGGCGACGAGGGTGCCGGCCACGGGGGAGACGGCGCCGGGAGCGACGGGCCGGGCGGGGACACCGTCGCCGCCGTCGTACGGCAGTGGCGGGCCGTCCACCCCGACCTGGACACCGGGCCGATGGAGATCATCGGCCGCATCAACCGCTGCGCCGCCCTGCTCCAGCAGGCCGAGGACGCGCCGCTGCGCCGGGCGGGCCTCAGCCGTGCCGAGTTCGACCTGCTCGGCGCGCTGCGCCGGACCGGGCACGAGCTGACCCCCGGGGAACTGGCCCGGGAGACGTTCTCCTCCGGCGCCGCCGTCACCAAGCGCCTCAAACAGCTCAGCGAGCGGGGTCTGGTGGAGCGGCGCGGCGACACCCGCGACCGCCGCGTCGCTCACGTCCGCCTCACGGACACCGGACGCGACCTCGTCGACGGCCTGCTGCCCGACCAGCTCGCCTACGAGGCCGCCGTCCTGTCCGGAGTGGAAGGGACCAGGCAGGGCGAGCTGGCGGGGCTCCTGGCGGGACTGCTGGGCCAGTTGGAGGGCCGCCTGGACGCGCTGCGGGTGTGAGGTTCAGCCCGTCCGGGTCCCGGACTCGCCAAGGGCGGGGACGACCTCGGCGTCGGTGGCGGCGCGCACCTGGTCCAGGGTGACACCGGGGGCGAGTTCGGCCACCGTCACGGCGGGCGGGGCGATGTCGAAGACACCGAGGCCGGTGATGACGCGGTCCACGCACGCCGTGCCGGTCAGCGGCAGCGTGCAGTCGCGCACGATCTTGGGGCTGCCGTCCTTGGCGGTGTGGTCCATCAGCACGATGACCCGCCGGGCCCCGTGCACCAGGTCCATCGCCCCGCCCATGCCCTTGATCATCTTGCCGGGCACGGTCCAGTTGGCGAGGTCGCCGCCGGTGGAGACCTGCAGGCCGCCGAGGATCGCGGTGTCCAGGTGGCCGCCGCGGATCATGCCGAAGGAGAGCGCCGAGTCGAAGAACGACGCGCCCGGCGCCGTGGTCACCGTCTCCTTGCCCGCGTTGATCAGGTCGGGGTCGACCTCGTCCGGGGTGGGGTACGGGCCGACGCCGAGGATGCCGTTCTCCGAGTGCAGGACGACGTCGACGCCGGCCGGGAGGTGGCCGGGCACCAGCGTGGGCAGCCCGATGCCCAGGTTGACGTAGGAACCTTCGGTCAGCTCGGCCGCCGCGCGGGCGGCCATCTCGTCACGGTTCCAGGGCATCAGCGCACCGTCGCCTTCTCGATGGACTTGTCCGCGGCCTGCGCGGCGGTGAGCGGCACGACCCGCTGCACGAAGACGCCCGGCAGATGCACCTCGTCGGGGTGGAGGGCGCCGTCGGCCAACTCCTCGACCTCGGCGACCGCGACCGTGCCGGCCATGGCCGCCAGCGGGTTGAAGTTGCGGGCCGAGCGCCGGAAGACGAGGTTGCCGTACCGGTCGCCGCGCACCGCACGGACCAGGGCGAAGTCGGTGGTGACCGACTCCTCCAGCACGTACGTACGCCCCCGGAACGCGCGCCGCTCCTTCCTCGGCGACGCCACCTCCACGGCCCCGTCCGCCGTGTACTTCCACGGCAGGCCGCCGTCCGCGACCTGGGTCCCGACACCGGCCGGGGTGTAGAACGCGGGTATGCCGCAGCCCCCGGCGCGCAGCCGTTCCGCCAGCGTGCCCTGCGGGATCAGCTCCACCTCCAGCTCCCCGCCCAGGTACTGGCGGGCGAACTCCTTGTTCTCGCCGACGTAGGAGGCCGTGACCCGGCTGATCCGGCCGGCGGAGAGGAGGACGCCGAGCCCGTGTCCGTCGGTGCCGCAGTTGTTGGACACCACGGACAGGTCACCGGCGCCCTTCTCGTGCAGGGCATGGAGCAGCACCGTGGGGATGCCGCACAGACCGAAACCGCCGACCGCGAGCGACGCGCCGTCGCCGATGTCGGCCACGGCCTCGCGCGCACTGGCGACGACCTTGTTCATGAGCCGTCGCCTCCCGCGACGATCCGGCCGCGGACCTCTCCGAAGCCGATGCGCGAGCCGTCGGGCCCCGGTGCGGTCGCCGTGATGGTGACCTCGTCGCCGTCCTCCAGGAAGGTGCGGGTGGAGCCGTCCGACAGCGTCAGCGGCTCCTGCCCGTTCCAGGTCAGCTCCATCAGGCAGCCGCGTTCGTGCGCCTGCGGGCCGCTGACCGTGCCGGAGGCGTAGAAGTCGCCGGTGCGCAGCGAGGCGCCGTTGACGGTGAGGTGCGCCAGCATCTGGGCCGGTGTCCAGTACATCGACGTGAACGACGGCCGGGAGACCACCTCCCCGTTGAGCCGCACCTCCAGGGCCAGGTCCAGACCCCAGTCCTCGCCGTCCCGGAGGTAGGGCCGCAGCTCCTCGGTCCGCTCGGGCGGCGCCGTGCGGGCCGCCTCCAGCGCGTCCAGCGGCACGATCCACGGCGACACGGACGTCGCGAACGACTTGGCGAGGAACGGCCCGAGCGGCACGTACTCCCAGGCCTGGAGGTCCCGTGCGCTCCAGTCGTTGACCAGGCACACGCCGAAGACGTGGTCGGCGAAGTCCCCGACACCGACCCGGGTGCCCCGCGCGGACGGGGTGCCGACGACGAAGCCGACCTCCGCCTCGATGTCCAGCCGCGCGGACGGGCCGAACGGCGGTGCGCCGCCGTCGGCCGGACGGGTCTGGCCCCACGGGCGGACGACGTCCGTGCCGGAGACGACCAGCGTGCCGGAGCGGCCGTGGTAGCCGATCGGGAGGTGCTTCCACTGCGGGGTCAGCGGCTCCTGGCCGGGACGCAGCATCCGGCCGATGTTCGCCGCGTGGTGCTCGGAGGCGTAGAAGTCGACGTAGTCGGCCGGTTCGAAGGGCATGAGCAGCCGGACCCGGTCGGCGCGGTGCAGCGCGGGCTCCACCGCCCCGCGGTGCGCGGAGTCGGTGAGCAGCCCGGTGACGCGGGCCCGTACCTCCTGCCAGCGGGCCCGGCCCTGGGCGAGGAAAGCGTTGAGCGAGGGCCGGGCGAAGGTGTCGTCGCCGAGGGCGCGGGCCAGGTCGAGGACGTGGTCGCCGATGGCGACACCGACCCTCGGGGCACCGTCCTCGGGGGCGAAGACGCCGTAGGGAAGGGTGTGTTCGGTGAACGGGGAGCCCTCGGGCACCGGGACCCAGCTTGCGGAGGTCATCGTGGAACTGTCCTTTCAGGCGGTGCCGAGCAGAGTGCGGGCCTCGGACACCGGTGTCGCGGTGGAGCAGGAGCCGTAGGAGACGAACAGGGCGCGGGCCGCGGCCGCGTCGGGTCCGGACAGGGCGGTCAGCTCGCGGGTGAGCGTGTCGGCCGACTCCGTCCGCAGCGCGTCCAGCACGGGCGCCGGGGCGCCGGGTCCGGCGGCGGCGCGGGCGGCGGCCAGCAGCAGGTTGAGGTAGCCGTGGTGGGTGAATCCGGTCTCGGTGTCCCGGTGCCGTACGGCGTGGTGGAGCCCGGCGGTCGCCTTGAAGGGGACGCCGGCCCGGGCGCAGGAGACGACGAAGTGCAGGACCTCGGCGGGGGTGGGGAACAACTCGGCCCGTACGCCGCCGCAGCGCAGCTTCGCCCCGATGCCGGGGGCGCCCGCCACCGCGGTGAGCAGGGCCCCGATGCCGGACGGTGCGGCCGGTTCCAGGAACACCGGCACCCCGGCCCCGGCGGTGGCGGCGAGCGCGGCGGGCACAGCCGTCGCCGGATCACCGCCGAACACCGCGAGCGGCACCTCGACCAGTGCCGTTTCCAGCCGGTCGTCGTCGGCCACCGTCTCCAGCGCGGCCCGCAGCCGGTCACCGGGATCGCCCGGCCCCGCCGCGTCCGCGATCAGACCGAGCAGCAGCCGGTCGTCCGGGCCCAGTTCGGCCCGGATCTCCTCCAGCCGGCCCACCGGAACCAGGAACCGCAGGGTGTGCATCGGGTGGGCGGCGGCCCGGTCGCGGCGGTGCCGCGCCACCGCTCCGGCGGGCGGCAGCGCGGTCGGCGGGAACAGCCCGGCGTCGTCGACGAGCCCGGCGAGCAGCGCGCTCACGCGGCCGGCCCCCGCCCCGCCCAGGTCCAGGCGTAGCCGGCGTCCTCCGCGGCCAGCGCGCCCTCGCCCAGCTCCAGCGGCCTGAACGTGTCGACCATGACGGCCAGTTCGTCGAAGAACTCGGCGCCGACCGACCGCTCGTAGGCGCCGGGCTGCGGCCCGTGCGCGTGGCCGCCGGGGTGCAGCGACACCGAACCCTGCCCGATGCCGGAGCCCTTGCGGGCCTCGTAGTCGCCGCCGCAGTAGAACATCACCTCGTCGCTGTCCACGTTGGAGTGGTAGTACGGGACCGGGATCGCCAGCGGGTGGTAGTCCACCTTGCGGGGCACGAAGTTGCAGACGACGAAGTTGTCGCCCTCGAAGACCTGGTGGGCGGGCGGCGGCTGGTGCACCCGGCCCGTGATCGGCTCGAAGTCGTGGACGCTGAAGGTGTACGGGTACAGGCAGCCGTCCCAGCCGACCACGTCGAACGGGTGGGTGGCCTGGGTGAACACCGTGCCGAGCACCTCGCCGCGCGGCCCGCGGTGCTTGACGTACACGTCGACGTCGGTGCCGTCGGCCAGCAGCGGCCCGCCGGGTCCGTGCAGGTCCCGCTCGCAGAACGGGGCGTGCTCCAGGAGCTGTCCGTGGCGCGAGAGGTAGCGGCGGGCGGGGGAGATGTGCGAGTTGGCCTCCACGCAGTACAGGCGCAGCGGCTCGTCGCCCTCGGGCAGCCAGCGGTGGGTGGTGGCCCGGGGCAGCAGCACGTAGTCCCCGGCACGCGCGGGCAGCGTGCCGAACACGGTCTCCACGGTGGCCGTGCCGGCCTCGACGTACACGCACTCGTCGCCGAGGCCGTTGCGGTAGAGCGGCGAGGCGGCACCGGCGACGACGTAGGAGATGCGCACGTCGCCGTTGCCGAGCAGCAGCCGCCGGCCCGTCACGGCATCGGTGTCGCGCCAGGCGTCACCGGGGAAGAGGGCGTGGAGCTTCAGGTGGCGCGGTTTGAGCGGGTGGTTGGCGGCCGTGTCCTGGCCGGTGAGGTTCCAGGTCCGGGAGTCGGTGATCGCCGAGGGGATCTCGCGGTGGTAGAGCAGCGAGGAGTCGGAGGAGAAGCCCTCCTCGCCCATGAGTTCCTCGAAACGCAGACGGCCGTCGGCGTCCCGGTGCTGGGTGTGCCGCTTGGGCGGCACGTCCCCGACACTGCGGTAGTAAGGCATGAGGTGTGGTTCCTTGCGTCGGCGGGTGAGCTGGTCAGACGCCCGCTGTGGTGGCCGTGGCGGGAGCCTCGGCGGGCTGCCGGTCACGCGGCACCTTCAGGAGGGCGAGCATCCCGGCGCACACCACGAGGCAGACGATGGGGAAGTACAGGCCGACGGTGACGTCGTCGGCGGTGGCGTTCTGGCCGATGATGTACGGGCTGAAGAAACCGCCCAGCGCGGCGATGGAGTTGATGCCGGCCAGGCCCACCGCGGTCTGCTCGCGCGGCAGCACCCGTGCGGCCAGCGCCCAGTACGGCGCCATGTAGCCGAGCACGCCGATCGCCACCAGCGACAGGCAGATCATCGCCGGCACCGGGTCGTGCCGGAAGACGATGGTGCCGAACAGGCCGACCGCACCGAGCAGCATCAGGCCGATGACATGGAGGCGGCGTTCCCCCGTGCGGTCGGAGTTCCGCGCCACCAGCAGCATGCCGGCCGCACCCACCAGGTACGGGATGGTGCCGAGCACACCGATGTTGGTGGCCGAGTACGACGGGTCGAGCTGCTGGACGATCTTCGGCACGAAGAAGGTGAAGCCGTACAGGCCGCACGCCGCGAAGAAGTTGGCGAAGGCCAGGTAGAGCACCTTGCGGTTCTTCAGCGCAGCCAGCTGGTCGCGGACGGTCTCCTTGTGACCGGGCCCGTCCGTGTACTCCTTGTCGATCTCCGACTCCAGCCAGCGGCTCTCGGCCGGCGTCAGGAACCGGGCGTCCGACGGCCGGTCGGGCAGCCACACCAGGGTGACCAGGCCGATCAGGATCGCGGGCGCGCCCTGGAGGATGAACACCCAGCGCCAGCCGCTCAGGTCGGCCCAGTGCACGTGGTCGAGGATCCAGCCGCCGGTGAGGGAGCCGAGGACCATCGCGACGGGCTGCGCGAGCGCCATCATCGCGATGGCCCGGCCGCGCTCCCGGCCCCGGTACCAGAACGTCAGATACAGCAGCAGACCCGGGAAGAGCCCGGCCTCCGCGATGCCCAGCGCGATCCGCGCGACGTACAGGTGGGTGACGCTCTCCACGAACCCGGTGACCACGGTCACCAGACCCCAGCTGATGGCGATCCGGGCCAGCCACAGCCGGGCCCCGACCTTCTTCAGCATCATGTTGCTGGGGATCTCCAGCACCACGTAGGCCAGGAAGAAGATGGCCGCGACGGCGCCGAACGTGGCCGTCGTGATGCCCAGTTCCTGCTCCATCCCGAGCTGGGCGTAACTGATGTTGGACCGGTCCATGTAGTTGAACACGTACAACAGGCCCACGATGGGGAAGATCCGGTACGTGACCTTCCGGGTGACTCTGCTGCCCAGGGCTGCGGTGTCCTCGGCGTCGAGGTGCGCTCCCATGACGGCTCCTGAGGGGAAGAGGGGGAGAAGGGAGGTGAGAGGGTCAGCGGGCCGCGTTGCGGCCGGCGACGCGCCCCATGGTGAGGGCGTTGGCGACGGCGTTGCCGCCGCCGACGTAGCGCATGCCGAGCACACCGCCGCCGGCCTCACCGGCGGCGAACAGCCCGGGTACGGGGGTTCCGGTGCGGTCCAGTACGGCCGCGTCGTGGTCGATCTCCAGCCCGGTGTGCGTGCACACCAGCTCCGCCGGCAGCACCCGTGCCGCGTAGTACGGCCCGGCGTCGAGCGGTGCGGGCGGCTGCGGCGACCCCTTCGCGGCGAGCGAGTCCTCGCGCAGGAAGTCGGGGTCCGTGCCCTCCCCGGCGAGCTGCGCGTTCCAGCGGGCGACGGTGGCCGTCAGCGCCTCGGGCGGTACGTCCATGGCGGCGGCCAGTCCGGAGAGGGTGCCGGCGCTCAGTGTCCGTCCGGCGCGCACCTCCTCGGCGACGCGTTCGGGCGTCCAGTCGGCGTACCCGGCCGGCAGACCCAGCCGGGCCTTCTCGTCGAACACCGCCCACACCGGCCCGTCCTGGGCCAGGATGATGCCGGTGGAGACCGCGTAGGAGGCGTCCTCGTCCATGAAGCGCCGGCCGGTCCCGTTGACGTACACCCGGGACTTCGGCGGGAACCCGGCCTGCCAGTGGTGGTGGCGCTGGAAGTACGCGGTCGGCAGCATCAGGCCCCAGCCGTGCCCGGTGAGTGCGGCGCCGGTCTGCTCGGCGAAGGCGAAGTGGTCGCCGCGGCTGCCGGGAGCCGCCACCACGAACAGCGAGTCGCCCGCCTGCCGCGCCTCGGGGTAGTATCGGTCGAGCAGCCCGGGGTCCTGCGCGAAGCCGCCACTGGCGACGACGACCGCCCCTGCCCGGACCTCGATGCCGTCGGCGACCACGCCCGCGACCCGTCCCTCCTCGAACAGCAGCCGCTCGACGCGGGTGTTGAGCACCGCCTCGACGCCGCGTCCGCGCCGGGCCCGGTCGAGGACCTGCACGAGTCCGTACCCCTGGTCGCGCGGTACGTGGCCGCGCCAGACGTCCTCCACCCCGGCCCGGCACAGGCCCGGTGTGTGCGCGTCGGGCGACACGGCCGCCGGGACGTCCAGGCCGAGGCCCAG
The DNA here is from genome assembly GCF_018982965.1 of Streptomyces mayonensis. Classification (GTDB taxonomy): domain Bacteria; phylum Actinomycetota; class Actinomycetes; order Streptomycetales; family Streptomycetaceae; genus Streptomyces; species Streptomyces mayonensis. The sequence goes on along the minus strand of NZ_JACBYP010000051.1, from coordinate 43,321 downwards.
CATCCACTCCAGGGTGGGACCGGCCGCCGCGCAGAAGGCCCTGACCAGACCGGGCTTGAGCAGCCACTGGTTGAGGTCCATGTAGTGCTGGAAGTGCCGGCCGGCGGTGTCCTCGATGCCCAGGCCGCGCTGGACGCTGGTGCCGGCCGCGGTGAACAGGCCCGCGGAGAGCTGCGTGGAGCCGCCCAGTTCGCGTTCGGACTCGAAGAGCAGCACCTGGGCGCCCTGTTCGGCGGCGCTGACCGCGGCGGCCAGACCGGCCCCGCCGCCGCCCACCACGATCACGTCCAGTGCGTCGAGGTCGGTCATCACAGTGCTCCTTCGGCGTCGTCGAGGATGCGGTGGTACAGCCCGTTGGAGACCAGTCCGCCGTCGAGGGTGACCTCGGTGCCGGTCATGTACGAGCTGCGGTCGGACAGCAGGAAGAGCACCGCGTCCGTCACCTCGCCGACCTCACCGAGACGTCCGGCCGGGATGCTGCGCCGGGCCGACTCCACGAAGCCGTCCGAACCGGCCAGCAGTCCCGTGCCGACCAGCCCCGGATGGAGCGAGTTGACCCGGATGCCCCAGGCGGCCAGCTCCCCCGCGGCGGACTTCGACAGGCCGGTCAGGCCCCACTTGCTCGCCGAGTACGACGGGGAGAAGTAGCCGATCTGCCCGGAGACCGACGAGATGTTGACGACCGATCCGCCACCGCTGTCGCGCATCAGCGGCGCGCAGGCGCGGATGCCGTGGAAGGGACCGTGGAGATTGATCCGCAGGACCCGGTCCCAGACCTCCTCGGTGGTGTCCATGAACCGCAGCCGCCGTGAGACGCCGGCGTTGTTGACCAGTCCGTCGAGGCGGCCGTCCGACTCCCGGACGGCTTCCACGAGCGTGCGCCAGCCGCCCGGGTCGGTGACGTCGAGGAGGTGCCCGGTGGCCCGGCCGCCCGCCCCGGTGATGTCCCGCACCACGGGCGCGGTGTCGGCCACGTCGGCGAGGTGGACGTGGACACCGCGCCGGGCAAGGGCACGGGCGTGCTCGGCGCCCATGCCGGCGGCGGCCCCGGTGACCACGACGACGGACGGGTAGCGCACCGTCTCCCGGTGGGCGCCGGACCCGGGGTGCTCCCGGTCGGTGCCGGAGACGGCCTCCTCCCGGCGGTCGCCGGGCACGATCTCCTGTCCGTGGGCGTCAGACATGACGCGAGCCGCCGTCCACCGCGATGCTGTGCCCGGTCACGTAGCGCGCGCTGTCGGAGAGCAGGAACAGCAGCACGCCGAGCACCTCCTGCGGCGAGCCCAGCCGGTGCAGCGGCACGCTGTCCAGCGCGTGCCGCAGGGCCGCCGGGTCCTCCTGCACCCACCGGGTCATCTCGGTGTCGATGTAGCCGGGCGCGATGGAGTTGACGCGCAGGCCCTCGTCGCCGAGTTCCACGGCGAGCGACTCGGTGAGGTGGGCGACCGACGCCTTGGAGGCGCAGTACGCACCGCGGCCCTTGCGCACCCGGACGGCCGAGACCGACGACATGTTCACGATGGAGCCGCCGGGCCGCATGTGCCGGGCGGCGGCCTGCGAACCGAACAGCACGCCCTGCACGTTCACCTTCAGCACGGCGTCGATCTGCTCCGGCGAGATGTCCCGCACGAAGGAGTGCGGGAAGATGCCGGCGTTGTTGACCCAGTGGTCCAGGCGGCCGAACTCGGCGTGCGCCAGCCGCGCCAGCTCTTCGTGCCCGGCCGGGTCCACCACGTCCACCGCGGCCGGTACGACCCGGCCCCGGGTGCCGTCGGCGGGCAGGGCGTCCCGCCCGGCGTTGATGGTCTCGGCGGTCTCCTTCATCGCGACGAGGTCGATGTCGGCGGCGACGACGTTGACCCCGCGCAGGGCCAGGCCCTCGCTGAAGACGGCGCCCATGCCGCGGGCGGCGCCGGTGACGACGGCGGTGGTGCCCGCCAGCTCGGGGTGGACGGCGGCGGGCCGCCGGCCGACGACCCGGCCGGGACCTTCGGCGCCGGTGACCGGCGGGTATGCGGTGTCGCTCATGGGGGGATCCGTTCCTTCGTCGTTGAAGTGCCGTTGTGGTGAGGTGCCGTCGACGGGCGAGGGGGAGGGGGCCCGCTCAGGCGCCGGGGGCGTCGTCGCGGCGTACGGTGCGGGCGGCGACCCGCCAGCCGTCGCCGTCGCGCACCACCCGGTCGGAGAGGGTGGTGAACCGCTCGATGCGCGGGGATCCGCCCGGCGGGGTCGCGACGATCTGCAGATACGCCGCGACCCGCACCGCTCCCTCGCCGTCGCCGCCGGTCACGGCCACGTTCGAGACCACGTGCCGGCGGACCACGCCGTCGGCGGCGCAGCCGGCGGCGAACCGCTCGGCGAACGCGGTGAGGGCGCCCGCGCCGGCCACCGGCTCCGGGTAGGTGGGGGAGTCGAAGGTGCCGTCCGCGGTGAAGGTCGTGGCCCACTCCGCGGCGTGTCCGCCGTCGATGAGATGGCTCTGCAGGGCGTACAGGTGGTGGATCTCGGCCAGTGCCGCACCGGCCAAGAACGCGGGCGCGCTGGAGTCCATGCGTGCGTCCCTTCGGCTCGTGGTCCCCGGACAACCGCTGTCCCGAGCGGTCGGAGGGGTTGTCGCACACCTCAATGTTGTGCGATAATCGCACTCACTGTGCGAATAATGGGAGCATAGGCAGCGTGGCTGAAACCCGTCAAGGGATGGATTCGTGAACTCACCAGCACCGGCCCGGCCGGTCCCCGAGCTCGACGCCGGGATGTCCAAGACGCTCCACCACGGGCTGCTGATCCTCAGAGTCCTCTCCGAGCACCCGCGGGGGCTGACCGTCAGCGAGGTGGCGGACGCCGTGGGCGTGCACCGCACGGTCGCCCACCGTCTGGTGCGCACCCTGGAGGCGCACCAGCTCTGCCGCCGCGACCACCAGCGCCGCATCGTCCTGGGCACGGGCCTGGTCACCCTCGCCGAACCCGTCCAGCAGGACCTCCGGGCCCTCGCCCGCCCCGTCCTGGACGACCTCGCCGAGACCACCCGCGCCACCGCGCACCTCATGGTCCGGGAGGGCGCCACCGAGATGCGGGCCCTCATGGTCGTGGAGCCGCGCGGGGCCCGCGTCCACGTCTCCTTCCGCCCCGGGCACACCCACTCCGTCGAGCAGGGCTCCGGCGGCCTCGCCCTGCTCGCCCACGGCCCGCACCGCGAGGGTGAGCGCCCCGAGGTCACCGAGGCCCGGGCCCGGGGGTACGCCGTGACCATGGGCGAGGTGATCCCGGCCGTCACCGGCATCTCCGCCGCCGTGCCCGGCCGCGGCGGCGAGGCGACGACCAGCATCGGCATCTCGGTCTTCGAGCAGACGGACCTCGACGACCTGGGCACCACCGTGGCCGCCGCCGCCTCCCGGCTGGGGGAGCTGCTCGACTGACGGGCGGGACCGCGCGTTCACACGTCGCGCACGTCCGCGCACGTCCCCGTACGTTCGTGCGGATGGCGCGGCAGCGGAGGGAGGGGGCGCGAAGCTGCCGCCGGACGACGCGCCCATGTGTCCGTCCCATGGGAGCCCGGACACGGGATGCCGGACGGACGGCCCGCAAGGAGCGCGTGTCACCGGCCCGGGAACGCCGCCGGTGAGGTGGCCGAGGCCCTCCGGCCCGGCCCTGGTGTCCGCACGCGCTCCCCGGTCACCCTCGTGCTCGCCGACCTGTCGGGTGCCCTCCGCCCGACGGCCCGCGACCGCACCGGGGCAGGGCGGCCGCCCAAGGTCCGGCCTGCCCCGTAACCGGCCGCCCGGACGACCCGCACACCGCCGTCGCGGGAGCACCCGGCCGGCCCGGAGCGGCCCCCGGGCGGCTCAGCGCTCCCCGCCCGCCCGGTACACGCCGAACATCGCGCCCTGCGGGTCGCGCAGGACCGCGAGGCGGGGCCCGTCGGGGACCGAGGTGGGCTCCATGAGCACCGTCCCTCCGGCGTCGGTCGTGTCCACCGCCGCGGTGTTCACGTCCGCCACCGCGAAGTACGGCAGCCAGTGCGCCGGTACCTCGTGCGGGAACTTGTCGTCCATCGTCACCATGCCGCCGAAGTCCGCGTCGCCGACCCTCCACTGCGGGTAGCGCGCCGAGACGTCGACGTTCCAGCCGAACACCGTGGTGTAGAAGTCGGCGGCCCGTTCGGGTTCACGGGTCAGCAGCTCCACCCAGCCCAGCGAGCCGGGCGCGTTGAACAGCCCGGCGCCGGGGAAGGTGCCCGGCTGCCACAACTGGAACAGCGCGCCGGTGGGATCGACGGCCACCGCGAAGCGGCCCGCCTCGAAGACGTCCGCGGGCCCCTGCGGCACCGTCCCGCCGGCCGCGGTCACCTGCCGCACGGCGGCGTCCGCGTCGCCCACGGTGAACGACACGTTCCACGCGACCGGCTGCTCTCGCTGGTACAGCGGCGTCAGGGCGGCGACGGCCGCACCGCCGACGTGCGCGATCGTGTAGCCGCCCGCCTGCTGCCGCGGGTCCGTCTCGGGGCGCCAGCCGAACAGCTTGGTGTAGAAGCGCCGGGCCCCGCCCAGGTCGGTGGTCCCCAGCTCCGCCCAGCAGGGGCCGCCGGTCACCGGTTCGTGGAGCTTCATCGTGGGGCGTCCTTCCGCCGGGCCGCAGACCGTCCGTCCCCCTCCAGCACGCTAAGGCCGGGTGCGGGAGGCGGCCATCCGGCGCGGACGGCCACGGTGGCGCCCGAGGCCTCTCAGATTCCCGGCCGGTAGCGCAGCGGATGCTCCGCGGGCACCTCCACCAGGACGATCCGCGTACCGTCCGGGTCCGCGATCCACATCTCGACCAGCCCCCACGGCTCCTGGACCGGCGGCCGGACGATCTCGACACCCCTGGCGCGCAGTTCGTCGTGGGCCGCCGCGGCGTCCTCGACCTGGAGCCACACCTGGAGCGCGGGGGAGGCCGGGGTCTCCGAGCGGCCGGAGACCTCCAGGAACCCGCCGCCGAGGAAGTAGACGGTGCCCCGCTCGGGCCCGGTGCCGAACTCCCGGTGCACGGCGAGGCCGAGCTGATCGCCGTAGAAGGCGCGGGAACGGTCGGGGTCGGTGGGGCGGAGCAGGATCCGGCTGCTGAGTACGTGCACCATGCGTCCCGACCCTAACGGGGCCCGGCCACCACGCGGCCCGACCCCGACGGGACCCGGCCGCGGCGCTAGGCTCATCGGTGCCCGCGCCCGAGGACGAACCGGAGACGCCTCCATGGACACCGCCGCCAGCCCGCTGACCTACCGCGACGCCACCGGCGCCGACGTGGACGGGATCGTCGCGCTCATAGAGTCCGCGTACCGCGGGGACTCCAGCCGGGCCGGGTGGACCACCGAGGCGGACATCCTCCACGGGCAGCGCACGGACCCCCGGGGGGTGCTGGAGGTCGTCGAGGCGGCGGACAGCCGCCTGCTCGCCGTGGAGCGGGACGGCCGGCTGGTGGCCTGCTGCCAGCTGGAGCACCGCGGCCCGCACGCCTACTTCGGGATGTTCGCCGTCAGCCCGGCGCTCCAGGGCGCGGGCCTGGGCAAGACGGTCATCGCGGAGGCCGAACGGCAGGCCCGCACGACCTGGGGCGCCGAGGAGATGCACATGACCGTGATCTCCGTGCGCGAGGACCTCATCGCCTGGTACGAACGCCGCGGCTACCGCCGTACGGGAGAGACGATCCCCTTCCCGTACGGCGACGAGCGTTTCGGCATCCCGCAGCGGGACGACCTCCGGTTCGAGCTGCTGGTCAAGCCGCTGGGGTGAGCCCGGCCCGCGAAGCCACCGCGGTTCAGGCGGTGAAGCGGCCGGTACGTTTGATCTCCGGGTAGTCGGTCGTCGCGCCGTCGAGACCGAGGGCGCGCACCAGCCGCAGGTGGTCCTGGGTGTTCACGGTCCAGCAGAAGACCCGGAGCCCCGCCTTGCGGGCCAGTTGCACGATCTCCAGCGTGACCCGGTTGATGTCGAGACACAGGGTCCCGGCACCGGCCGCCACCGCCCGGTCCACGACCTCCGTGCCGTAGTACTGCGCGACCAGCGCGGTGCGCACCCCGGGCACCAGCCGGGCGATCTCCACGACGGCCTCGTCGTGGAACGAGATCACCTCGACGCGCTCGGCCAGGTCCCGGCGGAGCATGACCTCGGCCAGCGTCCGCGCGGCCGCCGCGTCCTTGATCTCGGCCTGCAGCGGCACCGAGACGGCGTCGAGCACCTCCTCGAAGACGGGGATCCGTTCCCCGCGGCCCGCGTCCAGCACGCGCAGTTCCTCGAGCGTCTTGTCGGCGATCGCGCCCGTGCCGTCCGTGGTGCGGTCCACGGCCGTGTCGTGCATGACGACGAGCGCGCCGTCCTTGCTCAGATGCAGGTCCAGCTCGACGACGTCGAGGCCGGCCTGCTCGGCGGCGACGAAGGAACGCAGGGTGTTCTCGGGTTCGACACCCATCGCTCCGCGGTGACCGATGGTGAGGAAGTTCAAGGCTCGACTCGCTTCCGTCGACGTCGGCGTGGGCAGGGCGGCAGCCTAACGGCCCTGCCGGACCGTTTCCCCCGTGCCGCGCCGGGTATACGAATCCGGCGATCGGCAGGAAAAAATGCGGCAAGAGGTGGGGTGAGGCAGGATAATTTACGGATACCTGCCTTGATTGGAGGAACCTCGTATGCCTACGGTGTGACGACGCAAGCTTCTCCCGTGGAGGGTGGGACATGACGGAAATTCTTGTGCAGGTGGGTGCGGAGGGGAATGTTCCTCCTGCGAGCAGGGTGGTGGAGCACCCGGCGTGGCCCGTCCTCAAGGATGCCGTGGAGCGGATCCGGCCGTGGCAGTCCAAGGACGGGTCGATCGACTTCGACGCCGAGGGCGCCCCCGAGCGGGCCGCCGCCGAGGACGCCGTGCGCGGGGTCACCGAGGCCGTGCGCGAGCTGTCCCCGCTCCTGCCGCACGACCGCGCCTACCACGACGCCCTCGTCACCGACCTCGGCCGCTGGGCCGACGGCGGCTTCCAGGTGCCCGACTTCCTCGACTCGCTGCTGGCCTTCCAGCCCGCCGCGCACCGGGCGGACGGCCTGCAGCACCTGGTCGTCTTCCCGATGTACACGCAGAACGGCAACCCGGACCGCAACCTCGAAGCGGTCGTGCTGCGCATGGTCTGGCCCGACTGGCTGGCCGAACTCGAGCGCACCCGCTACGACAACCCGATGTTCTGCGGCATCACGTTCGAGGACTTCACCGCGGGCTACGACACCAACTCCGCCGTCCTCTTCCCGGAGACCATCGCCGTGCGCGAGGCGCCCGAGCGCTTCTCCTGGGGCGGCATCTTCTGCGACCGCGAGGCCGCCCGCTTCCGCCGCGTCACCGAGGCCGCCGTGGACGTCCTCGGCGTCGAGCTGCCCGAGGACGTCGCCGCCATGGTCGAGGACCAGAAGCGCTGCCAGGAGGCCTTCGTGCTGTGGGACATGGTGCACGACCGCACCCACAGCCACGGCGACCTGCCGTTCGACCCCTTCATGATCAAGCAGCGCCAGCCGTTCTGGATGTACGGCCTGGAGGAACTGCGCTGCGACCTCACCGCCTTCAAGGAGGCCGTGAAGCTGGCGGCGGACGGCGTCCCGCAGGCCCGCGACGTGCAGTACGCGGTGCTCTTCGACCGCATGTTCCGCTTCCCGGTCACCGGTGAGCGCGTGCGCAACTACGACGGCCTCGGCGGCCAGCTCCTCTTCGCCTACCTGCACCAGCACGACGTCGTCCGCTGGACCGACAACAAGCTCCACCTCGACTGGGAGCGCGCCCCGCAGGTCACCAACCAGCTGTGCGCGGAGATCGAGAAGCTCTACCGCGACGGCATCGACCGCCCGAAGATCGTCCACTGGTTCGCCGGCTACGAGCTGGTCTCCACCTACCTCGCCCCGCACCCCGGCTCGAAGTGGGCCAAGGGTCCCGACGCCCTGGACCTGACCCTGCCGCCGCGCAAACTGGTCGACGACGTGCTTCCGGACGAGTTTCCCCTGAGCATGTTCTACGAGGCCCTTTCCAAGAAGCTCAAGAAGGTGATCGCCTCGACCCGCGGCATCACCGGAACCGCGGACGGCCCCGAGCGGGCCGCCGCGTGAGCGACGGCGACGGCGGGCACACACGCGCACGACAGACACAGGCTCGACAGACACAGACACAGACACAGACACGACGGACGCAGGCGCGGCAGGCTCAGTGGAGTCGGCCGGCCCGGGAGGCGAGGACCATGGGGAACGGGGCGCTGGACGGCGCGGTGATCGCGGTGGCGGGAGCGGGCGGCCCCGCCGGACGGGCGGCACTGCTGCGGCTCGCCGAGGCGGGCGCGACCGTGGTCGGCGCGGACAACGACCCGGAGCGGCTGGCGGAGGCGGTCGACGCGGCGCGCTACGCGCACGGCGGCGCCACCGTCACCGGCGAGACCGTCGACCTGCTCGACCTCGACTCCACCCGGGCCTGGGCCGACCGCACCGAGGAGGAGTTCGGCCGGGTCGACGGCATGGTCCACCTCGTCGGCGGCTGGCGCGGCAGCCAGACCTTCACCAAGACCGACCTCGGCGACTGGGACCTCCTGGAGAGGCTGCTCGTCCGCACCGTGCAGCACACCTCGCTCGCCTTCCACGAGGTGCTTCAGCGCAGCGACCGCGGCCGCTACGTCCTGATCAGCGCGGCGGGCGCGAGCAGGCCCACCGCGGGCAACGCCGCCTACTCGGCCGCCAAGGCCGCGGCCGAGGCGTGGACGCTCGCGATGGCGGACTACTTCCGCAAGGCGGGGGGCGAGCAGGGACCGACGTCGGCGGCTGCGATCCTGGTGGTCAAGGCGTTGGTGCACGACGCGATGCGCGCCGAGCGCCCCAACGCGAAGTTCGCGGGCTTCACGGACGTGCGTGACCTCGCCGAGGCCGTCGCCGGAGTCTGGGACCAGCCCGCCGCGGAAGTGAACGGAAACCGCCTGTGGCTGACCGAGAAGCCGTGAACCCACCGAAGACCGACGCACGTCGCCACCACGACCCCGAGGTCCGCGGTTTCGCCAGTGACAACTACGCCGGCGCGCACCCCGAGGTGCTCGCCGCCCTGGCCCTGGCCAACGGCGGGCACCAGATCGCCTACGGCGAGGACGAGTACACGGAGAACCTCCAGCGGGTGATCCGCAGCCACTTCGGCGCGGGCGCCGAGGCGTTCCCGGTGTTCAACGGCACCGGCGCCAACGTCGTCGCGCTCCAGGCGGTCACCGACCGCTGGGGCGCGGTGGTCTGCGCCGAGAGCGCGCACATCAACGTCGACGAGGGCGGCGCACCCGAGCGGATGGGCGGCCTCAAACTGCTCACCGTGCCCACCCCCGACGGCAAGCTCACGCCCGACCTGATCGACCGGCAGGCGTACGGCTGGGACGACGAGCACCGTGCGATGCCGCAGGTCGTCTCGATCACCCAGAGCACCGAGCTCGGCACCCTCTACACGCCGGACGAGATCCGTGCGATCTGCGAGCACGCCCACGCGCACGGCATGAAGGTGCACCTGGACGGCTCCCGGATAGCCAACGCCGCCGCCTCCCTGGACGTGCCCATGCGCACGTTCACCAACGCGGTCGGCGTCGACCTGCTCTCCCTCGGCGGCACCAAGAACGGGGCCCTGTACGGCGAGGCGGTCGTGGTCCTGAACCAGGACGCGGTGCGGCACATGAAGCACCTGCGCAAGCTGTCCATGCAGCTCGCCTCCAAGATGCGCTTCGTGTCCGTGCAACTGGAGGCGCTGCTCGCCAGGGACCTGTGGCTGCGCAACGCCCGGCACTCCAACGAGATGGCCCGGCGCCTGGCCGAGGGCGTGCGTGCCGTGCACGGCGTGGAGATCCTCCACCCGGTGCAGGCCAACGCGGTCTTCGCCCGCCTGCCGCACGACGTGGGCGAGCGCCTGCAGAAGCGCTTCCGCTTCTACTTCTGGGACGAGGCCGCCGGCGACGTCCGCTGGATGTGCGCCTTCGACACCACCGAGGACGACGTCGACGCGTTCGTGGCGGCGCTCAAGGAGGAAACGGCGCGCTGACAGGCGCATTCTCGCCATGCATAGATATGCGGTCACCTGAAAAGTCATTGACTCTCGGGTGATCGCTTTTCTATGCTCTGCGGGCATGGAGCTGATCCAGAAAGACCCCGACCTGTCCGCCTACCTGGCCGCCGACGAGGTCATCGACCACCACCACCCCTACGTGCGGGAGGTGGCCGGCCGGCTCGCGCAGGAGGCGGAGGACTCGTATGCCTATGCGAGGCTGGCCTTCGACTTCGTGCGCGACACCATCCCGCACTCGCAGGACTCCGGTGACCCGCGGGTCACCTGGCGGGCCTCCGACGTCCTTCGGCAGCGCACGGGGATCTGCTACGCCAAGGCCCACGCGCTGGCCGCGCTGCTGCGGGCCGAGGACATTCCCACCGCGCTGTGCTACCAGCGGTTCGACGTGGTGCACGGGCTCGTGGCCGTACGGTTCGGCGGCGCGTGGCACCGGCAGGATCCGCGGGGCAACAAGCCCGGCGTGAACGCCCGGTTCTCCCTGGGGCGGGAGCGGCTCGCCTTCACGCCGGACCCCGGGGCGGGCGAGGCGGACTGTCCGGACCTGTACGCGGCGCCGCATCCGGCCGTGCTGGACGCCCTCAAGGCGGCCGCCGACCGGCCCCGGCTGTGGGAGACCCTCCCGGTCGCGCTCTGACGTGTCCGGCTCAGTGCGCCTGGGCCGCCCGCACCTGTTCCGGCGTCGGGGCCGTGCCGCCGAGGTGGGCCGGCATCCACCACGTGTCGTCGGCTCCCTTCGGGCGTACCGGATACGCGCGCTGCGCCGCCTCCAGCAGTTCCTGCACCCGCTCGCGCAGCCGGCGGGTGATGGCACCGGCGTACTGCTCGCGGGAGGCCTCGACGGCCTCGCCGACCCGGATGGTGACCGGCGTGTGGCTGCGCTTGAAGTTGCGCGGGTGACCCTTGGTCCACAGGCGCTGCGTGCCCCACAGTGCCACCGGCACCAGCGGCACGCCCGCCTCCTGGGCGAGTCGCGCCGCGCCCGACTTGAAGCTCTTCAGCGTGAAGGACTCCGAGATGGTCGCCTCCGGGAAGACCCCGACGATCTCACCGGACTTCAGCGAGTCCAGGGCGTGCGCATAGGCCGCCTCGCCCTGTTTGCGGTCCACCGGGATGTGCTTCATGCCGCGCATCAGCGGCCCCGAGATCCGGTGCCGGAAGACCGACTCCTTCGCCATGAAGCGCACCAGCCGCTTCTGCGGCAGGGCCGCCAGGCCGTCGAAGATGAAGTCCAGGTAGCTGATGTGGTTGCTCACCAGCACGGCGCCGCCCTCGCGCGGGATGTGCTCCGACCCACGGCAGTCGATCTTGAGGTCCCACACCTTGAACATGGTGCGGGCGAGACCGATGACCGGACGGTAGACGAGTTCTGCCATGGGCGGGTCGGACCCTTCCTTGTCAGCCTGGGAAGGGAGGCTCCCAGTCGAAAGTTACGCAGCCGTAGGTTTACGGCTTGTCGCAGATCGTGCCCCAAGAACGGCCGGTGTACCAGCCTTGGTGCCCGTCCGCGGCGAGATCCTCATCACTCGCCCGGCGGTTGTGCGGCCGAAAAACGTCGGCCGGACGGGAATCTCCGGTCCCGCGCGGACGCTGCACCTGTGGACGACCGACCTCCGACGGCGTGCGGTGCACGCAGGCCCGGCGAGTAGGCGAGTGAACGAGTGCCGCGGTTGCGGCGGAAGCGGGAGGCGCGCCGGTGCGCGGGCAGGGTGACGGCAGGCCGCCGGGGGGCACCGGCACACGGCTCGGCGCGGCCGATCTCGGCGCGGCACTGGGTGCCCGGGCGACGCTCGTCCAGTTCTCCAGCGCCTTCTGCGCCCCCTGCCGGGCCACCCGGGCGGTCCTGGGCGAGGTGGCCGGCATGGTCCCCGGTGTCGCCCACGTCGAGATCGATGCCGAGGCCCGTCTGGAACTCGTGCGCGCCCTCGACGTGCTGAAGACCCCGACGGTGTTCGTGCTCGACGCTGCGGGCCGCGTCGTACGGCGTGCTGTGGGTCCGCCGCGCAAGGCGGACGTGATCGCCGCGCTGGGCGAGGCGGTGTGATCAGCGCCACGCCGGGGATGAGGCGCCTTCCACAGCTTCCGCGGCCGTGCAGGCCTTTGACTGGAGGACCGAAAGCGCCGGACCCGAGGTGCTGGACCGAAGGCGCCGGAGGTGCCACTTCCGGCATGCGCGCACCGCGCCGCGGGCCCGCCCCTGCGCACCCCGCGCCCCGCATGCCGTTGCGGGCCCGACCGCGACACAGGAGGACATCCCCCGTATGACGGCCACGCCCGACCTCGCCGCCTCCCGGAGCGCCACCGGCGACCTGCTGCGGTCCGTCTTCCGGCGGCACGCCGCGGGAGTCGCCGTCATCACCGCGTGCGGCGCCGGCGGTCCGGCCGGCTTCACGGCCACGTCACTGGCCTCCGTCTCGGCCAGTCCGCCACTGCTCTCCTTCGGCATCGGCACCGGGTCCTCCAGCTGGCCCGCGGTGTCCTCGGCCGAGTACGTCGGAGTCCATCTGCTCGGCGAGCACCAGGAGGAGCTGGCGGCCACCTTCGCCCGCAGCGGCGCCGACCGCTTCGCCGCGCCCACCGCGTGGCGCGAGGGACCGCAGGGGGTGCCCGTCCTCGAAGGCGTCCTCGCGTGGCTGGTCTGCCGCGTCGTCGGCCGGGTGCCCGCGGGGGACCACCGCATCGTGGTGGCCCAGGTGCTCGCCGGCGACTCCGCGGGGATCGGCAGCCCGCTCCTCTATCACCAGGGCCGTTACCGGAGCCTGCGGGACTGACCGGCTCCGGGGCCGCCGCTGCGGGGGCGTCGAGTTCCGGTTACGCTGCGTTGCGAAGGTCACAGTTCAAAGCGCTTGCTCAGCGGGCAGGAACTGGATGTACTGGCGAGTAATATCGCGGGTGGAACGCAGGTCGCCCCGCCCGGGATCGGCCGCTTGGGGCGCCTATGCTGCCTGCAAGAGGCAGCACTGAAATGTCGACGCAGTAGGAGAGCCGGCGTGAGCTTGAGGATCGTTGTCACTGTGAAGTACGTGCCCGACGCCACTGGCGACCGGCACTTCGCCGATGACCTGACCGTCGACCGGGACGACGTGGACGGTCTGCTCTCCGAGCTGGACGAGTACGCGGTCGAGCAGGCGCTGCAGATCTCGGAGAATTCGGACGACGACGTGGAGATCACCGTCCTGACGGTGGGCCCCGAGGACGCGAAGGACGCCCTGCGCAAGGCGCTGTCCATGGGCGCGGACAAGGCGATCCACGTCGAGGACGACGACCTGCACGGCACCGATGCGATCGGCACCTCGCTGGTGCTGGCCAAGGCGGTCGAGAAGGCCGGTTACGACCTGGTCGTCTCCGGCATGGCCTCCACCGACGGCACCATGGGCGTCGTCCCCGCGCTGCTCGCCGAGCGCCTGGGCGTGCCGCAGGTGACGCTGCTGTCCGAGGTCTCCGTCGAGGGCGGCACGGTCAGGGGCCGCCGTGACGGCGACTCCGCCACCGAGCAGCTGGAGGCCTCCCTGCCCGCGGTCGTGTCGGTCACCGACCAGTCGGGCGAGGCGCGTTACCCCTCCTTCAAGGGCATCATGGCGGCCAAGAAGAAGCCGGTCGAGTCCTGGGACCTGTCCGACCTGGAGATCGACGAGGACGAGGTCGGCCTGGAGAACGCCTGGACCGCGGTCGACTCGGCGGCGGAGCGTCCCGCGCGCACCGCGGGCACGATCGTCAAGGACGAGGGCGAGGGCGGCAAGCAGCTCGCCGCCTTCCTCGCGGAGCGCAAGTTCGTGTAACAGCCTCGCGGGCCAGAAGTTCGTCCGAGGCCCCGCCGCCCCTACCGCCCCTCATCTTTCGCAAGCAGGAGAGAAGAAGTCCCATGGCTGAAGTTCTCGTCTACGTCGACCACGTGGACGGTGCCGTCCGCAAGCCGACCCTGGAGCTGCTGACGCTGGCCCGCAGGGTCGGCGAGCCCGTCGCCGTCGCGCTGGGCGCCGGTGCCGGTGACACCGCCGCCGCCCTCGCCGAGCACGGCGCGGTGAAGGTCCTCACCCACGAGGCCGCCGAGTACGCCGACTACCTGGTCGTGCCGAAGGTCGACGCCCTCCAGGCCGCCGTCGAGGCGGTCTCCCCGGCCGCCGTGCTCGTCCCCTCCTCCGCGGAGGGCAAGGAGATCGCCGCCCGTCTCGCCCTGCGGCTCGGCTCCGGCATCATCACCGACGCCATCGACCTGGAGGCCGGTGACGAGGGTCCGGTGGCCACGCAGTCGGTGTTCGCCGCCGCCTTCACCACCAGGTCCCGCGTCTCCAAGGGCACCCCGGTCATCACGGTCAAGCCCAACAGCGCCGCCGTGGAGGCCGCCCCGGCCGCCGGTGCGGCCGAGGCCCTGTCGGTCACCTTCTCCGCCGCCGCGACCGGCACGAAGGTCACCGCGCGCACGCCGCGCGAGTCGACCGGCCGTCCGGAGCTGACCGAGGCCGCGATCGTCGTCTCCGGCGGCCGCGGTGTCAACGGCGCGGAGAACTTCGCGATCATCGAGGCGCTGGCCGACTCGCTCGGTGCGGCGGTCGGTGCCTCGCGTGCCGCGGTGGACGCGGGCTGGTACCCGCACACCAACCAGGTCGGCCAGACCGGCAAGTCCGTCTCCCCGCAGCTGTACATCGCCTCCGGCATCTCCGGTGCGATCCAGCACCGCGCGGGCATGCAGACCTCGAAGACGATCGTGGCGATCAACAAGGACGCCGAGGCCCCGATCTTCGAACTGGTCGACTACGGCATCGTCGGCGACCTCTTCGACGTCGTCCCCCAGCTGACCGAGGAGGTCAAGACCCGCAAGGGCTGAACCTCCGGACCGGCCCCGGCCGGAGACCCGTACCCAGGCCCCCGCGACCGTCCCCGGACGCCGCGGGGGCCTCGGCGTACGCGCAGGGTGGTGTTGACCGGTGAAGGGTCGCCAGATAGCTTCGCTCTACGGATAAATGATTCCGGTAAGCGGAAAAGTGGATATCAGGAGGGTCTGGGATGGGTCAGCAGGAGAAGGTGGCGACGAGCCTCGCGAGTGCCGTCGGTGAGGAGATCAGCGCCTCCCTCGCACCGGTCGACGCGGAGCTGGAGCGCCGCTACCCCGGAGACCCCGGCACCCGTCAGCCCGTTCACACCGTCTACGTCCCCGCCGACGTCCTCGCCGCCGGCACCGTCCGTTCCTGGGGCGACCGCGCCCTCGCGGCCCTCGACGAACACGCCCCGGACGCCGCCTCCTTCGCCGCCGTCCTCGGGCTCACCGACGACCTCGCCGAGTCCGTGTACGCCCGGGTGCGCGCCAAGCTGGAGCGCGAACCGGTTGAGGACCTGCGCATCGACTTCGAGGACGGCTACGGGGGCCGCACCGACGCCGAGGAGGACGAGGCCGCCGCCCGCGCGGCCCGGCTGACCGCCGAGGCGTACGAGCGGGGCACCGCGGCCCCCTGCACGGGCATCCGCATGAAGTGCATGGAGGCTCCGGTACGCGCCCGGGGCATCCGCACGCTCGACATCTACCTCAGCGGCCTGATGGAGGCCGGCGGCCTGCCCGGCGGGCTCGTCCTCACCCTGCCGAAGGTGACGTACCCCGAGCAGGTCACCGCCATGGTGCGGATCCTGGAGGCGTTCGAGAAGGCGCGCGGTCTGGAAGCCGGCCGGATCGGGTTCGAGATCCAGATCGAGACCAGCCAGTCGATCCTCGCCACCGACGGCACCGCCACCGTCGCCCGCATGATCCAGGCCGCCGAGGGCCGCGCCACCGGCCTGCACTACGGCACCTTCGACTACAGCGCCTGCCTCGGCGTCTCCGCCGCCCACCAGGCCAGCGACCACCCGGCCGCCGACCACGCCAAGGCGGTCATGCAGGTCGCCGCCGCCGGCACCGGCGTACGGGTCTCGGACGGCTCCACCAACGTCCTGCCGGTCGGTACGACCGAGAAGGTCCACGACGCGTGGCGACTGCACTACGGACTCACCCGCCGCGCCCTCGCCCGCGCCTACTACCAGGGCTGGGACATGCACCCGGGCCACCTGCCCACCCGGTACGCGGCCGTGTTCGCCTTCTACCGCGAGGGCTTCGAACAGGCGGCCGCCCGACTCGCGCGGTACGCGAACCGCACCGGCGGCGACGTCATGGACGAGCCCGCCACCGCCAAGGCCCTCGGCGGCTACCTGCTGCGCGGCCTGGACTGCGGCGCCCTCGGCATCGGAGAGGTCGCCCGGCTGACCGGCCTGACCCGCGCCGACCTCGAGGGCTTCTCCGCGCCGCGCCGCGGCGACCTCACGGCGTCGGCCCGGTAGGCCCCGCCGACGGCGGCCGGGCGCCCGCGAAGGGATCGTCCGGCCCCGGGCCGACGTACCGCTCCAGACCGGACGGCGCCACCCGCCCCTCCTCCGCGAACAGCCGCGTCCCCCGGTCGCACAGCCGCCGGTCGGCCCGCGCCCGCGCGCAGAACTCCTCGGGCGTCGTCCCGAACAGCGCCCGCAGCCGGGCCGACCCGCGCAGCAGCCCGGTGATCAGGGGCCGCTGCTCCCCCGGGTGCCGCCGGGGCGTGCCGGTGCCGTCGTGCAGGACACCGTGGCGGTTGACGTACGCGTACGCGCCGCGCAGCACCGAGCCGTCACCGGGCTCCACCCGTACGTCGGGTGCGGGCAGCCAGGCGCGGTCGAAGTTGCCGCCCGCCATCGGGACACCCTCGCTGGCGTCGACCACCGCGAGCTGCTCGGCGTCGAGCCACAGGACGAACAGCTCCCGTACGGTGCCGGGGGCGGCCACCGGCGACGCGGAGACGTAACCCATGCGGCTCACGTGCGCGGAGACGCCGATGTCGAGGCCGGTGACGCGTGACCTGACCATGGGAACCGGCGAGCCGACCCCGAACTCGGCCATCTTGTGACGCAGCTGGCCCGGACTCGCGTTGGAGCCGATGGCCAGCACCGGGACCCGGCCGCCCCCGTCGTCGTGTGCCCGCGCCTCCAGCGGCAGCAGCCGGTCCCCGTCCAGCAGCCCGGACTCCCGCGGCCATGCGCCCGGGTACAGCAGCGGATCCTCCCGCGGCACCCCGGCGAGACCGAGCGCCTCCAGGGTCCGGCCCCCGCCGGGCGGCCGCCCGGGGCCGCGGTCACGGTCCAGTGGTTGCGGCACGGTGTGTTCCTCCCGGCGGGTGTGCGGCGCGGTGGGCGGGCGTCCGTGCGGTGGCCGCCCGGACGGAGGGGCGCTGTCCGGGCGGCCGTCGTGCCCGCCGTCCCGTACGGCCCGGCGCACCGCTCGTACTCCGGTGCGCCGGGACCCGGCTCAGTGCGCCGGGGGCAGCTCGCCCGAGCCCCGGGTGACGAGCCTGGTCGGCAGTTCGATGCGCTCCGGGGCGAGTAGCGTGCCGTCGAGCTGCCGGAAGAGGCGTTCGGCGGCGGTGCGGCCGAGGGCGGCGGCGTCCTGGGCGACCACGGTGACACCGGGCCGGAGCAGGTCGGCCAGCTCGATGTCGTCGAAGCCCACGAGGGCGACGTCCGTCGGGTGTTCGGCGAGGACCCGGATCACGGTGACCGTCACCCGGTTGTTGCCGGTGAAGATCGCGGTGACCGGCTGCGGATCGGCGAGCATCTTCTCGGCCGCCTGGCGCACCCGCTCCGGGTCGGTGACGCCCAGGGACATCCAGGAGTCCTGCACCGCTGTGCCGGCGTCCTCCATCGCGGCCCGGTAGCCGCGCAACCGCTCGGCGGCGGTGTGGATGCGGGGCATGTCGCCGATGAAGCCGATCCTGCGGTGCCCGTGCGCGATCAGGTGCGCCACACCGTCGCGTGCGCCCCCGAAGTTGTCGGACACCACCACGTCCGCGTCGATCTGCCCCGCCGGACGGTCCACGAACACCGTGGCGACGCCCGCCTTCAGCTCGGGCTCCAGGTACCGGTGGTCGTCCCCGGCGGGAATCACCACCAGGCCGTCCACGCGGCGTGCGCACAGCGCCAGCACCAGTTCCTGCTCCCGCTCGGGGTCCTCGGCGCTGGACCCGTTGATCAGCAGGGCGCCGTGCGCGCGGGCCACCTCTTCCACCGCCCGGCTGAGCGGGCCGTAGAACGGGTCGGCGAGATCCTCCAGGACCAGCCCGATACTGGCGGTGCGGCCCTTGCGGAGCACCCGGGCGCTGTCGTTGCGGCGGAAGCCGAGGGCGTCGATGGCCTCCTGGACGCGGTGCTCGGTCTCCGGGGTGACCCCCGGCTCGCCGTTGACCACCCGGGAGACGGTCTTGAGCCCGACACCGGCCCGCGCGGCGACGTCCTTCATGGTGGGGCGATTGCCGTAACGGTTCCCGGGAATGCGGGCTGCGCGGCGGGTCGTGTCGGGCACGATGCGGTGTCCTGTCCTGTCGTCCACGGGAGTGCGTCGGCTCCTGTTGTCCACGGGGGATGTGTCGGTCATGAGGTTGTATGAGGATGTGGCGTCGAGCATAGAGCCTGGACAACGTTGTCAGATGCAGGAGACACTGTCCGGTGCACTCTCGGTCCTCGTCCCCGTGGTGGGAGCGGTCCGCTGCGCACCTTGGGTACGTCATTTTTCACTTCCGGTCCGACGGGGAGATCCGACTCTGATGCACACCGACCTCGTGGCAGCGCTGGACATCGGCGGCACCAAGATCGCCGGTGCACTGGTGGACGGCGACGGCCGCATCCAGGTGCGCGCCCAGCGTGCGACCCCCGCCCGGGAGGACGGCGACACCGTGATGGGGGCCGTCGAGGCCGTGCTGGCGGAGCTGACCGGGTCACCGCTGTGGGGGCGGGCCACGGCCGTCGGCATCGGCAGTGCGGGCCCGGTGGACGCCTCGGCCGGCACCGTCAGCCCGGTCAACGTGCCCGGCTGGCGGGACTACCCGCTGGTCCGGCGGGTCGGCGAGGCCGCCGGTGGCCTGCCCGTGGAACTGATCGGCGACGGGGTGGCCATCGCGGCGGCCGAACACTGGCACGGCGCCGCCCGGGGGCACGACAACGCGCTGTGCATGGTGGTCTCCACGGGCGTCGGCGGCGGTCTGGTGCTGGGCGGCCGGCTGCACTCCGGACCGACCGGCAACGCCGGCCACATCGGTCACATCAGCGTCGATCTGGACGGCGACCCCTGTCCGTGCGGCGCGCGCGGCTGCGTGGAGCGCATAGCCAGCGGGCCCAACATCGCCCGCCGCGCTCTGGAGGCCGGCTGGCTGCCGGGCCCGGACGGGGACGCCTCCGCCGCCGCGGTGGCCTCCGCCGCCCGTCTGGGCGACCCCGTCGCCGTCGCCTCCTTCGAACGCGCCGCGCAGGCACTGGCCGCGGGGATCGCCGCCACCGCGACCCTCGTGGAGATCGACATCGCCGTGGTCGGCGGGGGCGTCGGCAAGGCGGGCGACGTGCTCTTCGCCCCGCTGCGCAAGGCCCTGACCGACTACGCGACCCTCTCCTTCGTCCAGCGCCTCGCGGTCGTCCCCGCCCAGATGGGCACGGACGCCGGACTGGTCGGCGCGGCCGCGGCGGCCCTCACGAGGACGGCGGGCGCACGGACGGCACGCGTCTGAGCCCACGACCCGGCCGAACGAAGCCGCCTGGGGCAGCGACGTAGGGCTCGGTCGGCCCGGTCGGCCCGGTCGGCCCGGTCGGCCCGGTGGCGCGGGACCTTTTCCTCCAAGGGCCGGGCCGGGTCCCGGGTCCTCCAGAGCGTCGGGCGCCTGTTCGAACCGGTGCCCCGCGCGGCCGCACCCGTGACCAGCGGGCCGTCGCGTAGTTGAACGGGGCATGAAGAAGCGCAGCATGCTCGCCCTCGCGTCCCTCGCCACCGGCTTCGTCGTCGCGGCCGTCACCCCGTCCCACGCCGCTCCGAGCGAGCTCCCGCTCGGCCTGGACCTGGAGGACACCGTCAGCACCGTCGAGGACACCGTCGCCACCGACAGCCTGACGCTCGACGAGGGCGCTCTCGGGCAGCGGGGCTGACCCCCGGCGCCCCACCCGCACCACCCGGACCCGCACGGCGCCGGTGCCCCTCTCCAGGGGGTGCCGGCGCCGCTGCCGTACGTCCTCAACTGGGCCTGGTTTCCGTGGCAGGGTGAAGCGGGCAAGCCACAGGGGGCCAACAGAAGAGGGGGACCTGTGACCGTCGTCTGGATCAACGGCGCGTTCGGTGCGGGGAAGACCACCACCGCACGGGAACTGATCGACCTGATCCCGAACAGCACACTTCTCGACCCCGAGGTCGTCGGCGGGGCGCTCGCGCAGTTGCTGCCGCCCAAACGCCTGGCCGAGGTGGGCGACTTCCAGGATCTGCCGATCTGGCGGCGCCTGGTGATCGACACGGCGGCCGCGATGCTCGCCGACCTCGGCGGGACCCTCGTGGTGCCGATGACCCTGCTGCGCCAGGAGTACCGGGACGAGATCTTCGGCGGCCTCGCCGCCCGCCGGATCGAGGTCCGGCACGTCCTGCTGGCTCCGGCCGAAACGATACTGCGGGAGCGAATAGCGAGTCGCGGGACACCGGACGGCCCGCCGGACGACGAGATACGGGTGCGGCAGTGGTCCTACGACCACATCGAGCCCTATCGTTCGGCCCTCGCCTCCTGGCTCACCGCCGACGCCCACCCGGTCGACACCAGCGCCCTGGCCCCTCGCGAGGCAGCAGCCCGGGTCGCCGAGGCCGTCGGCACCGGCGCCGTGCCGGCCTGCGAGATCGTGCAGACCCCGGAACCGACCGGTGAGACCGTCGCCGCAGGTGTCCTGCTCTTCGACGACCAGGACCGGGTGCTGCTCGTCGACCCCACCTACAAGGCCGGCTGGGAGTTCCCCGGCGGCGTCGTCGAACCCGGCGAGGCACCGGCCCGGGCCGGTGTGCGCGAGGTCGCCGAGGAGACCGGCATCCGCCTCGACGGCGTACCGGCGCTGCTGGTCGTCGACTGGGAACCGCCCGTGCCCCCCGCCTACGGCGGTCTGCGGATGCTCTTCGACGGCGGCCGGCTCGGCCCCGCGGACGCCGGCCGGGTCCTGCTGCCCGGGTCCGAGCTGCGTGACTGGCGCTTCGTCACCGAGGACGAGGCCGCCGACCTGCTGCCGCCGGTCCGCTACGAGCGGCTGCGCTGGGCACTGAGGGCCCGGGAGCGCGGTGCCGCGCTCTACCTGGAGGCCGGCACACCGCTCGGCTGACGCCGGGCGACGGCCCGTGGCCGCACGCCGCAGTGGTCCCGCACGCTGCTTCACGGCTTCACGGCTTCACGGCTCCCCGGCAGCGCGGGCTGCACCACTCCTGTCGGGGCGCGCCCCGCAACGGGGACTGTGCCGTTCCTGCCCTGCCGGGGCGCGCCCCCAACCGGGACTGCGTCACTCCTGCCGCGGCCCGCTCCGCAAAGGCGTCCGAAGGAGGCCGTGCCCGGTATCTCCGGCCACGCCGGACAGGACGCCGCCCGGCATCCGGTCCCGGCAGGGGCACGCCGACGGCACCGCGGGGCGGCCGTCGGCAGGGGGAGAGCACGCCGCAGCGCGAAGCCCTCGGCCGACGGCCGCCGACCGCCGGACGGGAGCCGGCTCAGCCCGCCGCGTAGTTGAGCAGGAAGTGCGCCTCGGCCACCGACAGCCGCTCCAGTTCCCCGGGGGACACGCTCTCGTTGACGGCGTGGATCTGCGCCTCCGGCTCGTTCAGCCCGATCAGCAGGATCTCCGCCTGCGGGTACAGCGCGGCGAGGGTGTTGCACAGCGGGATGGAGCCGCCCTGACCGGCGTACTGCATCTCCTCGCCCGGGTACGCCACCGCCATCGCGTCGGCCATGGCCTGGTACGCCGGGCTGGTGGTGTCCGCGCGGAACGCCTGGCCCTGGCCGATGTGTTCCACGCCGACCCGGGCGCCCCACGGCGTCCGCGCCTCCAGGTGGGACTGGAGCAGCTTGGTGGCCTCGGCCGCGTCCACGCCCGGCGGTACCCTCAGGCTCACCAGCGCCCGGGCGCTCGCCTGCACGGACGGCGTGGCGCCCACGACCGGCGGGCAGTCGATGCCGAGCACCGTGACGGCGGGCCGCGCCCAGATCCGGTCGGCGACCGCGCCGGAGCCGATCAGCTCCACGCCGTCCAGGACCCGCGCGTCCCGGCGGAACTGTTCCTCGTCGTACGCGAGCCCCTCCCACGTGCTGTCCGCCGCCAGCCCGTCCACGGCCGTCGAGCCGTCCTCGTCGCGCAGCGAGTCCAGCACGCGGATCAGGGCGGCCAGCGCGTCGGGTGCCGCGCCGCCGAACTGGCCGGAGTGCAGGTTGCCTTCGAGGGTGTCGACCTTCACGCGGACCAGCGTCATGCCGCGCAGCGTCGAGGTGACCGTCGGCAGGCCGACGCGGAAGTTGCCCGCGTCGCCGATGACGAGGGTGTCCGCGGCCAGCAGTTCGGGGTGCGCCTCGGCGTACCGCTCCAGACCGCCCGTGCCCTGCTCCTCCGAGCCCTCGGCGATCACCTTGACGTGCACCGGTACGCCGCCGTTCGCCTTCAGGGCACGCAGGGCGAGCAGGTGCATGATCACGCCGCCCTTGCAGTCCGCCGCCCCGCGCCCGTACCAGCGGCCGTCGCGCTCGGTCAGCTCGAAGGGCGGGGTGACCCAGCCGGCCTCGTCCAGCGGCGGCTGCACGTCGTAGTGGGCGTAGAGCAGCACCGTCTTCGCGCCCTCGGGGCCGGGCAGGTACCCGTACACCGACTGCGTGCCGTCCGGGGTGTCGAGCAGGGTCACGTCCTGGAAGCCCTCGGCGCGCAGGGCCGCCGCCGTCCAGTTGGCGGCGCCCACGCTCTCACTGCGCGGGAACTGCTCGAAGTCGGCCACCGATTTGAAGGCCACCAGCGCGGCGAGTTCCTCCTTCGCGCGGGGCATCAGCGAAGCGACGGTCTCGGCGACCGGATTCGACGACATGGGCACGCTCCTTGTGGGTGCGACGTTGTACCAAGGAGTACTTGGACGAAATGAACGGGCCGATCCTCCCACAGTGGCCTGCGGCGATGCCCGCCGTAGGATGCGGGGGTCAGGTGCGGCATGCGGTTTGATCGGAGCAGTAGACCATCGTGAGCAGCGAGAACTCTTCGGCGGACGACGCGCGTCAGGTCTGGGACGTGGTCGTGGTGGGCGCGGGACCGGCGGGGGCCTCGGCCGCCTACGCGGCGGCGGTCGCGGGGCGGCGCGTGCTGTTGCTGGAGAAGGCGGACCTGCCCCGTTACAAAACATGTGGCGGCGGCATCATCGGTCCCTCGCGCGACACCCTCCCACCCGGTTTCGAGCTGCCCTTCAGGGACCGCGTGCACGCGGTGACCTTCTCGAACAACGGCCGCTTCACCCGGACCCGGCGCTCCCGGCAGATGCTGTTCGGACTGATCAACCGGCCCGAGTTCGACCAGCAGCTCGTCGAGCACGCCCAGAAGGCGGGCGCCGAGCTGCGCACCGGGGCGACGGTCACCCGTGTGGAGCAGCACGGGTCGGCGGTGCCGGACCGGCGCACGGTCGCCGTCGTCCTCCAGGGCGGCGAGACGGTACTCGCCCGCTCCGTCGTCGGCGCGGACGGCAGCGCCAGCCGGATAGGCGCGCACGTCGGAGTCAAACTGGACCAGGTCGACCTCGGCCTGGAGGCGGAGATCCCGGTGCCCGACACGGTCGCCGAGGACTGGAAGGGCCGGGTGCTCATCGACTGGGGGCCGATGCCCGGCAGTTACGGCTGGGTCTTCCCCAAGGGCGAGACGCTCACGGTCGGGGTGATCTCGGCGCGCGGCGAGGGCGCGGCGACCAAGCGGTACCTGGAGGACTTCGTCGGCCGGCTCGGGCTCGCCGGCTTCGAGCCCAGCATCTCCTCGGGCCATCTCACCCGTTGCCGCGCCGACGACTCGCCGCTGTCGCGCGGCCGGGTCCTGGTGTGCGGGGACGCGGCCGGGCTCCTGGAGCCGTGGACCCGCGAGGGCATCTCCTTCGCACTGCGGTCGGGACGGCTGGCCGGTGAGTGGGCGGTACGGATCGCCGAGTCCCACGACGCGGTGGACGCGCGCAAGCAGGCCCTGAACTACGCCTTCGCCATCAAGGCCGGGCTGGGCGTCGAGATGAGCGTCGGCAAGCGGATGCTGGCGGTGTTCGAGCGCCGGCCCGGGCTCTTCCACGCGGCACTGACCGGATTCCGGCCGGCCTGGAAGGCGTTCAAGGACATCACGCAGGGTTCGACGTCGCTGGGAGAGCTGGTCCGCGCCCACCCGCTGGCGCAGCGGGCGCTGGCCACCATGGACCGCCGCCCCGCAGGAGGAGAGGACACGGCTCCCCCCGCCCCGGCGGACGCGGTCCCCGCCACCGCGCCGGGCCCGGCGGGCCGCACCGACGACGGGGCCGGTTCCTGAAGCTGCCTGGGGCTTTCTGAGGCCGTCGGGGGTTGTTGAAGCTGCCTGGGGTTTCTGAGGCCGCCAGGGGTCCCTGAAGCTGCCGGGGCCGGAACCGTGACCGAGGCCCGGGGCGCGCCTTCCGGCCTGCGAGGCCGGAAGGGAACCCGCCCGGTGGCGCCTTGAACGGCGTACCTCCCGGGAGAACGGCGTACTTCCCCGGGAGTAGCCGTGAGCACCCCGCGCGGGTGACGCCCCGCGCGGCGGCCGGCGTCTAGCGTGGCGGGCATGGACGCAGAGCGCGAGCGCGGGGGAGGGCCGCCCCGGTTGCGGCGGCACCGGCCCCCGCGGTGGAACCGCTGGGGCGACGAGGAGGGCCGTCCCCGTCGGCCCTGGCGCTCCACGGTGCTGATCACCGCGTTCGTCCTGTTCGGCTCCAACTTCGCCGCCCACGCCCAGGCCGGCGAGCGGGCCGCGCCGGACCCCTTCGCGTACGCGCTGCTGTTCGTCACCGGCGCCTCCCTGCTCTGGCGGCAGCGGTACCCGGTGCCGGTCGTGTTCGGCACGGCGGTCACCACCCTGGTCTATCTGGGCGCCGGTTACTCCTACGGGCCGGTGTTCCTGGCCGTCGCCGTGGCCTGCTTCAGTGCCGTCGTCGCCGGACACCGCCGCGCCGCGTGGAGCGCGATGGGCGTGCTGTGGTCCGGGCACGCCCTGGTCGCGCACTGGCTCTACCGGTGGCTGCCGCCGTCCGGCGACTCGGCGGCGTCCTGGGCGCAGGAGGTCGTGATCGCCACGTGGGTGGTGGCGATCGTGGCCCTGTCGGAGCTGGCCCGGGTCCGGCGCGAGCAGTGGGCGCGCGAGCGGGCGGAGCGGGCGCAGGCGGTGAGACGCCGGGCGGACGAGGAGCGGCTGCGGATCGCCCGCGAACTCCACGACGTCCTCGCGCACAGCATCTCCGTCATCAACGTGCAGGCGGGCATGGGACTCGCCCTCCTGGACACCGACCCCGAACAGGCGCGCACCGCGCTCACCACCATCAAGGCCCAGAGCAAGGAGGCGCTCGGCGAGGTGCGGCAGGTCCTCGACACGCTGCGCACCCCCGGAGACGCGCCCCGTGCCCCGGCCCCCGGACTCGACCGGTTGCCCGAACTGGTCGAGCAGGCGGCCGGCGCGGGGCTGACCGTCGAGGTCGAGGGGGAGCCGCCACGCCTTTCGCCCGGCACCGGCCTGGCCGCGTTCCGCATCGTCCAGGAGGCACTCACCAACGTCGTACGCCACTCCGGTTCTCGTCGCGCGCGCGTGCGCCTCGGCCGGGACGGCGGCGCGCTGCGGCTGTGCGTCGACGACGACGGCCCGGCGACGGGCGCCGAGGCCGGTGGCAGCGGCAACGGGCTTGCGGGGATGCGGGAGCGGGCAGCGGCGCTGGGTGGCACCATCGAGGCGGGCCCGCGTCCCGACGGCGGCTTCCGGGTGCTCGCGACCCTGCCGGCCGACCTGAAGCAGGCCGGGCAGGCGAAGGGAAAGAGGGAGGACCGGTGATCCGCGTACTGCTCGCCGACGACCAGTCACTGGTGCGGGCCGGCTTCCGGGCACTGCTCGACGCGCAACCCGACATCGAGGTCGTCGCGGAGGCCGCCGACGGGGAGCAGGCGGTGCGCTCCATCCGCCGGCTGCGTCCCGACGTCGTCCTGATGGACATCCGGATGCCCGTACTGGACGGGCTCGCCGCGACCCGCCGGATCACCGGCGACGACGGGCTGGAGGACGTACGGGTCGTCATGCTCACCACCTTCGAACTCGACGAGTACGTCTTCGAGGCGATCCGCTCCGGCGCCTCCGGTTTCCTCGTGAAGGACACCGAACCCGAGGAACTCGTGCGTGCCGTGCGCGCGGTGGTGGAGGGCGACGCACTGCTCTCGCCCGGAGTGACCCGGCGCCTGATCGCCGAGTTCGCGGCCCGCTCCAAGGAACCCGCCGCCCCGGCGGAGATGGCCAGGCTGACCGAGCGGGAGCGCGAGGTCATGGCCCTGGTCGGCATCGGCCTGTCCAACGAGGAGATCGCCCGCCGTCTCGTCGTCAGCCCGCTGACCGCCAAGACCCACGTCAGCCGCACCATGGTGAAACTCGGCGCCCGCGACAGAGCCCAACTGGTCGTCCTCGCCTACGAGTCGGGGCTGGTCCGGCCGGGCTGGCTGGGCTGACCGACAGGTCTCCCGCGCGGACGAGCACACCACGGGCACCGCCCGGCGGACACCCGTGGGCTCCCATGTCGCCCACACCTCCGGATCGGCACGCCACGCCCCGGCCCCTCCCTGGTCCGCCCTGTCCGGCTCGGTTCAGGTGACGGCCGACCGCTCGCGCCACAGCGCCGCGAGCGAGGTGTCGCCGGTCACCTCCGGGAACGGGCGGCGGTTCCAGAGGGCCGGGTAGAGCTCCGCGGCCGGTCCTGACAGTTCGCAGTCGGCGTCCCCGGCGTCGTTCCGCTCCGCCACGGGCGGCTGCGGGGACAGCCGTACGGTCCAGACGGCGTCCGGCGCGTCCGTCGCCCGCACCCGTAGTGTCCGGGACTCCGCGGTGCGCACGGCGCTCTTCTGACGGGCGTGGAAGCCGCAGAGCAACTCGTCGATGCCGTCCACCGCGAAGTCGACGCCGATGCCGGTGTACCCACCGCCCGCGGCCGACTCGGCGTCCAGCCGGTGCACGGTGGTCTCGTGCGCCTGCCGCCGCGCCCAGAAGTCCAGCGGGGACGGCGCGGGCAGGAAGTGCCAGCACCGCACATCGGGGGCGGCGCCGGCGAGGGTCTCGACGAGGCGGCCGTGTCCCTCCCGGAACCAGGCCACCAGCGGGGCGCCGTCCAGGTCGGGCGGGCGGACGCCGGGCCGGGGCCCGGTGTGCCCGTCGGCGACGAACGCCGTCGCCCAGCGGTGCACCCTTCCCGTGTGCCGCAGCAGGTCCCGCACCCGCCAGCCGGGGCAGGCCGGCACCTCGGCGTCGCAGCCCGCAGCCTCGGTGGCCGCGGCCAGCAACGCCCCTTCGCGGTCCAGCGTCTCGACGTACGCGGCAGTGTGCATGGCAGGGAGTGTGCCGGACGGGGCGAGTGCGAGGACAGGGCCCGGGCGGACGACGGCCGGCTCAGCCGGGAACGGCGCGCCGTGTCGCGACCGCGACCAGGACCGCCACCGCCGCGAGCGCCGCCACGCTGGTGAGCGCGGCCGGCAGGGAGAACCAGTCGGCCATGAAGCCGATCGCGGGCGGCCCCAGCAGCATCCCGCCGTAACCCAGGGTGGACGCGGTCGCCACACCGCTCGGTCCGCCCAGCGCGCCGGCCCGTTCGATCGCGACCGGGAAGATGTTGGCGAGTCCGAGCCCGGTGATCGCGAAGCCGAACAGGGCCGCCCACACGTACGGGGCGAGCGAGCCGATCAGCATGCCGGTCACGGCCGTGGTGCCGCCCGCCACCACCGTGGCCGTCCGGCCGAGCCGCTCGAGCAGCGTCGTCCCGGTCAGCCGGCCGACGGTCATGGCCAGCGCGAAGCACGAGTAGCCCGCCGCCGCCAGACCGGGGGAGGCGTCGAGGTCCTGCTCCAGGTGCAGGGCACCCCAGTCGGCCATGGCTCCCTCGCCGTAAGCCGTGCACAGGGCGATCAGGCCGAAGGTGACGACGAGGCGACGGGTGCGGCGGTCCGGGCGGCGCGCGGCACCCTCCTCCTCGACGGCGGGTGCGGGCGGCGCGACGGGCTCGATGCGCAGCAGGGCGCGGCCGGCGACGAGGGTGACAAGCAGACCCGTCACGGTGAGCGCGAGCAGGTGCCGCGTCGGCGACAGCGAGCCCGCGACCAGACCGCCCAGCCCGGCGCCGACCATTCCGCCGAGGCTGAACGCCGCGTGGAAGCTCGGCATGATCGGGCGCCGCAGCACGGCCACCAGGTCGACGGCCGCGCTGTTGAAGGCGACGTTGATGCCGCCGTAGGCGCTGCCGAAGACGAGCAGTACGACACCGAGGGCGAGCGCCGAGTGGGTGAGCGGGGGCAGGGCGATGCTGAGGCAGAGCAGGACCGCGCAAACGACGGTGACGGGGTGGCTGCCGTAACGGCGGACCAGTCGTCCGGTGAGCGTCATGGTGACGACGGCGCCGGCCGAGACCCCGAGCAGGGCCAGCCCGAGGGCACTGGCGGAGGCGCCGGTCTGTTCCTTGATGGCGGGGATCCGGACCACCCACCCGGCGAACACGAAGCCGTCGAGTGCGAAGAACGCGGTCAGGGCGACGCGGAGTCGGGTGAGGTCGTCGCGGCGGCCCGGCACGGCGCTGTGCGATCGGGCTTTGTTTATTTGCGGCACAAAATCAGGCTAGAGTCGGTGCGGGGACAGGGCAAGGTCCGCGGGCCGCCGAACTGGTCCCGGGCGCGGGCGCGGGTGGGGCGGTGGCCGGGGCCCGCCGTGTCGCGGGAGCCGCCGCCCGGCCGGAGGAGTCGGTCCCGTGCAGGGACACCGCGACGTCGAAGACGGATTCCGGCGGCCGGGCGGGGACGGATCAGGCCCGGGTCACCGGCGCCTGCAGCTCCGTCACCCAGTCCTCACGGTTTTCCGGGCACTCCAGGTTGATCTCGCGGGGATACCCGGTCGACCGGTAGTCGTGGGCGTCGACCCAGCGGGCCAACGCCTGTGCGGTGGGGAGCACGGTGTCCATCGGACCGCGGTGCACGACGGTCGCCGCCCGGCCGAGGGACGGCAGGTCGAGGATCCGGAAGGCGCCGTCCTGGAGAGGGGCCGAGACCTGGACGGCGGCGTGGACGCTGATCCTGCCTCCTCCCTCCGGGGCGTCCTCGTAGTAGGCGACGCCGGGCCCCGTGGGGCTGATGCCCGCCGCGTCCAGGCACCGGAACAGCTCGTCGTAGAGCGGCCCGACGACGGGGCCGATGTCCTCGGGGCAGAAACTGGCGGCGGTCGCGGTCAGCTCAGCCACCCGGACGGAGGGGACGTTCTTGAGGACTACGTCGTTCGTGGGCATCCGGCCCTCGCTCTCGATCGCTCGGAGCCTCGCCTCGACCTGGACCAGCCGTGCTTCCGCGGCAGCCATCGCGGTCTCCAGCTCGGCCCGCCGCAGCCGCAGCATGCCGCGCAGTTCCCCGAGGCCGACCTTCTCGTCCACGATGTCCTGCACTTGCCGGAGCGTGAATCCGAGGTCCTTGAGCGCGATGATCCGGTTGAGGCGGGCGAGCTGGGCCGCGGTGTAGTGGCGGTAGCCGCTGACGGGGTCGACGTGGGCCGGGTGCAGCAGTCCGGTCGCGTCGTAGTGACGCAGCATCCGGACCGAGACACGGCCGTGCCGGGCGAAGTCTCCGATGGTGAACATGATGTCTCCGAGCTGATCACCTGACACCGTGTGAGGGTCAAGGAGCCACCCGGCGGCCGGGGGAGAGCCGGAGCGCCCGCCGGTGGTGCCTGCGCGTTTCTGGGACGGTCGCCCGTTCTGATGGTCGCATGACCCTTGATCGGCCGATGTACCGCGTCAAACGGCGGCTCCTTGGCAAGCCGCTCACCACAGAACGTGTCAGTGAGGAGAAGCTGAGCAACCGGACGGCGCTCGGAGTTCTCGCGTCCGACTGCATCAGTTCGTCGGCCTACGGCTCCGAGGAGATGCTCCGGGTCCTCGTTCCGGTGGTCGGAGCGGCCGCCTTCACGCTCGTCCTGCCGGTGACGGGCGCGATCCTGTTGGTGCTGCTGCTTCTGACGCTCTGTTACAGCGACGTCGTCACGATCTACACCCGGGCCGGAGGGTCCTACGTGGTGGCACGGGAGAACTTCGGCCCGGACATCGCCCAGGTCGCAGCAGTGGCCCTGCTGGTCGACTACGTCGTCACCGTCGCCGTCCAGGTCTCGGCCCCACGAACGCGCTGATCTCACTCGCCCACCTGGTCGGCGGCGGCTGGACGGGACTCGATCATCTCCAGTTGCCGGTCTCGGTGGTGGTGATCGTGCTCCTCGGATACGGGAATCTGCGCGGAGTCCGGGAGGCGGGCCGGATGTTCGCGCTGCCCGCGTATCTCTTCACCGCCGCGATGAGCCTGGTCTTCCTCGTCGCGGCGGTGCGCGCACTGACGGGCGAGCTGCCTCGTGCCGACCTGAACGCCCCTGGTGCCGTGCCTCTGGCAACTCCGGGCGACGGCTGGCTCTACGGCGCGTCGCTCTTCATCGTGCTGCGTGCCTTCGCCAACGGCGGCTCGTCCCTCACCGGACTGGAAGCCATCTCGAACGGCATCTCCGCCTTCCGCGATCCGCAGGGCCAAAACGCCCGGCACACCCTCGTCGCGATGAGCTGCGTACTGGCCTTCCTGGTCCTGGGCGTCTCCACCCTCGCCCACTTCACCCACGCCGTCCCGTACACCGACGGGACCCCGACGGTGATCGCGCAGGAGGCGCGGCTCGCCTTCGGCAACGGAACGGCCGGGACGGTCGGGCTGGTCTTCGTCCAACTGGCGACGGCACTGGTCCTCTACACCGGTGCCAACACCCCCTTCACCGGGTTTCCCTTCCTGGCCAGTTTCGTCGCGCAGGACCGGTTCCTGCCACGGGTACTCACCCGGCGGGGGCACCGGCTCGCCTTCTCCAACGGCATCGTCACCCTCTCCGCCCTCTCGACGGCCCTGTTGCTCGTCACGGGCGCCAACGTGGACAGGCTCGTGGCCCTCTACGCGATCGGCGTGTTCACCGCCTTCACCATGGCCGGGGCGGGCCTCACCGCTCACCACCTGCGCGGACGCGAGCCGCTGCGCCGGGTGAAGATCGCGGTCAACGCACTCGCGGCGACCGTCTCCGCCGCCGTCGTGCTGGTCTTCGCCGTCACGAAATTCACCGAAGGCGCCTGGCTGGTCGTCGTGGTCTTCCCGCTGGGGGTCTGGGTACTGATCCGGATCAACCGCGAGTACCGGCGTGAGGCCGCGGCCCTGGAGCGGCTGCCCACGGGCGCGGACCGGCCGCGCACCCGACGTCACCAGGTGTTCGTCCTCGTCGAGACGCTGGACCTGGCCGCGCTGAAAGCCCTGCGGTACGCCCACGAGCTGCGGCCCGACACCGTCAGGGCCGTGCACTTCGCCATCGACGAGGAACACGCACGCCGACTGTCCGCCCTCTGGGCGTCGACGTCGGCGACCTCGGTCGACCTGGAACTGGTGGCCTGTCCCGACCGCCGGCTGCGCCACGCGATGCGGGAGCTGGCCGTCCGGACCACACAGGACGGGAACACGTCCCTGACGGTGCTCGTGCCCCGGCGGTTGTACGCCAACGCCCTCGGCAAACTCCTCCACCGGGGCACCGGCGAGAAGATGTCGAGGGCGTTGGATCGACTGCCGCACGTAGCGGTCGTGATCCTGCCGTTCAACGCATCGCAGGCCATGCGGGCCCTGGAGGCGGACCGCCTGCCCGACATGGACTGAGGCGGGGCCGCACGGGCTCTCCCGACGGCCGTCCGGCAACGCCCGCGCCCGTCAGCCGGCTTGGCAGGTGCGGGCCCGTCACGCCTCGGTCGCGTCCCGGGGCGCGCTCCGGCGGTTCGCGGCGATCATCTCCCGGTACCAGCGGTAGCTGTCCTTCGGTGTGCGCTCCTGCGTGTCGTAGTCGACCCGCACGATGCCGAAGCGCTTGTCGTAGCCGTACGCCCACTCGAAGTTGTCCAGCAGCGACCACACGTAGTACCCGCGCACGTCCACGCCCGCGTCGATCGCCGCCCTCAGGGCCGTGAGGTGGTCCCGCAGGTAGGCGACGCGGTCGGTGTCGTGCACCGCGCCGTCGGCGGCGGGCGCGTCGTCCTCCGCCGAGCCGTTCTCCGTGATGTGGACCGGCGGGAGTGCGTCGCCGTACTGCTGCTTCAGCGCCACCAGGAGGTCGGTGAAGCTGTCCGGGACCACCGGCCAGCCCATCGAGGTCTCCCGGACGCCGGGGAGGCGGACCTCCTGGTAGCGGTTGTCCGTCGCCACCCGCCGGGCCGGGTCGTCCTCGCGGTACGGGGCGTCGGCGACCACGATCGGGCGGTAGTAGTTGATGCCGAGGAAGTCCAGCGGCTGGGAGATCAGCTCGAGGTCGCCGTCCTGCCGGAAGTCCTCCCCGGTGATCAGCTCGCCCCAGGTCTCCTCCTCCGTGGCCGGGTAGCGGCCCGCGAGGATCGGCTCGGTCCACACCAGGTTGTGCTGGGTGTCGGCGCGGACCACCGCGGCCGCGTCTGCGGCGGAGTCGGTGGCCGGCAGGTTGCGGTCCAGGTTGAGCGTGATGCCCACCTCGCGCACCCCGGCCGCGCGCAGCGCCTTCACCGCCAGCCCGTGGCCGACCAGCAGGTGGTGGGCGGCGGCCAGCGCGCCCCGCCCCTCCTTGGCACCGGGGGCGTGCCGGCCGACGGAGTAGCCGAGGAAGGAGCTGCACCACGGTTCGTTGAGGGTGATCCAGCGCGGCACCCGGTCGCCCAGGTGCTCGGCGACCACGGCCGTGTACTCGGCGAAGCGCTCCGCAGTCTCCCGCACCCGCCAGCCGCCACGGTCTTCCCATACCTGCGGGAGGTCCCAGTGGTAGAGGGTGGCGGCCGGTTCGATGCCCGCCGCGAGCAGTTCGTCGACCAGGCGGGAGTAGAAGTCGAGGCCCTTGCGGTTCACCGCGCCCGAACCGTCCGGCACGATGCGCGGCCAGGCGATCGAGAAACGGTAGGAGTCCACGCCGAGGTCGCGCAGCAGCGCCACGTCCTCGGGGTAGCGGTGGTAGTGGTCGCAGGCCACGTCACCCGTGTCGCCGTTCGCGACCAGGCCCGGGGTGTGGCTGTAGGTGTCCCAGATCGACGGTCCGCGGCCGTCCTCGCGGGCCGCGCCCTCGATCTGGTACGAGGCGGTCGCTGCGCCGAGGACGAAGCCGGGCGGGAAGCTGGGGTAGTCGCTCATGCTGTGCTGCTCATCTCCCTGTGTACGGGGTGGGCGGGGGTCACTTGACGGAACCGCCGGTGATGCCGGCGGCGATGTACTTCTGGGCGAGGACGAGGAGGACCGCGGCGGGCACCGCGGACAGGACGGACGCGGCCATCACCGAGCCCCAGTCGCCGACGTGCGCGCCGATGTACTGGTAGATGCCCAGGGTGATGGGCTTGACGTCGTCGGTCGTGTTCAGGGTGAGCGCGAACATGAAGTCGCTCCACGAGAACAGGAACGCGAACAGGCCCGACGTGATCAGTGAGTTGCGGCTCATCGGCAGCACCACCCGCACGAACGTCCGCACCGGCCCGGCACCGTCGATCTGCGCGGCCTCGATCACCTCGCCCGGGATCGACACCATGAAGGAGCGCATCAGCACGATGGAGAAGGGGATGCCCAGCGAGGCGTCCGCCAGCATCAGGCCGAAGTAGGAGTTGACCAGGCCGAGGTCGACGTAGGAGTTGTAGAGCGCGTTGGCGATGACGATGCCCGGCACCATCTGGGTGATCAGCGTGCCGAAGACGATGGTGCGCGAGCCGCGCAGCCCGAACCGGGCGAGCCCGTAGGCGGCCGGTGCCGAGACGGCCAGGCAGATGGCGACCGCGCCGAGCGAGACCGCGAGCGAGGTCAGCAGGTGCCCGCCCTGGTCGGTGATCGCCTTGGAGAACCCGGACAGGTCCAGGCCGCCCGGCACCGGGTCGACCTGGAGGAGCCCCGAGTCGGGCTGGAGGGCGGTGTTGAGCATCCAGTACAGCGGGAACAGCATCACGCACAGGATCAGCACGCCGGCGACGGTGGAGCCCCAGCGGCGCCGCGATGCGGTGGGCGGGTGGGAGGCCATGGACGTCACTTCCCCTCGGTGCGGTTGGCCCGCAGGTAGAACACCGCGAACACGGCGGAGATCAGGATGAGTACGTTGCCGACGACGGCGCCCGCGCCGAAGTCCAGCTGTACGAACGAGTTCTGGTACGTCAGGGTGCCCAGCGTCTGGGTGGCGTCGGCCGGGCCGCCGTCGGTGAGGGCGAGGATCAGGTCGAGGATCTTGACCGTCGACATGAAGCCGAGCACCAGGACGACCGTGACGACCGGCTTGAGCATCGGCAGGGTCACCGAGCGGAACGTCCGCCAGGCCGAGGCGCCGTCCAGGGCGGCCGCCTCGTGCAGTTCCCTCGGGATCTCCTGGAGACCGCCGTACAGGATGACCATGTTGAACGGGATGCCGATCCAGATGTTGACCAGGATCACCGAGACCAACGCCATCCCGGGGCTGGTCAGCCACGGTGTGTGACCGGCGATTCCGAGCGTGTCCAGGAACGAGTTGAGCACGCCGGTGTCCTGGTCGAGGATGCGCCGCCAGACGATGCCGGACACCACCATGGGCACCAGCCAGGGCAGCAGGATCAGCGAACGCAGCACCCCGTTCAGCGGGAAGCGGCGGCTGAAGAACACCGCGAGCGCCAGGCCGATGCAGAACTGGCCGAGCAGGGAGCCCGCCGTGAAGACGAGCGTGTGCCACAGGGCCTTGCCGAACAGGGCGTCCTGGAACACGGTGGACCAGTTGTCGGCGCCGTTGAAGGGCGCCTCACCGGTGAAGAAGGTCTTCGGCGTGTAGTCCTGGAAGCTCATCAGGACGTTGCGCACGAGCGGGTAGCCGAAGAACAGCAGCATGAAGACGACGGCGGGGGCGACGAACCCCCACTGGGCGAGCCTGCGCCGGCGCGCGACCCGGGCCGGGTCCGGTGCGGCGGCCGGCTCGGGGACCTCGGCGGGCGTCCGCGCGGTGGCGGCGGACGTGGGCATGGGCGTGGTCATGGGGACGTACCTCAGTTCCCGCTCGTGGCCCGCTGCTGGGCGCGCTTCAGGGCGGTCTCGCTGGACTGGCCGGTCAGGGCCGACTGGAAGGCGCTCTGCAGGGCGAGCGACACGCCCGACCAGCCGGCGCCGAGCTTGCCCGTCCGGGACCGGGCGACCGCCACCTGGTCGGCCAGGGAGTCCAGTTCGGGCACCTTCTCGCGCCAGGCGGCGGCGGCCCGGGAGTTGGCCGGGACCATCCAGCTGTTGAGCGCGTAGGTCAGCTGCTCCTTCTCGCTCGCGAGGCAGCCGACGATCCTGGCGGCCGTCTTCTCCCGTGCCCCGTCACCGGTGTTGGGCACGGTGAGCACCGCACCGCCGAGCGGACCCACCGAGTCGTCGCCGGCCTCGGGCACCGGGATCGGCGCGATGCCCCAGTGCAGCGACTTGTCGCTGTTGAGGGTCTCCACCTGCCACGGACCGTTGATCATCATCGCCGCGTTGCCCGCCATGAACTGGTCGTTGACGTCCGCCTGCGTCCAGTTGACCGTCGACTTCGAGAGTGAGCCGTCCTTCAGCAGACCCTTCCAGTAGTCCAGGGCCTCGACCACTTGCGGACCGTCCAGGTCCGTTTCGTCGCCGCCGTTGGACCACATGAAGGGCGTGAACTGGAAGACGCCGTCCTCCGCGCCGCCCGCGCTGAGCGCCAGCCCGTACTGCTTGCCTTGGGTGAGCCGCTTCGCGGTCTCCTGCAACTCGGCCCAGGTCGTCGGCACTTCGACACCCGCCCGGTCGAGGACGTCCTTGTTGTAGAAGAGAGCCAGCGTGTTCACCGACCGGGCCGCGCCGTAGTACGTCCCCTCGTACGAGCCGAAGTCGACGATGCCGTCGGGGATGCCGTCGGTGCTCAGCCCCAGGCTCCTGAGATCCACCAGGCCGCCCGCGTCGGCGAACGTCGGCATCTCGGAGGCGTCGAACTGCACGATGTCGGGCAGCGACTTGGACGAGGCCATCCGCAGGGCCTTCGTCATCACCTGCGCCGCCGGGACGCTCTGCTGCTCGATCGTGATGCCCAGCTGTTCGCCGCAGCGGGCCATCGCCTCCGCGTCCCAGCGGTGGTAGGACTCGTCGGTCGAGGAGTTCATCACGGTGTACACGTCGGCGTCCCGCTGCTGTCCGCAGCCGGCCAGCGCCGTCCCGGCGACCAGCGCGGACACGACGGCGAGCGGGGTGACGACGCGGCGTGAGCGCCCTCGTCCGCGGTGCGTGGCAGCCGGAGGGTGTGCTGTCAGGGCTAGCGGTGTGAAGCGCTTCGACATGGTGCGGCCCTTGCTGTCGTACCGTCCGGCTCCTTCGCCGGACCGTTTTGTTTGATGTGATGACTAATACGTCACGGACCCGCTTCCGCGCTAGACCAAAGCGGCTGCGGTCTCTTCACCGCGTGTGGTGAGGAGACCGGTCTTGTGTGTGATAACGGCAGTTCAAGGCCGTGTGAGTGGTCCCGGCCCCCTCGGCATCCCGGTCCGTGCTGTGTACGATCACAAAGCTGCGGGACGGCCTCCGTGCTCCCTGCCCGACAGCTACCGCCGCACCTGAGGAAGATCATGAAGTTCACCGACGGCTTCTGGCTCGTCCGCGAGGGTGTGCATCTCTCGTACGCCACCGAGGTACGCGATGTACGTCCGCAATCGAAGCGCTTCACCGCCCATGTCGCCGTGAAGAAGGTGACGCGTAGGGGGGACACGCTCAACGCGCCGCTCCTCACGGTCGAATGCTTCTCTCCCACCGAGGGCGTCATCGGCGTCCGTGTCACCCACCACGCCGGAAAGCGCCGGCCGGGTCCCGACTTCGCCCTCGCCGGCCCGGCGGACGGCGCCGGCGAGGTGCGCCAGGACGGCACCGTCACCGAGCTGACGAGCGGCCCGCTCACCCTGCGCATGGACCGCGAGGGCCCCTGGGGCCTCACCTTCCACGACGCCGACGGACGCGAACTGACCCACGCCAACGCCAAGAGCACCGCGTTCGCCACCACCGGCGACGGCTCCCACCACATGCTGGGCCGGCTCGCGCTCGGGGTCGGCGAGCAGATCTACGGCCTCGGCGAGCGCTTCACCCCGTTCGTCAAGAACGGCCAGGTCGTCGACATGTGGCAGGCCGACGGCGGCACCAGCAGCGAGCAGGCGTACAAGAACGTCCCGTTCTACCTCTCCTCACGCGGCTACGGCGTCTTCGTCAACCACCCCGGAGCGGTCTCCTTCGAGGTCGGCTCCGAGTCCGTCGGGCAGGTGCAGTTCAGCGTCGAGGACCAGACGCTGGAGTACTACGTCGTCGCCGGGCCCACCCCCAAGGACGTCCTCACCCGCTACACCGCCCTCACCGGCCGCCCCGCGCTGCCGCCCGCCTGGTCCTTCGGCCTGTGGCTCACCACGTCCTTCACCACGCCGTACGACGAGGCGACGGTGACGTCCTTCGTCGACGGCATGGCCGAGCGCGGCATCCCGCTCTCGGTCTTCCACTTCGACTGCTTCTGGATGCGCGAGTACCAGTGGTGCGACTTCCAGTGGGACCCCGACGTGTTCCCCGACCCGGACGGCATGCTCGCCCGGCTCAAGGCCAAGGGGCTGCGGATCAGCGTCTGGATCAACCCGTACATCGGCCAGAAGTCCCCGCTCTTCGAGGAGGCCGCCGCCCTCGGGCACCTGGTGCGCCGGGCGAACGGCGACATCTGGCAGTGGGACCTGTGGCAGGCCGGGATGGGCCTGGTCGACTTCACCAGCCCCGCCGCCCGCGACTGGTTCGCGGCCAAGCTGAAGCCGTTGCTCGACCAGGGCGTGGACTGCTTCAAGACCGACTTCGGCGAGCGGATCCCCACCGACGTCGTCTGGCACGACGGCTCCGACCCGGAGCGGATGCACAACTACTACACCCATCTGTTCAACCGCACCGTCTTCGACCTCCTGGAGAGGGAGCGCGGCCGGGGCGAGGCCGTCCTCTTCGCCCGTTCCGCCACCGCGGGCGGCCAGCAGTACCCCGTGCACTGGGGCGGCGACTGCTTCTCGTCCTTCGAGGCGATGGCCGAGTCCCTGCGCGGCGGCCTGTCCCTGTCGCTGTCCGGCTTCGGCTTCTGGAGCCATGACATCGGCGGCTTCGAGGGCACACCCGACGAGGCGGTCTTCAAGCGCTGGCTGGCCTTCGGCCTGCTCTCCTCGCACAGCAGGCTGCACGGCTCCTCGTCCTACCGGGTGCCGTGGGAGTTCGGCGAGGAGGCGGTCGACGTGGCCCGCCGCTTCACCCGCCTCAAGCACCGCCTGATGCCCTACCTGTACGGCGTCGCCGCCGAGGCCCACCGCACCGGCGTGCCCATGATGCGGCCGATGGTCCTGGAGTACCCGCACGACCCGGGCTGCCGCCCGCTGGACCGCCAGTACATGCTCGGCCCCGACCTCCTCGTCGCGCCGGTCTTCACCGAGGACGGCGAGGTCGAGGTGTACCTCCCCGAGGGCACCTGGACCCACCTCCTGACCGGCGAACGCGTCACCGGCCCGGTCTGGCGCACCGAACGGCACGGCTACGACAGCCTGCCGCTGTACGTCCGGGAGGGCGCCGTCCTGCCGCTGGCCCGCGACGAGCAGCGCCCCGACGCCGACTGGCTGGACGCCCCGACCCTGCTCGTCCACCCGCCCGCCCGGGCGGACTGGACGGCCCAGATCACCGTCCCCGACCTGCTGGGCGGCGCGGCCGCGGACTTCCGGGTGCGGCGCGAGGGCGACACCCTGCGGGTCACCGCGAGCGGCACCGACCGCCCCTTCACGGTGCGGGTCGCGGGCGGCGCGAGCGCGGACGGCACCGGCGAGGTGACGGTGCCGCTGGGGTGAGGCCCGCGCCGGGCGCCTGCGGCGGCCCCGGTGGCGGTCCGGCCGCGGCCCGGGGGCAGCCGGTGAGGGTGTCCGGACCCGGGGCAGCCGGTGAGGGTGTCCGGACCCGGGGCAGCCGGTGAGGTGTCCCGGCCCGGGGTCAGCCGGTGAGGGTGCCCAGAGCCGTCAGGAGGCGGTCCACGTCGTCCGTGTCGGTGTACGGCGCGAGCCCGACCCGGACGCCGCCCTCGTCGCCGAGTCCCAGGCGGCGGGAGGCCTCCAGGGCGTAGAAGGTGCCGGCCGGCGCGTCGATGCCGTGCTCGGCGAGCCGCCGGTACACCTCGGCGGGGCGCAGGCCGGCCACGGTGAACAGCAGGGTCGGCGTGCGCCGGGCGGCCCGCGAGTACACGGTGACCCCGCCGAGCCCGGCAAGACCCTGCTCGATCCGCCCGCGCAGCGCGTCCTCGTGGGCCTCGAGCGCCGCGAAGGAGGCGACGAGCCGGTCCCGGCGGCTGCCCCGCGCCTCCGGGTCGAGACCGGCGAGGAAGTCCACCGCCGCCCGCGCCCCCGCCAGCAGCTCGTACGGCAGCGTGCCCAGCTCGAAACGCTCGGGCACGGCGTCGCTGGAGGGCAGCAGCTTGTCGGGGCGCAGGCCCTCCAGGAACTCCGGCCGGGCCGCCAGCACCCCCAGGTGCGGGCCGAGGAACTTGTACGGCGAGCACACCAGGGTGTCCGCGCCGAGGGCCGCGGGATCGACCACGGCGTGCGAGGCGTAGTGCACGGCGTCGACGTGCAGCAGCGCGCCGACGCCGTGCGCCAGACGGGCGACGGCCGGCAGGTCGGGCACGGTGCCGACGAGGTTCGAGGCCGCCGTCACCGCGACCAGCCGGGTGCGCGGGGAGAGCACCGCCGCGACGTGGTCGGGACGCAACTCCCCGGTGGCCGGGTCGAAGTCGGCCGTGCGCACGCTCGCCCCGGCCGCCTCGGCGGCCTGGACCCAGGGCCGGATGTTGGAGTCGTGGTCGAGCCGCGTGACGACGACCTCGTCGCCGGGACCCCACGACTTGGCGAGCGTCCGGGACAGGTCGTAGGCGAGCTGGGTGGCGCTGCGCCCGAGGACGATGCCCCGCGGGTCGGTGGCGAGCAGGTCGCCGAGCGCGGCCCGTGCCGAGGACACGATGTCGTCCGCGTTCCGCTCGCCCTCGGTCGTCCGCCCCCGGTTGGCCAGCGGGCCGGCCAGTGCCTCGCCGATGGCGTCGATGACGGGCTGCGGGGTCTGGGTGCCGCCCGGCGCGTCGAAGCGGGCGGAGCCGGACTTCAGGGCGGGTATCTGCGCGCGGATCGCTTCGACGTCCAGGGCCATGTGCACTCCAACCGGGGCGGGGGCGGGGACTCCGGCTTCATGATCGCAGCCGAGTGGCGATCGGAACAGACGCGGCGCCCCGGCGGGCGGCGGCTTGGGGCCCTGGGGGTGGAGGGGCGGGCATGACCCGAGGACAAGGGCGGATGTGCCGACCCGGTCAGGATTCCTCCGCCGCCACCGGGCTCTTCTCCCGCCCGCCGGGATGCCGGTGCCGCCAGACCCAGAAGACCGCGCAGGACAGCAGTGCCCACCCCGCCAGCACCAGGAAGGGGAACACGTGCTGGTGGCCCTGGAAGTACACCGCAGTGTGCTGGGCGTTGACCGAGGCTCCGGGCGGCAGCCACCGGCCGATCAGACCCAGCGGGGACGGCAGCAGCGGCCAGGAGACCGCGCCGCCCGACGAGGGATTGCCGATGATCACCATCAGGCCCCAGGTCGGCAGCATCGCCCAGCGGCCGAACAGGGTGTTGAACATGGTGAAGACCATGCCGGACACGAACATGGTGAGCGCCAGGATCGACCACGACTCGGCGAAGGGCAGATCCAGCGCGTCCAGCAGCCAGTCCACCGTGGCGGCGATGGCGAACCCGCCGAGCAGCGCGTAGGCCGCCGTGAAGAGGATGCGTTCGACCGGGGTGAGCGACCGCGCGTGCACGCTCAGCTGGATCGCCCCGACGAATCCGATGATCACGGCGGCCAGCGAGACGTAGAAGATCGCCAGCCCGCGCGGGTCGCCCTCCTGCAGCGGGTTGACGTCATGGACGGTGACACGGACGCCGAGCTTCTCGCCCACGGCAGGTGCCGTCTCGGTGAGCAGCTCGGCGACCGAGGCGCCCGAAGCGCCGGACACGTCCAGAACGGCGTTCCGCCCGTCGTCGCGCAGCTCGAAGACCGCGAAGACCTCCTGCTGCTCGATCGCCTCGTGCGCCGCCGTACGGGTCGCGTAGGGGTGCACCTTGACCGACGTGTCCAGCGCCCGCTCCAGACCGTTCAGGAAGGCCCGGCCACCGGCTTCCTGATAGGAGCCCACCACCGCCGTGGGGATCAGACGGGGCGTCGGGTTCGCCATCGAGTAGGTGTACGAGCCGGCGAAGAGCCCCGCCGCGGCGGCCAGGATCAGCGCCAGCACGGTGGCCGGCCAGAACGGCGTCTGCCGGAAGGCCGCCCACCGGTGCCCGCGCGGTGCGTCCGCGTCGGCGTCCTGGGACAGGTGAGCCATGTGCGGCGGGGTCAGGCGTGCACGAGCGGGGTGTCCACCAGGTGCTCCGCAACGAACCACGCCTGCAGTTCGTTGGTGCGCACGACCTCCGAGACGAGCAGGTCGTTGGTGCCGTCGTCGCCGAGGTCCTGGGTGCGGGCCGCCGCGTCGTGGCAGTCGGTGAGGATCAGCTCGTGCGCCTCCAGCAGCCGCGAGAGCATGGACGGAACCTCCTCGACCCCGTCCGGCGGCCGCGGCACGCCGGTGATCTCGGCGACGTGCCTGGGGTCGCCGACCGCGACACCGCCCAGCGTCTGGACGCGCTCGGCGATGGTGTCGATCAGCTCCAGCTGTTCGCCCGCGTGCTTGTCGAGCAGCAGGTGCAGTTGGTAGAACGTCGCTCCGCGCATCAGCCAGTGGTACTTCTTGTACAGGTCGTGCAGGATCCGGGTGTCCGCCAGGACCTTGTTGAGCCGCTGGCCGGAGTAGAGCCGGGTCTCCATGGACAGCGCCACGGGGAACTGCTTGACCGTGCCGAACTCCTGGATGATCCTGCCCTGCTGGTGCAGCCAGGGCTGGCTGCCGTCGGACCGGTGCTGCGCCGACGAGGACGACTTCGGGGAACTCACGCCGGGACTCCTTCCGGAGGGTCGAGAAGAGTGCGCCGGCACGATGCCACCGGCTTCGGTTCCCCCCGCGACAGTCGACCAGCCGCCCGCCGGGCCCGCAAACGCTGGCGGGTGTCCGGGCGACCGGGCCCGGAGGGTACCGCCGCCGCAGGGGCCGCCCGGGCCGCAACGGCACGGGCGGCCTGCCGGAGCCCGGCGGTGTCCGGGTGACGGGCGCTCCGCTGCCGCGCGCCGTCAGGGTGTCCCCGCCGCCGCGTACACGGAGCGCACGCCCGGCACCGGCGCGGCCGCCGCTGCGGCCAGCGCGGCGGCCGCACTGGCGATGCCGAGCACGGCGCCGGCGGCCACGTCGCCCGGGTAGTGCACGCCGGTGTGGACCCGGGAGTAGCCGACGGCGCTCGCCAGCGCACCGAGCGGGACGGCGCCGGCGGGCAGGACGACACCGACGGCCGTGGCGAACGCGACCGCCGCGGCCGTGTGCCCCGACGGGAACGAGGCCGACGTGGGCATCGGCACCAACCGGTCCACCGTCACCCGTGCCGCCTCCCGGTCCGGCCGCGCCCTGTGCACCAGCCGCTTGCCCAGCAGGTTCGCCGACGCCGAGGCCACGGCGGCCGCGCCGAGGCCGACGAGGGCCGCCCGGCGGGCCCGTGCGCCGCCGAGCGCGAGGACGGCGGCGGCACCGAGCGAGATCTTCGAATGGTCCGCGGCGCGGGACAGGCGCCGCAGCGCCCGGTCGAGCGCCGGCGTGGAGGTGGCGGCCACCGCCGCGTACAGCGCGCCGTCGACGGCGCGCAGCTCACCGAGCACGGTGGCCCCGGCCCGCTCGCGCGCACGCCCCGGGCCGTGCTGTCGGGCGGGTGGTCCGCCGGAGTCCGGGTCCGGGACTCGGGCCGGATCCGGGGCCGCGCCGGTGGGTTCGGTCATCGGCTCCTGCTCTGCGGAAGGGCATGCGGCCACGGGTGTCGGCCACGGGCGCCGGGTGCGGTGGTGGGACGCGGTGGTGCGGCGAGGCCACGCCGCGGACCGGCGCTCGGTGCGCCGTGCGATCCGGCGCCGCACCATTGTGGTCCGGCGCGGTGCGCAGGGCGCGTCCGCGGGGCCGTACGGGGGACGGGGACGGGGTACGGAGGGCGGTTTGTGGG
>NZ_JACBYP010000050.1 GCF_018982965.1 Streptomyces mayonensis | reverse complement strand
CGAACCCGGAAGCTAAGCCTTACAGCGCCGATGGTACTGCAGGGGGGACCCTGTGGGAGAGTAGGACGCCGCCGAACAATCTTTGGGAAGGACCCCTGGTCCCCAGCGTTCAGCTGGGGACCAGGGGTCCTTTCGTTTTTCCAGGGCGCACCGGGTACCCGGCTGCGCGAGAATGACTTTGCGGTACCGACGACAGGAGTCACCGATGTCCACCAATTCCCCCGACGACCGACCGGAGCGCGACGAGCGTCGACGGGACAGTGGTGGTCGCAGCGACCGTGGAGGTCAGCGCGGGGACCGAGGGGGGCAGCGCGGTGGCTTCCGCCGGGACGATCGTGAGCGTGGGCCGCGTCGCGACGACAGGGACCGTGATCGTGGGTTCCGTCGTGACGATCGCCGTGAGGACCGGCCCTCGTACCGGCGCGATGACCGGCGCGACGACCGGCGTGACGACCGCCGGGTGGATGACCGTGGCGGTCAGCGTGGTGGTTTCCGCAGGGATGACCGGCGTGATGAGCGTGCCCCGTTCCGGCGTGACGACCGCCCTTCGTTCAGGCGTGACGACCGGCGCGACGACAGCCGCCGGGGTGACGCCGGCCGGAGCGACAACCGCGGTGGTGGATACGGGCGTCGGGACGATCGTGACCGTGGGCCGCGTCGCGACGATCGGGAACGTGATCGCGAGTTCCGGCGTGACGACCGGGGCGGGCGCGATGACCGGGGTGACCGTGGCCGGGGGGATCGTCCCTCCTTCCGTCGGGACGACCGTCGTGATGACCGTCCTCCGTTCCGCCGTGACGACCGTCGGGACGACCGTCCCTCGTACCGGCGCGACGATCGCCGAGATGACCGCCGTGAGGACCGTCCCTCGTACCGGCGCGACGACCGGCGTGACGACCGGCGTGACGTGCGTCGTGAGGACCGGCCCTCCTTCCGTCGGGAAGACCGCCGTGACGACCGTTCCTCGTACCGCCGTGACGACCGGGGCGACCGGGGAGGCTTCCGTCGTGACGACAGCCGCGGGGGCGGGGGTTTCCGTGGCCGGGACGACCGCGGTGGGCGTGGGCCACGGCGCGACGACCGCGGAGGCGGCCGGTCCGGCGGCGGATTCCGTGGCCGTGACGACCGGCACGGCGGCGGTGGGCGCTTCCGTGAGGACCGGGACCGCGACCGCGACCGCGAGCCGATCAAGCGTCTGCCGATCCCGGAGGAGGTCACCGGCGACGAGATCGACAAG
Source organism: Streptomyces mayonensis (assembly GCF_018982965.1). Lineage (GTDB taxonomy): Bacteria > Actinomycetota > Actinomycetes > Streptomycetales > Streptomycetaceae > Streptomyces > Streptomyces mayonensis. The sequence continues at coordinate 52,673 of NZ_JACBYP010000050.1, read as the reverse complement.
GACGTGCGGCAGGACCTGCAGAGCCTGCCCAAGACGCTCGCGGAGGACGTCGCCCGGAACCTGGTGATGGTGGCCCGGCTGCTCGACGAGGACCCGGAGGCCGCGTACGGCTACTCCAGGGTGGCCCTGCGCCTCGCGTCCCGTGTGGCCGCCGTGCGCGAGGCGGCCGGATTCGCCGCGTACGCCAACCAGAAGTACGGCGAGGCGCTGGCGGAGTTCCGGGCCGCGCGGCGGATGACCGGGTCGGTGGAGCTGTGGCCGGTCATGGCCGACTGCGAACGCGGGCTCGGCCGGCCGGAGAAGGCGCTGGACATGGCGGGCGCCCCCGAGGTGCACAAGCTGGACAAGGCCGGGCAGGTCGAGATGCGGCTCGTGGCGGCGGGTGCCCGGCGCGACATGGGGCAGCTGGACGCGGCCATCGTGACGCTGCAGAGCCCCGAACTGGCCTCCAACTCCGTGCAGCCGTGGACCGCGCGGCTGAGGTACGCCTACGCCGACGCGTTGCTGGCCGCCGGCCGGGAGCGGGAGGCGCGTGAGTGGTTCGCCAAGGCGGTGGAGTCCGACCGGGACGGCAGCACCGACGCTTCGGACCGGCTCGCCGAGCTGGACGGGGTGGAGTTCATGGACGCCCTCGACGAGGGCGAGGGCGAAGGCCGGGTCGAGGGCGAGTCCGGCACCGCGCCCGAGCGCGACGCGGACGGTCCTTCCGCCGGGGACGCCGACAAGGCCTGACACCGACGACCGACGACCGACGACTGACGGGGGGCGGGACCGGCGACCCCGGTTCCGCCCCCCGTCGTCGTACCGGCGCCTGCCGCGTCGCACGTCGCCCGAGGTCGTCACACGTCGAGCGCGCGCAGCACCAGGCCCGAGGCCGGCTTGGGGCCGAAGGACGTCGATTTGCGAGGCATCGTGACGCCCTGTTGGGCGAGTTCGCGGACGACCTCCTCGCGGACCGGGTGCATCAGTACCGCCGTGGAGCCGTCGCGTTCCGCTTTGGAGACGGTGGCCCGGGTGTCGTGGATGTAGGAGATGTGGGCCGCGGAGTCGTCGGGGACGTGCCAGACGTGGGCGAGGAGTGTGGCGTGCAGGACGGTGGCGTCCAGGGTGCGCCACGCCTCGGGGCGGTCGGCGGGCACCGTGCGGGACAGCAGGCCGGGGTCGGGCCTGTCGACGAGGTGGAAGGCGCCGTCACCGGCGAGGAGGAAGGCGTTGCCCGCGCCGGCCGCCTCGGCCAGGGCGTTCATGGACTGGGTCAGCGGCGTGTCCAGGCGGCGGACACGGAAACGGCCCTCCAGGGCGGCCACGGCGTCCTTCACCGGGAGGTCGTGCAGCAGGCGGTGGATGGCGCGGACCCGCAGCGGGTAGCGGACCGTGTCCACCAGGAGCACCAGGCCGTGGTCCCAGGGGCCGGGTGAGGGGTGCTCCGCGCGGAGCGTGCGGTAGGTCGCCCAGCGGTGGTGGCCGTCGGCGATGAGGGCCTGGTGCCGGGCCAGTTCGGCACGTACGCGGGCCAGCGCACCGGGGTCCGTGACCGACCACAGACGGTGGTGGAAACCGTCCTCCGTGGTCGTCGAGAGCAGTGGCGGCTGTTCACAGGTGCGCTCCACCAGGGCGGTCGTCGCCTCCGTGGAGTCGTCGCCGCGGTAAGTCAGGAGCAGGGGTTCGAGGTTGGCCCAGGTCGCGCGCATGAGTGCCGCGCGGTCGGCGACCACGTGCGGCATGACGTCCTCGTGCGGCAGGACGACCTGTTCGGCGGGTTCCGACACGCGCAGGGCGCCGATGAGGCCGCGTTGCAGCAGGCCGTCGCCGTCGCGCTGTTCGTAGACGTAGAGGCCGGGTTCGGGGTCGGTGGTCAGGACGCCTTCGGCCAGCCAGCGCCGCAGGGTGTGCGCGGCCTGCTCGTTGCGTGCCTCGGGGGTGGCGGCCTGGGGCAGGATGAGGCGGACGATGTTGTGCGGGTCGGCGGACTCGAGGTGGAGCAGGCCGTCGGGGCGGACCACGACGTCGTAGGGCGGGGAGGTCACGGCGGCCAGGCTGCCGACCCGGTCGGGGTCGTAGCGGAGGCCTCGGAACGGGGTGAGTTCCAGGCCCCGGCGCGCCGTTGCTTCCGGGTGACCTGCAGAGTTCATCCCGGCATCGTACGTGTGTCAGTGGCATGGGGGATGATCGGGGGAAAAGCGTCTGATGAGGAGCGATGCGCAATGAGCCGGAGCGTCGGTACGAGGCCCGCGGGCAGTGGGCGGGCCCTGAGCGAGGCGTACGACACGGCGCTGCTCGACCTGGACGGAGTGGTGTACGCCGGGGGGAACGCGATCGCGCACGCCGTGGAGTCCCTCACCACGGCACGCGACGGCGGCATGCGTCTGGCGTACGTCACCAACAACGCGCTCCGCACTCCGGACACGGTCGCCGCGCACCTGACCGAGCTGGGCATACCGACGGACGCCGCCGACGTCATCACCTCCGCGCAGGCGGTGGCCCGGCTGATCGCCGAGCAGGTGCCCTCGGGGGCGCGGGTGCTGGTGATCGGCGGTGAGGGACTGCGGGTCGCGCTGCGCGAGCGCGGTCTGGAGCCCGTGGAGTCGGCCGAGGACGACCCGGCCGCCGTCGTGCAGGGCTTCGGCGGCCCGGAGCTGCCCTGGGGACGTTTCGCCGAGGCCTGCTACGCCATCGCGCGAGGTGTGCCCTGGTACGCCTCCAACACCGACCTCACGATCCCGGGCGCCCGGGGGATCGCCCCGGGCAACGGCGCGGCGGTGGAAGTCGTCCGCATCGCGACCGGTGCGGAGCCGCAGGTCGCGGGAAAGCCGCTGCCCCCGATGCACCGGGAGACCATCCTGCGGACCGGGGCGCAGCGGCCCCTGGTGGTCGGCGACCGGCTGGACACGGACATCGAGGGCGCGTTCAACGGCGAGGTCGACTCGCTGCTGGTCCTGACCGGCGTGACCGACGGGACCCAGCTGCTCGCCGCGCCGCCGCAGCACCGGCCGACGTACGTCGACGCCGATCTGCGCGGGCTGCTCACCGGGCAGCCCGAGGTCGGCGGCGACGCGGGCGAGGGCTTCCGGTGCGGTGGCTGGACGGCGACGGCCGGCGCGGAGCGACTGGAGCTGGAGGGCGACGGTGCGGCGCTGGACGGGCTGCGGGCGCTGTGCGCCGCGGCCTGGACGGCGGGCGGTGGGGAGGGGTGCCGGCTGGACGCGGAGAAGGCGTTGGCGCGACTGGGATTGTGAGCCGCCGTACCGGGAAGACGCCCTCCCGGGCCCGCAGCCGGGCCTGCGGGTGCGCCGGAGACCGGTCCTGCGGGTTCAGGACGGTGTGGTCGGGATCGTGATCGTTTGGCAGGGTAGGCTAGCCTAACCTCGTGTTGGTCGACAGTCCCCCCGAAGCGCGCGCGGAGACCGCTCCCGCGCCGCCCGCCAAGCGCCGTGCCCTGCGCGCCGCCGGGCTGCCCGTCTCCGTGGCGGTCCTGGTGTTCATCGCACTGACGAGCATCGCCGTCGGCGCGAAGGACCTCTCACTCGCCCAGGTCTGGCACGGCCTGTTCCACGACTCCGGCACGTACGGCGACGTCGTGGTGGGCGAGCGGCTGTCGCGGACGCTCCTCGGCCTGCTGGCCGGGGCGGCGCTGGGGCTCGCGGGAGCGGTGCTGCAGGCGCTCACGCGCAATCCGCTGGCCGACCCGGGCCTGCTCGGCATCAACGCGGGTGCCTCGGCCGCGGTCGTCACCGCCATCACCTTCTTCGGCGTCACCTCACTGACCGGATACGTGTGGTTCGCCTTCGCGGGCGCGGCCGCGGTCGGCGCGCTGGTCTGGTTCCTGGGCGGCAGCCGGGGCGCCACACCGGTGCGCCTGGTGCTGGCCGGAACGGCGATCAGCGCGGCCCTCTTCGGCTACCTCCAGGCCGTCATGATCATGGACGACGCGGCGCTGGGGCGGATGCGCTTCTGGACGGTCGGTTCGCTCGCCTCGGCGACGAACGGGACCATCCGCGAGGTGCTGCCCTTCTTCGTGGCCGGCACGGTCCTCGCCCTCGCGCTCTCGCGGCCGCTCAACGCCATGGAGATGGGCGACGACACCGCCAGGGCCCTCGGCGCCAACCTGAACCGCACCCGGGCGCTGTCCATGCTGGCCGCGACCGTGCTCTGCGGCGCGGCGACCGCGGCCTGCGGGCCGATCGTGTTCGTCGGACTGATGGTCCCGCACATCGTGCGCTCCTTCACCGGTCCCGACATGCGGTGGATCCTGCCGTACGCCGCGATCCTCTCGCCCGTGCTGCTGCTCGGCGCGGACGTGCTCGGCCGGATCGTCGCACGGCCCTCGGAGCTGCAGGTCGGCATCGTGACCGCCGTTCTCGGCGGGCCGGTCTTCATCTTTCTCGTACGACGGCGGAGGACGGCCCAGCTGTGAAGACCGGGAAGACCATGAGGACCGCTGGGGCCGCCGGGGCCGCCGGCCGGACCGTGCGCGGTCCGGGTGGGCTGTCGTTCCGGCTCGACGTCCGGGCCGTGGCCGTCGTCGCGCTGCTGCTGCTCCTCGCGCTGGCCGCGAGCGTCCTGCTGATCGGCACCGGCGACTTCGACATCCCGGCCGCCGACGTGCTGAGGACGCTGGTCGGGCGGGGCGATCCGGGGCAGGAGTTCATCGTCAACGAACTGCGGCTGCCGCGGGTCCTCGTCGGACTGCTGGTCGGCGGCGCGCTCGGGGTGGGCGGTGCGCTGTTCCAGGCCATCTCGCGCAATCCGCTCGGCAGTCCGGACGTACTCGGCCTCGGCCAGGGCGCGACCGCCGGTGCGCTCACCATGATCGTGCTGTTCTCCGGCAGTTCGGCGCAGGTCACCCTCGGTGCGCTCGTCGGTGGCCTGGTGACCGGTCTCGCCATCTACCTGCTCGCCTGGAAGCGGGGCGTGCACGGTTACCGGCTGGTCCTGGTCGGCATCGGCGTGTCCGCGATCGTCACGGCCGTCAACGGTTACCTCCTCACCCGGGCCGACATCGTCGACGCCTCCCGCGCCGTCGTCTGGATGACCGGCTCCCTCAACGGCCGCGACTGGGACCAGGTCTGGCCCCTGCTCGCGCTCTGCGCCGTACTCGTGCCGTTCGTCCTCGCCAACGGACGGGCGCTGCGGATGATGGAGATGGGCGACGACGTCTCGTACGCCCTCGGGGTGCGTGTCGAGCGCGTGCGGGCCCTGCTGATGGTGGCCGCCGTCCTGCTCACCGCCGCCGCGACCGCCGCCGCGGGACCGGTCAGCTTCGTCGCGCTCACCGCACCGCAGCTCGCCCGGCGCCTCACCCGCTCGCCCGGCCCCAACCTCCTGCCGTCCCTGTGCATGGGCGCCGCCCTGCTGGTCAGCGCCGACTGGATCTCGCAGCGGGCCTTCGGCGCCGACCAGCTGCCCGTGGGCGTCGTCACCGGCGTACTCGGCGGCGTCTACCTGCTGTGGCTGCTGGTCACCGAGCGCAGGGCGGGCCGGATATGAGCGCCGGAGCCGGCCCCCGCGGAGGGCGTGACGCCCGCGGTGGGTGCGACACCCGTGGCGGGTGCGAACGCGATGGGCGCGACCCTGCAGCGGGACCGAGAACCAAAGGAGCAATGTGAACCGCCTCACCGCCGAGAACGTCACCCTCGCCTACGACCAGCGGGTCATAGCGCAGCAGCTGTCGGTGGAGATACCCGACAGCTCCTTCACCGTGATCGTCGGCCCGAACGCCTGCGGCAAGTCCACGCTGCTGCGTGCCCTGTCGCGGATGCTCAAGCCGAGCGAGGGCCGGGTGCTGCTCGACGGGTCCGTCATCCAGTCGATGCCCGCCAAGCAGGTCGCGCGGACCCTCGGCCTGCTGCCCCAGTCGTCCGTCGCACCCGACGGCATCACCGTCGGCGACCTCGTCGGCCGCGGGCGCTACCCGCACCAGGGTCTGCTGCGCCAGTGGTCGACCGAGGACGAACGGGTCGTCCAGGAGTCGATGGCCCAGACCGGCATCTCCGAACTCGCCGACCGCTACGTCGACGAACTCTCCGGCGGCCAGCGCCAGCGGGTGTGGATCGCCATGGCGCTCGCCCAGCAGACCCCGCTGCTGCTCCTCGACGAACCGACCACGTACCTGGACATCCAGCACCAGATCGACGTCCTCGACCTGTGCGCGGAGCTCCACGAGGAGCAGGGCCGCACCCTCGTCGCCGTCCTGCACGACCTCAACCACGCCGCCCGCTACGCCACCCACCTCATCGCCCTGCGCGACGGGGAGATCATCGCCGAGGGCGCGCCGAAGGACATCGTCACCGCCGACCTCGTCGAGCGGGTCTTCGGGTTGCGCTGCCAGGTCATCGACGACCCGGAGACGGGTACGCCGCTGGTGGTGCCGGCCGCGCGCAGGGCACGGGTACCGGGTGCGCGCGAGCACGTGAAGACGTCGGCCGCCCGAGCCTCCTGAAGGCAGTCGCCTGAAGGCAGTCGCCCGAAGGCGGTCGTATGAAGGCGGTCGGAGGAGCTTCCTGAAGGCGGTCAGAGGAGCTTTCTGAGCCGGAACAGGTCGCGCAGGCCCGCCTCCAGCCGCACCCGGCCCGAGCCCCAGGCCCTGGCGAAGTCCAGCTCGCCCGCCACCAGGGCCACCAGGTCGTCGCCGGTCATCGCCAGCCTGATCTGGGCCCTCTCGCGCGGCGGCCCCTCAAGGGTGTCGCGCACGTCGATCCCGCCGTCCGCCATGCGTCCGGCGAAGGTGACGTCCAGGTCGGTGATGTGGCAGCTGACCGAGCGGTCCAGCTCGGTGGCCGCCCGGACGTCGCCTCCGGCGCCGCGCATGTTCTCCGAGAGCTCGTCGAGTGCGGCACGGCACTCCTCAGTCGTCGCCATCGGGACCGACCGTACCCCAGCCACGCGGTAGCGTCGGGGCATGAACGACGCAGTACCGGAGCCGGAGTCCGGGCAGGCCGATTCCGGGCAGGCCGGTTCCGAGCAGGATTCCGGACACCCGGGGTCAGGGGCGCCCGAGGACTCCGGGTACGAACCCGCCGCCCCCGCCCCGCTGGACGTCCCGCGCACCCCCACCGGGAACGCCGAGGTCGACGCCCGGCTGGCGCGGCTGGCCGACGCCGACCACCTGGCCACGGACGGACACGTCGAGGTGTACGAGGATGTACACCGGGGGCTGCGCGACGCGCTCACCGCGCTCGACGCCCGCCACGGACCCCCGGCCCCACCGGGACCGTCCGCGCCCCCGTCGCCGCCCTCACCGTACGACCGCAGGAGCTGAACCGAACGTGGCAGGAGTCGCACGCCGCCGTCTCGACGCGGAGCTGGTGCGCCGCAAGCTGGCGCGTTCGCGCGAGCACGCGAGCCAGTTGATCGCCGCCGGGCGGGTCACCGTCGGCAAGACCGTCGCGACCAAGTCCGCCACACAGGTGGAGACCGCCGCGGCGATCGTCGTGACCGCCGACGACGGCGACCCCGACTACGTCTCGCGCGGCGGCCACAAGCTCGCCGGCGCCCTCGACGCCTTCGTGCCGCGCGGCCTCGTCGTCGAGGGGCGGCGGGCGCTGGACGCCGGAGCCTCCACCGGCGGCTTCACCGACGTACTGCTGCGCGCGGGCGCCGCGCACGTCGTCGCCGCCGACGTCGGATACGGACAACTCGCCTGGACCCTCCAGCAGGATGAACGCGTCACCGTGAAGGACCGTACGAACGTACGCGAATTGACGTTGGAAGCGATCGATGGGGAGCCCGTGGATCTTGTCGTGGGGGATCTGTCCTTCATCCCGCTCGGGCTGGTGCTGCCCGCCCTGGTGCGGTGCACGCGGCCGGACGCCGACCTGGTGATGATGGTGAAGCCGCAGTTCGAGGTGGGCAAGGAACGGCTGGGCAGCGGGGGAGTGGTCCGCAGCGCGCAGCTGCGGGCGGAGGCCGTGACGGGCGTCGCCCGCCGGGCCTGGGAACTGGGGCTCGGCGTGAAGGGGGTCACCGCCAGTCCGCTGCCGGGCCCCTCAGGGAACGTCGAGTACTTTCTGTGGCTGCGGGCCGGGGCCGACGCACCGGACCCGGCCGACGTTGACCGTGCAGTGGCGGAGGGGCCGCGTTGACACAGAACCGAGCGCGAACTGTTTTCCTGCTCGCCCACACCGGGCGTCCCGCCGCCATCCGCAGCGCGGAACTGGTGGTCAAGGGGCTGCTGCAGGCCGGGATCGGCGTACGGGTCCTGGAAGCCGAGGCGCGCGACCTGCCGCTGCCGGGCGAGGTCGAGCTGGTCGGCGAGGCCACCCCGCAGTGCCTCGACGGGTGCGAGCTGCTCATCGTGCTGGGCGGGGACGGCACGCTGCTGCGCGGCGCCGAGTTCGCCCGGGCCTCCGGGGTGCCCATGCTCGGCGTCAACCTGGGCCGGGTCGGCTTCCTCGCGGAGGCCGAGCGCGACGACCTCGACAAGGTCGTCGACCGGGTGGTGAACCGGGCCTACGAGGTCGAGGAGCGCATGACCGTCGACGTCGTAGTGCACCGCAACGGCGACATCGTGCACACCGACTGGGCACTGAACGAGGCTGCCGTGCAGAAGGCCGGCGCCGAGAAGCTCCTCGAGGTCGTCCTGGAGATCGACGGGCGGCCGGTGACCGGGTTCGGCTGCGACGGCATCGTGCTGTCCACGCCGACCGGCTCGACGGCGTACGCCTTCTCGGCCGGCGGGCCGGTGGTGTGGCCCGAGGTGGAGGCCCTGCTGATGGTGCCGATCAGCGCGCACGCGCTGTTCGCGAAGCCGCTGGTGACCTCGCCGGACTCGGTGCTCGCGGTGGAGGTGCTGCCGCACATCCCGCCGGGGGTGCTGTGGTGCGACGGGCGGCGGACCGTGGACCTGCCGCCGGGCGCGCGGGTGGAGGTGCGGCGGGGGGCGGTGCCGGTGCGGCTGGCGCGGCTGCACCATGCGTCGTTCACGGACCGGCTGGTGGCGAAGTTCGCGCTGCCGGTGTCCGGGTGGCGGGGGGCGCCGCACTAGGGGCCGTCGGACAGGACCCAGCGGTCTCGAAGGGGTGGTTCTGGTGTGTGCCGGCCGCGGGTCGGAGGTGGCTGGTCGCGCAGTTCCCCGCGCCCCTGGGCGGCGTGCAGTGCACGGCGTAGCAAGGGCGGGCTGTGTGCGCTTTCCGCCCTCGACCTCGTATGGTCGTGTTCGTGCTTGAGGAGATGCGGATACGGTCACTCGGTGTCATCGACGACGCCGTGGTCGAGCTGTCGCCCGGATTCACCGCTGTCACCGGTGAGACGGGCGCCGGCAAGACCATGGTGGTCACCAGCCTCGGGCTGCTGCTCGGCGGACGCGCGGACGCGGCGCTCGTGCGGATCGGGGCCAAGAACGCGGTCGTCGAGGGGCGCATCGGCGTGCCCGGCGACGCGGCGGCGGCCGTCCGGGCCGAGGAGGCCGGGGCCGAGCTGGACGACGGGGCGCTGCTGATCAGCCGCACCGTCTCCGCCGAAGGGCGCTCGCGCGCGCACCTCGGCGGGCGGTCGGTGCCGGTGGGGATGCTCGCCGAGCTGGCCGACGAGCTGGTGGCCGTGCACGGGCAGACCGACCAGCAGGGACTGCTGAAGCTGTCCCGGCAGCGGCAGGCGCTGGACCGGTACGCCGGTGACGCGGTCGCCGGGCCGCTCGCGAAGTACTCCGAGGCCTACCGGCGGCTGCGGGCGGTCGCCACCGAGCTGGACGAGATCACCACGCGCGCGCGTGAGCGCGCCCAGGAGGCCGACCTGCTGCGCTACGGCCTCGACGAGGTCGCCGCGGTCGAGCCGCGCGCCGGTGAGGACGCGGAGCTGGCGGAGGAGGCGGAGCGGCTGGGCCACGCCGAGGCGCTCGCGTCGGCCGCCACGGCCGCCCACACGGCGCTCGCGGGCAACCCCGAGGACCCCGAGGGCGTGGACGCCGCGACGCTCGTCGCGGGCGCGCAGCGCGCCCTGGACGCCGTACGGTCGCACGACCCGGCGCTCGCCGCGCTCGCCGAGCGGATCGCCGAGGTCGGGATCCTGCTGCGCGACGTGGCCGGCGAACTCGCCGGGTACGCCGACGACCTGGACGCCGACCCGCTGCGGCTGGCGGCGGTCGAGGAGCGCCGGGCCGCGCTCACCGCGCTGACCCGGAAGTACGGCGAGGACGTGAGCGCCGTGCTGACCTGGGCCGAGCAGGGTGCCGCACGGCTGACCGAACTGGACGGCGACGACGAGCGGATCGGCGAACTGACCGCCGAGCGGGACGCGCTGCGGGCGGAACTGGGCGGTCTCGCCCAGGCGTTGACGGACGCGCGCACCGAGGCCGCCGAACGGTTCGCCGCCGCCGTGACCGCCGAGCTGGCGTCGCTCGCGATGCCCCACGCGCGTGTGTCGTTCGCGATCCGGCAGACCGAGGACGCGGAGGGCGTGGAGGTGGGCGGCCGGCCGGTCGCGTACGGTCCGTCGGGCGCCGACGAGGTCGAGCTGCTGCTCGCCCCGCATCCCGGGGCGCCGCCGCGGCCGATCGCCAAGGGCGCGTCCGGCGGTGAGCTGTCGCGCGTGATGCTGGCCGTGGAGGTCGTGTTCGCGGGCACGGACCCGGTGCCGACGTACCTCTTCGACGAGGTCGACGCGGGCGTCGGCGGCAAGGCGGCGGTGGAGATCGGGCGGCGTCTCGCGCGGCTCGCGAAGAGCGCGCAGGTCGTGGTCGTGACGCATCTGCCGCAGGTGGCCGCGTTCGCCGACCGGCAGTTGCTGGTGGAGAAGACCAACGACGGCTCGGTGACCAGCTCAGGCGTGAAGGTCCTGGAGGGCGAGGAGCGCGTACGGGAGCTCTCCCGGATGCTCGCCGGCCAGGAGGACTCGGAGACCGCCCGCGCACACGCGGAGGAGCTGCTGGAGACGGCGCGCGCCGACGCGTAGGCCTCCGGCGGTGAGCACGGGGGCTGCGGCGCGGCGCGGGGCGTACGGGCGGAGTGCGAACGGGGCGGGGCGCGGTACGGCGGTGCGCCGGCGAGTGGCGGTGCGCCGGCGGCCGGCCCGGCCCGCCGGTGAGGTACGCGGGACCCGGCGGGCCGGGCGGGAACGGACCCCGGCGGTCACAGGTGCGTTCACGCTGCGCGGCGCGGGCCCTGTGACCGGCGGCTGACAGACCCGTTCGCGGAAAGACTCGTTCGCGGAAAGACCCGTTCGTTGAAAGAGCCGTTGCCTGTCGTCGAGCAGTCGAGCAGTCGAGCAGTCGAGCCGTCCGGGCATTGCGAGCAGTGTCGGACAGTTCAGTGGGCCGTTGGTTCAGCCGTCGGGAGGTTGGCCGTGTGGCTCCCCGCGCGGTGTGTGGCGGGGGGTGAGGCGTGCGCCCCCGGTCTCGGCCGGTGGTGCGGGGCCGGGGCGGCAGGGGAGTCGACAGTCACTCGTACGGGTGAAGTGGCGCGGTTCTGTTGCCCCGTCGGCCGATCGCGCGCAGTGTCCGTCGTTGCCGGAACACCCGTACGGCCTGGCATCCTTGACGGAGTGACGCCCGGGAGGCCGGGCGGCGCGCGCCCTCCGCACCGTCCTTCTGTACGTTCTTCGTGACCGCCCCCGCCGAACCAGGAGCCCCGGCCAGGTGACCCCCCTGAGCAGCCACGTACCGCACGGCCAGTCGCCGCTGCGCACCGTTCAGGTGCTGGGCGGTGGCAACGCAGGCAGTAGCGCGCACGTGCGTTCACTGGCCGCGGGGCTCGTCGCCCGGGGCGTGAAAGTGACGGTGTGCGCCCCCGACGAGGCGGAGTGCACCTACGACTTCACGGGCGCCGGAGCCGACCACGTGCACGTGCCCCGCAGCAGCGATCCCGTCTCGGTGGCCGCGCTCCGCGCGGTGTGCGCCGACGCCGATCTGGTGCACGCGCACGGACTGCACGCCTCCTTCCGGGCCGCACTGGCGCTCGGCGGGCGGCGGGTGCGCACACCGCTCGTCGTCACCCGGCACGACCCGGTGCACGCCGAGGGGGCCCGCGCCCACCTGCTGCGCGTACTGGAGCGACGGGTGATGAAGGCCGCCACCGTGGTGCTGGGCGCCACGTCGGAGCTGGTCGACGCGGCGCGGCGCGCGGGGGCGCGGGACGCCCGGCTCGGCCCCGTGGCGCTCCCGCCCCGTACGGGTGGGCCCGCAGGGCCCGAGGACCCCGACCGGCTGCACCCGAAGGTCCGGGCCGAACTCGGCGCCGTCGACCGCCCGTTGCTGGTCGCCGTCGGTTCCCTGGAACGGCACCGGGCGTACGACGTGCTGCTCGACGCCGCGCACGCGTGGTGCCGTCTCGACCCCGCGCCGCTGGTCGTCGTTGCCGGGGAGGGGCCGCTGCGCGGGGAGCTGCAGGGACGGATCGAGGCCGAGGAACTGCCGGTGGTGCTGGTCGGCAGCCGTGACGACGTGCCCGAGCTGCTGGCCGCGGCCGACCTCGCACTGCTGCCCGGCCGCCGGGAGACCGGGCGTTCCGTGCTCGTGCAGGAGGCCCTGCACGCGCGCGTGCCGCTCGTCGCCGCCGCCGTGGGCGGTGTCCCGGAGCTCGTCGGCGACGCCGCCGAACTGGTCCCGCCCGGGAACGCCGGGGCCCTGGCCGACGCCGTCGTCCGGCTGCTCGGCGACGCCGGGCGCCGGGACGAGCTGCGGGACAGCGGCGTGCGGCAGGCGGCCGGCTGGCCGACCGAGGACGAGACCGTCGCCCAGGTCCTCAGCGTCTACGACGAGCTGACGCAGCCCACGCCGTTGCTCTAGGCATCCGTTGCTCCGGGCATGCGGTTCCCGTCGCTCCGGCAGCCCCGACGACGACACGACGACGACACGACGACCGTCCGGATGCTGCCGGGCGCCGCGAGCCCGGCAGCATCCGGACGCCACGCCTGGGGCGTCCTTCGGTTCAGGCCGGCTTCGGGCGGCGGTGCCTTGTCGCCGACCTGGGCGGGGGCGACGGGGGGTCCCTCCCGCGTGAGTGGAGCTGGCGTGGGGGAGTGGGCAACCCACGACGGACGCCGCCGGGACCCACCCCACGTCGTCAAGGCGCCGTCGAGGCAGTGGGGGAGTGCGTTCCCGGCCCAGCGAGCCCGGCAGGATCCGGACGACGCCTCCCCTAGGGCACGTGCCGGCGGGCGCGCAGGGCCAGGCTCAGGGCCAGGACGGTCTGCGGGTCGTCGAGGTCGGTGCCCAGCAGTTCGCCGATCCGCGCCAGCCGGTTGTAGAGCGTCTGCCGGTTGAGGTGGAGTTCCCGCGCGGTCTCCGCCTTGCGCCCGGCGTGCGCCAGGTAGGTCTGGAGGGTGGGCAGCAGGGGCGGCTTCGAGCGGTCGTCGTGGTCCCGGACCGGACCGATCGCCCGGTCCACGAAGGCCGCGAGGTCCGGATGGTCGCGCAGCCGCCACAGCAGCAGGTCGATGTCCAGGCGCCGGGCCTCGTACCAGGGCCGGTCGGGCAGCCCCTGTGCGGCGGTCGCCGTCTCCGCCGCGTGCCGCAGGCCCGCCGAGGCCGCCGCCCAGCCGCCGGGCACACCGACGACCACGACCGGCGGCTGGGCGCCCGGCCGCCGCATCCCGGCCCGCTCCACGCCCGCCCGCAGCGCCGCCGCCACCCGGTCGGCGACCGCCGGCCGCTCCGCCTCCGCGCGCAGCCCGAGCAGCAGCGGCACCCGGCCCTCCACCGGCCGTACACCCAGCAGGACGGGCACTCCCACCGACGCCAGCTCCTCGGCGACCGCGCGGGCCAGCACCGCCCAGCCGCCGCCCGAGGGGGACAGGGCGTCGCCGAGGCGCATCACCACCGGCAGCAGCGGGCCGGTGCCCGGTCTGAAGCCCAGGACCCGGGCCTGCGCCGGGGCGTCGTCCGCGGTGACCCGGCCCTCGGCGAGGTCGGTGAGGAAGTCGCCGCGTCCGCGCGCGGCCAGCTCCTCCTCCTGCCGTGCCTGCATCAGCACCACGGCGAGGGTGCCGGCCGCCCGCTCCGCCGCCATCCGGTGCACCGGCGCCAGCGGCGACCGCACCGGCAGCAGGACCAGCCGCGCGCGCACCGACCCGGTGCCGGGGCCACCGCCGGGGACGTCGACCAGCACCGAGCCCGCCGGAGGCGGCGCGTCCTTGTGCGGGCCGCGCAGCCCCTCCCAGACCTGGAGCGGGTCGGCGCCCTCGGGGCCGGATCCGGCGGCGTACAGCAGGCGGCCGTCGGTGGTCTCCAGGAAGACCGGGTTGTCGCCGAACCCGGCCAGGATGCCGAGTACCTGCGGCACCCCGCCGCCGTCCAGCAGGGCCCGCGTGCACCGCCGGTCCACCTCCTCGGCCCGCTGGAGCAGCGCGTAGTGGCCGTTGACGATCTCGGTGTGGATCTCCTCGGTGACCGTCACGAACGGCACCTCGCGGTGCAGCTGGACCAGCGGCAGCCCGGCGCCGCGGGCGGTGTCGACGAGGGCCGCGGGCAGCCGGGCGAAACGCGGGCCCAGCTCCACGACGAGGGCCGCGATGCCGCGCTCGGCCAGGGTGCGGACGAACGCCCGCTGCTCGGCGGGCCGGGCACCGAGACCGTACCCGGTGGTCAGCAGCAGTTCGCCGCCCTTGAGGAGCGAGGCGATGTTGGGCACCTCGCCGGCGTGCACCCAGCGCACGGTGCGGTGCAGGCGGTCGGCGCCCGCGAGGATCTCCGGCAGGCCGCTGCGCAGCCCGGGCAGCTCCAGTGCCCGCTGCACGGTGATTCCGGCGCCCCGGGTGTCGAATCCGCTGTTCCTGCCGCTGTCCATGAGCCGGACGCTACCCGGCGCGGCCGCGCCCGGGACATCCCACGGGCTGCGGGAACGGGCCCTGACGGCACCGTCGGCCCCCCACACGACCCGCCCCGATGCCCCCCACGGCCCCGACGACCCCCACGGCCGACCCGGCGGGCTGAACGGGCCGTCGGCCCGGACCGGCGCGGCACGACCGGACCGTCCACCCTCGGCGACACGCCGAGCGGACGGCGTGCCGCCGCCGGGGCAGACGGTCCGGTCCCCGCGGCGACGGCCTTCGCCCGGCCGGTCCGGTGGCGGTTCAGCCCCCGTACGCCCCGCTCGCCGTGAGCCTGAGGGCCGTGTCGATCAGGGGCACGTGGCTGAAGGCCTGGGGGAAGTTGCCGACCTGGCGCTTCAGGCGCGGGTCCCACTCCTCGGCCAGCAGGCCCAGGTCGTTGCGCAGGGAGAGCAGCTTCTCGAAGAGCTTGCGCGCCTCGTCGACCCGGCCGATCATCGCCAGGTCGTCCGCCATCCAGAACGAGCAGGCCAGGAAGGCCCCCTCGTCGCCCGGGAGGCCGTCGACGCCCTCGTCGTCGCCGTCCGTCGGGTAGCGCAGGATGAAGCCGTCCGACGTGGACAGCTCGCGCTGGATGGCCTCGATGGTGCCGATGACCCGCTTGTCGTCCGGCGGCAGGAAGCCCATCTGCGGGATCAGCAGCAGCGAGGCGTCCAGCTCGCGGGAGCCGTAGGATTGCGTGAAGGTGTTGCGTTCC
The DNA here is from genome assembly GCF_018982965.1 of Streptomyces mayonensis. GTDB lineage: Bacteria > Actinomycetota > Actinomycetes > Streptomycetales > Streptomycetaceae > Streptomyces > Streptomyces mayonensis. The sequence goes on along the minus strand of NZ_JACBYP010000050.1, from coordinate 37,216 downwards.
TTGTCGTAGCCCTTCTCGCACACGTCCCGGTGGATGTCGTCCCGCAGCTGCTTCCAGCGCTCCAGCGGGCCGTCGGCGTCGCCGGACTCGATCAGCTTGATGGTGCGGTCGACGGCGACCCAGGCCATCACCTTGGAGTGCACGAAGTGGCGGCGCGGGCCGCGCACCTCCCAGATGCCCTCGTCCGGCTCGTTCCAGTGGTCCTCCAGGTAGCGGATCAGCTTCAGCTGGAGCACCGAGGCGTAGTCGTTGCGGGCCAGGCCCGTCATGTGGGCCAGATGCAGGGCTTCGGTGACCTCGCCGTAGACGTCCAGCTGGAGCTGGTGCGCCGCGCCGTTGCCGACCCGGACCGGGGTGGAGTTCTCGTAGCCCGGCAGCCAGTCGAGCTCCGCCTCGCCCAGCTCGCGCTCGCCCGCGATGCCGTACATGATCTGCAGGTTCTCGGGGTCACCGGCGACCGCGCGCAGCAGCCACTCGCGCCAGGCGCGGGCCTCCTCGCGGTAGCCGGTGCGCAGCAGCGAGGACAGAGTGATCGCCGCGTCGCGCAGCCAGGTGTAGCGGTAGTCCCAGTTGCGCACCCCGCCGATCTCCTCCGGCAGGGAGGTGGTGGGCGCGGCGACGATGCCGCCGGTGGGCGCGTACGTCAGGGCCTTCAGCGTGATCAGGGAGCGGACCACGGCCTCGCGGTAGGGGCCGTGGTACGTGCAGTGCTCCACCCAGTCGCGCCAGAAGTCCTCGGTGGCCGTCAGGGACTGCTCCGGCTCCGGCAGGGCCGGCGGCTCCTTGTGCGAGGGCTCCCACGAGATGGTGAACGCGATCCGGTCGCCCGGCGCGACCGTGAAGTCCGCGTACGTGGTCAGCGCCTTGCCGTAGGTCTCGGCCTCCGTGTCGAACCAGACGGAGTCGGGCCCGGCGACGGCCACCGTGCGGCCCTCGTGCTTGTGCACCCACGGGACCACCCGGCCGTAGCTGAACCGCATGCGCAGCTCCGAGCGCATCGGCACCCGGCCGGAGACACCCTCCACGATCCGGATCAGCTGCGGTGCGCCGTCACGCGGCGGCATGAAATCGGTCACCCGGACGGTGCCGCGCGCGGTGTCCCACTCGGACTCCAGGATCAGCGAGTCCCCGCGGTAGGTCCGCCGGGCCGCGGCGGGCGGCTCGGCGTCGGAGGCGTGGGCGGGACCGAGCCGCCAGAAGCCGTGCTCCTCGGTGCCGAGCAGGCCGGCGAAGATGGCATGCGAGTCGAAGCGGGGCAGGCACAGCCAGTCGACTGTGCCGTCCCGGCAGACCAGCGCGGCGGTCTGCATGTCTCCGATGAGTGCGTAGTCTTCGATGCGCCCGGCCACGTGCAACTCCAGTCGAACGGCCACGTCACCCCGCATGTCGGGGCGGTCGCTAGTGCGGTCAAGGGTGGGGTCAGGAAAGTGTGTGTGCAGAAGATGTGTGTCGAGGAAATACGGATCGTGCGTCACATGTGTGCCATGTGCCGTCGAGTCCATGAAGCAAAGCAGCCGATCGGCCGTGGAGCCAAACGCTGCGCCGTGAACGACAATTGCTGCTGCGCCGCAAGCCGCTGTGTCGCAAGCTGTGGTCGCAAACGGCAATTGTTGCTCAACGAACGGAAGAGCTCTTGTTGTTCCGGTGCTGACGGGCGAGGGGTGGTGCCGCGTCGCCGGGCGGGCTCGGCAGCGAACGTCCGAGCAGGATACGACGCACGTAGATGATCTGTGTGCCGCTCACGGCAACCCGGGTCCGCCGAACGGGTGACCACCGGGTGAGGAAACTGTGATGCTCCCACCTGCGTGTCCGGACGTACGCGGAGGGTGGCCGGGAGTCGCCGCCCCGAGGCGCTGATACGCTGGTAGCCCGTGGACCGGTGGGAGAGAAACCCCGGAACCGCAGCGACGGCGCCGCCGACGACACCCGGGACGACCGGGGCGGAGGACGAACGCACCGCACCCCAGACCGCGACCACGGGAGCCCCCTCTTGGCCATGCCGCCCACCGCTTTCCGCAATGGCACAGCTTCGACGACCAAGCACATCTTCGTCACCGGGGGTGTCGCCTCCTCGCTGGGCAAGGGGCTGACCGCCTCCAGCCTCGGCATGCTCCTCAAGGCCCGGGGTCTTCGCGTGGTGATGCAGAAGCTGGACCCGTACCTGAACGTCGATCCGGGCACGATGAACCCCTTCCAGCACGGTGAGGTCTTCGTCACGAACGACGGGGCCGAGACCGACCTGGACATCGGGCACTACGAGCGTTTCCTCGACCGCGACCTGGACGGCACCGCCAACGTGACCACGGGGCAGGTCTACTCGGCCGTCATCGCCAAGGAGCGGCGCGGCGAGTACCTGGGCGACACGGTGCAGGTCATCCCGCACATCACCAACGAGATCAAGCACCGCATCCGCCGCATGGCGACGGACGAGGTCGACGTGGTGATCACCGAGGTCGGCGGCACCGTCGGCGACATCGAGTCGCTGCCGTTCCTGGAGACCGTCCGCCAGGTCCGCCACGAGGTCGGCCGGGACAACGTGTTCGTGGTCCACATCTCGCTCCTGCCCTACATCGGCCCCTCGGGCGAGCTGAAGACCAAGCCGACCCAGCACTCGGTCGCCGCGCTGCGCAACATCGGCATCCAGCCGGACGCGATCGTGCTCCGCTGCGACCGCGAGGTCCCGACCGCGATCAAGCGCAAGATCTCCCTGATGTGCGACGTCGACGAGGCCGCCGTGGTCGCCTGCCCCGACGCCCGCTCGATCTACGACATCCCGAAGGTCGTCCACACCGAGGGCCTGGACGCCTACGTCGTCCGCAAGCTGGACCTGCCCTTCCGCGACGTGGACTGGACGACCTGGGACGACCTGCTCGACCGCGTCCACAAGCCCGACCACGAGATCGTCATGGCCCTGGTCGGCAAGTACATCGACCTGCCGGACGCCTACCTCTCGGTCACCGAGGCGCTGCGCGCGGGCGGCTTCGCCAACAAGGCCCGAGTGAAGATCAAGTGGGTCACGTCCGACGACTGCAAGACCCCGGCCGGCGCCCAGGCGCAGCTCGGCGACGTCGACGCGATCTGCATCCCCGGCGGCTTCGGCGACCGCGGCGTGCTCGGCAAGGTCGGCGCCATCGAGTACGCCCGGGAGAACCGCATCCCGCTGCTCGGCCTCTGCCTGGGCCTGCAGTGCATCGTGGTCGAGGCCGCGCGCAACCTCGCCGGCATCTCGGACGCCAACTCCACCGAGTTCGACCCGGCCACCGCCCACCCGGTCATCTCCACCATGGCCGAGCAGCTGGACATCGTGGCCGGCGAGGGCGACATGGGCGGCACCATGCGGCTCGGCATGTACCCGGCGAAGCTGGCCGAGGGCTCCATCGTGCGCGAGGTCTACGACGGCAAGGAGTACGTCGAGGAGCGGCACCGCCACCGCTACGAGGTGAACAACACCTACCGCGCGGAGCTGGAGAAGAAGGCCGGCCTCGTCTTCTCGGGCACCTCCCCGGACGGCAAGCTCGTCGAGTACGTCGAGTACCCGCGGGACGTCCACCCCTACCTGGTCGCCACGCAGGCGCACCCGGAGCTGCGCTCGCGCCCGACCCGCCCGCACCCGCTCTTCGCCGGGCTGGTCAAGGCCGCGGTCGAACGCAAGACGTCGAAGTAGCACGGGCACACCAGTTGTACGGTTGCCGGGGCACGCGCACTCAACGGCGCGGGCCCCGGCTTTCGTACGTTCGAAAGGGCAGGTCAGGCATGACGGGCAGCACGATCAAGGACACCGCAGAGGAGTGGGAGGTCCGGGGCACGCGGACCCCGTTCCAGGGCAGGAAGACCTCGGTCCGCACGGACGACGTGGTCATGCCCGACGGCTCCGTGGTGACCCGCGACTACCAGGTCCACCCCGGCTCCGTGGCCGTCCTCGCCCTGGACGACGAGGGCCGGGTCCTGGTCATCCGGCAGTACCGGCACCCCGTGCGCGAGAAGCTGTGGGAGATCCCGGCCGGCCTGCTCGACGTCCCCGGCGAGAACCCGCTGCACGCCGCCCAGCGCGAGCTGTACGAGGAGGCGCACGTCAAGGCGGAGGACTGGCGGGTGCTGACCGACGTCTACACCACCCCCGGCGGCTGCGACGAGGCCGTACGGATCTTCCTCGCCCGGAACCTCTCCGAGGCCGAGGAGGAGCGCTTTGAGGTGGAGGACGAAGAGGCCGACATGGAGTTGGAGCGGGTGCCCGTCGCGGACCTGGTCCGGGGAGTGCTCGCGGGGGAGCTGCACAACAACTGCCTGGTCGTGGGGGTGCTCTCGCTGGTCGCGGCGGAGCGGGGCGACGGCGTGGAGTCCCTGCGCCCGGCCGGGGCACCGTGGCCGGCCCGCCCGTTCCAGGAGTGAGCCGCTCCACCCGGCGAGCTCCGCTCCGGGGGCGGTCACAGCCCGGCCGGTGATCCCGCCGCCGGGCGGCCGGCACTGCCGGACCACGGGGTCCCGCCGGACCACGGGGTCCCGCCCGGGGCGCCGGGTCCCGTCGGGGCGCCGGGTCCCGGCGGGGCGGCTGGTCCCGGCGGGGCGGCTGGTCGTGGTGGGCCGGCCGGTCCTGCCGGGTCGGTGGACCCTGGCGGGCGCCGGGTTCCACCGGGGCGGCCAGGGCCTGCCGGGTCGGTGGACCCTGTCGGGCGGCCGGTCCTGCCGGGTCGGTGGACTCTGGCGGGCGCCGGGTTCCACCGGGGCGGCTGGGGCCTGGTGGGTCGGTGGATCCTGTCGGCGGGGGCCCTGGCGAGTCGGTCGCTGGGGCACGCCGGTCCCGCCGGGCCGCGGATCCCGACGGGTCGCTGACGGACGGATCCGGCATCCCGTCCGTCTTCTCCGTCACGCCCGCCCCATCCGGTGTGACCATCGGTTGATCCGATCAGGGGATCCGCCCGCCGCGCTCCGCCGGGAACGTCGCAGAGCGTGAACTAGGCTCGGGAAACGCCCGAACCGGGGTCCCGGCGGGCGTCGGCGTGCGGTGGGATCGGGAGTGTGGCCCGTGACGGATCAGGCGGTGGACACGGACGGCGTGCGGCTGTCGGAAGAGCCTGCCGAGGAGTGGCGGTTCCTGGGCCGTACCCGGGAGTTGAAGGAGCTGCGCGCCGACATCGAGCGCGCCGGCCTGGACACTCTCTCCGGCCGCAAGGCACCCCGCGCGCGCGTGCTGCTCGTCGCGGGCCGGCCCGGCTCCGGCCGCACCGCGCTCGCCGAGGAACTGGCCGCCCGGGTCGCCGGCGACTACCCCGACGGTGTGCTGCGGGCCAGGCTGAGCGAGCCGGACGGCACGCGCGTGCCCGTGGACCGCATCGCCCGCGAGCTGCTCACCGCACTGGACCGGCCCGCGCCGCCCGGCGCCGACGAGGACGACCTCACCGAGGCCCTGCGCGCCGCCCTGGCCGACCGCAGGGTCCTGCTGCTGCTCGACGCCGCCGCCGCCGAGCAGGTCGACGCCCTGCTGCCGGACACCCCGGACTGCCTGGCCGTCACCGTCGCCGAGGGCCCGCTGACCGGCATCGCGGACGTCCGCCCCTGCACCCTCGGGGGCCTGGACACCAAGTCGGCCGTGGAACTGCTGTCCCGGTACACCGGCTCGGTCCGCATCACCGTCGACCCCCGGGCCGCCGAACAGCTCGTCGAGGTCTGCCAGGCCCAGCCCGCCGCGCTGACCCTGGCCGGCGGCTGGCTCGCGGCCCGTCCGCAGGCGGCCGTCGCCGACCTCGCCCGGCACATGCACGCGGAGGGAGACGAGGGCACCCCGCTCGGCCGCGTCTTCAGCCTCGTGTACGCCTCCCTGCCGAGCCCCGCCGCGCGGATGCTGCGCCTGCTCTCCCTGGCCCCCGCGGGCCTCGTCGACCCGCACACCGCTTCCGCGCTCGCCGGCTGCTCGCTGAGCGGTGCCCGCACCACCCTGGACGACTTCGTCGGCCTCGGCCTGCTGCGCGCGGCCGGCTCCCCGCAGCCCGCGCACCCCGCTCACCCGGAGTACCCCGAGTACGAGGTACCCGGCTGCCTGCACGCCCGGCTGAGCCGGCTCGCGCGCAAGCAGGACCGGCCCGCCGAGTTGCAGCTGGCCCGCGCGCGCATGCTGGAGCGGACGGTCCGGCTGCTCCAGTCCTGCCGTGCGGTCACCGAGACCGACAGCCCGCAGGCTCGCGAGAAGCTCCTCGCCACACCGCGCGACCTGCGCTTTCCCCACCCCGGGGCCGCCGCCGACTGGCTGCGCGCCCGGCGCCCCGCCCTGCTCGCCGCGGCCAGGCTCGCGGTCGCCGACGGAGAGCTGGACACCCTCGCCCGCAGGCTGATGTCCCAGCTGGTGCGGGCCATGGTGGCCCACTTCGGCACCCACGCGGCCGCCCCCGACCTGTACGGCATCCACCGCCTCGTGCTCGACGTGGCCGAACGCCGCGAGCTGCCCCGTGAGAGGGCCGCGGCCCTGCTGAACCTCGCCGACCTCGACGCCCGCACCGGCCGCACGGCCGAGGCCCTGGTGCGCTACCGGGCCGCGCTGGACGCGGGACGCGAGGCGAACGACCCGTACGCCACGGGCCGCGCGATGGAATCGGTGGGCGGCGCCCATCTCGAGCTGGGGGACTACGACCGGGCCGCCGACTGGTTCGGCCGGGCCCTCGCCCAGCGGCTGGCCCGGGACGAGCGGGCCGACGCCGCCCGGGTGTACGGCCGCATCGCCACCGCCCACACCTACGCCGGCCGCTACGGCGAGGCGGTGCGCGCCTGGCGCGCGGCGGTGGCCGGGCACCGCAAGGGCGGGGACGTCGCCGCACACGCGCGGGCGCTGTCCGAGCTGGCCCGGGTCCAGGAGTACGCCGGGCGGCCCGAGGAGTCGCTGCGGACCTGCCAGGAGGCCGTCGAATGGGCCCGCCGGGCCGAGGACGACCGGCTCCAGGCGGCCCTCCACCTGCGGCTCGCCGACACCCTCGACCGGCTCGGCGACCCCGTCGCGGCCGGCCTGCAGCGCAGCACGGCCGAGCGCATGCTGAGGGAGGACCCCTCGGACCCCGAGGGCGCCTGCGAAATCCGTAGCGCATCGACTGAAGATTGATGCTTTGAAAGGCTAGACAGAGAGTACACCTTCATTAAACTGGCTCTGCCGCACATTGTCCTGCGGTCTCTCCCGGTGTGCCCGCGCTTGAGCGGGTATGCCTTGCAATAGCCCCATCCTCTGAGCCAAGGACCGTGATCCACGTGAAGGTCGGCATCCCCCGCGAGGTCAAGAACAACGAGTTCCGGGTGGCCATCACACCCGCCGGCGTGCACGAACTGGTGCGCCACGGTCACCAGGTCGTCGTCGAGCGCGACGCGGGCGCCGGATCGTCGATCCCCGACGCCGAGTACGTCGCGGCCGGCGCGCGGATACTCGACACCGCCGACGAGGTCTGGGCCGCCGCCGACCTGCTCCTGAAGGTCAAGGAACCGATCGCGCAGGAGTACCACCGCCTGCGCAAGGACCAGACCCTCTTCACCTACCTCCACCTGGCCGCGTCCAAGGAGTGCACGGACGCGCTCGTCGAGTCCGGCACCACCGCGATCGCCTACGAGACGGTCGAACTGCCCGGCCGCGCGCTGCCGCTGCTGGCCCCGATGTCCGAGGTCGCCGGCCGGCTGGCCCCCCAGGTCGGCGCCTACCACCTGATGGCGGCCAACGGCGGCCGCGGCGTGCTGCCCGGCGGGGTCCCCGGCGTCCTGGCCGGCCGGGCCGTCGTCATCGGCGGCGGGGTCTCCGGCTGGAACGCCACCCAGATCGCCGTCGGCCTGGGCTTCCACGTGACCCTGCTCGACAAGGACATCAACAAGCTCAAGGAGGCCGACAAGGTCTTCGGCACCAGGGTCCAGACCGTCGTCTCCAACGCCTTCGAGCTGGAGAAGGCCTGCCTGGAGGCCGACCTCGTGATCGGTGCCGTGCTGGTCCCGGGCGCCAAGGCCCCCAAGCTGGTCGGCAACGAACTGGTGTCCCGGATGAAGCCCGGGAGTGTCCTTGTCGACATCGCCATCGACCAGGGCGGCTGCTTCGAGGACTCCCACCCCACCACGCACGCCGAGCCGACCTTCCCGGTCCACGACTCGGTCTTCTACTGCGTCGCCAACATGCCGGGCGCGGTGCCCAACACCTCCACCTACGCGCTGACCAACGCCACGCTGCCGTACATCGTCGAACTGGCCGACCACGGCTGGGCCGACGCGCTGCGCCGCGACCCCGCGCTGGCCCGGGGACTCAACACCCATGACGGCAAGGTCGTTTACAAGGAGGTCGCCGAGGCGCACGGCCTGGAGCACGTCGAACTCGCCTCGCTGCTGGCCTGAGCCGCGCGGTCGGCCAGTCGGTTAAGTCACCGCCCGGAAAAGGCGATACGTCAACAGTCGCCGTCAACCGCACACACCCGGCCGGACCTTGCCCGACAAGGTCCGGCCGGGTGTGTGTATGGTCACTTTGCGATGCTCGGTCAACTCGCCTCGAACGTAACGTCTTCAACCGATTCGTGCACCGGTGAAACCTGCTGTGCGACGGCCGTACGCCCTTGACAGGGGGATGTTCCATTGCCGACACATCGGGCCGGGTCCGGCGGATTGTGTTGCTGCGGACGGCCGACACGCCATAGAGTCGCCGAACGTCGGCATGGTGCCACGCTGACCTGTCTAGAAGTTCCCTGGTCACCAAGGAGGTAAGACGACTTGTGAATGAGTCGACATTTACTCCCGGGGGTGGTCAACCAGGAATGCCTGCACGGGCCCACAGCCCCGGGCGTCTCGAGGCTGTCGGCTCCGTCGCTGTACGCACCCACGCAGCCGCCCACCCGAGTCCGCAGGCAACTCAGTCAGTACACATGAGTATGGATGGCCAACACGTGAACGCCATGGCCGGCGACGGAAGTGGCGCGCCCCGCAACCACTTCGCCGACTACGACGAACTGCCCGAGGGGCACTTCTACGACCCGGACGCGGAGTACGAACCGGATCCCGAGTACGCCGCCACGCTCGCGCCCGACGCGGCCCGTCAGCGCCGCGAGCGCATCGGCCCGACCGGACGCCCGCTGCCGTACTTCCCGATCCCCGGCCCGCTGACCGAGCACGGCCCCGCGAAGATCATCGCGATGTGCAACCAGAAGGGCGGCGTGGGCAAGACCACGTCGACCATCAACCTGGGTGCCGCGCTCGCCGAGTACGGGCGCCGGGTGCTGCTCGTCGACTTCGACCCGCAGGGCGCGCTGTCGGTCGGTCTCGGCGTCAACCCGATGGAGCTCGACCTCACCGTCTACAACCTGCTCATGGAGCGGGGCATGGCGGCCGACGAGGTGCTGCTGAAGACCGCGGTCCCCAACATGGACCTGCTGCCCAGCAACATCGACCTGTCGGCGGCCGAGGTGCAGCTGGTGAGCGAGGTCGCGCGCGAGTCCACGCTGCAGCGGGCGCTGAAGCCGCTGATGGACGACTACGACTACATCGTGATCGACTGCCAGCCCTCGCTCGGCCTGCTCACGGTGAACGCGCTCACCGCCGCGCACAAGGTGATCGTGCCGCTGGAGTGCGAGTTCTTCGCGCTGCGCGGCGTGGCCCTGCTGACCGAGACGATCGAGAAGGTCCAGGAGCGGCTCAACCCCGACCTGGAGCTCGACGGCATCCTCGCCACGATGTACGACTCGCGCACCGTGCACAGCCGAGAGGTGCTCGCGCGGGTCGTCGAGGCGTTCGACGACCACGTCTACCACACGGTCATCGGGCGCACGGTCCGCTTCCCGGAGACCACGGTCGCCGGTGAGCCGATCACCACGTACGCCTCCAACTCCGTCGGTGCCGCCGCCTACCGCCAGCTCGCCAGGGAGGTGCTCGCCCGGTGTCACGCCGAGTGAGTCTGCCGGGGGCCGACGAACTCTTCCGTACGACAGGGGGCATGGCGCTGCAGGCGTCCACCCCGCGGCGCACGGCCAACGGGGAGGCCCGGGTGCCGGGCCCGGCGGGGGAGAGCGACCAGGCCGCCGCCGAGGACGCGCCGCAGTCGGTGCCCGCCCGGGGCGGTGACGGCGAGGGCGCGGAACACGCCGCGGCGGACGCGGAGCCGGGGACGGCGGGGGAGCCGCGCAGCCGGGGCGCCGAGCGCTCCCCGCGGGTCCCCGGGCCCGGCACGGCCGCGCAGGACGGCTCCGCCGCCGACCGGCCCCGCAAGCGCGGCAGGGCCGCCGCACGCCGCCCCAGCGGACGCGAGCGCCACGACGAGAAGATCACCGTGTACGTCTCCGCCGAGGAGCTGATGGACCTGGAGCACGCCCGTCTGGTGCTGCGGGGCGAGCACGGCCTGGCCGTCGACCGCGGCCGCATCGTCCGCGAAGCGGTCGCCGTGGTCCTCGCCGACCTGGAGAGCCGCGGAGACGCCAGCATCCTCGTACGACGGCTGCGCGGGCGGTAGCGGTAGCCTGCGGGGGCCATGACCTCGAACGACGCCCCGAGCCCCGGACCCGGCCCCCGCACCGGCCGCCGACGCGCGCTGGGCAGGGGCCCGGGCGAACCGGCCGAGCGGACGGCTCCGCCGGACGCGGAGACTTCAGAAGCCCCAGAAGTACCAGCGGCGCCAGAAGTACCAGCAGTCCCAGAAGCGCCAGAGGTCCCAGAGGCGCCAATCGCCTCAGCGTCCTCAGCGTCGCCATCGGCTGCGGAGATTGCGTCGGTGCCGGGCGAGACGCAGCCCGGCACCAGAGCTTCCGCCCCTCCGGCCCCTCCGGCCCCTCCGGCCCCTCCGGCCCCTCCGGTTCCGCCTCTTGGGCCTCCTGCTCCTCCCGCCTCCCCTGGTCCTCCCGTGTCTCCCGCCCCTTCTGCTCCTTCCGTGTCCGACTCCGACGGGCCGCGACAGGGAGGCGCGGGGACTGCCGAGCACGCGGCGGAGGGGGCCCCGGACGCCGCGGGCGACGGTGTCTTCAAGGTGCGGCTCGCGAACTTCGAGGGGCCGTTCGACCTGCTCCTCCAGCTGATCTCCAAGCACAAGATGGACGTCACCGAGGTCGCGCTGTCCAGGGTGACCGACGAGTTCATGGCACACATCAGGGCGATGGGGCCGGACTGGGACCTCGACCAGACCACCGAGTTCCTGGTCGTCGCGGCGACCCTGCTCGACCTGAAGGCCGCCCGGCTGCTGCCCGCCGCCGAGGTCGAGGACGAGGCCGACCTCGCGCTCCTCGAGGCACGCGACCTGCTCTTCGCCCGGCTGCTCCAGTACCGCGCCTTCAAGCAGATCGCGGAGATCTTCAACGACCGGCTGGAGGCCGAGGCCCGCCGCTACCCCCGCACCGTCGGCCTGGAGTCCCACCACGCCGAGCTGCTGCCCGAGGTCGTCATCAGCATCGGCCCCGAGGGCTTCGCGAAGCTGGCCGTGAAGGCGATGCAGCCCAAGCCCAGGCCGCAGGTGTACGTCGAGCACATCCACGCGCCCCTGGTCAGCGTGCAGGAGCAGGCCGGGATCGTCGTCGCCCGCCTGAAGGAGCTGGGCGAGGCCAGCTTCCGCCTGCTGGTCGAGGACACCGAGGACACGCTGACCGTCGTGGCGCGCTTCCTCGCCCTGCTGGAGCTGTACCGGGAGAAGGCCGTCGAGCTGGACCAGGAGAGCGCGCTCGGCGACCTGCTGGTGCGCTGGAGCGGCGGGAACGGGGACACCGAGCCGACGGTGACCGACGAGTTCGACCGGCCGCCCGAGGCGCCGAAGGAGGAGCAGAAGGCGTGAGTGAGCAGACCACGGAGGCCACCCCGGAGGCCGCGGACGCCGCCGGCGGCGTCGCGGGCCTCGACCTCAAGCCCGCCCTGGAAGCCGTCCTCATGGTCGTCGACGAGCCGGCGACCGAGGAGCAGCTGGCGAAGATACTGCAGCGGCCCCGCCGGCGGATCGCGGACGCCCTGCGTGAGCTGGCCGACGAGTACACCGTCCAGGGCCGCGGCTTCGAGCTGCGCCTGATCGCGGGCGGCTGGCGCTTCTACTCCCGCCCCGAGTACGCCGCGGCCGTCGAGGGCTTCGTCCTGGACGGCCAGCACGCCCGCCTGACCCAGGCCGCCCTGGAGACCCTCGCCGTCGTCGCCTACCGCCAGCCGGTCAGCCGCAGCCGTGTCTCCGCGGTGCGCGGCGTGAACTGCGACGGTGTGATGCGCACCCTCCTGCAGCGGGGCCTGGTGGAGGAGGCGGGCGCGGAACCCGAAACAGGTGCGATCCTGTACGTGACGACGAACTACTTCCTGGAGCGGATGGGCCTGCGCGGTCTGGACGAGCTCCCGGAGCTCGCGCCCTTCCTGCCGGAGGCGGCGGCGATCGAGGCCGACACGCTGGAAGCGGTGCCGTCGTTCGATCCGGACGCCCCGGACCCCGGGGAAGCAGACGACAAGACGGAACTTTGATGCGAAGCAGCAGCGGCAACAACAGCAGCGGAAACAACGGCGGGAGCCGTGGTGGCTACAGCGGCGGCCGCGGCGGGAGCGGCGGCGGCCGCGGCGGAGGCGCCGGTGGCCGCGGCGGGAGCGCCGGCGGTCGGGGCAACCACCGCGGCGCCGGCAACAACCGCGACGACCGGCAGGGCGGCCGTCCGAAGAAGCCGCGCCCCGAGGAGCGCCGTTACGACGTCGGTCCCGGCGCCTCCGCCGACGGACCCAAGTCCGGGCGCGGCGGCGCGGCCCGCGGTGGCGCCAAGGGCGGCCCGAAGCGGCCCCAGCAGCGCGGCCGCAGCGCCCCGGCCACGTCCCGCGAGTACGAGACCCGGGCCGAGGAGCGCAACCGCGAGCGGTACGCCGGCAAGAAGGACGTGAAGCTGCCCAGGACCTTCCCGGGCGCCGAGCAGGAGGGCGAGCGGCTGCAGAAGGTCCTCGCGCGCGCGGGCTACGGCTCCCGGCGCGCCTGCGAGGAGCTGATCGAGCAGGCCAGGGTCGAGATCAACGGCGAGATCGTCCTCGAGCAGGGCCGCCGCGTCGACCCGGAGAAGGACGAGGTCAAGGTCGACGGCCTGACCGTCGCCACGCAGTCGTACCAGTTCTTCTCCCTCAACAAGCCCGCCGGTGTCGTCTCCACCATGGAGGACCCGGAGGGCCGCCAGTGCCTCGGCGACTACGTCACCAACCGGGAGACCCGCCTCTTCCACGTGGGCCGGCTCGACACCGAGACCGAGGGCGTCATCCTGCTCACCAACCACGGCGAGCTGGCCCACCGCCTGACCCACCCGCGGTACGGCGTGAAGAAGACCTACCTCGCGCACATCGTCGGCCCGATCCCGCGCGACCTCGGCAAGCGCCTGAAGGACGGCATCCAGCTGGAGGACGGGTACGCGCGCGCGGACCACTTCCGGGTCGTCGAGCAGACCGGCAAGAACTACCTGGTCGAGGTCACCCTGCACGAGGGCCGCAAGCACATCGTGCGCCGCATGCTGGCGGAGGCGGGCTTCCCCGTCGACAAGCTGGTGCGCACCGCCTTCGGCCCGATCACGCTCGGCGACCAGAAGTCGGGCTGGCTGCGCCGGCTGTCCAACACGGAGGTCGGGATGCTGATGCAGGAGGTCGACCTCTAAGGGCTCCCACGGTTGTTTCGCGCACCCACCCTCTTTATAGTCGTAGAGACTATTAAAGGGGGTGGGTGTTCGTGCGCGGCTACGACAAGCACGCTTTCGAACCCTTCGCCGTCACCGTCGACCTCGCCGTCCTCACCCTGCGCGCGGGCGCACTGCACGTGCTGCTCGTCGAGCGGGGCCAGGAGCCGTACGCCGGCCGCTGGGCACTGCCCGGCGGCTTCCTGCTCCCCGAGGAGTCGGCGGAGACGGCCGCCCGCCGGGAACTGGCCGAGGAGACCGGCCTCGCGGACGTGACCGGACTGCACCTGGAGCAGCTGCGCACCTACAGCGAGCCCGGCCGCGACCCCCGCATGCGGGTCGTGTCCGTGGCCTTCGCCGCGCTGCTCCCGGACCCTCCCCAAAACTCCGTCCGGGGGGACACCCACCCCGCTGCGCTCGAACCGCACGGCGGCGGTGACGCGGCCGACGCCCGCTGGGTGCCGTACGACGCGGCCCAGGGCCTCGCCTTCGACCACGACCGGATCCTGGCCGACGCCCGGGACCGCGTCGGCGCCAAGCTGGAGTACACCTGCCTGGCCACCGCCTTCTGCCCGGCCGAGTTCACCCTCGGCGAGCTGCAGCAGGTCTACGAGACGGTGTGGGGCACAGCCCTGGACCGGCCCAACTTCCGCCGCAAGGTCCTCGCCACCACCGGCTTCGTCGAGCCCGTCCAGGGCGCCGCCCGCCTGACCGGAGGCCGCGGCAAGCCCGCCGCCCTGTACCGCGCGGGCCCCGCCACCACCCTGCACCCGCCCCTGCTCCGCACCCCTCGGGAAGGACGCCCCGCATGACCACCACCGCTCCCAAGCGCGCCGCCACCGGAGCGCTCACCGGTCTGGCCCTCGGCGACGCGCTGGGGTTTCCCACGGAGTTCAACGATGTCCCGTCGATCCTCGCCAAGTGCGGGCCGTGGCGGGGGATGGCACTGCCCGACCCCGCCTTCGTCACCGACGACACGCAGATGACGCTGGCGCTCGGCAAGGGGCTGCGCACGGCCATGGACCGGGGAGTCCTGGCGCCCGAGGGGATGACCGAACCCGTACGGCAGGAGTTCATCGCCTGGAACCGCTCACCCGAGAACAACCGTGCCCCGGGAAACACCTGCCTGAGGGCCTGCGACCTCCTGGAGCGGCCGGACCGCCCCTGGCAGGACGCCAGCCAGATCCACTCCAAGGGCTGCGGCGCCAACATGCGCGTCGCGCCCCTCGGGCTCGTGCCGGGGCTCAGCGACGAACAGCGGGCGGGCGCAGCCCAGTTGCAGTCCGCGCTCACCCACGGGCACCCCACCGCCCTCGCCGCCTCCGACCTCACCGCCCACGCCGTACGGCTGCTCGCCGAGGGTGCCGAACCCACCGGCCTCGTCGGACTGCTGCGCTCGTACGCCTACGACAACCGCACCCGCTACCACGAGCGCTGGCTCGGCGACCTGTGGACCCGCGCCCAGGACCCGGCGCCCGGGCACTTCGCCGCGCGCGGCTGGGACGAGTGCCTGGCGATACTCGACCGGCTCCAGGAGGCCGTGCGCACCGCCTCGCCCGAGACCGACCCCTGCCTGGCCGTGGGCGAGGGCTGGATCGCCGAGGAGGCCATGGCGGCCGGGCTGCTCTGCTTCCTGCTCTTCGTCGACGAGCCGCTGACCGCCCTGCGCCGCGGCGCCTGCACCAGCGGCGACTCCGACTCCATCGCGTGCCTCGCGGGCGCCTTCGCCGGAGCCCACCTGGGCGCCGACGCCTGGCCGGCCGACTGGGCGGACCGCATCGAGTACCGGGGCGACCTGCTGGCGCTCGGAGCGCTCTGGGACGCCTGAGCAGCCGCGGGGCGGTGCGGCGGTCCCGGGACGCCCGGTGTCTCAGGAGGCGGGCGCCCCGGACCGCCGCGCGCCGGGCTGACTACGCTGGACGCACCAAGAAGCGACAGGCACGTCAGCAAGGAGCATCGCCGTGGCGGTACGAGCGGTCCGGGGCGCCGTCCAACTGGACCGGGACGAAGCCGGGCACATGGACCAGCAGGTCGCGGCCTTGCTGACCGCCCTCCTGGAACGCAACGGGCTGACGCCCGAGGACCTGATCAGCCTGTGGTTCACGGCCACTCCCGACCTGCACAGCGACTTCCCGGCCGCCGCCGCCCGCGGGCTCGGCATCACCGACGTACCGCTGATCTGCGCCCAGGAGCTGGACGTCGAGGGCGCCATGCCGCGCGTCGTGCGGGTCCTCGCCCACATCGAGTCCGACCGGCCCCGTGCCGAGATCGCCCACGTCTACCTCGGTGCCGCCGCGGCCCTGCGCAAGGACATCGCCCAGTGAGAACCGCACTCGTCATCGGCACCGGCCTCATCGGCACCTCCGCCGCCCTCGCCCTCACCGCCCGTGGGGTCGCCGTCCACCTGGCCGACCACGACCCCGAACAGGCCCGCACCGCCGCCGCCCTCGGCGCCGGCACCGACCGGGCCCCCGAGACACCGGTCGACCTCGCGGTCGTCGCCGCCCCGCCGGCCCTGGTCGCCGACGTGCTCGCCGACGCCATGGGCCGCGGGCTCGCCCGCGGGTACCTCGACGTGGCCAGCGTCAAGGGCGGCCCCCGGCGTGCACTGGAGGCGCGCGGGCTCGACCTGTCGGCGTACATCGGCACCCACCCCATGTCGGGCCGCGAGAAGTCCGGCCCGCTGGCCGCCACAGCCGACCTCTTCGAGGGCCGCCCGTGGGTGCTGACCCCGACCCGGGACACCGACACCGAGGTGCTGAACCTCGCCCTGGAGCTGGTCTCGCACTGCCGCGCGGTGCCCGTGGTGATGGACGCGGACGCCCACGACCGCGCCGTGGCCCTCGTCTCCCACATGCCCCACCTGGTCTCCAGCATGGTCGCCGCGCGCCTGGAGCACGCCGAGGAGAGTGCCGTACGGCTGTCCGGGCAGGGCATCCGCGACGTGACCCGGATCGCCGCCTCCGACCCGCGGATGTGGATCGACATCCTCTCCGCCAACCCCGGGCCCGTCGCCGACCTGCTCACCGACCTCGCCGCCGACCTGGAGGAGACGGTACGGGCCCTGCGCGCCCTGCAGTCCGCCGACGAGGACAAGCGCCGCGAGGGCGGCACCGGCATCGCCGAGGTGCTGCGGCGCGGCAACGCCGGACAGGTCCGGGTCCCCGGCAAGCACGGCTCCGCCCCGCGGACCTACGAGACCGTGGCCGTGCTCATCGACGACCAGCCCGGCCAGCTGGCCCGCATCTTCGCGGACGCCGAACGGGCGGGGGCCAACATCGAGGACGTACGCATCGAGCACGCGACCGGGCAGCAGGCGGGTCTGGTGCAGCTGATGGTGGAACCGCGGACCGCCGCCGCGCTCACGGCGGCCCTCAAGGAGCGGGGCTGGGCGATCCGGCAGTGATCCCGGGCCTCCGGACGCCTGTCGGAGGGGTCTGTGGGGCCCGGTAACCTAGGGACTGTCCGGTGATTCCCGCCTGCCCGGCGACGCCCGGCCCGCACGCTCGCGGCGTTGCCGAAACGCCCGCGTGGCTCTGCCACGGGGGCGCTCCGGCGCCCTGCGATCGCACGCACCAGATCCCGCCGGGCCCGCCCTCCGGGCGGACGGCGGGAATCACCGGACAGGCCCTGTGCGGGACGCGCTCGCGTCCCGCACCCCACCCACCGCACCGCACCAGGAAGGTGTCCCCTCGTGGAAAACGGCGCCGCCCCGACCGTACCGGCCGTGATTGTCGCCATCGACGGCCCCTCCGGCACGGGCAAGTCGAGCACGTCGAAGGCCGTCGCCGCGCAGCTCGGGCTGAGCTACCTGGACACCGGCGCCCAGTACCGGGCGATCACCTGGTGGATGGTCAGCAACGGCATCGACACCGACGACCCGCAGGCCGTCGCCGCCGCGGCAGGCAAGCCCGACATCGTCTCCGGCACCGACCCGGCGGGCCCGGCCATCACGGTCGACGGCGTGGACGTGGCCGGCCCGATCCGCACCCAGGAGGTCACCTCCAAGGTCAGCGCGGTCAGCGCCGTGCCCGAGATCCGGGCCCGGATCACCGAGCTGCAGCGCACCATCGCCGCCGCCGCGCCGCTCGGCATCGTCGTCGAGGGCCGTGACATCGGCACCACCGTGCTGCCCGACGCCGACCTCAAGATCTTCCTCACGGCGTCGGCGGAGGCCCGCGCCGCCCGCCGCAGCGGCGAGCTGAAGGGCGCCGACGTCAACGCCACCCGCGAGGCCCTGATCAAGCGGGACGCTGCCGACTCCAGCCGCAAGGCCTCCCCGCTGGCCAAGGCCGGTGACGCGGTCGAGGTCGACACCACCGCCCTGACGCTCCCGCAGGTCATCGAGTGCGTCGTCACCCTCGTCGAGGAGAAGCGGGCCGGGAAGTGACCGAGGTCGCGTCGGCGCGGGGCGCCGAGGTCGGACGGCGCATCGGCGTCGGCCTGATGTACGGGCTGTGGAAGCCGCGCGTACTGGGCGCCTGGCGGGTGCCCGCCACCGGCCCGGTGATCTACGCCGTCAACCACTCGCACAACATCGACGGCCCGATGGTCATGGGCGTGGCGCCCAGGCCGACACACTTCCTGATCAAGAAGGAGGCGTTCGTCGGCCCGCTCGGGCGCTTCCTGACCGGCATCGGCCAGCTGAAGGTCGACCGGCACTCCACCGACCGCACGGCGATCGCTCAGGCCCTGGGCGTCCTGGACGGCGGCGGCGTGCTGGGCATCTTCCCGGAGGGCACCCGGGGCGAGGGCGACTTCGCCTCGCTGCGCGCCGGGCTCGCCTACTTCGCGGTGCGCGGCGGCGCCCCGATCGTGCCGGTCGCCGTGCTGGGAAGCACCGACCGTCCCGGACGGTTGATAAAGGGGCTGCCTCCCCTGCGTTCCCGGGTCGACGTCGTCTTCGGCGACCCCTTCGACGCGGGAGACGGCAGCGGACGACGGACCCGCAAGGCGCTGGACGAGGCGACCGAACGCATCCAGAAACAGCTCACCGCGCACCTGGAGAACGCCAGGCGCCTCACCGGGCGCTGAGCGACACTCGAGTAGTGGATCACCCGGAACACAGGGGTGCGCCACCGATCACCACGATGAACGAGGTACGGACTTCATGAACGACCACATCCACTCCGAGGACTCGGGCGGGGAGCACGACCACGGGGCGCTCGGCGACGCCGAGTACGCGCAGTTCATGGAGCTGGCCGCCGAAGAGGGCTTTGACCCGGCGGACGTCGAGGGCGCCATCGAGGAGGCCGGGCACGGCCCGCTGCCGGTCCTCGCCGTCGTCGGCCGCCCCAACGTCGGCAAGTCGACCCTGGTGAACCGCATCATCGGGCGCCGCGAGGCCGTCGTCGAGGACAAGCCCGGCGTCACCCGCGACCGCGTCACCTACGAGGCCGAATGGGCCGGCCGCCGCTTCAAGGTCGTCGACACCGGCGGCTGGGAGCAGGACGTGCTCGGCATCGACGCGTCCGTGGCCGCACAGGCCGAGTACGCCATCGAGGCGGCCGACGCCGTCGTCTTCGTCGTCGACGCCAAGGTCGGCGCCACCGACACCGACGAGGCGGTCGTACGGCTGCTGCGCAAGGCCGGCAAGCCCGTCGTGCTGTGCGCCAACAAGGTGGACGGCCCGAGCGGCGAGGCCGACGCCGCCTACCTGTGGTCGCTGGGCCTGGGGGAGCCGCACCCCGTCTCCGCGCTGCACGGCCGGGGTACCGGCGACATGCTGGACCAGGTCCTCGAGGCGCTCCCGGACGCACCCCGCGAGTCCTTCGGCGGGTCCGGCCTCGGCGGCCCGCGCCGCATCGCCCTGATCGGCCGCCCGAACGTCGGCAAGTCCTCGCTGCTCAACAAGGTGGCGGGCGAGGAGCGCGTCGTCGTCAACGAACTCGCCGGCACCACCCGCGACCCCGTCGACGAGCTGATCGAGCTGGGCGGGGTGACCTGGAAGTTCGTCGACACGGCGGGCATCCGCAAGCGCGTCCACCTCCAGCAGGGCGCCGACTACTACGCCTCGCTGCGCACCGCCGCCGCCGTCGAGAAGGCGGAGGTCGCCGTCATCCTCATCGACGCCTCCGAGTCGATCTCGGTGCAGGACCAGCGGATCGTCACCATGGCCGTCGAGGCGGGCCGCGCGATCGTCGTCGCCTACAACAAGTGGGACACCCTCGACGAGGAGCGCCGCTACTACCTGGAGCGGGAGATCGAGACCGAGCTTGGCCAGGTGGCGTGGGCGCCGCGGGTCAACGTCTCGGCGCAGACCGGCCGGCACATGGAGAAACTGGTCCCCGCGATCGAGACCGCGCTGGCCGGCTGGGAGACCCGCGTCCCGACGGGCCGGCTGAACGCCTTCCTCGGCGAACTGGTCGCCGCCCACCCGCACCCCGTGCGGGGCGGCAAGCAGCCGCGCATCCTCTTCGGCACCCAGGCGGGCACCAAGCCCCCGCGGTTCGTGCTCTTCGCCTCCGGCTTCATCGAGGCGGGCTACCGGCGCTTCATCGAGCGCCGGCTGCGCGAGGAGTTCGACTTCGACGGGACGCCGATCCATATCTCCGTGCGGGTGCGCGAGAAGCGCGGCGCCAAGAAGAAGTAGAAGAACCAGAAGAACCAGAAGAACCAGAAGAAGTAGGAGAACTAGGAGAAGCAGCGGCCGCGCGGGCGTACCTCGCGCGCAGACGTACGAGAGCGGGCGTCCCCGGCCGGGGACGCCCGCTCTCGTCGCTCGTCGGAGCGGACCTCAGGTGCCCGAGCGCGGTGCCGGCGGCAGCGCGGCCGGGACGCGCTGCCACACCGACTGCTGGCCGACGCGGGCACTCTGGGCCCCCGCGCTGTAGGCGCTGTACGAGCCGCTGTAGGAGCCGCCGTGCGGGCCCCTGCCGCGCGGCATGCTCCTGAAGGCCGTGAATCCCAGCTCCTCCTCACCGCTGCGATCGCCCGGAAGCGATCGGAAGGACCTGACGTACTCGGCGGCGAGCGCGTCGTAGATCGGCGTGGCCGAGGGGCCACCGTGGCGGTGGAAGGCGTCGTATGCGTACACGTATGTCCAAACGAACCCGCGCGGGAAGGGATGCGGCCCAGGCGGCCGCGGCCGCCCGGCACCCGTGTGAAACCGATCAGGTGCCGGCCAGCGGCAGCGCCGCCGCGACCAGCTGCCCGTTCGCCGCAGCCTTGTCCAGCGCGTCCCGCAGCAGGTCCTCGCGCGGCTGGCGGCCGATCGACCCGACGGGGGCGGCGAACATCAGCACCTGCTGGTGCTTGTTGGCCGCGGTGCGCCAGCCCTCGGTCACCTGCAGCGGCTGGTGCGCCTGCCACCAGGCCACCGGGCGGCCGCCGTCGGTCCCGGGCTGCAGCACCGCGTGCAGCTGCCCCATCGCGAGCAGTACGGACCAGCCGTGCAGGACGGAGGGTGCGGCGGACAGCTCGGTGACCGGCATGAACCCCTGCTCGATGAGCAGCGGCAGGAAGTCGTCGCCTGCGCCGGTCGTGCCGGGCCGCGCGATGGGAGCGGTCGGCTCCACCACCAGGGCCGGGTGCAGCTCCCCGGAGATCAGGATCAGCCCACTGGTCACCCCGAGCACGGCCTGCTCGGGCACGGCCTTCTGCGGGGCGGCGGGGGCGGCAGGGGCCGCGGAGGCCGCAGAGGCCGCGGACTCGGTACCCGGGGCGGCCTGGTCGGCGCTGATGGACCGGACGGCCCCCTGGAGCTGCTCCTCGGTGACCTTGACGACCTGCGAGGGCAGGCAGCCGGCGTGGGCGAAGGCGAGGACCGCGGTCTCGTCGCCGATGAAGAGAACGGTGCTGGTGCGCTCCTGCTCGCAGTCGCCCGGGGTGCGGCAGGACGTGCAGTCGTAGCTGCCCGGGGCGGAGTCCCCGGCGAGCAGGCGGTCGGCTTCTTCGTCGCCGATCTCGGCGCGTACGTCGTCGCCGACGTCGAGCATGCGCGGCACGGGTGGCTCCCTCGGTGCGGTGCGTGGCCGGACCGGGCGGCTCCCGGTCCGTGGTCCGGGCGGGTCCCCGGCTCATGCATGGACAACGGGTGATCTGCGGCGGGAGTAACGCCCCACGGGCGACGGAAGGGTGCCGACGCCGCCTCCCCGGGCGCGAGTCGCCTTGCCGTCTGGTCGACAAATCAGGAAATCGCAGACCGAAGCGGGTGGCCGGACGGGCGGGAAATGTGAGCAGCTCATGTGCTCGTGACCACATCGCAATGGGACACGAACAACCAGAAGGCAGGGTTCTGGGTCTAACCGGACGACACGAGACCCAGGGAGGAACAGCACCGCATGACGCCGTCGGCCCCGCCGGCCGCTCCGCTGCGCGCCGACTGCATCGGCGACTCCGCGGGCGGTCTGACCTTCGACGTCGCCGCGCGCGGTACCACCGGGGCGGCGCTGCTCGTCCTGCGCCGCCGCGCCGACCATGCCGTCGCCGCCGCCGACGACACGGTCAGCCTGCCGCTGGCCCCGGCGGCCGAGGGCCGGCTGCGTGCCGCGCTGCCCAGCAGCGTGGCCCTGCCCGAGGGCCGCTGGGACGCCTACGCGCTGCTGGCCGACGGCGAACCGCGCCGCCTGGTGCCGGGCGTCACCGACCTGAGCCCTCTGGCCGACCGCACCCCCGGCGGGCCGCAGGGACACGTCGCCGTCCGCATCCCGTACGCCACCCGGCAGGGCAACCTCACCGTCCGCAGCTGGCTGCGGGCCCCGCACGCCGAGGTGGCGGAGCTGCGTCCCGAAGGCGGCGGCCTGGCCGTGCGCGGGCGGGTGTACGGCATCCCGTTCGCCCCCGGCGCGTACGCCGAGCTGCGGGCCCGGCCGGGCGCCTTCGCGGGCGGCGTGCGGAGGCCGGACGTGGTGGCCGGGCGGACCGAGTTCGCCTTCACCGTGCCGTACGACACCCTGACGCCGGGCGTGTGGGACGTGTGGCTGCGGCCGGCGGGCGAGTCCGGCCCGCTCGTGCGGCTGGCGCGGCTGCTCGACGACGTCGCCGACAAGCAGCCCGTTCTCCCGTATCCGCGCGTGCGTCTGGAGACCCCGTACGGTCCCGTGGCGGTCGGTCCCCGCTACACGGGGGACAACGACCTGGCGCTGACCGTCGCCCCTCTGGAGCCGTGACGGCCGCGGACACGGCTGTCCGCGGGGTACGGCTCTGGAATGCGGGGGTGTCCGGCAGACGCTTCGGAACGTTTTTCCGACCGTTTATTCGAGGGTTGTCGTGACGCCCGGGAATTAACGGACCGCGCCCGCGGAGCGCTCACAAAACCGTCCGTCCGTGTGACGGAGTTGCAGCAAAACGCGCACCATGATCCTGTGACAGAAATGTGACCGTAGGTGCACGGGAGTGGCCCTCGGCCGTTCTGGGCTTCCCCGCTCAGGGGGCAGGGCATAGCGTGGCGGCATGGCACCGATTCCGACACCCCCGGCCGAACCCCAGGACAGTCCCGACGCCTACGTGGGCCTCGGCTCGGAGACGGCCGAACGGCTGGCGAGGGAACGGGGCTGGTCCACCGTGCGGTCACTGGCACCGGGCACGGTCATCACCATGGAGTACCGCGTGGGCCGCCTCAACTTCGAGGTGGAGGACGGCCGGGTGACCCGGGCCTGGAAGGGCTGACGCCCGGATCTCAGCCGCCCGACACGGGGCGTGCGGCCGGGGCGGAGCTGCGCGCGTGGCGGTCGGCGTGCGGCGGCCTGCGGCTGCCCGCCGGAGTCAGCGGCGTACGGTCCGAGCGGGCCGTGTGCGGGCCCTGGGCCAGGTGCACCGGGGCCCGGGCGGTACGGGGCGCGGCGACCGGCTCCCGGGCCGGAGCCTGCGGACGGCCGGAGGCGGGCGGCGCGGGGGCGGCGGGCGTACCGGCCGGCCGCCTGGTCTCCGCCGCGCGGCCGCGGCGGGCGTACCAGCGGTCGCGGACGCCGAGGATCCACGCCTCGGCGCGGGTGATCAGCGGCTCGAACCAGGGCAGCGCCAGCAGGATCAGCAGCCCGGCCGCCCAGCCGAGGAGCACGTCGCTGAGCCAGTGCGTACCGAGGTAGACGGTGGACATGCCCACCCCGAGCGAGGTGACCGCGGAGACCGCGGACAGCCAGCGCCGGGTTCGGTGGGTCGAGGCCAGATAGGCGAGGATGCCCCAGGTCACGACGGCGTTCGCGGTGTGACCGCTCGGAAATATATCGCCGCCGAGCCACATCTCGTTGGCGCCGATGGTGGTCGCGTAGTGCGGTCCGAGGCGGCCCATGCCGTACTTGGCGGCACCGACGGTGACGTTCAGCAGGAGCAGCGAGACGCCGAGCGCGAGCAGCGGGCGCAGGGTGTGCTGCCGCCAGGAGCGCCAGCCGAGCCAGGCCGCGACCATCACGGCGGTCGGCCCGCGCTGGCCGAGGACCACGTAGTAGTCGACGAACGCGTGGATCTCCGGCCACTGCTGGTAGGGCCGGAAGAACATGACCTGCCAGTCCAGCCGGACCAGCCACGAGGTGATCAGCACGGCCCACACGATCGCGACGTAGAACGCGAGGGTCGCGGCGAACAGCGCGAACCTGTGCCGGGACATCTCCGGCACGTCCAGGAGCTCCGGTCGTTCCGGCTCCCGGTCCAGTCTCGCGAACACCCGGTCCAGACGGGTGGCCTTCCGTTCGGTACGCACCCAATCGACGTTACAGCGAGTGAGGAGTGATCCCGGCCGAATCAACGGCTTTGTGATGACGATGTGATGTGGGATTGCTCTCAGGAGGCGGCTTTATCTCCCGCTAATGCGAAATCCCCGAGCGGTGCGGACTTCAATTACTTTGATCGGCCCGGTCGGCGGTTTTATCGGGCTTATGAATTCGTTCACCGAATGCTGGTGCGGAATTATCCCCGCGGACACCGGCGCCGCACCGGCGGACACCGGCATCGCACCGGTGCGGTGCCGGTCGGTCAGGGCGGGCCGGAGCCGTTCAGCCAGAACGCCCCGTAGACCGCCGACGCCACCGCGACCCCGCACACCACCGCCGCCGACCTGGAGGTCCGCGCCCGCGCCAGGGCCCCGGCGAGCGGCAGCAGCAGCGGGAAGGCCGGCAGCAGCAGCCGCGGCTTGGAGCCGAAGTAGCTCGACGCGCACAGGGCGAGGACGACGACGATCCCCGTGTACACCAGCAGCGCGAGCGGCTGGCGCTGCCGTACGCCCACCACGTACAGCCGGACCAGGAGGGCGACCCCGGCGATCAGCCCGACGCCGGCCAGGGCGGCCGGAAACGAGGTGAGCTTCTCCGCGACGAAACGGGCGAAGGCCACGCCCCCGTCGAAGCCGTTGCGCCAGCCGGCCTGTACGTCGAGGTAGCCGAGCGGGCCGCCGCCGGTGCGGTGACCGACCCACAGCACGTACCCGGCGGCGCCCAGCGGGGCGAGCACCACGCCGAGTACGCGCCGCGCGCCCTCGGCGGGTGCGTGCGGCCGGCCGTGGGCGCCGTCCGCGCCGGCGCCGCTCCTGTCCCGCCGGAAGGCCACGACCCCCGCCGCCCACACCGCCGCCGTCACCGCCAGTCCCACCGGGCGGGTCAGCCCGGCCAGCGCGGCCAGGATTCCGGCGGTCACCCAGCGCCCGGTCAGCACCGCGTACAGCGACCACGCGGCCAGTGCCGTGAACAGCGACTCGCTGTACGCCATCGACTGCACGACCCCGACCGGCAGCACCGCCCACAGCAGTACCGCGCACACGCCGACACGGCGGTCGTACACGTGCTCCGCCACGGCGAAGATCCCCCAGGCCGCGGCGAGCGAGGCGAGCAGCGAGACCGTGAACCCGGCGTCGGCGTACGACAGCGGCCCCACCGCCGCGCCCAGCCGCTCCAGCCAGGGCAGCAGCGGGAAGAACGCCAGGTTGGAGTGCACGTCGCCGTTCGGCAGCCGCACCTCGTAGCCGTAACCCAGCTCGGCGACCCTGGTGTACCAGAGGGAGTCCCAGCGGGCCGTCAGCAGCGTGTACGCGCTCTTGTCGCGTGCGGCGCTCCACATGGCCAGGGCGAGCAGGCCCAGGGCGCGTACGGCCGCGTAGCCGAGGAGCGCCGGGGCCGCCCGGTGCAGGGCACCCGGGCGGCCCGCCGTGCGCGTCTCGAGATCGGTCACGGGCTCGATTATCTGCCGGGCCCCGCAGCGGTACGGCGGCCGGGGCGCCCGCGGCCCCCGTACCGCTGCGGTTCCAGTGGCGCACGCCACACGGGTGACGCGTGGGGTGACGTGTGATGTGTGAGACCCGCCACGTGTGCCGCGCCGGGTCTCGCGTAACCTGACGAGTCACTCGCGTTCCGTCGCACGGCCCGGAGACCCCGCTCCTCTTCCGGCCGAGCCGCAGGGGAGTCCCCGCCCCGCGCAGCCTGCCGGACGCGGGGGAACATCTTGGAGGTACGTACATGTCCGGGACGACCACGGCCGCCGCAGCGCTGCGCCGTCGGGCGGCCGGGGCCGGTGCCAACCGCTGGGTCGTCCTGGTCGTCCTCTGCGTCAGCCTGCTGCTCGTCGCCGTCGACGCCACCGTGCTGCACGTGGCGGTCCCCGCGGTCACCGAGGACCTCAGGCCCGGCGCGATCGAACTGCTCTGGATCGTCGACGTCTACCCGCTCGTCTGCGCCTCGCTGCTGATCCTCTTCGGCACGCTGGGCGACCGGGTCGGCCGCAGGCGGGTCCTGCTGCTCGGTTACGCCCTCTTCGGCGTCGCCTCCGCGCTCGCCGCGCTCGCCACCGGCCCCCAGGTGCTGATCGCGGCCCGTGCGCTGCTCGGCGTCGGCGGCGCGATGATCATGCCGGCCACCCTGTCGATCCTGCGCCAGGTCTTCCCCGACCGGCGGGAGCGGGCGCTGGCCATCGGCATCTGGAGCGCCGTGGCCGCGGTCGGCGCGGCGGTCGGGCCGCTGCTCGGCGGTTTCCTCCTCGAACACTTCTGGTGGGGTTCGGTCTTCCTCGTCAACATCCCGCTGATGCTGGTCAGCCTGCCGGTGGGGCGGCTGCTGCTGCCCGAGTCGAAGGGCGACGGCCGCGGGCCCTGGGACGTGGTCGGCGCGCTGATGGCCGCGGCCGGACTGTTCGGCGTCGTCCTGGGCGTGAAGCGGCTGGGCGGCGGCGAGCCGGTCGCGAGCCCGTTCACGCTGCTCCCGCTGCTGCTGGGCGCGGCCCTGCTGGCCGGCTTCGTACGGCGGCAGCGGCGTCGTACGTACCCGCTGGTGGACCTGCGCATGTTCGGGCGCCCGGCGTTCAGCACGTCGGTGGGGTGCATCGTGCTGGCGATGCTGGCGCTGGTGGGTCTGGAGCTGATCGCGGCGCAGTACCTGCAGCTGGTGCTCGGCCTGTCCCCGCTGCAGACGGGGCTGCGGCTGCTGCCGCTGACGTTCGCGGCGATGGCGGCGGGGCTGGCGGGGGCGCGGATGCTGCGGCGGTTCGGGCCGCGTCTGATGGTGTGCGCCGGGTTCTGCCTGACCGCGTTCGCGGTGGGACTGCTGACGGCGATGGGCCGGGAGGACAACTCCGCGCTGCTGCTGTCCGGGTTCGTCCTGCTCGGTTTCGGGCTGGAGACGACGCTGTTCGGGGCGTACGAGTCGATGCTGAGCGAGGCCCCGCAGGAGCAGTCCGGGGGAGCGGCGGCGATCGGCGAGACCTCGTACCAGCTGGGCGCGGGCATCGGGATCGCCCTGCTGGGCAGCGTGATGAACGCGGCGTACGCCCCCGGGCTGACCGGCGGCGTGCCCGGGGTGCCGGCGTCGGCGTCCTCGGCGGCGGGGCATTCGCTGGGGGAGGCCTACGAGATCGCCGGGCAGCTCGGGGGACCCGCGGGGGTCGCCCTGCGGCGGGCCGCGGGGGACGCGTTCGTGCACGGGCTGCACGTGACGCTGGTGGTGAGTGCGGCGCTGTTGCTGCTGGGGGCGGTGATGGCGTTGCGGTTGCCGCGGGCGATGCAGTGCGAGGGCGAGGAGGCGGTGGCGGTACCGGCGCCACGGGACGCGCCCCGGGACGCGGTGGAGTCGCGCGTGACCGCGTGACCGCGTGACCGGGCGACCGTGTTCACAGGGTGACCGCGTGACCGTGTTCACAGGGCGGGCGACGGACACGGTGATGTGGGGCGACGGACACGGTGGACGTGGGACGCTCATGGTGGACGTGCGGAGCGGCGCATCGTAACGTCGGCACGAGAGCCGTGACTAGCAGTGCTAGTTTTCTTCGTCCCGGAGCCCGGAGGGTGTCCCATGGCCGCGTCCCCCAAGTTGCCCGCGTTCGATCCCGCCGATCCCCTCGGTCTCGACGACCTCCTCGGACCGGAGGACCTGGCGATCCGGGACACCGTGCGGGACTGGGCCGCCGACCGCGTACTGCCGCACGTGGCGGACTGGTACGAGAAGGGCGAGCTGCCCGGCGTCCGGGAGCTGGCGCGCGAACTCGGCTCGATCGGCGCGCTCGGCATGTCGCTGACCGGCTACGGCTGCGCCGGCGCGAGCGCCGTGCAGTACGGCCTCGCCTGTCTGGAGCTGGAGGCGGCCGACTCCGGCATCCGCTCCCTCGTCTCCGTGCAGGGCTCCCTCGCCATGTACGCCGTCCACCGCTTCGGCAGCGAGGAGCAGAAGCAGCAGTGGCTGCCGCGCATGGCCTCCGGTGAGGTCATCGGCTGCTTCGGCCTCACCGAACCCGACCACGGCTCAGACCCCGCGGGCATGCGCACCCGCGCCGAGCGGGACGCGGGCGGCGACTGGGTGCTCAACGGGCGCAAGATGTGGATCACCAACGGCTCGGTGGCCGGCGTCGCGGTCGTCTGGGCGCAGACCGAGGAGGGCGTCCGGGGCTTCGTCGTCCCGACCGACAGCGCCGGTTTCTCCGCCCCCGAGATCAGGCACAAGTGGTCCCTGCGGGCCAGCGTCACCAGCGAGCTGGTCATGGACGGCGTACGGCTGCCCGCCGATGCCGTACTGCCGGAGGTGACGGGGCTGCGGGGGCCGCTGAGCTGTCTCTCGCACGCGCGGTACGGGATCGTCTGGGGCTCGATGGGCGCGGCCCGCAGCTCCTTCGAGGCGGCCCTGGAGTACGCGAAGTCGCGGGAGCAGTTCGGGCGGGCCATCGGCGGCTTCCAGCTGACCCAGGCCAAGCTCGCCGACATGGCGGTCGAACTGCACAAGGGGATGCTGCTCGCCCATCACCTCGGGCGGCGCATGGACGCCGGCCGGCTCCGTCCCGAGCAGGTCAGCTTCGGCAAGCTCAACAACGTGCGCGAGGCCATCGACATCTGCCGTACGGCCCGCACGGTTCTCGGCGCCAACGGGATCTCCCTGGAGTACCCCGTGATGCGGCACGCGACGAACCTGGAATCGGTGCTCACCTACGAGGGCACCGTCGAGATGCACCAGCTGGTGCTCGGCAAGGCGCTCACCGGACTCGACGCCTTCCGGTAGGAGCCCGGCGGGGGTGGGGCGGGGCCGTGGTGTGCGGCCCCGCCTCAGCTCTGGTTGAAGAAGCCGTCGGAACGGTGGGCGGCGGGCTCGCCGCTGATGACCTGGGTGTCGGCCGGGCTCAGCAGGAACACCCGGGTGGAGACCCGCTCGATCGAACCGCGCAGACCGAAGATCAGCCCGGCGGCGAAGTCGACCACGCGCTTGGCGTCGGCCCCCTCCATGGCCGTCAGGTTCACGATGACCGGGACCCCCTCCCGGAACAGCTCGCCGATGGACCGCGCGTCCCGGAAGCTGTCCGGGGTGACGGTCGCGATGCGCCGGCCCCTCTCCTCGGCCACGTCCGAGGCCACCTTGACGCGCGGGTCGGTGACCCAGGCGTCGCCGGGCTCGTTGCCCTCGGAGTAGTCGTCGTCGTAGTAACGCTCGTCATCGTTGTCGTCGACGAGGCCGAGCCACGCACTCGCCTTGCGTACCGATCCCATGGACGCCTCCTCTCACAGCGGTCATTCGTGCTTCCGCATCTATGGTCATCCATGATGCGGACGTCGCGCCAAGTGGATAGACGCCGCGCGGGGGGTTTGTGACGGTACTGGTGCACAGCCAATACGTCGAGAGTCCTTGTGTCCCAAGGGTCGTTTCCCAAACGGATGCTGACTGTGAGTGAAATATGATTCTTCTCGGCGTACGGGTGAGGGCGGGTGCGTACGGGTGAACGCCGCGGTCGGTACGATGCCGCAGCTCAGGGTCGCATCCACCACGGGGGAACAAGGTGTTCGGAATAGTCAGGCCGTGCAGGCACCGGCTCGGGGAGAGCCTCACGAGCCAGTGGATGGCGCATTTGTGCGGGTTGTGCCTCGCGCTCCGCAAGGATCACGGACAGTTCGCGCGCATCGTGACGAACTATGACGGGCTGCTCATATCGGTCTTGACGGAGGCTCAGGCCGCGGCGGGCGGCGCGGGGGCCGGCCGGCGCACCGCCGGGCCCTGCCCGCTGCGGGGGATGCGCACCGCGTCCGTCGCCCACGGCGAGGGCGCCCGGCTCGCGGCGGCCGTCTCGCTGGTGCTGGCCTCGGCCAAGGTGCGCGACCACGTCGCCGACCGGGACGGGCTGCTGGCCCGCAGGCCGGTGGCGCTCGCCGCCCGCCGGATCGCCACCGGCTGGGACGCGGCCGGAGCGCGTGGCGGAGGTGCCGTCGGCTTCGACACCGCCGTACTGGTCGACGCCGTGGACCGGCAGGGCGGCATCGAGGCGCTCGCGGGGCCCGGCACACCGCTGCTCACCGTCACCGAGCCGACCGAGACCGCGACCGCCGCCGCCTTCGCGCACACCGCGCATCTGGCCGGACGCCCGGAGAACGCCGGGCCGCTGGCCGAGGCCGGGCGCCTCTTCGGCCGGCTCGCGCACCTCCTGGACGCCGTGGAGGACCGGGAGTCCGACGCCGCCTCCGGTGCCTGGAACCCGCTCACCGCCACCGGGACACCGCTCACCGAGGCCCGGAGACTCGCGGACGACGCCGTGCACGGGGTGCGGCTCGCGCTGCGCGAGGCGGAGTTCGGCGACGGGCGGCTGGTGCACCGGCTGCTCGTGCACGAGCTGCGCGAATCGGTCAACCGCGCGTTCGGCACCGTGGCGTGCGCCCACGGCAACCATCCGTACGCCCCTCCCGGTGCGCCCGGTACCCCGGGTGCGCCCGGTGGCCCCGGCGGGCCGACGCCCCCGGAGCCGCCCCGTCGCAACCGGCGCGGGCTGCTCGCGGGGTGCGCCGTGTGGGTCGGGCTGGCCTGCACCTGCCAGATGTGCTGCGGCACCTACCACGACCCGTGGAGCGGTCAGCGCAAGGAAGGCCTGTGCTCCAACTGCGACTGCGGGAGCTGCGGGGACTGCTGCGAGTGCTGCGACTGCTGCAGCAACTGCGGCGACAGCTGCTGCTGCGACGGCTGCGACTGCGGGTGCAGCTGCTGAGCGCCCGTCACCCCGTCAGCTCCGGGGGTGAGATCTCGGACTTCTCGATCGCCGACTCCGTCGTGTCCCACTTCTTCAGGATCCGGGCGTACGTCCCGTCGGCGATCAGTCCGTTCACCGCGGTCTGCAGGGCGGGCGCCAGTTTCGACCCCTTCTTGAGGGCGAAACCGACGTCCAGGCGGTGGAACTCGTTCAGGAACTTCAGCCCCTGCTGGTGGGCCACCGCGTAGCGCAGGCCGTTGATCGTGGACATCACGATGTCGCTGCGGCCCTGCTGGAGCGAGGACCACAGCGCGCCCGGCTCGCTGTAGGTCTGCACGGTGTAGGCATCGTCACCCGCGTCCGTGCACAGGTGCCGGCTCTCCTCCAGGGTCGCCTCGAAGGTGGTGCCCGCACCGGTCGCCACCTTCCGGCCGCACAGCTGCTTCAAGTCGGTGACCTCGGACAACTCGCTGTCCTCGCGGGCGGCGAAGCCCTGGCCGTCGTTGATGTAGGTGACGAAGTCGATGGTCCTGCGCCGCTCCTCGGTCACCCCGAAGTTGCTGGCGCCGATGTCGAACTTGCCGCTGTCCAGGGCGGGCAGGATCGCCTCGAAGGAGGCCTGCTCGGTCCTGAGCGAGATGCCGAGGGCGTTGCCGACGGCATGCGCGAAGTCGACGTCCTGGCCGGTCAGCGTCTTGCCGTCGGGCAGGTAGGCGTTGCCCGGCGGGTTGCCGCTGACACTGACCGCGAGGGTGAGTTCGCTGGTGCCGGGCGGCAGCAGCTTCACGGCGTCCGCGTTCTCGCCGATGCCGGAGACGACGTCCGCGGTCGGGATCGCGTCGGGACCGCCCGCCGCCCCCGCGGCGTCCGCGGCGGGATCGCCGGAGCCGCAGGCGGAGAGCAGGAGGGCCGCCGAGACGAGGAGGACGGAGGGGGCGAAGAGCCCTTTTCGGGCACGCGTGGGCGTACGCATGGTCAGTGGGTCTCCTGAGGCCGGAGGCGGGGAACGGCGCGAGGGGAGGGCGCGTGTGAAGGCGGTGCGGGACAGCGTGGGAGAAACCGGCGGCCGACGGCACGGGTGGCCGGAGGTACGGGTGACCTGGGAAACGGGTGGCCGGAGAACGGCGAGAGCCCGGGAGGTCCCCGGCGGGTCAGGCGGTCAGGGCAGGCAGCGGGGTCGGCTCAACAGGAACAGGACCACACTCGACCGAAGTCGATGTGGGAGCGCGTGACCAGCCACTGCTGCGGATGCATGGGCCAAGTGGAACAGGCATCCGGTTCCGCGTCAACGACCTGAGACGGGCTGCTCACAGTGTGGACAGCCTTGACAGCGGGGCGAAGTGCCCCCGTACTCTCGGCGGACGGCCTTGCTGAGGGGCTCGGCCGTGTGAAGGCACCACCCACCGTGTCCGACTGACTCGATGTCACGGAGCCTTCGCATGTCCTCCGACACCCTCACCAAGTCCGCCGCCGTACCGGAGACACCGGACGGTGCGGACCTCCCGCGGATCGTCCCGCAACGCCGTCTCGGCCAGTGGACGGCCGCCGTCGTCGTCCTGGTCCTCCTCGGTCTCGCCGTCAACTCCGTGCTGCGCAACGACGCGTTCCAGTGGGGCGTCGTCGCTGACTGGTTCACTTCGGACGCCGTCCTGCGTGGCCTGTGGCTCACCCTGTGGCTGACCGCCGTCGTCATGGTCCTCGGCTTCGCGCTGGGCACGTTGCTCGCCGCGTTCCGGCTCTCCGCCAACCCCGTGCTGCGCGCGGTGAGCTGGGGCTACGTGTGGCTGTTCCGGTCGATACCGATCCTGGTGCAACTGCTGCTGTGGTTCAACATCGGCGCCCTCTACCCGCAGATCCTCGGTGTGAAGACCGTCGACCTGCTCGGCCCGGTCACCGTCGCGGTCATCGGCCTCACCCTGCACGAGGCCGCGTACGCCGCCGAGGTGGTGCGCGGCGGCATCCTCGCCGTGGACCGCGGCCAGATCGAGGCCGCGCAGGCGCTCGGGCTGAGCCGGTGGCGCCGCTGGCGGCGGATCGTGCTCCCGCAGGCCATGCGCTCCATCGTGCCGCCGGCCGGGAACATGCTGATCGGCACCCTCAAGGGCACCTCCATCGTCAGCGTCATCGCCGTGCAGGACCTGCTCTACTCGGTGCAGCTCGTCTACCACCGCACCTACCAGGTCATCCCGCTGCTGATGGTGGCCACCGTCTGGTACACCGTCGTCACCTCGCTGCTCGGCGTCGGCCAGTACTACGTCGAGAAGCACTACGCCCGCGGCACGGAGCGCACGCGATGAGCCGTCCCGTGCCCGGAGCCCGTCCCGTGCCCGGAGCCCGTCCCGTGTCCGGCAGCCCTGAGGCGTCCGGCACCCGCCCCGCGCTGGTCGTCGTCGGCGCCGGGCCGCGCGGTACCGGACTGCTGGAGCGCATAGCCGCCAACGCCGCCGAGCTGTACGCGGGCTGCGGTCTCGACATCCACCTCGTGGACCCGCACCCGCCGGGTGCCGGGCGCATCTGGCGCGCGGAGCAGTCGCCGCTGCTGTGGATGAACTCGCACGCCGAGGACGTCACCATGTTCACCGACGACACGGTCGAGATGGCCGGCCCGGTACGGCCGGGGCCCACCCTGCACGAGTGGGCGGGCCTGGACGGCAGCACCTTCGCCGACCGCCGGACCCAGGGCGGCTACCTGCGCTGGGTGTACGAGCGCGCCGTCGCGCAGCTGCCCCCGGACGTCGCCGTCCACCACCACGCACGCCACGCGGTGCGCGTCGACGGCTCGCCCGGTGAACGCCAGCGGGTCTGGCTCCGGGGCCGTGAACGACCTCTCCTCGCCGACCTGGTCGTCCTCACCCTCGGCCACCTCGACGCCGAACCCGACGACGAGCAGCGGGAGTTGTCCGCGTACGCCCGCGAGCACAACCTGCTCCACCTCCAGCCGGACTTCACCGCCGACAGCGACCTGTCCGGGCTGCGGCCGGGGGAGCCGGTCCTCGTGCGCGGCCTCGGCCTGGCCTTCGTCGACCTGATGGTGCTGCTGACCGAGGGCAGGGGCGGCCGCTACGACGGCGACACGTACGTGCCCTCCGGACGGGAGCCGGTGCTGTACGCCGGTTCGCGGCGCGGAGTGCCGTACCACGCGAAGATCGGCTACGACTGGACGGGCGACCGGCCGCCGCTGCCGAGGTTCTTCGGGCCCGCCGAGACCGACGCGCTCCTGGCCCGGCCGGACGGCTTCGACTTCCGCCGGGACGTGTGGCCGCTGGTCGAGAAGGAACTGGGCTTCGCCCACTACCACCGCCTTTTCACCGCCCACCCCGAGCGGGTCACCG
The DNA here is from genome assembly GCF_018982965.1 of Streptomyces mayonensis. Taxonomy (GTDB): domain Bacteria; phylum Actinomycetota; class Actinomycetes; order Streptomycetales; family Streptomycetaceae; genus Streptomyces; species Streptomyces mayonensis. Next base: position 2,955 of record NZ_JACBYP010000050.1, on the reverse strand, counting down.
GCGACTGGGCGGCCTTCGAGGCGCGGTACGCCACCGCGGGACCTGCCGAGCGGGCCGTCCTGGTCGCCGCCGCCGTGCCCGACCCGGCCGACCGGCTGGACCTCGCCGCGCTCGACCGCCCCCTCGACGGGATCCGGTACGGCTCACCCGGGGAACTCCAGGAAGGACTGCGCCGGTACGTCGAGGCCGACCTGCGGCGCCGCCACGACCCGGCACACAGCCCCGACCTGGCCGTCTTCCTCGCCCTGCTCTCCGTCTACGGGCAACTGGTCCGCCTCGGCGACATCGGCGGCTGGTGGCACGGCTTCTTCAGCTACCTCGCCTCCGGTCCGCCCGGGCCCCGGCTGCGGCAACTGCTCGCTCTGTCCAGGGCCGGTGTGGTGCGCTTCCTCGGCGCCGGGATGTCGGTCAGGACCGAGGACGGGGTGTTCCGGGCGAGCGGCGCCGGAGTGCCGGGCACCGTCGTGGAGGCGCGGACCCTGGTCGAGGCGCGGCTGCCGCACCCCACCGTCGAGCGGTCCCGCGACCCGCTGCTGCGCGCGCTGCACGCCGACGGCGCCGCGGCGACGCCGGACGGGCTGCTGGCCGTGGACCGGACCGACGGACGGGTCCTCGACCGGGACGGCCGGCCGCACCCGCGCCGGTTCGCGCTCGGCCCGCACACCGACGCGCGCGGCTCGGGCGCCTTCACGCGGCCCCGTACCGGCGGAGTCGCCTTCCGGCAGAACGACGCCACCGCACGGGCCGTACTGACCTTCCTGCGGGCGCCCGGCGGATCCGCGGCACCGCACCCTCCCCAGCTCGAGGAGTCCTCCCGATGAGCGTCCCGAACGGCACGAAAGTCCCCGGCGGCACGGGTGTCATGGTCGACATCCGGTCCGTGCACAAGAGCTTCGGTCCGCTCCACGTGCTCAAGGGCATCGACCTCACCGTACGCACCGGCGAGGTGACCGTGGTCCTCGGGCCCTCCGGATCCGGGAAGTCGACGCTGCTGCGCACCGTCAACCACCTGGAGAAGGTGGACCGGGGCGTGATCAGCGTGGACGGCGTCCTCATCGGCTACCGGCGCACCGGCGACCGGCTGCGCGAACTGCCCGAGCGCGAGGTGCTCAAGCAGCGCACGCGGATCGGTTTCGTCTTCCAGAACTTCCACCTCTTCCCGCACCTGACCGTCCTGGAGAACATCACCGAGGCGCCGGTCTCCGCGCTCGGACGCCCGCGCCGCGAGGCCGTCGAGGCGGCCCGCCGGCTGCTGGAGCGGGTGGGCCTCGCCGACAAGGAGACCGCCTACCCGCGGCACCTGTCCGGCGGACAGCAGCAGCGGGTGGCCATCGCGCGGGCGCTCGCCCTGGAGCCGAGGCTGCTGCTGTTCGACGAGCCGACGTCCGCACTCGACCCGGAACTGGTCGGCGAGGTCCTCGACGTCATCAAGGACCTGGCCCGCCGGGGCACCACCATGATCGTCGTCACGCACGAGATCGGTTTCGCCCGCGAGGTCGCCGACACGGTGGTCTTCATGGACGACGGACGCATCGTCGAACAGGGCCCGCCCGGTGACGTACTGGACCGCCCGCGGCACGAACGCACCCGGGCGTTCCTCTCCAAGGTGCTCTGAGCCGGCCCCGAGGCGGCCCCGAAGCGCCCGACGAGAAGGACCGAGAAGGACCGAGAAGGACCGAGAAGGACCCGTGAAAGAGGACGACCCTCACATGACCCCTGCGACCCCCGCTCCCTCCACCGGCCGCCGGCGGCTGCACCTGGCCGCCGCCCTCGACCGGCGGTCGGTGTACGACGCCGGCGAGTACCTGGAGGCCGCGCGGCTCGCCGAACGGGGTGCGCTCGACTTCGTGACCCTGGACGACGCCTTCGCCCGTCCCGGCCCCGACGCGCTCTCCGTCCTGTCCCGGGTGGCGCCGGTGACCCGGCGCGTCGGCCTGGTCCCCACCGTCACCACCACCCACACCGAGCCCTTCCACGTCCAGGCCGCCGTGGCCACCCTCGACTGGGTCAGCCGGGGCCGGGCCGGCTGGCGGATCGAGGTGTCCACCACCGAGGGCGAGGCCCGCCTGTTCGGCCGGCGGCACGCCGCGCCCGCCGACGTGCTGTGGCGGGAGGCCGGCGAGGCCGCCGACGTGGCGGCGCGCCTGTGGGACAGCCGGGAGGACGGCGCCCGGATCCGGGACGTGGCCACCGGCCGCCTCGTCGACCGGGACAAGCTGCACCACGTCGACTTCACCGGCTCGGCGTTCTCGGTCAGGGGCCCCTCGACCGTGCCGCGCCCCCCGCAGGGCCATCCCGTACGCCTCGTCGACGCCACCGCGCGGCCGGCGCGTGCGGTCGCCGCCCGGTACGCCGACGTGGCCCTCGTCCGCACCGCGCACCCCGCCCAGGCCGCCGAGGTGCGGGCCGGCCTGCGGGCGTCCGCGGCGGCGCACGGCCGCGACCCGGACGGCCTGCGAGTCCTCGCCGCCCTGGACGTCGACCTCGGCGACGGCGAGTACGCGGCCGCTCCCGGCCACGGCGGAGGCGGCCCCCGCCCCACACCGCGCGGCCCGTTGTACCGGGGCGGCCCCGTCGACCTGGCCGAACTGATCACCGCCTGGCACCGCGAGGGCACCGTCGACGGCTTCCACCTCGCCCCGGTCGAGCCGCGCCGTGACCTGGAACGCCTCGTCAACGGCACCGTGTCCCTGCTCCAGCACCGGGGACTGTTCCGCACCTTCTACCCGGGCAGCACGCTCCGGGACCACCTGGACCTGGCCCGGCCCGCCAACCAGTACGCCGTCGCGCAGGGAGCGTCATGACCGGACCGGAAGAACCGATGCAGCCGAAGCCGGTGCAGCCGAAGCCGATGCGGACGAAGCCGCACCGGACGCAGGCGGGACGGTCGAAGGCGGAAGGGAGGAAGACGGAGGGGCCGCGGGCGGGACGGGTGAAGGCGGAGGGGGTCCGGGC
>NZ_JACBYP010000004.1 GCF_018982965.1 Streptomyces mayonensis | reverse complement strand
CACCGGACCCACACCACCCTCCGCCGCCTCACCCCCGACCCGCGAACCCCCCACGCGACCGCCGCTGCCGCGCTCCTTGGGCCGCGGTCGCTCCCCCGGCGCCGTACCGGCCGGCTGCAGGGTGTCACCGCGCAACTCCTCCGTACCCAGCTCCTCCGGCAGGTGGAAGCGGGCCAGGATCGCCGCCGTACCGGCCGGCACCCGGCCCGGGGTGGCCAGGGAGACCAGAACCATGGTCAGGAAGCCCAGCGGCACCGACCACAGGGCGGGCCAGGCCAGCAGCGCGTGCAGCGCCCCGCCGCCGCCCGGGAAGCCGCCCATGGTGGCGGCCACGGCGAGCAGCGCCGAGCCGCCGCCCACCAGCATCCCGGCCGCCGCCCCGGGCGGGGTCAGCCGCCGCCACCAGATGCCGAGGACGAGCAGCGGACAGAAGGAGGAGGCGGACACCGCGAAGGCGAGGCCGACGGCGTCGGCCACCGGCAGCCCGCCGACCAGCGCACTCGCCGTCAGCGGCACGGCCATGGCGAGCAGGGTGCCGAGCCGGAAGTGCGGCACCGCGCGCGACGGCAGCACGTCCTGGGTGAGCACTCCGGCGACGGCCATGGTCAGCCCCGACGCGGTGGACAGGAACGCGGCGAAGGCGCCGCCCGCGACCAGCGCGCCGAGCAGGTCGCCGCCGACTCCCCCGATCACCCGGTCGGGCAGCAGCAGGACGGCGGCGTCGGCGTCGCCGGTGAGCGTCAGCTCGGGGGCGTAGAGGCGGCCGAGGGCGCCGTACACGGGCGGCAGCAGGTAGAACGCGCCGATCAGGCCGAGCACGGCGACGGTGGTGCGGCGGGCGGCGACGCCGGTCGGGCTGGTGTAGAAGCGCACCACGACGTGCGGCAGGCCCATGGTGCCGAGGAAGGTGGCGAGGATCAGGCCGTACGTGGCGTACAGCGGGCGTTCCGTGCGGCTCTCGGCCCGCGACGGCGACAGGGCGTCGTCGGCGCCGCGCCCGGCGGCCGGGACGGGCGTGTCCGCGGCGAAGGTGAGGCGGGTGCCGGCCTCGATGCGGTGCGTTCCGGCGGGCAGGTCCAGGCGGCTTCCTTCCAGGGCGCGGCCGTCCACGGTGCCGTCGACGGTGACGGTCAGCGCTTCCTCCAGCTTGAGGGTGAGGGTGTCGTCTACGCGGACCGAGCGCTGCTCGCGGAAGGTGGCGGGCTCCTCGAAGGCCCGCCCCGGGGTGCCGTCGCCCTGCCAGGCCAGCACGAGGAAGAGCGCGGGGACGAGCAGGGCGGTGAGCTTGAGCCAGTACTGGAAGGCCTGGACGAAGGTGATGCTGCGCATGCCGCCGGCGGCGACGATGGCGGTGACGACGACGGCGACGATGACCCCGCCGAGCCAGTCCGGCGCCCCGCTCAGCACGGTCAGGGTCAGTCCGGCGCCCTGCAGCTGGGGCAGCAGGTAGAGCCAGCCGACGCCGACGACGAAGGCCCCGGCGAGGCGCCGCACCCCCTGGGAGGCGAGCCGGGCCTCGGCGAAGTCGGGCAGCGTGTAGGCGCCGGAGCGGCGCAGCGGGGCGGCAACGAAGAGCAGCAGGACGAGGTAGCCGGCGGTGTAGCCGACCGGGTACCAGAGCATGTCGGGTCCCTGGACGAGGACCAGTCCGGCGATGCCGAGGAAGGACGCGGCGGAGAGGTACTCGCCGCTGATGGCGGCGGCGTTGAGGCGGGGGCCGACGGTGCGGGAGGCGACGTAGAAGTCGGAGGTGGTGCGGGAGATGCGCAGGCCGAAGGCGCCGACGAGGACGGTGGCCACGACGACGAGGGCGACGGCGGGTATGGCATAGCTGGAGTTCACGTCCGGGTCAGCGGTCCTCCACCAGGCGCACGAAGTCGCGTTCGTTGCGCTCGGCGCGGCGCACGTACCAGCGGGCGACGAGGACGAGCGGGGCGTACAGGCCGAAGCCGAGGACCGCCCATTCCAGGCGGCGGGCGTCGGGCAGGACCGCGAACAGCAGCGGCAGCGGCCCGACGAGGAGGCCGAGGACCGCGAAGGCGGTCAGACCGGCGCGCAGCTGGCTGCGCATGAGGGAGCGGACGTAGGTGTGGCCGAGGGTGGTCTGCTCGTCGATCTCGGTGCGCGGCCGGTAGTGGGCGGAGGAGTGCCGCCCGCGCGAGCGGAGCCGGGCGTGGGAGTCGGTGCGCCTGGGCGGGCCGGTGACGGTGACGCGGCGTTCGGTGGGGTCCTGGGGCACGGCTCACGGCCTCCGCATCAGCAGGTCGCGCAGTTCGCGGGCGTGGCGCCGGCTGACCTGGAGCTCCTCGGTGCCGACCAGGACGCTGACGGTCCCCGCGTCCAGGCGTAGCTCGCCGATGTGGTGCAGGGCGACGAGGTGGCGGCGGTGGATGCGGACGAAGCCGCGGGCACGCCAGCGTTCCTCCAGGGTGGACAGGGGGATGCGGACGAGGTGGCTGCCCTTGTCGGTGTGCAGGCGGGCGTAGTCTCCCTGGGCCTCGGCGTGGGTGATGTCGTCGACGGGGACGAAGCGGGTGACGCCCCCGAGTTCCACGGGGATGTGGTCGGGGTCGGGTTCGTGCACGGGGACGCGCGGCGCGGGAACGGCGGTGGTGCCGCGCTGTTCGGCGGCCCGGCGCACCGCTTCCGCGAGCCGTTCCCTGCGGACGGGTTTGAGGACGTAGTCGACGGCCTCGAGGTCGAAGGCCTGGACGGCGAAGTCCTCGTGCGCGGTGACGAACACGACCAGCGGCGGCCGGGCGAACCCGGTGAGCAGCCGGGCGAGGTCGAGGCCGTCGAGGCCGGGCATCTGGATGTCCAGGAAGACGACGTCGATGGCGTCCGGGCCGTCGGGACCCGACTCCAGGGCCCGGTTGATGCGGCGCAGCGCCTCGGTCGCGTCGTTCGCGCCCTCCGCCGTGCCGATGCGGGGATCGGCGTTGAGCAGGTACACGAGTTCCTCGAGCGTGGGGCGTTCGTCGTCGACAGCCAGGGCGCGCAGCATGAGGCTGGAGTGTAGGGGCGATCCGTACGCCTGCACACGCCCCCGACGTGGACGTATCCGCTGGATACAGTGCCGTCATGAACAGCAGGCCCAGTCCGTTCGACGAACTCGACCGGAAGATCGTCACCGCCCTGATGGAGAACGCCAGGACGTCCTTCGCCGAGATCGGCGCGGAGATCGGGCTGTCCGCGACGGCGGTCAAGCGCCGGGTGGACCGGCTGCGCGAGACCGGCGTGATCACCGGGTTCACGGCGACGGTGCGGCCCTCGGCGCTGGGCTGGCGCACGGAGGCGTACGTGGAGGTGTACTGCGAGGGGGCCGCGCCGCCGAGGCGGCTGGCGGAGGTGGTGCGGGGCTATCCGGAGATCACGGCGGCGATGACGGTGACCGGCGGGGCGGACGCCCTGCTGCACGTGCGGGCGCGGGACGTGGAGCACTTCGAGGAGGTGCTGGAGCGGATCCGTGCGGAGCCGTTCATCCGGAAGACGATCAGTGTGATGGTGCTGTCCCACCTGATCGCGGACAGTCCCGAGGCGGGGACCGGCCTGCTCGCCCCGGAAGGCGCAGCGGACGTGCGTTGACCCGGCCGAGGACGCAGCATTCCTGCGGGAACACGCAGCCTTTGTCGCTTGTCGGGCGCGGTCGTCACTTTCTACCGTGGTGTCAACACCTCGTGACACACCGTGAAAAGCGGAGGTACCCCTCTGTGCCCGAGTCCCGTGTGCCGCGCCGGCGGCGCTTCCTGGTCTGCGAACCCAGACACTTCGCCGTGCAGTATGCGATCAATCCGTGGATGAGCGCCGACCGGCCCGTCGACGTCATCCGCGCCCTCGACCAGTGGCAGGCGCTGGTCGACGCCTACCGTGCCCACGGCCACACCGTGGACAGCGTCGAGCCGGTCCCCGGCCTGCCCGACATGGTCTTCGCCGCGAACTGCGCGGTGGTGGTCGGGGGCCGGGTCCTCGGCTCCCGCTTCCACGCGCCCGAGCGCCGGCCGGAGTCCGTGCCCTTCGAGGCGTGGTTCAAGTCGGAGGGCTTCGACGTCCACCGTCCCGAGTCGGTCTGCGAGGGCGAGGGCGACCTGGTCCCGGCGGGGCGCTGGGTCCTGGCGGGCACCGGGTTCCGCACCACGCCCGGGGCGCACCGGGAGGCGCAGGAGTACTTCGGCGTGCCGGTGGTGTCGCTGACGCTCGTGGACCCGTACTTCTACCACCTGGACACGGCCCTGTTCGTGCTCGAGGACGGAAGCGGCGACGGCGGCGAGGGAGGCGAGGGGAACATCGCCTACTACCCCGGCGCCTTCTCGCCCGGCAGCCGCGAGGTGCTCCGGAGGCTGTACCCGGACGCGGTCCTGGCCACCCGCGAGGACGCGGCGGCGTTCGGACTGAACTCCGTCTGCGACGGGCGGCACGTGTTCATGGCGCCCGGGGCCCGGCAGCTGGCCGGCCGGCTCGCCGGTCTCGGCTACGAGCCCGTGCCCGTCGACCTGTCCGAGTTCCACAAGGCCGGGGGCGGCATCAAGTGCTGCACCCAGGAGATCCGGGAGACCCGCCCATGACCGCACCCGCCCGCACCCGTGGCTCGCAGGAGCTGATCCGCGCGGAGGAGCCCGTCCTCGCGCACAACTACCATCCGCTGCCCGTCGTGGTGGCCCGTGCGGAGGGCGCCTGGGTCGAGGACGTCGAGGGCCGCCGCTACCTGGACATGCTGGCCGGCTACTCGGCGCTCAACTTCGGCCACCGCCATCCGGCGCTGGTCGACGCCGCCCACCGGCAGCTGGACCGGCTGACCCTGACCTCGCGCGCCTTCCACCACGACCGGCTCGCGGGCTTCGCCGAGCGGCTGGCGGCGCTGACCGGCACGGACATGGTGCTGCCGATGAACACCGGCGCCGAGGCGGTGGAGAGCGGCATCAAGGTGGCCCGCAAGTGGGCCTACGACGTGAAGGGCGTCCCGGCCGACCGGGCGACGATCGTGGTCGCCGCGGACAACTTCCACGGCCGTACGACGACGATCGTCGGCTTCTCCACCGACGAGACGGCCCGCTCCGGCTTCGGCCCCTTCGCGCCGGGGTTCCGGATCGTGCCGTACAACGACCTGACGGCGCTGGAGGCGGCGGTCGACGAGACGACGGCGGCCGTGCTGATCGAGCCGATCCAGGGCGAGGCGGGCGTGCTGATCCCGGACGACGGCTATCTGACGGGCGTGCGGGAGCTGACCCGGCGGGCCGGGTGCCTGTTCGTCGCGGACGAGATCCAGTCGGGGCTCGGCCGCACGGGGCGCACCCTGGCCGTGGAGCACGAGTCGGTCGTACCCGACGTGGTGCTGCTCGGCAAGGCGCTGGGCGGCGGGATCGTCCCCGTGTCGGCGGTGGTCGGCAGCCGGGAGGTGCTGGGTGTGCTGCACCCGGGCGAGCACGGTTCGACGTTCGGCGGCAACCCGCTGGCCGCCGCGGTCGGCACCGCGGTGGTGGAGCTGCTGGAGACCGGCGAGTACCAGCGCCGGGCGGCCGAGCTGGGCACGGTGCTGCGCGAGGGCCTCGCCGCCCTGGTCGGCAGGGGCGTCGTCGGCTTCCGGGCGCGGGGGCTGTGGGCGGGCGTCGACGTGGATCCGGCGCTGGGCAGCGGCCGTGAGGTCAGCGAGCGGCTGATGCGGGAGGGCGTCCTCGTCAAGGACACCCACGGCTCCACGATCCGGCTGGCCCCGCCGCTGACGGTCACCGGGGAGGAGCTGCGGGGCGCGCTCGGGACGCTGGAGAAGGTGTTGGCCTGACGCCGGAGAAGGTTGCGACCTGAGGCCGGCGAAGGCCTCGGCCTCCTCCACCCGCCGTCCGCCCCCGGCGTTTCACTGAGCGGCTCGGCTCCGGTCGAGCCGCTCGACGTGCGTGACGTTGTCCCGGTCCTCGGCGTCGTCGCTCGGCCCGGCCGCGAACCAGGCGTCGAGGATCTCCCGCAGCAGCGGCCCGGACGTCAGCCGCAGGCTGAGGGCGAGCACGTTGGCGTCGTTCCAGCGGCGGGCGCCGTCCGCGGTGTACGCGTCGGCGCACAGGGCCGCGCGCACGCCGGGGACCTTGTTGGCCGCGATGGAGGCGCCGGTGCCGGTCCAGCAGCACACCACGGCCTGGTCGGCCCGCCCCTCGGCGACCTCGCGGGCCGCCTGCTCGGAGCACGCCGCCCACCGGGGGTCGGCGCCGGGACTCAGCGCGCCGTGGAGGCGCACCTCGTGACCGCGTCCGCGCAGTTCCCCGGCGAGGAGCCGGGCCACGGGTTCGTCCATGTCGGAGGAGACGGCGATACGCATGGGCGAAGCCTACTGAAGGACCCGGCGCGCCGGGCCGGTCACCTCATCGGCTCAACCACATGACTGAAGTCACGACCATACCCAGCATGATCGGGGGAACGGGTACGACCTGAGAGACGTACGACCGAGCAGCGCCCCGCCCCGGAGTGGCTGCGCGTGGAAAGGGAGGCCGCCACGTCCCCCACCGAGAACGGACAGGAGACCGATGCCGCGGCGGTGCGCCGCCACCCCGCCCTGTTCCGGGCGATCAAGCGTCGGCAGAATCCCCGGCTGCGCCGGTCGGACATCACCGTCACGGACGAGGCCGCGGTCAAGCGAGCCGTGAAGGCCGCCTCTCTCGGCAATGCCATGGAGTGGTTCGACTTCGGCATCTACGCCTATCTGGCGGGCACCATCGGCCGTGTGTTCTTCCCCTCGGGGAGCGACACCGCGCAGCTGCTGTCCTCGTTCGCCACGTTCGCCGTGGCGTTCCTGGTTCGGCCGATCGGCGGCATGGTCTTCGGCCCGATGGGGGACAAGATCGGCCGCAAGAAGGTGCTGGCGCTGACGATGATCCTGATGGCGATCGGCACCGCCGCCATCGGGCTCATCCCGAGCTACGACTCGATCGGCTTCTGGTCGCCGCTGCTGCTGATCCTGTTCCGTCTGCTCCAGGGCTTCTCCACCGGCGGCGAGTACGGCGGTGCGTCCACCTTCATCGCCGAGTACGCGCCCGACAAGCGGCGCGGTTTCTTCGGCAGCTTCCTGGAGCTGGGCACGCTGGCCGGGTACACCGGTGCCGCCAGCCTCGTCACCGCGCTCACCGCGGCGCTGGGCAGCGACACGATGGACGCGTGGGCCTGGCGGATCCCGTTCCTCGTCGCGGCGCCGCTCGGCATCGTGGGTATCTACCTGCGGCTGAGGCTGGACGACACGCCCGCCTTCCTGAAGCTGGAGGACGCCAACGTCCACGTCTCGGAGGCGGCGAACGCGGTGGAAACCACCGCCCGGGGCGACCTCGCCAAGATCTTCCGCACGCACTGGCGACCGCTGGTGCTGTGCATCGCGCTGGTGGGCGCCTACAACATCACCGACTACATGCTGCTGTCGTACATGCCGACGTACCTGTCGGACGAGCTGGACTACAGCGAGAGCCACGGTCTGATGATCCTGGTGGCGACGATGGTGCTGCTGATGCTCATCATCAACCAGGTCGGCCGCCTCTCCGACCACTTCGGCCGCAAGCCGGTCCTGATGACCGGCATGATCGGGTTCTTCGTGCTGTCCGCACCCGCCTTCGTGCTGGTGCAGGAGGGCAGCCTGCTCGCCGTCTCGGGCGGCATGCTGATGCTGGGTCTGTCCCTGGTCTGCCTGCTCGGCACGATGTCGGCGGCGCTCCCCGCGATGTTCCCGACCAACGTCCGCTACGGGTCCCTGTCGGTCGGCTACAACCTGTCGGCGTCGATCTTCGGCGGTACGACACCGCTGGTCATCACGGCGCTGATCAGTCTGACCGACTCCGACATGATGCCCGCCTACTACTCGATGGCCGCCGCGCTGTTCGGTGTCGTGGCCGTGGCCTGCATGAAGGAGACGGCCCAGAAGCCGCTTGCCGGGTCCCCGCCGTCGGTGCAGACCGAGGAGGAGGCGGCGGAGATCGTCGAGGCGCAGGCGCCGACTCCGAAGTTCTGACTCCGAAGTACTCCCAAGTACTCCCAAGTATTTCGAAGTTCTGAGGCGCACGTGGCCGGCGGGCCGGGCGGTCCGGGTTCCGGACCACCCGGCCCGCACCTACACTGGCACCCCGGCAGACGCCGGTTGACCAGTGAGAACACGGCGAACGAGCCGTCCCGCCGGGGTGAGGAGCGACGCCTTGTTCTACTACGTCCTCAAATACGTGCTGCTCGGCCCGTTGCTGAGGCTTGCCTTCCGTCCCCAGATCGAGGGCCTGGACCACGTGCCGGCGTCCGGGGCGGCCATCGTCGCGGGCAACCACCTGTCCTTCTCGGACCACTTCCTGATGCCCGCGGTGCTCCGGCGCCGCATCACCTTCCTCGCCAAGGCCGAGTACTTCACGGGGCCCGGACTCAAGGGACGGCTGACCGCGTTCTTCTTCCGCAGCGCCGGGCAGATCCCGGTGGACCGGTCCGGCAAGGAGGCGGGGCAGGCGGCGATCCGCGAGGGCCTCGGTGTGCTCGCCCGCAACGAGCTGCTCGGCATCTATCCGGAGGGCACCCGCTCGCACGACGGCCGGCTGTACAAGGGCAAGGTCGGTGTCGCGGTGATGGCGCTCAGGGCGGGGGTGCCGGTGGTGCCCTGCGCGATGATCGGCACCTTCGAGGCGCAGCCGCCGGGCCGGAAGATCCCGAAGCTGCACCCCGTCGTGATCCGCTTCGGCGAGCCGCTGGACTTCTCCCGCTACGCGGGCATGGAGGGCGAGAAGGCGATCCTGCGGGCCGTCACCGACGAGATCGTCTACGCGATCCTGTCGCTGTCCGGGCAGGAGTACGTCGACCGGTACGCGGCGGACGTGAAGGCCGAGGAGGCGGCGCAGGCGGACCGGGGCCGCCGGTTCCCCCGACTGCCGCACCGGTAGCGGCCGCATCGGTGGCTGCCGGGCCGGTGGCGGCCGGGCCGGGGCGTGTCCTCTGCCGTCGGCAGAACACCGTGGCGGGGCGTCGGAGCGGGCGCCTACGGTCGCCGTATGACACGTGCTGTGGTGATCGGGGCGACGGGGCAGATCGGGCGGGTGGCCGTGGGGGCGCTGGCCCGGGACGGCTGGGAGGTGACGGCCCTCTCGCGGGGCGGCGGCCGGGACGCGCGGTGGCCCGGGGACGTGCGGGCGGTGCGGGCCGACCGGGAGGACGACGCGGCGCTGTCGGCGGCGGTCGGCACGGGGTGCGACGTCCTGGTGGACACGGTGGCCTTCGGCGGCGGGCACGCACGGCAGTTGGTGTCGCTGGCCGGGCGGGTCGGTTCGGCGGTCGTGATCTCCAGCGTGGCCGTCTACGAGGACGACCGGGGCCGCGGCTTCGACACGCAGTCCGAGTCCGACGGCTTCCCGCACTACCCGGTGCCGCTCACGGAGGCGCAGGGCACCGTCCGGCCGGGCGACGCCTCGTACAGCAGCGGCAAGGTGGCGCTGGAGCGGGAACTCCTCGCGGCGGGCGACCGGTTGCCGGTGACGCTGCTGCGCGCGGGCGCGGTGCACGGTCCGTACTGCCGGACCCCGCGCGAGCTGTACTTCGTCAAGCGCAACCTCGACGGGAGGCGCCGGCGGGTGCTCGCGTACGGCGGTGCGAGCCGTTTCCATCCGGCGGGTGTGCACAACATCGCCGAACTGGTCCGGCTGGCCGCGGCGCGGCCGGGCTCCCGCGTCCTGAACGCGGTGGACCCCGACGCGCCGACGGTGGCCCGGATCGCCGCGGAGATCGACGCGGTGATGGGCGTGCGGACCGAGGACGTCCTGGTGGACGGTCCGCCGCCCGGCGGGACGGTGGGCGACACGCCGTGGTCCGTGCCCGCACCCGTCGTGTGCGACATGAGCGCGGCGGAGAGCCGGCTGGGCTACCGCCCGGTGGCCCGGTACGCGGACAACCTGGCGGAGACGGTCGCCTTCGTGGAGGAGCAACTCGCCGGGCGCGACTGGCGGGAGGCCTACCCGAAGATGTTCCGGGCGTACGGCGACCTCTTCGACTACGCGGCGGAGGACGCCTGGTTGGCCGCGCGGCGGGGCTGATGCGGGCGGAGGGGGCGACCTGACCGGCCGCCCCCTCTTGTCTTGCCGCGCCCGCAGGTTACGGCGTGGGCGTGGCGTGCGGTGCGCAGGTCACGTCCTCGGCGTCCAGCTTCCCGGTCAGGAGGTAGCCGTCCACCCGGTCGTTGATGCAGGGGTTGGCCAGTCCGGTGACGCCGTGCGAACCGGCGTCCCGCTCGGTGACCAGACGGGAGCCCTTGAACCGCTGGTGCAGCTCGACGGCGCCCGCGTACGGGGTGGCGGCGTCCCGTTCGGACTGGACGATCAGGACGGGCGGAAGTCCCTTGCCGGTCTTGACGTTCAGCGGGGTCTGCTGCTTGACCGGCCAGGTGGCGCAGGGCAGGTTCATCCAGGCGTTGGCCCAGGTCATGAACGGGTGGTCGCGGTGGAGGCGGGTGTTGTCCCGGTCCCAGGTGCGCCAGTTCGTGGGCCACTTGGCGTCGGTGCACTCGACGGCCGTGTAGACGGCGTTGCCGTTCTCCGCGGAGGCGTTGCCCGCGGTGTCGGACGGGTCCGGGGCGGCGGCGTCGACGAGGGCCTGGGTGTCGCCGGCCACGTACTGGCTGAAGATCTCCGCGGTGGGCGCCCACGCGGAGTCGTAGTACGGGGCGCTCTGGAAGAAGGAGATCAGCTCGGCCGGTCCGACGACGCCGCCCAGCGGCTCCTTCGCGGCGGCGGCACGCAGCTTCAGCCACTGGTCCTGGACCTCGGCGCGGGTGTCGCCGAGGTGGTAGGTCGCGTCGTTCTCGGCGACCCAGTCCTGCCAGTCCTTCCAGCGGCCCTCGAAGGCGACGTCCTGGTCCAGGTTGGCCCGGTACCAGATCTTGTCGCGGGACGGGTTGACGACGCTGTCGACGACCATGCGGCGCACGTGGCCCGGGAAGAGGGTGCCGTAGACGGCGCCGAGGTAGGTGCCGTAGGAGACGCCGAGGTAGTTGAGCTTCTTCTCGCCGAGGGCGGCGCGGATGACGTCGAGGTCGCGCGCGGTGTTCGGCGTGGTCATGTGCGGGAGCATCTCGCCGCTGCGCTCGAAGCAGCCCTCGGCGTACTCCCGGGCGAGCTTGCGCTGGGCGCGCTTGCCGGCCTCGGAGCCGGGCACGGGGTCGGCCTTGGGCGCCTTGACGAACTCCTGCGGGTCGGCGCAGGAGATGGGCGCGGAGTGTCCGACGCCACGCGGGTCGAAGCCGACGAAGTCGTAGGCCTTGGCCGTCTTGGCCCACACGGCGCTCTTGCTGGTGACGCGGGCCGGGAAGCGCAGTCCGGAGCCGCCGGGGCCGCCGGGGTTGTAGACGAGGGCGCCCTGGCGCTCGCTGTCGGTTCCGGTGTTGCCGATGCGGTCGACGGCGAGCCTGATCTGCTTGCCGTGCGGCTTGGCGTAGTCGAGCGGCACCTTCACGTAGCCGCACTGGATGGGTTTCGGCAGGTTCCAGTCGGCGGCGCAGTCCTGCCAGTCGACCCCGGCCCTGGCGGCGCGGGCGGCGGCGACGGCGGCTCCCCGGGCCTCGCGGTCCGAGCGGTCGGAGCGGTCGGAGCGGTCCGGACCGTGCGCGGAGGGGTGGCCGTCGGCCGGGGCGGCGTTAGCGGCGGGTGCCGTGACGGCGCCGGCTATCAGTGTGGCGGTGACCAGTGCGCCGGCCGAGCCGAACGCCGTGGCCCTCCGCCGCAGTCCGTTCTTGCTCAAGTGGCCCTCCCCGTACGTGTTCGCGACAAGTACGGGGATCCTCGCGGCTGTGGGATTCCTGAGAACAGAGTAAGTACTACTTCTTTGCCAATCCGATAAACGGAGACAGGCGTTCGGTCGGCGAGCCGGCCCCGGGGGGGGGCCGTGCCGCCAGTGGCCGTCAGGACGCGTCCGGCCCCCGGTGTTCCGCGGTGATGCCGAAGCGGTGCTGCTCGGGCGGCGCCGTGGCGGCGACTTCACGCACCGCGGATACCGACGTGACGACCTGGCCCTCCGGGAGACCCCGGTCGCCCGGGTGCTCCTGGGCCTCCTCCAGCCGCTCCAGGTCGGCCGCGGAGACGAGGGCGACGAGAGGCTTGCCGTGCCGTGTCACGACGACGCGTTCGCCGCCGTACACCACCCGGTTGATCAGGTCGGCGAGCTCAGCCCGGGCTTGCGTCACCGGAATCTCGTAGGCCATGCCCCCAGCTTACGGTTCCGGCCGAATACACCACCCGGTCAACGTACATCCTGTACATTTTTTACGGAGACAGCGTGGCCCTGCCCACCGGCACGGCCCGCGGAGCCCGGCACAGCCGAAGAGGGTCCTGCCACGAGGAGGGGGTCGCCATGACCCGACCGTCCGCCCGCCACGTCCTGCCCGAGTTCACCGAGCGCACGAGCTCCGGGACCCGGACGACGGATCCGTACTCGAAGCTGCTGGCGGAACGGATCGTCTTCCTCGGCACACCGATCGACGAGACCTCCGCGAACGACGTGATGGCGCAGTTCATGTACCTGGAGCACCATGCGCCGGACCGCGACATCGCGCTCTACATCAACTCGCCCGGCGGTTCCTTCACCGCGATGACCGCGATCTACGACACGATGCGCTACGTCGCGTGCGACGTGGAGACGACCTGTCTGGGGCAGGCCGGCGCGTCCGCCGCGGTGCTGCTGGCCGCGGGCACGCCGGGCAAACGCGCGGTGCTGCCGGGCGCACGGGTCGTGATCCACCAGCCGGCGGTGACCGCCCCGATGCAGGGGCAGGCCAGCGATCTGGCCATCCAGGCGGACGAACTGACCCGCATCCGGACCCGGCTGGAGGAACTCCTCGCCCGGCACACCGGCCGCGACCCCGAGCAGGTCGGCGCCGACATCGAGCGGGAGACGGTCCTGGACGCCCGACAGGCCGTGGAGTACGGCCTGGTGGACCGGATCGTGCCGAACCGGGGTGCCGCGCAGGCCGCACCCGGCACGAGGTGAGCGGCCCGTGCTGCCACCGGAACTGCCGCCCCTGCCCGCCCTGACCCGCGCCGAGTCGGAGCTGATCGACCGCTACCTGGACGCGGTGGACCTGCTCGGACGCATCAACCCCGCCCGGGACGGCGACACCTACCGGGGGCTGCGGGCCGCCCAGGCACTGGTCGGCAAGGCGGCGGCCCTGCGGGACGCGCTGGAGCTGATGCACCGCCGCGGCGAGACGGAACTGCACTCCACCACGCTCGCCCGCGCGCTGCGCGTCCTGGACGGCGAGCGGCGCACGGCCCGCGTCAGCCTTCCGCCGCCCACCGGCGGTTGAGAGGTCCGGGGCCGAAACGGACCAAACGGCTTACCCCCCTTCGGCGTAGCAACACCTCCGATTTCCGCCCGGTCCGAGTTGCGGCCGCGTCGCCCGCGGCCCCGGCCGGCACCGCTCCGCCACTGGTCCCGGGGCATCACCGCGCCCCGCGGGGATTCGAACGCGAGGCCTGGAAACCCGAACGGGCGAGCGGTGAGTAACAACACAAAGGGCACGTTCCGTTGGGAATTCACCGGCGGGCGGGACAAGATCCGTGACTGACGACAAGCCCCCGCCGCAGCGGCGGGGCGGTCCGGGCGGACGCCGAGTCCTGCCGCCGTCCGGACGACCGGTCGCGAGGAAGTGGATCGGCAGGAGTGGAGGACCCGAGCACGACGGGTCGCCGGAACGGTCGTCTCCGCGGGAGACGCGCCGGGCCGGGCAGCCCTTGGGGTGAAGCCGCACACGTGCGGCCGGGCAACTTCGCCAGCCCGAATCCGACAGGTCATCCTTCACAGGCGGCTGACGAAGGGTTGCGCATGTCCGCGCTCAATCGTGTCCCGTCCCTGATGGCCCGTGCCGGTACGGCCTCCGCTCTCACTCTCGCCGCCGTCGGCGGTTCCGTCGTGGTCCCCGGTGTCGCCTCCGAGGCGGCCGCCGCGAGTCATGCGACGAAGGCCCTCAACGTCGCGGCATCCAAGAAGGGGTCCCCGTACCGATGGGGGGCCACCGGGCCTCATCGTTTCGACTGCTCCGGCCTGACGCTGTACTCGTTCAAGAAGGCCGGCAAGAAGCTGCCGCGCACCGCCGCCCAGCAGTACAACAAGACCAGCCGTGTCTCCGCCAAGAACCGCAGGAGCGGAGACCTCGTCTTCTTCCACTCCGGCAGCAGCGTCTACCACGTCGGCATCTACGCCGGGAAGAACCGGATCTGGCACGCGCCGAAGACGGGCGCCGTGGTGCGTCTGGAGAAGATCTGGTCCTCGAAGGTCTGGTACGGGCGGGTCAAGTAGCCCGCCCGGCGGGGTGACGGCGGGCAGCGCGCCGTCACCCCGCCGGGTGCGCCCCGGGTTCGCAGGCCGTGGCCGGCTCGGGGGCGGCCGGCCGGCCCGGGGACGCCCAGGGCAGTTCGATGGAGACGGTCTTGCCGCCCTCCCGCGTGGGCCGGATCCGCAGCCTGCCGCCGCACTCCGCGGTCAGCCAGCGGATGATCACCAGGCCCCGGCCGTTGTCCTGCTGCACGGCCGCGGGCAGCCGCTTGGGGAAACGCGGATGGCTGTCCGTGACGCCGAGGCGCAGCCGCTCGTCCCGGTCGAGCGCGATGTCCACCGTGAAGGTCGGTGACTGCCCGAGCGTGTGCTGGACCGCGTTGGTGGCCAGTTCGGAGACGATGAGCCGGACCGTCTCGGACAGGTCTGCGTCCGCCGGCAGGCCCCACTCGGCCAGCGTGCCGACCACATAGGTGCGAGCGGCGGCCACCGAGGCAGGATCGCTCGGCAGAGTGACGGATGCTTCCAGAAGGTCTGCCATGGCGATGTCGTCCCTTTCTCACGGGACCGCGGCCGGACACGGAGCGGATGGTTCGAGTACGGTCCCGGACTGGTGCTTCGCCGCCAGAGTGCCATCACCCGGCCGGTGAAGGACGGCGATCCACCAAGATGTGCATATATCTGTCGCTCGATGCGGTGAACTCTGCGACGGCAGAGCGTATTTGGGCGATTCACCGGGAGTAAGGGAGTGGCCCATGCAGCACGGTCCCGTGGTGCGCCGGCGGAAACTGGGCGCGGAATTACGCGCCCTGCGCACGACGGCGGGCATCACCAGTGGCGAAGCGGCCCGGCTGGTGGGCTGGCACCAGTCGAAGGTCAGCCGGATCGAGACCGGAACGAGCGGGGCGAAACCGGCCGACGTCCGGTTACTGCTGGATGCGTACGGGGTCGACGACGATCCGTTGCGCGAGCTGCTGGTGATGCTGGCACGCCCCGAGGACCCCGGCGGCCGGCCCCACTGGTGGCACGCCTACCGCGGGGTGCTGCCGCCGGCCTACCGGGACTTCATCAACCTGGAGTCGCAGGCCAGCGCGATGCGCACGCTGGAGACCACGGTGATTCCGGGTCTGCTCCAGACACCGGAGTACGCCCGTGAGGTGACCAGGGCCGCGGGCGACGGCACGTCGGCGGAACGGCTGGAGACGCTGGTGGAGGTGCGGCTGGCCCGGCAGGACGTGCTGCGGGGCGACCCGCCGCTGAAGCTGAGCGCGGTCCTCGACGAGGCGGTGCTGCGCCGGCAGGTGGGAGGCCCGGGGGTGATGGCCCGTCAGCTGTCCCGGCTGACCGAGGCGGCACGGCTGCCCCATGTCCGGCTGCAGGTCCTGCCGTTTGCCGCCGGGGCGCACATCGGTGTCACCGGCCCTTTCGTAATCTTCTCTTTTGCGAGCACTTCTGATCTGGATGTGGTTGTTCTCGACCACTTGACGAGTAGCCTGCACCTCGAACGGAAAGAAGACCTAGAGGCCTATACCGAGGCCTTCAACGCCCTTCTGATCCATGCCCTTTCGCCCGAGGACTCGTTGGACTTCATCGCCGCGACCGCGGCAGGCGCGTAAGGAGGCACACCATGTCAGGCTCCATGCCGGCAACCGATCCGAACATCCCCGTCAGTACCGATCTGCCCGGCGTGCGGTGGCTGCGCAGCAGTTACAGCACCGGGGCGAACAACTGTGTGGAGACGTCCCGTCCGAGGGCCGGCCGCTGGGCCGGACTGCTCGCCGTGCGGGACTCCAAGAACCCGGCCGGTCCCGCCCTGCTCTTCTCCCCCGAGAGCTGGACGTCCTTCACCGCCGGGGTCGACCGCGGCTGACCCGTGGGAGGTCAGCGACGCACGGCCGTGTCACGCCGACTCATGGTCGCGTCTCGCCGATCACCCGTACAGCACGTTCGATTCTGTCCCCGGAGAGGTCCGCGCGCGCGGTCAGCCTGAGCCGTGAGATGCCGTCAGGCACGGAAGGAGGGCGGAAGCAGCCCACGGACAGGCCGGCCGCACGGCAGTCGGCCGCCCAGCGCAGGGCCGCCTCCGGGGACGGCGCGCGCACCGAGACGACCGCGGCGTCGGGACGTACCGCCTCGAGCCCCGCGGCGGTGAGGCGCGCGTGCAGGTCGGCGGCGACGGCCCGGGCCGCGCGTTCCGGCTCACGGCGCAGCACGGCCAGGGCCGCCAGGGCCGCTCCCGCCGCGGCGGGGGCGAGCCCGGTGTCGAAGATGAAGGTCCGGGCCGTGTTGACCAGGTGGTCGATCACCCGGGCGGGGCCGAGCACGGCGCCGCCCTGGCCGCCCAGCGACTTGGACAGCGTCACCGTGGCGACGACGTCGTCGCGGCCCGCGAGCCCCGCCGCGTGCGGGGCTCCCCGACCGCCCGCGCCGAGGACGCCCAGCCCGTGGGCGTCGTCGACGACCAGTCCGGCGCCGCGCTCCGCGCACGCCTCGGCGAGCGCGGTCAGGGGCGCGGCGTCGCCGTCGACGGAGAAGACCGTGTCGGAGACGGCGATCGCGGGCCCCTCGTGCGTCGCCAGGGCCTTGCGCACGGCGTCCGGCTCGGCGTGCGCCACGACCTGGATCGTACCGCGGGCGAGCCGGCAGCCGTCGATCAGCGAGGCGTGGTTCTGCGCGTCGGAGACGACGAGCGTGCCGTACGGCGCCAGCGCGGTGACGGCGGCGAGGTTGGCCGCGTAGCCGGAGGAGAGGACGAGCGCGGTCTCGAAGCCGCAGAAGTCGGCCAGTTCGCGTTCGAGCGCGGTGTGCAGTTCGGTGGTCCCGGTCACGAGCCGGGAGCCGGTCGCGCCGCCGCCCCACGTGCGCGCGGCCCGGGCCGCGCCCTCGGCGACCTCCGGGTGCCGGGCCAGTCCGAGGTAGTCGTTGCTCGCCAGGTCGAGGAGCGGCGACCGGGCCGGGCGGGGGCGCAGGACCCGCACGAGTCCCGCCCGGCGGCGCGCCCGGGCCTGCTCGTCGATCCAGCCGAACGCCATGGCTCGCTCCTCGGGAGTTTTGTAGGCAGTGAACAGACATTAGCGGTCCCGCCACCCCCACGAGGTGTGGTGATACCCACACGTCGATCTGTCAGTGTTGTGCGAAGTCTCCTTGGCCCCGGGTGGCCCCTTAGGACAGGATCGGCTCTCATGGACCTGCTGAACACGCTGGTGGACAAGGGGCTTCGGCGCGAGTCGCCGACCCGCGAGGAGGCCCTGGCCGTCCTCGCCTCTTCCGACGAAGACCTGCTCGACGTGGTGGCCGCGGCCGGCAAGGTGCGCCGTCACTGGTTCGGCCGGCGGGTGAAACTCAACTACCTCGTGAACCTCAAGTCGGGCCTGTGCCCCGAGGACTGCTCCTACTGCTCGCAACGGCTCGGTTCCCGGGCGGAGATCCTCAAGTACACCTGGCTCAAGCCCGATCAGGCCACCGCGGCCGCCGCCGCCGGAGTCGCCGGCGGCGCCAAGCGGGTCTGCCTGGTGGCCAGCGGACGCGGTCCGACCGACCGGGACGTGGACCGCGTCTCGGACACCATCAGGGCCATCAAGGACCAGGACGGGTCCGTCGAGGTGTGCGCCTGTCTGGGGCTGCTCTCCGACGGCCAGGCGGAGCGGCTGCGCGAGGCGGGCGCGGACGCCTACAACCACAACCTCAACACGTCGGAGGCGACGTACGGCGAC
This sequence comes from Streptomyces mayonensis, assembly GCF_018982965.1. Taxonomy (GTDB): domain Bacteria; phylum Actinomycetota; class Actinomycetes; order Streptomycetales; family Streptomycetaceae; genus Streptomyces; species Streptomyces mayonensis. The sequence goes on along the minus strand of NZ_JACBYP010000004.1, from coordinate 122,065 downwards.
ATCACGACGACGCACACGTACGCCGACCGGGTGGACACGGTGAACAAGGCGCACGCGGCCGGTCTGTCCGCCTGCTCGGGCCTCATCGCGGGCATGGGCGAGAGCGACGAGGACCTGGTCGACGTGGTCTTCTCGCTGCGTGAGCTGGACCCGGACTCGGTGCCGGTCAACTTCCTGATCCCGATGGAGGGCACGCCGCTGGCCGGCGAGTGGCACCTCACCCCGCAGCGGTGCCTGCGGATCCTGGCGATGACACGGTTCGTCTGCCCGGACGCCGAGGTGCGCATCGCGGGCGGGCGCGAGGTCCATCTGCGCACCATGCAGCCGCTCGCCCTGCACCTGGCCAACTCGGTCTTCCTGGGCGACTACCTCACCAGCGAGGGCCAGGCGGGCCACGCGGACCTGGAGATGATCGCGGACGCCGGCTTCGAGGTGGAGGGCGCCTCGGAGGTCACCCTGCCGGAGCACCGCGCCTCCCGCCGGGGCGGTGGGTGCGGAACGCACGAGGACTGCGGCGGTGGGTGCGGGACGCACGAGGGCAGCGGCGGGTGCGGGGCGCAGGCCGGTGACGGCGGCGCCGGTCATGGCGGCACCGGTGGCTGCAGCTCGCACGCGGGCGGCGGAGTGTGCGCCCCCGCGCCCGCGGCACGCGCCGAGGGGCCCCGTACGGACCTGGTGGCCGTGCGCCGCCGCGGCGCCGGCACGGACCTCGCGCCCAATGCCTGAGTCCCCGCCGGACGTCGCCGATCTACTGGCGCTGGACCGGCGGCACGTCTGGCACCCGTACGGTCCGATGCCCGGCCGGCAGGACCCGCTCGTCGTCGAGTCGGCGAGCGGGGTGCGGCTGCGGCTCGCCGGTGGCGCCGGGGAACTGGTCGACGGAATGTCGTCCTGGTGGTCGGCGATCCACGGCTACAACCACCCGGTGCTGAACGAGGCCGCCCACGAACAGCTGGGGCGGATGAGCCACGTGATGTTCGGCGGGCTCACCCACGAGCCCGCCGTACGGCTGGCGAAGCTCCTTGTCGACATGTCGCCCGAGGGACTGGAACACGTGTTCCTGGCCGACTCCGGTTCGGTGTCGGTCGAGGTCGCCGTCAAGATGTGCCTCCAGTACTGGCGTTCACTCGGCCGCCCCGGCAAGCGGCGCCTGCTCACCTGGCGGGGCGGCTACCACGGCGACACCTGGCAGCCCATGTCGGTGTGCGACCCCGAGGGCGGGATGCACGAGCTGTGGTCCGGCGTACTGCCGCGGCAGGTCTTCGCGGACGCGCCGCCGGAGCAGTACGAGGAGTCGTACGCCGAGCACCTGCGGACGCTGATCGAGCGGCACGCCGGCGAACTGGCCGCGGTGATCGTCGAACCGGTGGTGCAGGGCGCGGGCGGGATGCGCTTCCACTCCCCCGCGTACCTGCGGGTGCTGCGCGAGGCGTGCGACACGCACGGCGTGCTGCTGGTGTTCGACGAGATCGCCACCGGCTTCGGGCGTACGGGCGCGCTGTTCGCGGCGGAGCACGCGGCGGTGACGCCCGACGTGATGTGCGTGGGCAAGGCCCTGACCGGCGGCTACCTGACGATGGCGGCCACGCTGTGCACGTCACGGGTGGCGGAGGGCATCTCGCGCGGGGAGGTGCCGGTACTGGCCCACGGTCCGACGTTCATGGGCAATCCGCTGGCGGCGGCGGTGGCGTGCGCGTCGGTGGAGCTGCTGCTCGGCCAGGACTGGCTCGGCGAGGTCAAGCGCGTCGAGGCGGGCCTGCGCGAGGAGCTCGCGCCCGCCGCCGGACTGCCGGGCGTACGGGACGTACGGGTACTCGGCGCGATCGGCGTGGTGCAGCTCGACCACGCGGTGGACATGGCCGCGGCGACGGCGGCGGCCGTGCGCGAGGGCGTGTGGCTGCGCCCGTTCCGCGACCTGATCTACACCATGCCGCCGTACGTCACGGGCGACGCCGACGTGGCACGGATCGCCCGCGCGGTGTGCGCGGCGGCACGGGAGGGATGAGATGCCGGTACTGGTGATCACGGGCACGGGCACGGAGGTCGGCAAGACCGTCGTGACCGCCGCCGTCGCCGCCGCCGCGCTGGCCGCGGGCCGGTCGGTGGCGGTACTGAAGGCGGCGCAGACCGGCGTCGGTCCGCACGAGCCCGGGGACGCCCGGGAGGCGGCGCGGCTCGCGGGCGCCGTCACGGCGGCCGAGGTCGCCCGCTACCCCGAGCCGCTGGCACCGGGCACGGCCGCCCGCCGGGCGGGGCGGGCACCGGTGCATCCCCGGCAGGTCGCCGAGGCGGCGGAGAAGCTGGCCACCGAGCACGACCTGGTGCTGGTCGAGGGGGCCGGCGGACTGCTCGTCCGCTTCGACGCGGCCGGCGGGACCCTGGCGGACGCCGCCGCGCTGCTGGGCGCGCCGGTGCTGCTGGTGGCGTCGGCGGGCCTCGGCACCCTGAACACCACGGAGCTGACGGCGCGTGAACTGTTCTCCCGGGGCCTGGAGCTGCCGGGCGTGGTGATCGGCAGCTGGCCCGGCGCGCCGGACCTCGCCTCGCGCTGCAACCTCGCGGACCTCCCCGACGTGGCCGGCGCTCCCCTGCTCGGTGCCGTACCCGCCGGCACGGGCGCCCTCTCGCCGGCCGCGTTCCGCGAGGCCGCGCCGAGCTGGCTGGCGCCCCGCCTCGACGGCACGTGGGACGCGACCCGGTTCACACTGCGGGAGGCTCCCTGACGGACGGACGGACGAACGGGACGGACGGGACGGACGGACGGGACGGGTAGGCGTGCGGGCGTCGGCAGAGCGGGCGCGCGTGGCGGCGGGAGGCATGGGCGCGGTCGGTGCGGGCGGGGGCGCGCCCTGACGGACGGGTACAGCGGGGGCGCGCACCGGCGGGTCGCGGTCACTGTCGTAGTCGCAGTCGCAGTCGCAGTCGCAGTCGCGGGAGGGTGCGCGGGAGGGTGCGTGGCACTGATACGGGGGACAATCGCCGTAGGCACCACTCCGTGAGGGAGGTCCCATGGCGCCGCGACCGGCGCGGGCCCGCGGGGTGCCGCGGGACGCCGTGCACCATCCGCTGTTCGCCCGCTGCTACGCCCGGGTCAGCGTGAACGCCGAGACCCGCTTGGGCATGGGGCGCGTGCGTGACCGGCTGCTCGCCGGAGTGTCCGGGCGGGTGATCGAGGTCGGCGCGGGCAACGGGCTGAACTTCTCGCACTACCCGGGCACCGTCTCGGAGGTCGTCGCCGTGGAACCCGAGCGCATGCTGCGGCAGTTGGCCGTGGAGGCGGCGCAGCGGGCGCGGGTGCCGGTGGACGTGGCGCCGGGCGCGGCGGAGGCGCTGCCGGTCAAGAGCGAGGCCTTCGACGCGGCGGTGGTCTCGCTCGTGCTGTGCAGTGTCCGCGACGTGCCGCGGGCGCTGGCGGAGCTGCTGCGGGTGCTGCGGCCCGGCGGGCAGCTGCGGTTCTTCGAGCACGGCCGGGGCGGCGGGCGGGTGATGACCTTCACCCAGCGCGCGCTGGACCGCACGCTGTGGCCCCCGCTGTCCGGCGGCTGCCACCTGTCTCGCGAACCGGTCGCGGCGCTGCGGGACGCGGGCTTCGTCCTCGGGCCCTACCGGCGGCTGATGATGCCTCCGGGCGGACCGGCGCTGCCGAGTTCCTACTGCGTGCTAGGCACGGCCTGGCGGCCGTCCTGACCGCCGGTGCGCTCAGACACTCCACCGGCGCAGTTCGTCCGCGATCTCGTCGACGCCCGCGTCGCCCTTCTTGACCAGCAGGGCGAGGTCGCGCACCTGCTCGGGCGTGGTGGCGACCGGGACGCCGCTCGCGACCAGGTAGGCGTAGGCGACCGCCGAGGCGAACAAGGCGTTGGAGCGCTCCAGCGCCGGAACGTGGATCAGCAGCTGGAGCAGGGCCGCGGCGCGGGCGTGCGGGCTGTCGTAGACGGGGGTGTCGAATATCTCGGCCCGGTGGCGGGCGACGGCCGCCACGAGTGCTCCCCAGTCGGTGACCTGGGGGTCCCCCGGTGTGCGCTGCTCGGCGAGCATCAGCAGCCAGGCGAGGTCGATGGTGAGGTCGTTCATCCCAGAGGTGTGTGCGACGGCTCAGCGGCGGCCTTCGCCGACCTCCTCGGCGAACACCTGTTCGTACTGCTTCATGAAGTCGGCGGCGGCCTCCACGAAGGTGTGGCCGGCCTCGCCGGTGTCCTTGCGGACCAGTTCCTCGATGTAGCGGTTGACACTCAGTCCGCGGGCCGTGGCCTTCTCACGGGCCGCCCGGACCGTACCCTCGTCCACCCGGACGTTCAGCTGGGCCTTCTGGGTCTTCGCCATACCTAGAAGCTAGCGCCGGAGTGCTAGCCACGGCAAGGGCCGGCGGACGCGGATTGAGAGACAGTGCGGATGAAAGACGACGGCCTCCGGTCCGCATGGCGGAATTGCGCGCGGATGATCGTCGGACGTGGTCGTATCGCCGCATGAGTGATCTGCGTATACGGGCCGCCGGGCCGGAGGACCTGGACGCCGTGCTGGCGTTCTGGAAGGCGGCCGCGGAGGGGCCGAGCATCAGCGACGACCGCGAGGGCGTGGAACGGCTCGTCGCCCGCGATCCGGAGGCGCTGGTGCTGGCGGAGCGGGACGGGGAGCTGGTCGGCACGGTGATCGCGGGCTTCGACGGCTGGCGGTGCCACCTGTACCGGTTGGCGGTGCGCCCGGACCACCGGCGCCGGGGCATCGGCTCGGCCCTGCTCGCGGCGGCCGAGGAGCGCTTCGTCCGGCTGGGCGGTCGCCGCGGGGATGCGATGGTGCTGCAGCGCAACGAGCGCGCCCAGCATGCCTGGCGGGCCGCCGGGTACGCGCCGCAGGAGCAGTGGCGACGCTGGGTGAAGCCGCTCGCCGGGTGAGCGGGCCGGAACCGGTGCCCGCAACGAGCGACCGCAACAAGTGACCGAACAAGGACCGGAGCAAGGACCGGAACAGGTGAACCGTCCGAACCGGAACAGGTGAACCGTCCGAACCGACCGAGAGGCTGAGCAGCGCCGCATGAGCGATCCCCGAGCAGGCGGTTCTCCCGGCGTCACCGCCGGACCACCCCGTCGCGCGCGCCCCCGGGTCCTGGCCGATCATGGATCCGAGGTGACCCGATGACCGAAGTGCTCCTGCTGCTGGTGGCGGTCCTGCTCTCACTCATGTGCGGCGCCTTCGTCGCCGCCGAGTTCTCGCTGACCACCGTCGAACGCGGCGAGCTGGAGCGGGCGGCGGAGCGCGGCGAGCGGGGCGCGGCCGGTGCGCTGAAGGGCGTACGGAACCTGACCTTCCAGCTGTCCGGGGCGCAGCTCGGCATCACGGTCACCAACCTGGTGGTCGGCATGCTGGCCGAGCCCTCGGTCGCGGCGCTGATCGCGGGGCCGCTGGAGGACCTGGGGGCGTCGCGTTCGACGGCGTCGTCGGTGGCGCTGGTGCTGGGCACGGCCCTGTCGACGGTCTTCCTGATGATCGTCGGCGAACTGGTGCCCAAGAACTGGGCGATCTCCTCCCCGCTCGCCGTGGCCAAGCGGGTCGGCGCTCCGCAGCGCTGGTTCAGCGCGGCCTTCCGGCCCTTCATCGGCCACCTCAACAACACCGCCAACCGGATCGTGCGCCGTTTCGGCGTCGAGCCCGCCGAGGAACTGGCGTCCGCCCGCGGCCCGCAGGAACTGGCGGCGCTGGCCCGGCACTCGGCCAAGGAGGGCGCCCTGGAGCCCGACACGGCCGAGCTGTTCGTACGGACCCTGAACCTGGCGGACCTCACCGCGCAACAGGTGATGACCCCGCGCGTCCAGGTCGTCGCCCTCGACACGTCGGCCTCGTGCGAGGACGTGGCCGACGCGACCCGGGCCACCGGTCTGTCGCGGTTCCCCGTCTACCGGGACTCCCTCGACGCCGTGGTCGGGACCGCACACGTCAAGGACGTGCTGGCGGTGCCTGCCGCGCGGCGGGCCGGGATGCCGGTCACCGAGCTGATGCGCGAACCGCTGCTGGTCCCCGAGTCGCTGACCGTCGACCGGCTGCTCGACCGGCTCTCCGGGCGGCGCACGATGGCCGTGGTGATCGACGAGTACGGCGGGACCGCGGGCGTGGCCACCCTCGAGGACATCGTGGAGGAGGTCGTCGGCGAGGTGCGCGACGAGCACGATCCGCACGAGACGCCCGACCTCGACCCGGCCGGCACCGACGAACAGGGCCACGCCCTGTACTGGGCGGACGGCTCGGCCCGGGTGGACCGGCTGGCCCGGCTGGGCCTGCGGGTGCCCGAGGGCCCGTACGAGACGGTCGCCGGGCTGGTCGCGGCGGAACTGGGGCGCATCCCGGCCGTCGGCGACACCCTCGGCGTCGCCGGCTGGCGGCTGGAGGTCGTGGACGCCACCGGGCACCGGGCGGCCCGGGTACTGCTGCACGCGCCGCCCGACGACGCCGGCGCCCCGGGCGGGGCGGCCGGGGCGGACCGCGCGGACGGACACGGGGAGGCCGGGCGGTGACCGCGGTACAGCTGCTGATCGGTCTGGCGACGCTCGTCGTCAACGCGTTCTTCGTGGGCGCCGAGTTCGCGCTGATCTCGGTGCGCCGCAGCCAGGTGGAGCCGTACGCCGACGAGGGCGACCGGCGTGCGAAGCGCGTGCTGTGGGGCCTCGAGCACGTGTCGGCGCTGCTGGCGGCGACCCAGCTGGGCATCACCCTGTGCACGCTGGTCCTCGGCATCGTGGCCGAACCGGCGATCGCGCACCTGCTGGAGCCGGTGTTCCACGCGGTGGGCGTGCCCTCCGGCGCGGGCCACGCGGTGTCCTTCGTCATCGCGCTGGCGCTGGCCACGTATCTGCACATGCTGCTGGGCGAGATGGTGCCGAAGAACATCGCGCTGGCGGAGCCGGTGCGCAGCGCACTGCTGCTCGGGCCCCCGCTGGTGGCACTGTCCCGGGCGCTGCGACCGGTGATCTTCACGGTCAACGCCCTGGCGAACACGCTGCTCAAGCTGCTCCGGGTGGAGACGAAGGACGAGGTCTCGGCCACCTTCACGGACACGGAGCTGGCGGACATCGTCAAGGACGCGGGCGAGGCCGGGCTGATCGACGACCGGGCCCGGGAACGGCTGCACGACGCCCTGGAGCTGGGCCGCCGGCCGGTGCGGGACGTGGTGCTGCCGCTGGCGCGGGTCGTCCACGCGCGCGTGGGGGTCACTCCGGAGGAGTTGGAGCAGCTGTCCGCCGCGTCGGGGTTCTCGCGCTTCCCGGTGGTGGACGACGGCCGGCGCATCGTCGGCTACCTGCACGTGAAGGACGCGCTGGACGCGACACCGCGCGACGCGGCGTTCCGGCTGCGGGACATGCGGCCCATCGCGCGGGTGCGGGAGCGGACCCCGATGGACGACGTGCTCACCGCGATGCGGCGCAGCCGTACGCACGTGGCGGCCGTGCTCGGGTCCGACGGGCGGCTGGCGGGGCTGGTGACGATGGAGGACGTGCTGCGGGAGCTGTTCGGGCAGCGGGCGTGACCCGGTGCCCGCTCCCCCGGTGACGGTCCGCGGCTGCGGCGGTCCGGGGGGGGGTAGGGATCCGTGGGTGTAAGGGCCCGTGGGTGTAGGGGTCCGTGGGTGGGGCGATCCGTGGGCGCAGGAGCCCGTGGACGTAGGGGCCCGTGCGCGCAGGAGCCCGTGGACGCAGGAGCCCGTCGGCGCAGGAGCCCGTGAGTGTGGCGGGCCGTCGTCGAGGGCCACCGACCGGCGGGTATGTGTAGGGGCTACCATTTCTGACGCCATGCAGACGAACCCCACCCACACCAGTCTCGTCGCCGTCGGCGACTCCTTCACCGAGGGCATGTCCGACCTGCTGCCCGACGGTTCCTACCGCGGCTGGGCCGACCTCCTCGCCGCGCGGATGGCGGCCCGCTCCCCGGGCTTCCGGTACGCCAACCTCGCGGTGCGCGGGAAGCTGATCGGGCAGATCGTCGACGAGCAGGTCGACGTGGCGGCGGCCATGGGAGCCGACGTGATCACGCTGGTCGGCGGGCTCAACGACACCCTGCGGCCCAAGTGCGACATGGCCCGGGTGCGTGATCTGCTGACGCAGGCCGTGGAGCGGCTGGCCCCTAGCTGCGAGCAGCTGGTGCTGATGCGCAGCCCCGGCCGCCAGGGCCCGGTCCTGGACCGGTTCCGGCCCCGTATGGAGGCGCTGTTCGCGGTCATCGACGACCTGGCGGCCCGGCACGGCGCCGTGGTCGTCGACCTGTACGGGGCGCGGTCGCTGGCCGACCCGCGGATGTGGGACGTGGACCGGCTGCACCTGACGGCCGACGGGCACCGCCGGGTCGCGGAGGCCGTCTGGCAGGCGCTCGGTCACGAGCCCGAGGACCCCGACTGGCACGCGCCGGTCCCGGCGACGCCGCCCCCGAGCTGGATCGGGCGCCGCACGGCCGATGTCCGGTTCGCCCGGCAGCACCTGCTGCCCTGGATAGGCCGCAGGCTGACCGGCCGGTCGTCCGGTGACGGGCTGCCGCCCAAGCGTCCGGAGCTGCTGCCGTACGGCGACGCCACGCCCTGATCCCGGGCCTCCAGGGCCCTCCCGCGATCCCTCCCGCAGATCTCCCGCGGGCCCTCCCCCCGGCCCCCCGGCCGGCTCTCCCGCCGATCTTGCACGGACCTCCTGCGGCCCTCGTGCGGGTCTTCCGGAGCCACGGGGGTCCTCTCGTAGTTTCCGACGAACGACCCCGTGGCTCCGGCCTGCACGAATCGCCAGTAGAATCCGGCTACGTGACTTCCGCTCCCGCCAAGCCCCGCATCCCGAACGTCCTCGCCGGACGCTACGCCTCCGCCGAGCTCGCCACGCTCTGGTCGCCCGAGCACAAGGTGAAGCTGGAGCGCCGGCTCTGGCTCGCCGTGCTGCGGGCCCAGAAGGACCTGGGCATCGAGGTGCCCGACGCCGCGCTCGCCGACTACGAGCGGGTGCTCGACCAGGTCGACCTGGCTTCGATCGCCGAGCGCGAGAAGGTCACGCGGCACGACGTGAAGGCGCGGATCGAGGAGTTCAACGACCTCGCCGGGCACGAGCACGTCCACAAGGGCATGACCTCCCGCGACCTGACGGAGAACGTGGAGCAGCTGCAGATCCGGCTCTCGCTGGAGCTGGTCCGCGACCGCTCGGTGGCCGTCCTGGCCCGCCTGGGCAAGCTGGCCGGCGAGTACGCCGAGCTGGTCGTGGCCGGTCGCTCCCACAACGTCGCCGCGCAGGCCACGACGCTGGGCAAGCGGTTCGCCACCGCCGCCGACGAGCTGCTGGCGGCGTACGGACGGGTCGAGGAGCTGCTCGGCCGCTACCCGCTGCGCGGCATCAAGGGTCCGGTCGGCACCGCCCAGGACATGCTGGACCTGCTCGGCGGCGACGCCGGCAAGCTCGCCGAGCTGGAGCGGCGGATCGCCGGGCACCTGGGCTTCTCGCAGGCGTTCACCTCGGTCGGCCAGGTCTACCCGCGCTCGCTGGACTACGAGGCCGTCACCGCGCTGGTGCAGCTCGCGGCGGCCCCGTCGTCGCTGGCCAAGACGATCCGGCTGATGGCCGGGCACGAGCTGGTCACCGAGGGGTTCAAGCCGGGCCAGGTCGGCTCGTCCGCGATGCCGCACAAGATGAACACCCGCTCGTGCGAGCGTGTCAACGGCCTGATGGTGATCCTGCGCGGTTACGCGTCGATGACCGGCGAGCTGGCGGGCGACCAGTGGAACGAGGGCGACGTCTCCTGCTCGGTGGTGCGCCGGGTCGCGCTGCCCGACGCGTTCTTCGCGCTGGACGGTCTCCTGGAGACGTTCCTGACCGTGCTCGACGAGTTCGGTGCCTTCCCGGCCATCGTGGCCCGGGAGCTGGACCGCTACCTGCCGTTCCTGGCCACCACCAAGGTGCTGATGGGCGCGGTGCGGGCCGGGGTCGGCCGGGAGGTCGCGCACGAGGCCATCAAGGAGAACGCCGTGGCCTCCGCACTGGCCATGCGCGAGCAGGGCGCCGAGCGCAACGAGCTCCTCGACAAGCTGGCCGCCGACGAGCGGATCCCGCTGGACCGTGGCGCCCTCGACGCGCTGATGGCCGACAAGCTGTCCTTCACCGGTGCGGCGGCCGACCAGGTCGGTGTCGTCGTCGGGCGGATCGAGGAGATCGTCAAGCGGCACCCGGCGGCTGCGGGCTACACCCCCGGGGCCATCCTCTGACCCGCTTCACCCGGGCCGAGCTGGAGGCCGCCCGCGACCGTCTCGTACCGGACGTCGTCGCGGACGGCCTCCGGGTGCTGTTCTGCGGCATCAATCCCGGCCTGATGACGGCGGTGACCGGCCACCACTTCGCCCGGCCCGGCAACCGGTTCTGGCCGGTGCTCCACCTGTCCGGGTTCACCCCGCGGCTGCTGATCCCCTCGGAGCAGGACGAGCTGCCGTCGTACGGGCTCGGGATCACCAACGTCGTGGCGCGGGCCAGCGCGCGGGCCGACGAGCTGACCGCCGAGGAGTACCGGGAGGGCGGGCGGCTGCTGGTCTCCAAGGTCGCGCGGCTGCGGCCCCGTTGGCTGGCCGTGGTCGGTGTCACCGCGTACCGGGCGGCCTTCGACGACCGGCATGCGCGGGTGGGGCCGCAGGAGCGGACGTTCGGCGGCACGCGGGTGTGGGTGCTGCCCAACCCCAGTGGGCTGAACGCGCACTGGACGGCGCAGACGATGGCCGAGGAGTTCGCCCGGCTGCGAGTCGCGTCGGAGACGGAGATGCAGCCGGATACGCAGGCGTAGACGGAGACGCAGGCGCAGGAATGGCCACCTGCTGTGGGCCCGGCCACCGGCTCGGTGGTGGTCACGGCGGGGTGTTCCGCGCGACCACGGCCAGCAGCTGCACCTCGTCCGCCTCGTCCCGGTCGGCGACGGCCACCGCGACCCAGCGGCCGGTGCCCCCGGCCTCCCAGAGGTGGGCCACGCGGGCGCGGGCGCTGAGGTCGGCCCAGGGCTCGGGTATCTCCTCCCGCTCGGTCCGCAGCAGGACCGTCTGCAGGTTCCACGGGAGTGTCTCGCCCCAGCGCGGCGCCAGGCGTTCGAACAGGGCGTCGCGGATCTTCTCGTACTGCTCGACCGTCGCCGCCCGTTCGCCCGGGTCGCCCGAGCGGAGACCGTGACTGCTCTCCAGCACCGCCGTGAAGTGGCCGGGGCCCCCGGTGGTGGCCCCGTCCGGCGGGTCGTGCTCCGCCGGGAAGGGGCGGTGGCACAGCTCGTCGACGAGGGCGATGTGCCGCGCGATGTCCATGCCTCCCAGTAAACCGCCCACCACTGACAATTGGCGGAGCGTCAGCCCGGCTCCGGCTGTCAGGCGTCCCGCGTGCGCAGCCGCCAGGCTCCCGCGACGAGTGCGGCCGCCGTCCACAGCGCGGTCACCGCGAGTCCGCCCCAGGGGCCGAGCAGTCCGTCGTGCGTCTGGTGCAGGACGACCTGGCCGGCCCGGTCCGGCAGGAAGTCGGTGGCGCCGCCGGCCACGTCACCGATGACGAAGGAGACGATGAGGAGGAACGGGATCAGGGTGGCCAGGGTCGCCGCACCGCTGCGGAACAGGGTGGCGAGTCCGGACGCGAGCAGGGCCATCAGCATGAGGTAGAGCGCGCAGCCGACGACCCCGCGCGCCTGCTCGCCGACGCCGAGTCCGTCCGCCGCCGCCCCGAGGCCCGCCCGGGCCGCGACGAGGGCGGCGAACGCGGAGAGCAGCCCCACCGCGAAGACCGGTACGGCGACCGCGACCAGCTTCGCCGCGAACCACCGGCCCCGCCGCGGAACGGCGGCCAGGGAGAGCCGGATGCCGTTGCCCTGGTACTCGGACGACACGGCCGTGGCCCCGAACGCGATCGCCGCGATCTGGCCCGGCGTGACCCCGGACAGGGCCATGAACAGCGGGTCGAAGTCCGGGTCCGAGGTGTCGGAGACCCCGGCCAGCGCGGAGAACGCCGTGGTGGCCGCCAGGACGGCCAGCAGGGTCGCGCACAGCGAGCGCAGGCTGAGGACCTTGAGTGCCTCGGAGCGGAGTACGGGTGCGAAGTACATGGTCAGGCCTCCTGGTGCGGTGCGGAGAACTCGGCCTCGGTGGCCGTCAGATCGAGATAGGCCTGCTCCAGGGTGCCCGCGTCCGAGCTCAGTTCCAGCAGCGGGACCCCGGCATCCGAGAGGGCCCGGCCGATGTCGTCCACGCGCGCGTGGTGCACACTCCAGGAGCCGTCGTCGCCTTCCACGGCGTCGTGTCCGTGCCGCTCGAGGGCGGCTTTCAGGGCGGTGGCGTCCGGGGTGCGGACCCGGACGCGTGGCCGCACGCGCGCGTCGATGAAGTCCCGCATCGGCAGGTCGGCGAGCAGGCTTCCCCGGCCGAGGACCACCAGGTGGTCGGCGAAGGACGCGGTCTCGTTCATCAGGTGGCTGGAGACGAGCACCGTGCGGCCCTCGGCCGCGAGCCGGCGCAGCAGTGCGCGGAGCCAGACGATGCCCTCGGGGTCGAGCCCGTTGGAGGGCTCGTCCAGCATCACCACCTCGGGATCGCCGAGCAGGGCGGCGGCGATGCCCAGCCGTTGGCGCATGCCCATGGAGTACGTCTTCACCCGGCGGCGGGCCACCGACGCGATGCCCGTCTCCTCCAGCACCTCCTCGACCCGGCGCGGTGCGATGCGGTTGCTCGCCGCCAGGACACGGAGGTGGTCCCGCGCGGTGCGCGAACCGTGGGCCGAGTCCGCGTCGAGCAGGGCGCCGACGTGGCGCAGCGGCTCGGCGAGGGTCCCGTAGGGGCGGCCGCCGACGGTGGCGGTTCCGGAGGTCGGCCGGTCGAGGCCGAGCACGAGCCGCATGGTGGTGGACTTGCCGGCGCCGTTCGGACCGAGGAAGCCCGTGACCCGGCCGGGGCTCACCGTGAAGGTGAGGTCGTCGACGGCTCGTCGAGTGCCGTACTCCTTGGTGAGGTTTCGGACGTCGATGCTGGTCATGACAGCAGCGTGCCGCTTCCTGCGGACGGGGACCTCCCCCGCCGGTGGAGACCCGCTCCCCCGCGCGGGGGAGGCGGTCCGCCGACGGCGGCTGGCACGATGACGCGATGGTCCGCCTTCTGCGCCCTCTGGTCCGCGGGACGACGTACACCCGGCTGGTGCACCTGTGGGTGCCGATGCTCGTGTCGAGCCTGTGGGCGCTCATCGACGACACGCGCATGTGGGTGCCCGCGGTGGTGCTGGCGCCGGTCGGGTTGATCCCGGCGGTGCGGACCGGCGAGGGCGTGCAGGCCCGCCTGCTTCTGACGCCCGGCCACGAGGATCCCGCCTTCTCCGTCGCACCGTCCGCGAACCTGCGCGACCGGCTGCGTACGGTGGTGTGGCTGGAGCTGCGCATACTGCTGGGCGGCGCGACCGCGTACGCCTGCGTCTGGCTGCCGATCCTCTCTTTCGGACTGTTCCGGCTCGGTCTCGGCCACCGGGCCGACGGCATACCTCTCCTGCAGGACGCCGCGCCGCACTGGGCGTGGTCGCTTCTCGCACCGCTGCCCGTCCTCGCCCTCTACGGCGCGGTGGTGGCGCTCGGTCTCCTGGCGACGTCGTGGGCCCGCTCGTTCCTCGGGCCCTCCGCCGCGGAACGGCTCGACGCCCTGGAGGAGCGCACCGAGCAGCTGCTCGAACGCACCCGCATCGCGAGCGAGTTGCACGACTCCATCGGCCACGCGCTGACCGTTGCCGTCCTCCAGGCGGGCGCGGCCCGTACGGCGAACAGCCCCGAGTTCACCGACCGGGCCCTGACCGCGATCGAGGAGACCGGCCGGGCGGCGCTGGCGGACCTGGAGCGCGTGCTGGGCGTACTGCGGGAGTCGGAGCGGCCCGTGAGCTCCCGTCCGGCACTCACCGACGCCGACCGGCTCCTGGAGTCGGCCCGCGCTTCCGGGGCCAAGGTCGACGCGGAGGTCACGGGCCCGCTGGAGGGCCTGCCTGGCCCCGTCTCCCGCGAGGGCTACCGCATCCTCCAGGAGGCGTTGACCAATGTGCTGCGGCACGCGGGCGCCGTGCCGGTGCGGGTGCGGGTCGAGGCGTCGGAGGGCGCGCTCGTCCTGGAGGTACGCAATCCGCTGCCCGCTGCCGCCGCCGACGCCGGCCGCGGCAGCGGGCTGCGCGGGATACGTGAGCGGGCGGCGCTGTTGCACGGGCGGGCGCACACGGGACCGGACGGCACCGGCGAGTGGCAGGTACGCGTCGAACTGCCGCTGGGCTGAACTACGCTGGGCGGATGCCGGTCAGAGTGCTGCTCGTCGACGACGAACCGCTGGTGCGTGCGGGGTTGCGGGCCGTGCTGGAGGCGCAGCCGGACATCGAGGTGGCCGGGGAGGCAGCTGACGGGGCGGCGGTCTTGCCGCTGGTGCGGCGGTTGCGTCCCGACGTGGTCGCCATGGACGTCCGGATGCCGCTCCTTGACGGGATCGAGGCGACGCGGGCGCTGCTGCGGACGGTGTCCGACCCGCCGAGGATCCTGGTGGTGACGACGTTCGAGAACGACGAGTACGTGTACGAGGCGCTGCGTGCGGGTGCCGACGGCTTCCTGCTCAAGCGGGCGCGGCCGGCGGAGATCGTGCACGCGGTCCGGCTGATCGCCGAGGGCGAGTCCCTGCTGTTCCCGGCGTCGGTGCGGCGGCTGGCCGCCGAGTACGGCGACGGCGACGGGGGCGGCAACCGCGCGGCCCGCGCGGAGCTGGAGCGGGCGCGGCTGACCGAGCGGGAGGGCGAGGTGCTGCGGCTGATGGCGCGCGGGCTGTCGAACGCGGAGATCGCCGCCCGGCTGGTGGTGGGCACCGAGACGGTGAAGTCGCACGTGAGCGCGGTGCTGGCGAAGCTCGGGGCACGGGACCGCACACAGGCGGTGATCACGGCGTACGAGTCGGGGTTCGTGGCGCCCGGGTGAGGGGTCTGCGGGCGGTCCGGGAGCCGGTCGGCCGGCACTCGCCGGGGTGGGGCGGGCCGAGTACGATCCGCCCCACACGCACGAGCATGGAGGACGGACCTTGGCAGGCCTGACCGGCGGGGATCCGTCGCTGTTGCGCAGGATCAACTCCGCTGTGGTGCTGCACGCGCTGCGTGCGACGGACTCCGCGACGCTGACCGAGATCACCAGGGTGACGGGACTGTCCCGGCCGACCGTCGAGGGTGTGGTCGAGGGGCTGTGCGAGGCGGGCCTGGTGGTCGAGGCGGCCGCCGACGAGGGCACGGCGCGGCGGCAGGGACGGCCCGCGCGGCGGTTCCGGTTCCGGGCGGAGGCCGGGCACCTGCTGGGGCTGGAGATCGGCCCGCACCGCGTCGCCGCGCTCCTGTCCGACCTGGACGGCCGGGTGATCGGCGCGCAGGCCAAGGACGTCGGGGAGAGCGCCCCGGCCGACGAGCGGCTGGAGCGGCTGCGCACGGCCGTCGCCGAGCTGCTGCGCCGGGCCGGTGTCGCCCGGGGTTCGCTGCGGGCCGTGGGGGCGGCTACGCCGGGGATCGTCGAGGCGGGCGGCACGGTACGGCTGGGCACGGCGCTGCCCGGGTGGACGGGCCTGGGGCTGGGCGAGCGGCTGAGCCGTTCCTTCAAGTGCCCGGTGCTGGTGGAGAACGACGCGAACGCGGCGGCGGTCGCCGAGCACTGGAAGGGCGCGGCCACCGACTCCGACGACGTGGTGTTCGTGCTGGCCGGGCTGAGTCCCGGGGCGGGGGCGCTGATCGGCGGGCGGCTGCACCGCGGGTACGGCGGGGCCGCCGGGGAGATCGGCGCGCTGCACCTGCTGGGCCGGGACGTGACGCCGGAGACGCTGCTGTCCACCACGGACCAGCCGCTGCACCCGCTGGACGAGCAGGCGGTGGCCAAGGTCTTCGCCGAGGCCCGGGAGGGTGACCGGCGGGCCCGCGAGGCCGTGGACCGGTTCATCCAGCGGTTGGTGCACGATGTGGCGGCGCTGGTGCTGGCCCTGGACCCGGAGCTGGTCGTCGTGGGCGGCTGGGCGGCGGGGCTGGACGGCGTACTGGAGCCGTTGCGCCGGGAGCTGGCACGGTACTGCCTGCGTCCGCCGCGGGTGGCGCTTTCGTTGCTGGGCGAGGCGGCCGTGGCGACGGGGGCGCTGCGGCTCGCCCTCGACCACGTCGAGGAGGAGCTGTTCGCCGTGGAGGGCGCGACGGCACGCCGCTGACCCGCCACCCGCGGGTGTGTCCGTCCCTGGCCTGCCCGCGGTCGGTCGGGGCGGGTGCAGGTTGAGCCCGGTTCAGATCGAGCCCGGTTCAGGTCGAGTCGGGTCCCGGGCGGGCCTGTGCAGTCGTCCCGGGCGGGCCTGTCCAGTCCCCGGCGGGACGGACCTCAGGCACGGCCCTGACGCGGACGCGTCCCGGGTCGGCCTGCCCAGTTCCCGAGCGGGACGGGCCTGGGCGTTGCCCTCGCACGACGGATCCCGGGTCGGCCTGCCGATTGCCGATCGGGGCAGGTCCCGGGCGGGACGGGCTCTGCGGGGAAGCGGCGGCGTCCGCCACGTCTGCCACGGCCCGCCGGCCGGCCAGGCCGCGCGGGTCAGGACACGCGAGTCAGGACGCGCGGGTCTCGGGGCCGTCGTGGTGTATCTCGACGTCGCCCTGGTCGCCGAACGTCAGCCGGCAGGTGTCCGCGCGGTAGGTGGCGACGGAGAGCGCGGCGGTGCGGCCCTCGGCGAGGTAGCGGGTGGTGACGACGAGGACGGGGGCGCCGGGGAGGCGGTCGAGTTCCTTGGCGTCGTCGGTACCGGCCGAGCCCAGCTCGACGGCGTTCTCCCGCCGCTCCAGGGCGCCGCGCTGGAGCTCGCGCAGCACGGCACGCGCGCGTGCGGGGCCGGCCGGGGCGTCGATGGCGGGGAGGCCGGGCACCGAGGCCGGCGGTACGTACAGCAGTTCCGCGGCGACGGGCTGGCCGTGGGTCACGCGCGAGCGGCGGACGGTGTGGACGGGCTCGTCGCGGCCCGTGCCGAGGGCGTCGGCGACGGCCGCGGGCGGGGCGGCGAGGTCGCAGCCGGCCGCTTCCCAGGCCTCGTCGTCCGCTCCCGGCCAGACCTGCTGTCCGCTGCCGACGGCCACGCCGACGCGCGGCGGGGCGACGGTCGTGCCCACGCCCCGGCGGCGCTGCAGCCTGCCCTCCAGTTCGAGCTGCTCCAGGGCCTGGCGGAGGGTCGCGCGGGCGACGCCGAAGCGGGCGGCGAGGTCGCGCTCGTTGGGCAGGATCTCGCCCACCGAGAACTCCGAGTCCAGGGCCTCGCTGAGAACGGTCCTGAGGTGCCAGTACTTCGGTTCCGGCACCGATTCCAGCTGCGTGGTCCCCACCCTGTCCTCCGCAATCGCCGTGGTCCGGCGGCGTTTTGACGCCCTTGTTTATTAAAGGTTGTTGCAGTTCTCTGCGACCATAAAACGGCTCGGACCCTTGGTCAAGACCAATCCCGTGACGGCACGGCCCCGGACCACCGTCACGGGACGGGACCGGGTCCGTACAAGGAGGGACTACGGAGGGGTTCGAAGGGACGCGGAAGGGGGTGCGGAGGGCGGCGCCCGCGGTCAGGCCCAGGCGGCCAGGGAGAGCAGCTTGTCGGGGTTGCGGACGATGTACACCGCCTGGACGCGCCCTTCGGACACGTCGAGCTGGAAGACGGAGTCGGGCCTGCCGCCCGCCAGGAAGAGCAGGGCGGGACCGCCGTTGAGTTCCAGGAAGCGGTGAGTGAGGTCCGGGACGCCCTTCCGTGCGGCACCCCGCAGGAAGCGGGCCACCTTGTCGGCGCCCTCCAGCTCGCGCAGCGGCGCCTTGGACTTGCCGCCGCTGTCGCCCACCAGCCGGACGTCCGGCGCGAGGAGCTCCATCAGGGCGTCGAGGTCTCCCCCGGCCGCGGCGGCGAGGAAGCGTTCGGTGAGGTCGCGGCGCTGTGCCGGGTCGACGTCGTAGCGGGGCCGTCGCTCGTCGACGTGCCTGCGGGCGCGTCCGGCGAGCTGGCGCACCGCGGGCTCGCCGCGCTCCAGCATCGCGGCGATCTCCGCGTACGGGTAGCCGAAGGCCTCCCTGAGCACGAACACCGCCCGCTCCAGCGGCGACAGCGACTCCAGGACGACGAGGACCGCGAGCGACACCGAGTCGGCGAGGACGGCCTGTTCGGCGGTGTCGGGCACGGCGTCCCCGAAGTGGGTGACGCAGGGTTCGGGCAGCCACGGGCCGACGTACGTCTCGCCGCGCGCCCTGATCTGGCGCAGCCGGTCGACGGCGAGGCGGGTGGTGACGCGCACCAGGTAGCCGCGGGGTGCGCGGACGGCGGACCGGTCGGCGCCGGACCAGCGCAGCCACGCCTCCTGGACCACGTCCTCCGCGTCGGCCAGGCGGCCCAGCATGCGGTAGGCGACCCCGAGCAGGACGGGGCGGTGCTCCTCGAAGACGTCGGCCGCGATGTCGGTGGTCACCGTTCCATCCCAGCGGACGCGTGTGCCGGTGTCCAGGCGGTGTCGCGGCGATGTCGCACACAACCGGCGCCGGGGGCTACCCGTCGGTAGCTCTTGCTGACAGTCTGTCTACGCGATGCCGTCTCCGTCCGCGTGCTCCGCGTTGCCGGCGACGCGCGCACCCGTCCGCGCACCCGTCCGCGCACCCGACAAGGAGCCCCATGTCCGCGACGCTCTCCTTCACGGCCCCCACCGAGCACGGTCCGCACGACCTCACGCTCGCCTACGCGCGCGTGGGCACCGGCGAGCCGCTGCTCCTGCTGCACGGCATAGGCCACCACCGGCAGGCCTGGGACCCGGTGGTGGACATCCTCGCCACCGAACGCGAGGTGATCGCCGTGGACCTGCCGGGTTTCGGTGAGTCCGCCGCACTGCCGCCCGGTCTCCCGCACGACCTCGGGACGACCAGTGCCGTGCTCGGCGCGTTCTGCGCCGGACTGGGCCTGGACCGGCCGCACGTGGCGGGCAACTCACTGGGCGGCCTGCTGGCCCTGGAGCTCGGCCGGACCGGGCTGGTGCGGTCGGTGACCGCGCTCTCCCCGGCCGGCTTCTGGACGCAGGCGGAGCGGCGCTACGCCTTCGGCGTCCTGACCGGAATGCGCCGCACCGCCCGGGGTCTGCCACTGCCCCTGGTCGAGCGGCTGTCCCGTACGGCGCTCGGCCGCACCGCGCTGACCAGCACGATCTACGCGCACCCCGGTCGCCGTTCCCCCGAGGCCGTGGTCGCCGAGACCCTGGCCCTGGCACGCGCGGAGGGGTTCGCCGAGACGCTGCGGGCCGGACGGAGCGTGCTCTTCACCCACGACGTCCCGGGGATCCCGGTGACCGTGGCGTGGGGCAGCCGGGACCGGCTGCTGCTGCCCCGGCAGGGGATACGCGCCAAGCGCACCGTCCCGGAGGCCCGCCTGGTGCGGCTGCCCGGCTGCGGTCACGTGCCCATGAACGACGATCCGGCCCTGGTGGCCCGTGTGCTCCTGGACGGCAGCCGCGCTCAGGAGGCGAGCGCCGCGAGCACCTCCTTCAGCACGGTCGGGTTGTAGGGCATGCTCGCGTGCGGCGTGTGGTCCTCGGGGTCGATGTCCTGCAGCACGATGTTGTTGACGTGGTGGCCCTCGGCCGGTTCGAGGGCGCAGGACGTGTACGGGGTGACCACGTCGTCGTAGCGGGTGGCGATGACGGTGTGCCGGACGCCCTCCGTGGTCTCGCCCAGGTCGGCGAGTTCGCGCTGGAAGGGGTGATCGTGCTGGAGCTGCGGCCAGGCCGGCACCACCTCCCCGACCGCGCCCTGTTCGAGGAGTTCGACCGCTCCGGGGATCTGACGCGCGAGGTTCAGCAGGCCCTGTGCGGTGACGCCGTGGTTGCTGGGGGCGATGCCCACGAAGTTGTGGACCTTGGGACCGCCGCCCAGCGCGTTCAGGTAGTAGCGCGGCAGCATGCCGCCCTGTGAGAAGCCGACGAGGTCGACCTGCTGGGCGCCGGTGCGCCGCAGCACCTCGTCGACGAAGTCGGCGAGCTGCCGCGCGGAGTGCTTGATGTCGCCGAGGCCGAAGATCACCGGGTTGCCGTGCTGGCCGTAGTCGACGCGGAAGACCCGGTGTCCGTGCTGCCGCAGCAGCGGGACGGCCGAGGTCCAGGTGTAGCCGCGGTTGCCGAAGGTGCCGTGCACGAGCACCACGGGGCGCGGATGCTCCTCGGTCGCGGGGACGTTCCAGTCGTCCTCCCCCGCCTGTACGTCGACGGTGGTGATGACCTGGGCGCCGACGGCCTGTGCGAGGCCGGCCAGCCGGTGCGGGGCTTCGGTGAGGTCCGTGGTGACGTCCTCGGAGTTGAGCCCCGGGATGCGGGGGCTGAGGCTGCTCACGACGATCTCCCTGTCGTTGGGGACAGCCGGTCGGGGTGGCCGACGGGCTGGGTCGGACTCCTCAGTCTTGCGTCCGTCGAAACGCGCAACGATCCCTCTCCCGAGGGAAAGATTTACCTCCATCGGGTCATTGGGGTCCGTCCTTTCGAATGCGTCGTGCGGCTCGTCGGGCCGTGACGCCCCGGAGCACCCGTACGTACCAGCCGTACCGGACGGGACGGGCGGCCCGCCCCGCGAGGGCCCGCTCGGCACACTCCAGGACGTGCCCGAACACCGCGTCGTGCAGCGGCCGGACGGCGACGGGCCAGGCCAGCCAGCGCCAGCCGTAAGGACGGACGACCAGCGTGTGGCGCAGTACGCTGCGTCCCGCACCCAGGCCTTCGACGCTGAATTCGTGGAAGCCGTCGAATCCTTCGGGCCCGGTGAAGCGGAACCGGACCCAACGCCCCGGCACGTAGTGGCTGACCACGTAGCAGACCGGTCCATGCCTGCCGGGCACGCCGACCGCGAGCGGTCCCTCGAAACGCAACTCCGGCCAGCCGGGGGGCCACAGACGGTCGTCCTCCCCGCCGAGCGAGTCGATCAGGGCACCCACGCGCTCGGGCGGGGCGGGCAGCGGGCGTTCGTGCACGTTCAGCAAGGCGATCACGGAGGCCAGCCTGCCCGGTGCCCCGTCCGCCGCAACTCCGCCGAACGGGGCGCCTGGTGAAGCACGCCCCGAGCGCGTTCGGCGGATCGTGCGCCGTAGTCCGCGCGCCAACGCGCGGGCGGAGTCCGGACGTTGTGCGTGGGGGGTGTGACAGCGTCCGAGCGTAAGGACACATGAGACGCCGGGCTGCCGGAAGCAGGCGGCCGGCGCGGCTCGCAGCGAGAGGGGGACATCGTCATGGCCACAGGGTCCGAGGAGCCCGAGTCCGGTGACGGCGGCGCGAGTTGGCCCGCCGTACCGCCCCAGGAGCTGCCCGGGACCTGGCAGCCGCTGCTGGGGCGTCCCGCCCTGGCGGAGCTGCTCGACCACCCGCTGGCGGGTGCGGCGCTCACGCGAATGCGCCGGCTGCCGCCTCCGGTGGCGGTGCACTCCCTGCGTACGTTCCTGCTGGCCGACGCCTGTGCGCGGGCCGGCGGGACCGCGTACGACCGGGTCGGACTGCTGGCCGCGGCGACGTTCCACGACGCCGGGCTGGTGGGCCGGACGCGGATCGGTCGCGGCGGATTCCCCGCCAGGTCCGCGGAGTTGCTCGACCGCTTCCTCGCCGCCCACCAGGTGGGCGAGGCGCGGCGAGCGGCGCTGACCCGCGCGGTGCGCGAGCACATGCGGCCGTTTCCCCCGCGCGACGCCGGGCCCGAAGTGCGGCTCCTGCACTTCGGCGCGTGGCTCGACGTCACCGGGCGCGGCGAGCGGCTCGTGCCGGGCGACCGGCGCCGGCTGTCCGACCTGGCGCCCACTCCCTGGTTCGCCGTCTCCTTCTCCGCCCGGGTGGCGGCCTGCGGGCTGCGCCGGGTGCTGCCCGCTCCCCCGGCCGCCCGCCGATGAGCCCCGGAACCGGGCAGTTCGCACTTCCCGTCGCGAAAGGAACCGCAGACATGCAAGAGGACCCGCGTGTTTTCGATGTCGCCGTCGTCGGTGGCGGCATCGGCGGGACGATGCTGGGGGCCATTCTGGCGCGCCACGGTGTACGCGTCCTGCTGCTCGAGGGCAGCGGTCACCCCCGCTTCGCCATCGGAGAGTCCACCGTCCCCGAGACCACGTTCGGCCTGCGGGTGCTCGCCCGCCGCTACGGCGTTCCGGAGATCGAGCACCTGGCCACCAACGGGGCGCTGCGCCGTCACGTGTCGTCGAACTGCGGGGTCAAGCGGAACTTCAGCTTCGTCTACCACCGGGAGGACGAGCCGACCCGGGCCGACGAGTGCACGCAGTACCCCACCTGGGGTCCGCCGCTCGGCCCCGACTCGCACTACTTCCGGCAGGACGTGGACGCCTACATGTTCCACGTCGCCGTGTCCTACGGCGTCACCGCCCACACCCACACCATGGTCGACGACGTGAAGTTCGAGGAGGACGGCGCGACCCTCGTCACCCGCGACCGGGGCAGCTTCCGGGCCTCGTACGTGGTCGACGCCGGCGGGATGCGGGCGGTGCTGCCCGAGCGGCTCGGGCTCCGGCAGGAACCGCCGTACCGCACCCGCTCGCGCACGGTCTTCACGCACATGGTGGACGTGCGCCCCTTCGACACCGTGGCGCCCCCGCGCGAACAGCACCGCATGCCCAGCCCGTTCAGCCAGGGCACGCTGCACCACATGTTCCGCGGCGGGTGGCTGTGGGTCATCCCCTTCGACAACCAGTCGACGAGCACGAGCGAGCTGTGCAGCGTCGGGCTCAACCTCGACCTCGACCACTACCCGCGCCCGGACGACGTCTCGGCGGAGGACGAGTTCTGGCAGCACATCCGCCGGTTCCCCAGTGTGGCACGGCAGTTCGAGCGGGCGCGGGCCGTGCGGCCGTACGTGTCCACCGACCGCACCCAGTTCGCCTCGCAGAAGGTGGTCGGCGACCGCTGGTGCCTGCTGCCGCACGCCAGCGACTTCATCGATCCGCTCTTCTCCAGCGGACTGGCGGTCACGGTGATGGCGCTCAATGCGCTGGGCCACCGGCTGATCGACGCCGTGCGCCAGGACGACTTCGACACCTCCCGGTTCGCCTACCTGGACCACTGGACCAAGCGCATGTTCCGGTTCTACGACGACCTGGTGTCCTGCAGCTACATCTCGTTCGACGACTTCGACCTGTGGAACGCCTGGAACCGGGTGTGGACCATCACCACGCTGTACGGCACCAACGCCCAGAACCAGGCCGCCGTGGCGTACGAGAAGACCCACGACCCCGCGTGCTTCGACCGGCTGGAACTCCCGCCCTACCGGGGGCTGCAGGGCGTCGACAACCCGTGGGTGGAACGGCTTTTCGACCAGTCCAGGGACGCGGTGCTCGCCTACCGGGCGGGCGAGTCGACGAAGGAGCGGACGATCGACCGCATCTACGAACTGCTGCGCGAGAGCGAACTGTGCCCGGCGGTGTGGGGCACCCTCGACCCGGAGGACCGCTGCCCCTCCGGGGTGTTCACGCTGTGGCCGCTGATGAAGATCCTGCTGTGGGGCAGGTACCGCTCGCCGCGGCACGTCCGCGGGACCTACTTCACCGGCGGAGCGCGGATGGTGGGCCGGGAGGCCGTCGAGGCGTACACCACGGAACTGCGCGCCGGCAGGCTCCAGGTGCACCAGACCGTGCGGGACATGTGGTTCAACTGGAACCGCGACTGGGCCCGCCGTCCGGCGCCGCGGAAATGACGGGGCAGAATCATTCCTGCCGACCCGTGGAGGCACACATTCCGGTTTGCCGCTCCGAGGCCTCGGGTAGGAAAACCACATGGCCGACGACTAGAAAGTCGACCGCGGTTCTCCCTGCTCAATCCGAGAGACAACGGGCTGCAATCCACAATGGTGCGACATTCCACCTGCCAATCGCCCGCTGAATGCTCCTGGGAAGACATCTTCCAGCATCAGGACCGCCTCATGCGGTTGGTTCGGCGAAGACTGCCGAGTCTCCAGGACGCCGAGGACTGCGTCCAGGAGACCATGGCCCGCGCAGCCGCCCACACCACGTTGGACAGGAACCGGCTCGGTGCCTTTCTGACGTCCGTGGCGCTCCGCCTCTGCATCGACTTCTACCGCGAGATGGACCGGCGCAGCAGACTTCTGCAGCGCGCGGCTCCCCTGGACGCCTTCGGCACCACCGAGGAGGACGTCTGCGACGAGGACTTCGGCAGATGGCTGCTGGGTCAGGTACAACACCTGCGGGGGCGGGAACAGGAGGTCATACTCGCCCGCGCCAAGGGAATTTCCACAGCGGAATTCGCCCGCATGCACAACATCTCCGTCAAGGCGGCCGAAGCCGCTTTCACCCGTGGCCGAGCACGGCTCAAGAACGCGTGCACCAAGGCCCTCGAAGGCTGCCTCAAGTAATTCAGCAGCCATTTCGGACAGCATCGTCCCGCATTCAGTCTCCGCACGGAAAAGAAACGGAAAGGGACCCCACCCATGTCCAACAACAAAAACATCCAGGACATCTTCAAGGACCTTGTCGGCGATATGGCCGACAGTGGGAAGACCGCCTTCGACGAGATGCTCAACCGTCCGGACAAGCCCGGCTCCTCCGGCTCCGGCAATCCCGTCGACGCTCTGGCCGGGCTGCCCGCGAACGCGCTGGGCGCGCTGGCCGGCGCCGTCAACCCCGCGACCGCGCTGGCGGGCGCGGCCAATCCGCTGGCGGCCCTCGCGGGCAACCCGCTGGCGGCGCTGGGCCCGGGCGCCGCGGGCCAGTTGGGCAACATCGCGGGTATGGCGCAGAACCCGCTGGCCGCGCTCACCGGGGGCGCGGGCGCCAACCCGCTCGCCGCGGTCGCGGGCGCGGCCAACCCGCTGGCCGCGCTGGGCGGGGCCGGGAACCCGCTCGCGGCG
This sequence comes from Streptomyces mayonensis, assembly GCF_018982965.1. Taxonomy (GTDB): domain Bacteria; phylum Actinomycetota; class Actinomycetes; order Streptomycetales; family Streptomycetaceae; genus Streptomyces; species Streptomyces mayonensis. The sequence goes on along the minus strand of NZ_JACBYP010000004.1, from coordinate 97,192 downwards.
CTGGGCGGCGCCGCCAACCCGCTCGCCGCGTTCGGCGGCGCGGCCGGTGCGCTCGGCGGACTGGGCCAGCTCGCCGGCGGCCTCGGGCACGCGGCGGGCGGGGTGGGCGACCTGATGTCGCTGCCCACCCAGCTCACCCAGCTGCTCCAGGTGCTGCCCAAGCTCATCGAGGCGCTCCAGGGCCTGCAGAACCTCACCAACCTCCCGGCCCAGGCCGGGCAGCAGGGCCTCGCGGCGCTCCAGGGCCTGACGGGGCAGCAGCAAGGCGGCGGACAGTCCCAGGGCGGACAGTCCTCGTCGTCGACCTGACCGTCCGTGCCACCGTCCCGTCCGGCCTGCGCCGGCCGCCCGGACTGCGCGGACTGCGCGGACTGCGCGGTCGAACGCGCCGGCCGCCGTCCGGCATCCGGATCCCTGACCGAGGAGGATCACTCACGATGACGTCTGTCGTCGGCGACCGGCTGCGTCTCGTGGTCAAGGTCCTGGGCAGCCTCGTCGCCGACGAGGTCGGGCAGGCGACACGCCTGCGCAGACGCGCGCGACGGGACACGCGCTCCCCGGCGGAGGACACCGACTCCTCCGCCGGGTCCGGCGCCGGGGCGGAGCAGCGCCGGGCCCGGGCGGTGCGCCAGGCACTGGAGAGCCTCGGTCCCTTCTACGTGAAGCTGGGGCAGATCCTCTCCACCCGCCCCGACATGGTCCCGCCGTCGATCCGCGAGGAGTTGCAGAACCTGCACGACCAGGTGGACGTCCAGCCGTTCTCGGTGTTCGAGCCGGTGCTGGCGCGGGACCTCGGACCGGACTGGAAGCTGCGCTTCGACGACGTCGAGACCGTCGCCCCGCTCGGGGCGGCGTCCCTCGCCCAGGTCTACCGGGTGACGCTGCCCGGCGGACGTCCGGCCGTGGTGAAGATCCAGCGGCCCGGCATCCGCGAGGGCGTGCTCGCCGACATGGCCCTGATGCGCCGGGCGTCGAAGATCGTGGCCCGCGTGGCGCCCCGGTTCAACGAGGTCATCGACATCGAGGCGATGCTCGGATCCGTCTTCGACGCGATGGAGCCGGAGCTGGACTTCAACGGCGAGGCCCGCAACATGGACGAGGCCCGCGGCCACATCAGGTCCTTCCGCTCGCTGGAGGTGCCCCGGGTCCTGCACGCCAGTCCCCGGGTCCTCGTCCAGTCCCTGGCCGGCGGGAAGTCGGTGCGGCACATCGACCGCGCCCACTTCACCGACGACGAGCGGATCGAGATCGGCAAGGACCTGCTGCGCTTCATGTACCACGGGTACTTCGTGCACCGCTTCTTCCACGCCGATCCGCACGCGGGCAACGTCTTCGCCGCGCCCGGCGGGCCCGCGACGCTGATCGACTGGGGCATGGTGGGCCGTCTGGACCGGCGCACCAGCCTGCAGCTGCTGCCGCTGTTCATGACGCTGGCCCAGAACGACGGTGCCGGACTGGCCCAGCACTGGGCGGAGATGGGGCGGCTGACGCCGTGGGCCAACATGCCCGCGTTCGCCGCCGACATGGCCGCCTTCGTGCCGAAGGTCTCCCATCTGTCCCTGGAGGACATGAACTTCGGCGTCTCGCTCACCACGGTGCTGGCCAAGGCGACCAAGCGGGGCATCGGTTCGCCGCCCGCGGTCTCGCTGCTCGGCAAGTCGTTCGCGAACCTGGACGGCTCGGTGCGCTGCCTGGCGCCCGAGATCACCCTGCCCGAGGTGTTCCAGGGCGAGGTGCCGAAGATCCTCTTCGCGCTGGGCCGTGAGTTCCTCGGCCGCAACCAGTTCGCCCGCAACTCCATGGAGCTGCTGCTGGCCGCCGTCACCAGCCCCGAGCAGGCCCGCGGGGTGCTGTCGGACATCGCCAACCGCCAGTTCGCGCTGAACATCCACGAGCCGCGGACACCCCCCTCGATGGGCGGCCAGCGTCCCACCCGGCCCTCCGGCGGGCTGCTGGCCCTGGGCGCGCTGGCGGTGCTGCTCGGCCGCCGCCGCTCCCCCTGACCGAACGGCCGCGCACAGCCGCCGCTCCCCCGACCGAACGGTCGCGTTCCGTCCGCCGCTCCGGGCCCACCCGCCCGTCGCCGACGGGCCGCACCGCCAGGCTCCCGTGACTCCCCTCGACGCTCGCCGACTTCCTCGACTTCCTCGACTTCCTCGACACGGAGGTTTCCCATGCCGGACACCACACCGCCCGAGTCCCCGCCCGCGCCGGGATCCCCTCTGCCGGACGGGCTCTCCCGCGTCGCCCTGTGGACCGCGGCCGCCCACGCCCGGGAGTACGCCCGCGCCGCGCCGTACGTCCGCGATCCGTGGGCCGCCGACTTCCTGAGCGCGGCCGGCTTCGCCCCGGGCCCTCCGGGCGACGGCCCGCTCCAGCGGCTGCTGCCGGACTGGGCCGTGGTGCGCACCCGCTTCTACGACGAGCACCTGGTGGCCGCGGCCCGCTCGGGCTGCCGTCAGGTGGTACTGCTCGGCGCCGGTCTCGACACGCGCGCCTTCCGCCTCGACTGGCCCACCGGCACGCATGTCTTCGAGGTCGAGGACCCGGCGCTGCTGACCTTCAAGGAGCACGTGCTCGGCTGGGCGGCGCCCACCTGCGGACGGCGCAGCAGCGTGGGCGCCGATCCGGCCGGCGCGTGGCGCGAGCAGTTGCTCGCGGCGGGGCTGGATCCGCGCCGGCCCACCGCGTGGCTGTGCGAGACGCACCTGTACCACCTCCGGCCCCGCACGGTGGAGTCCGTCGTCGGCACGGTCACGGAACTCTCCGCGCCCGGCAGCACCTTCGGCGCCGAGTGCGTGAACGCCGAGGCGGCGTCGTCCGCGTTCGTGGCGCCGTTCCTGGAGGCGCTGTCGGCCACCGGGATCTCCTGGCACTGGCAGCTCGCCGACCCGGAGGGCTGGTGGGCGGAGCACGGCTGGGACGCGCGGGTCGCGGACCTGTTCACGCTGCCGTACGTCGTCCAGCGGCTCGCGCCGTACCTGCCGCTGGTGTCCGAGGCGGCGGCCAAGTGCGTGTTCCTGACGACGGCAGCCCTGGCGGAGTCGCCCCACTGAGCACGCGCGCCGTACGACGTGCAGGGCCCCCGGACGCCGCGTCCGGGGGTCCTGCCGTGCCGTTGCGGCCGCTGAGGGCCGTTACGGCTGTTACGGCTGTTCCAGCTCCAGCAGCGCCGCGAGCCACAGGTCCGGCAGTTCGTCGGCGGTGGTCAGCGCCTCGTCGTGGATCACCGCGAGGCAGGCCGTGTCGTGCTGGCTCGTCAGCGTGACCAGGCAGCGGATCCCGGCGCCGAGCCCGGACCAGACGACGGCCCGGCGCGCGGCGTCGCCCTGGTGGACGAGGGCGTTGCCGAAGTTGACGCTGCTCACCGGCCCCGCCACGGACCGGCCGTTGACCAGCCGGGTGCCGACCCGGGCGCCGACCCCGCGCGGACCGGCCGTCAGCATCGGCCGCAGGGACTCGCGCAGCCGGCCGGTGCGCATGCCGTCGGTACGGGCGACCACCCGGCTCAGCGCGTGCCGGGACGACGGCGCGTCGCAGGGCAGCAGGACGCGGGCGACGACGATCCGGTTGCCGGGCGCACACTCCTCACCGGGGGCACGTACCGACATCGGGACGGCGACCGGCAGCGGCGGGTGGGCCGAGCCGGTGTTCTTGCGGTGCCAGGTGCCCACCGCGTGGGCGAGCGCGGCGAGGAACACGTCGTTGACGGTGGCGCCGTGCGCCCGGCCCACGGCCCGCAGCCGGGCGACCGGGACGACGGTCTGGCAGATGCCGGTCCGGCCGCTGACCGGTACGTCGAAGCCGGGCTTGTCGCTGCCGCGGAAGGAGGCCGCGACACCGCCGACGGCGCTCGCGAGGCCGCGCAGGGCGGGGCGGCCGCCGTGGTAGGCCGGTGGTCCGCCCGCGGGGTCGTCGTCGAGCAGGGCCCGGGCGGTGTGTGCGGCTCCGACACCGTCCTGGAAGGTGTGGTCGGTGCGGTAGCACAGGCTGTACTCGCCGCCGGGGCCGTGCACGAGCCACACGTCCCAGGGCGGCCTGTCGTCGCCGCCGGTCGGACGGGCCAGCATCAGCCGTCCGGCTCCCGTGCCGTCGTCGTCGCCGGGCAGCCGCGCCTCGTGCACGTGCCGCGCCACGTCGATCCGCTCGACCCGGGAGAAGGCGCGGCTCTCCCGGTCGATCCGGTAGCGCAACGCCGGGATGCGGTGGGCGCGTTCGGCGACCCGGGCGCGTACGGACGCGAGCGTGGGCGCGATGCCGGAGAACGCGAACAGGAATCCGGCCGGCAGCGGTTCGCCGCGCATGGCCAGCTGGTAGGCGAGGTCGGCGGTACCCATGGGCACCGACGCCGGCGGTGTGCCGTCGGTGCCGAGGTGGGGGGCGTGCATCGAGGGCCTCTCTGTCGGTCCGCCCGTCCCGTCGGTCCGCTCGACGGCGGGACCGGCGGTCGGGGGACCATCGCAGTCGGTGACAGGACAATGACTACCCGTAGCGGGGCCGTGGCTGTGGGTGGCGAAACCATGGCTACTGTGCCGAGCGTTGCCGATCAGCACGCATGCCGCGCGACACGCCCGAGCGTGTCCACGTATCCGCGCACGAGGACCCTGCCGGGGCCGTCCACCGGCAGGCGCGGGGCCCGGGAGCGGTGCCACGGCAGTGGTTCGCCGGGTTCCGGCTCGCCCAGCAGGGCCGCGGCCACATGGGCGCCGTGGGCCACCGACAGGGCCAGGCCGTGTCCGCAGCAGCCGCCGATGAACCAGACGTCGGGGAAGCCGTGGACCGGACCGACCACCGGCAGGTCGTCGCCGGTCATGCCGATCCGGCCGGACCACCGGTGGGTGACCCGGATGCGCGCGAGATCGGGGTGGAGAGCACGCAGCCACCCCTCCAGGCGGGCCCAGGCGCGCTCGCGCAGGGCCTGGAGCCGGGGTGCGGAGAGCCCTGCCGGGACCCCCGCGGTGCCGCCGCCCGCGACGAGCCCCCGGTCCGGGAGCAGCCGGAAGTAGGGCGCCAGCGGCACGGCGTCGACGACCGCGTGTCCCGCGCGCCCGCCCAGGGCGTCGTACGCGCCGGGGCTCAGCGGCTCGGTGGCGACGGCGTACACCTCCAGCGGAAGGACCGTGCCGACCGGCAGTTCCAGCGCCCGTGCCGCGGAGTTGACGGCCAGTACCGCCTGCCCGGCGTAGAGCCGGCCGTGCGGCAGGACCAGTTCGGGTCCGACCAGGTCGCCGGGGCGCAGCGCGAGCAGCGGGCTGCGGCCGTAGAACCGTACGCCCTTGTCGGCGCAGGCCCGGGCGAGGGCGCAGGTCAGGGCGGCCGGGTCGAGGGTGGCGGCGGGACGGTGCAGCAGCGCGGCCCGGTAGGGCACTCCGACGCGCGCGCGGATGCCGGCCGGGGAGAGCACCGGGACGTCCAGGCCGAGTTCGCGGCAGGCGCGGGCCTGGTGGGCGAGCGCCACCAGGCCCGCGGGCGAGCGGGTGGCCATCAGCTGGTCGCCGGTCCGCAGCCCGCAGGGCACGTCGAGCCGGGCGCACAGGCCGAGGACGTCCCGCACCGCCCGTTCGCTCGCCCGGTGCATCCGGCGCGCGGTGCGGGGGCCGAAGCGGCGCACCGCGCGGTCGAGGGCGGGGCCGGCCCGTGGGCCGAGCAGGCCGGTGCCGCGGCCGCTGGCCCCGGCGGCGGGACGCTCGGCGTCCACCACGGCGATGTCGAGGCCGGGGGCGCGTTCCGCCAGGTGGTAGGCGCACGACAGTCCGGCCAGGCCGGCCCCGACGACGGCCACGTCCGCCGTGACGACGCCCTGCAGTTGGGGCTGGGGCGGCAGCTCCGCCGTGGCCCAGTACGGCATTCCGGCCGGCTGCCCGGTCATCCGGCGGCGCCCGGCACCGGCCCGGTCAGCGCGCCGAACCGGCGGTCGTGCCACAACAGCGGGCGCCCGGCGCCGACATGGACGGCCGCGACCCGGCCGACGACGAGGTGGTGGTCGCCGTAGCGGCGCACGTCCTCGGTGAGGCACACGGACCAGGCGAGCGCCCCGGCCAGCACGGGGACGCCGAGGACCTGACGGGTCTCGGTGCCGGCGAACCGCTCGGCCGCGGTCGTCGTCGGTGAGGCGAACCGGCCCGCCAGGTCCTGCTGTTCCTCCCGCAGCAGGTGCACGGCGAAGGTCCGGCGGGCCCGGACGGCGGCGAGGGTGCGGGAGCCGTCGCGCAGACAGGCCAGGAGCAGCGGCGGCCGGGCGGAGAGCGAGGTGACGGCGGAGACCGTCATGCCGAGCGGGCCTTCCTCGCCCCGGGCGGTCACCACGGTCACCCCGGCGGCCAGTTTGGCGTACAGGCCGAGGCAGCGGGCCGCGCCGGGACCGGGTTCCTCGTACAGCCCCTCGGCGGGCGGGGGCGCGGTCGCCGTGCGGTCAGCCACGAGCCGCAGCCGCGTGTTCATCGATCACCTCCGCGTCCGCCAGACCCTGCAGCACGCGGGCGATGTTGGTGCGCACCGTGGACTCGGCGACCGGGTCGAGGATCTCGGCCAGCGAGGGGATGCCGAGGTCGAAGGCGGCGGTGAACACCACGAGGGTGCCGCTGCCCCGCGCCTCGCAGCGCCAACTGCCCTCGAAGGTCTGGAAGTCGCCGCTGAGCTGCTCGAAGGCGAGGGAGTGCGTCTTCGGCGAGTAGGTGTCGCGCTCCCGCCAGCGCATCAGTCCGCCGCGGAACTCCACGGTCCAGTCCGAGACCGTGGAGCCGTCGGGCAGCGGCGGCTCCACGCGCACCTCGCGGAAGACGTCGCTGTACTCGGGGTAGCGGACGAAGTCGCTGATGCGGTGGTAGACGTCGGCGGGTGCCAGGCCCTCGGCGAGGGCGTGCAGGACCACGTGGCGCATGTGCGTTCGGTTCCTTCCGAAGGGACGTTTCGAAGGGACGTTTCGAAGGGGCGTTTCGAAGGGGCGTTTCGAAGGGGCGTTTTCGACGGAGCGTTTCGAAGGGGCGTTTCGACGGGGCGTTCAGCCGGACATCCGGTCGGCCGTGCTGCGCAGGGCCTCGGCGAGGGTGGTGAGGAACAGGTCGAGCGCGGTGTCCTCGACCACGGCCGGCGGGGTGAGCCGCAGGACGCGGGTGGAGTTGAGGGAGTGGTTGACGAGGACCCCGCGGGCGATCAGCTCCAGCAGGAGTTCGCCGACGGCCTGTTCCTCGGCGAACTCGATGCCGATCAGCAGTCCCCGTCCGCGCACCTCACGGACCAGGCCGCCCTTGTGGGGCGCGCACACGTCCCGTACGGCGGCCAGGACGCGCAGCCCGAGCGCCGCGGCGCGGGCCACGGTGTTCTCCTCCTCCATCGCCCGTACGGTGGCCAGCGCGGCGGCGCAGGCGATCGGGGAGGCCCCGAAGGTGGAGGTGTGCAGGTAGGGGTCGCGGCTGAAGGGTGCGTAGGCCTCGGCGGTGGCGGCCATCGCGGCGATCGGTACGACACCGCCGCTGAGCCCCTTGCCGGCCAGCAGCACGTCCGGCGACACCTCCTCGGCGTCCACTCCCCACCAGGTGCCGAGGCGCCCCATGCCGGTCTGGATCTCGTCGACGACCATCAGGGCGCCGTACGCCCGGCACAGCGCGCGCACCTGGCGGAGGTAGCCGGGGCGGGGGATGCGGACGCCGCCCTCTCCCTGGACGGGTTCGACGATGACGCAGGCCCGGTCGCGGCGGGCGGCCAGCGCCTGTTCGAGGTCGGCCGGGTCGTCGTAGGCGACCTGGGTGACGTCCGGGAGCAGGGGCTGGAAGGGTGTCTGGTAGGTGGCGTTGGCGGTGACGCTGAGCGCGCCGAGCGTCTTGCCGTGGAAGCCGCGGCGGGTGGTGATCACCGAGGTGCGTCCGTGGGCGCGGGCGAGTTTGAGGGCGGCCTCGGTGGCCTCGGCGCCGGAGTTGACGAAGTGGACGTAGTCGACGCCGGGCGGGGTGTGGGCGGCCAGGGCCTGCGCGGCGCGGGCCGCGACGGGTTCCAGGAAGACGCGGCTGGCCAGCGGGTGGGTGTCGATCTGCCGGTGCACGGCCTCGACGACGGCCGGGTGGCGGTGGCCCAGGATGAACACGCCGTAGCCGCCGAAGTCCAGGAAGCGGCGGCCGTCGTCGGCTTGGATCCAGGTGCCCTCGGAGCGCACCTCGGCCATGCCGCCCATCACCCGGCCCATGACGGCGCGACCGGAGCCGATGTGCTTCAAGTAGAGGTCGACGATGTCGGGCCGGTCGGCTGAGGCACCCCGGCCGCCGTCGGGCGGGCCGCCCCGGCTGCGCCCGGGCGGGAGGTCCCGGCCGCGGTCCTGCCCGGCGGCCCGGTCGGGGGCGGCGGCCCGGTGGGGCGCGGTGGCCCGGCCGGGGGTGGCGGCATCCTCGGCGGTGGGGGCCTGGTCGGGCGCTGCGGCGCCACCGGTCGGCGCGGTCGCGGCGGCCGGGTGGGCCGAGGCGCCGCGACCGGGGCCGGCGGCCCCGACGGCTGCGGCGCCCCGATCGGGCGCGAGGGCACCGTCGGACGCGGCAGCCCCGGAGGACACCGCGCCCGCCCCGACGGCTGCGCCGACACCGCCAGTCACGGCGACGTCATCCGGCGCGGCGCCCCGGTCGGCTTGCGTGGCCGGCGGTGCGGACTCGGTGGACGGTGCGGACGGGCCGGACGGGGAAGGCGGGGAAGGCGGGGAAGGCGGGGAAGGCGGCGACAGGGTCACGACGCCACCTCGGTCGGCGTGGCGGCGGCGGCCCGGTGCCGGGCGAGCAGGCCCGAGCGTTCCTCGGCCCAGCTCTCCGCGTTGCGCACCAGCGCGGCGCGGATGTCGGTGCGGGTCAGCCGGGTGCCGCAGTCGGGTGTGCCGAGGGAGGTGTCGAAGGGCAGTTCCCGCTGGAACACCAGCAGCAGCTCCGCGTAGTGCTCCAGGCGGCGCCGGACCGCGGCGGGCAGCGCGGTGCCCTCCAGCATGGGCAGCAGCAGCCGGTGCACGGCCTCGACGGGGATGAGCCGGGGCCGCTGCGGGCGGGGCAGGCCGTGGCGTACGGCGACGTCGGCGCAGACGTCGGCGAACTCCCGCAGTTCGATGGCCTCCTTGCCCGCCGTCAGCCAGTACTCGCCGCTGCCGACCCGGCCCCGGACCAGGTCGCCGACGGCCCGTGCCACGTAGTCCTGGGGCACCATGTCGATCCGGGCGTCGGGTGCTCCGGGCAGGACCGGCACCTGGCCCAGGACCATCGAACCGATCGTCTTGGTCAGGCCCTGCTGGCCGGCGATCCGTCCGGTCGCGGAGTCGCCCATGACGACGGAGGGCCGCACGATGGCACCCGGCACCCCGGCGTCGCGCATCTGCTGTTCGGCCCGGCTCTTGGAGTCGAGGTAGGCGGCGGCCCCGGGAAAGCGGCGACGGTCCTCGTCGGAGGGGGTGTTGGCCACGAACGCGGTGCTCATCAGGTACAGCGGGGCATCGGCCCGGGCAGCCAGGTCGAGTACGGTGTCGGCGCCGCGCAGGTTGGTGCGGGTGATGTCCTCCGGCGGCGTGCGCCAGTTGGTCTCGGCGGCGGAGTGCAGCACCACGTCCACCTGCAGGGCCAGTTCGTGCCAGGCCCGGGGGCTCAGCCCGAGCCGCGGGGCGACGAGGTCGCCCTGGAGCTCGCGCACCCGCGGGTCGCGCAGCGGCGTGTTGCGGCGCAGGCACAACAGGTCGAACTCGGTGGCGAGTTCGTCGATGAGGGCCCGCCCGAGCACCCCCGAGCCGCCGGTGAGCAGCAGGGTGGGGCGGTCGCGCGGCCCGGTGCGGCCGGCGGGCAGAACGGTGAGACGCGGGTTGTCCGACTGCATGGGTGTGGTCTCCCAACGGATCTCGGTCACCGGTGACCGGTGGGGTGGCAGGGCGGAGACGGAGGGCGGAAGGGCGGAGACGGAGGACGGAGCGGAGTCGCGAGCGCTCAGGCGACGGCGAGCGGGCCGTCGGCCAGGTACGCGGAGAGCGGGGCGGTCATCCGGGAGCGCGACGGCGGGTGCAGGGACAGGCCGTTGGCGCAGGCCGCGAGGTGGCCCACCTCGTCGGACGCCATGAAGTTGAGCCCGCCGAGCAGTTCGACCGCGCGCGGCACGATCCGGGCGAGGGCGTCCTGGACGCCGTAGCGCACGCAGAGCGCCTGGGCGAGGGCCGACTCGTCGAGGTCTCCGGCGTCGACGCGGCGGGCGACGCCCTCGGCGGTGGCCATGGCGGCCTCGGTCTCGGTGTAGAGACGCACCCGCTCGTGCTCGGGGATGCGGTCGTTCAGCAGTACCCGCTCCACCAGGGCGGACGCGGCGCCGAGGTAGCTCGCGGTCATCAGCGCCTGGAACCAGATCAGACCGGCGGTCTGGAGTTCGTCGAGCCGCTCGCCGGACGTGGTGGCGGTGCGCAGGACGAGTTCGGGCGGGACGAGGACGTCGGTGAGCGTGACCTGCTCGCTCTCCGCCCCGGCCAGGAACGTGCTGGACCAGAAGCCGCTGACGCTCAGGCCCTCGCTGTCGGCCGGGACGAGGGCGACGGCGAGTTCGTCGCCCTTCCCGTCCTCGCGCGGGATCACGACGCCCGCGGTGAGCACGTCCATGGAGTGGGCCAGGCTGCACGGCCGTTTGACGCCGTTGATCCTGATGCCCTCCGCGGTGGCGGTGGCGGTCATCGACGGGTCCAGGATGCCGGCGCCGCTGCGGCCCTCGGCGAAGCCGGAGGCGATGATGCGGTTGCTCGACGCCACGCCCTCGATCAGCATCCACTCCAGGCCGTCGCCGAGGCCGCCGAGGCCGACCAGGGTGGCCATGGAGAAGTGGTGCATCGTCGTGGCCACGGCGAGGGACGGCGACCGGCTGCCGATGGCCCGCTGCACCCGCAGTGCGTCCAGTGCGGTGGCGCCGCGTCCCTGGTGGGACTCCGGGACGAGCAGTCCCGGGCCGCCGCTGTCGCGGAAGTGCCGGATGCCGGGGCTGCCCGGCCGTTCCAGTTCCATCAGCGGGAGTTCGCGCAGGGCGGGGTCCAGGTCGGGCAGCAGCTTGGCGAGGGTGGTGCGTTCGCGCTCGAGGAATCTCATGGGCGTGCGGTCCTCCTGGACGAGGTGGCGGTACGGGGTGGGGACGCGGATGCGCCGTGGCTCACAGGGCGTTGGTGGCGCGCAGCAGCTGCCAGACGGCGCCGGGACGGGGCCTGCCGCGGAACGCGATGTACTCCGGGAGGACGGCGTGCGGGGCCCACTTCTGCTTGTACTCGAGCTGCGAGGCCGCCGGGTAGACGGCGTCGCCGTGCTGGGCGAGGAGCCGCGCGAACCGGGTGAACATGCGGCTGGCGCCGGGAAGTTCGTGGTCCGGGTCGAGGCCGGTGAACGGGGTGAAGCCGAAGTGCAGCCACCCGGCGCCGTCGGCGGTCAGCCGTTCCATGGCGGTGGCGTTGAGCGCCTCCATCACGCCGGGCGGCGCGTCGGGGCGGCGGCGGCTGAGGTCGTGCAGCATGCCGGGGCGGCTGCCGTAGACCGGGGAGTAGTTGATGTAACCGACCGCCTCGCCGTCGATCCGGCCGACGAACAGGCGCCGGTGGCGCTGGAGTTCCCCGGTGCGCTGGCCGACGAGGAACCGCAGCTCCTTGACGTGCCGGCCCTTCTCCCGCAGCCAGCGCTGGTCGATGCGGTCGAGTTCGGTGCAGTCGTCGCCGTCGAGGACCTCGGTGACCTCCAGTCCGGCCCGCCTGGCACGCGAGATCTTGTTGCGCAGGCGGACGAAGGGCGAGCCCCGCAGCGTGAAGCGGCCGAGGTCGACGGCGTACGAGGCCCCGATCTGGTTGACGGTGAACCCGTGCGCCGCGTACAGCTCGGCGTCCGCTCGTTGCAGTTGTACGGCGACCAGACGGCGTCCGGTGTGGGCCGTGAAGGCGTCCAGCAGCCGCGCGCGGTGCTCGGGAGCCGTGAAGGGGCCGCCGAACTGCAGGACGTAGCGGCCGGAGGTGCGGTAGGCGCAGGCCCCCTCGAAGCGGTCGTGCTGGAAGTAGGTGTTGCCGCTGTTGAGGGCGAGAAAGGAACTCGGGTTGTCGCTGTGCGCGGCGAGCGTGTCAAGCACGGACGGCATCGGCGTCCTCCACGGAAGTCGGCGCCGAACCGTTTTCCCCGGAGGTTCCGGAAGGCGTCCCGGTCCGGTACTGCCGCTCGAAGGTGCGGAATGCCCGCACGGTTTCCGGTTCGAAGGCGACACCGAAGGGTTTCAGGGAGTTGCCGAACAGGGCGCGGTCGCCCATGAGATGGATCGGCAGGGCCAGCAGGGCCCATTCCGGCCGGACGAACAGCGCCCAGGCCCCGGCGATCACACCCGCCGTGACCAGGCTGTGCATCGTGTTGTAGGCCACGTAGTACCCACGCGGTACCCGTCCGTCCGGACTGCGCCGGTGGGCGATCGCGCCGGGAACGTACCCGACGAGGTCGATCACCGTGAACAGCAGCACGAAGACGCCCCAGCGGATGTCCGTCAGGTGCTGGAACGCGAGCACGAGCGATACGGCGAGAAAGCCCAGCCATTCGAGTCGGGAGAGAGCGAAGGTGACCTTCGTCTCGAATCGGTTCTTGGCGTCCACGGGCGCTCCTGGATTGCGCGAACGATTCCGGGGCGCGACCTCGGCCCGCCCCTCGCTGTGGTCTGTCACTCCCGTTTACGCGGCGGCGGCTGCAACCCCTCGTAAAGCGGGGGTGATTGGACAGACGTGATGCTCTGGGGGCGGCTCGGGACGGGAGCGGGGCCCGGGGCGCGGCCCGGGGTGGGGCGGCCGGTTGTTCATGCGGAGTTTCCGTGGGCGCCGCGCCGGGCCAGTAGGTCTGACCCTGCCCACCGGCCCCACCCCGGCCGGATCCCGTTCCTGGAGGCGTGTCCATGTCACACCGTCCGTTGCCCGGCCGCCGCAGCGTACTGCGCGGCTCGCTCGCCGCGTCGGCGGCGCTCGCCCTGCCCGCCACGCTCGGAGCGGCCCCCGCCTTCGCCCGTTCCGGGCGGCCCGCGGCGGGCTGGGGCGTGCAGACGGGGGACGTGACCTCCCACTCCGGTCTGGTGTGGGTGCGCTCCGACCGGCCGGCCCGGATGATCGTCGAGACCTCCGCCACGGAGTCGTTCCGCCACCCCCACCGCCTGTACGGCCCGCTGCTCGGCCGCGACACCGACTTCACGGGCACCACCCGGCTGCGGGGGCTGCCACCGGGCGAGCAGATCCACTACCGCGTGCTCCTCGCCGACCCCGACGACCCGCGCCGCACCGGTGAGCCGGTGACCGGCACCTTCCGCACCGTGCCGGTCCGCCGGCGCGACGGGGTGCGCTTCGTGTGGTCCGGCGATCTCGCGGGCCAGGGCTGGGGCATCAACCCCGACCTCGGCGGCTACCGCATCTACGACGCCATGGGCGCCCTGGACCCGGACTTCTTCCTGTGCAGCGGCGACAACATCTACGCCGACGGCCCCATCCCGGAGACGGCTGCCCTGCCCGGCGGCCGTACCTGGCGCAACGTCACGACCGAGGAGAAGTCCAAGGTCGCCGAGACGCTCGCCGAGTTCCGCGGCAACTTCCGCTACAACCTGCTCGACGAGAACCTGCGGCGCTTCAACGCCACGGTCCCGTCGGTCGTCCAGTGGGACGACCACGAGGTGCGCAACAACTGGTACCCGGGCCAGGTGATCGCGGAGACCGACGACCGCTACACCGAGAAGAGCGTGGACGTGCTGGCCGGGCGCGCCCGTCGGGCGTTCAGCGAGTACTTCCCGATCTCGACCCTGCGTCCCGGCGCGCGCGAGGGACGCGTGCACCGGGTGCTGCGGCAGGGCCCGCTGCTCGACGTGTTCGTGCTGGACATGCGGACGTACCGCAACGCCAACTCCCCCGGTGAGCAGCGCGTGGATCCGCAGGGCATCCTGGGCCGCGAGCAACTGGAGTGGCTGAAGCGGGAGCTGGCCCGCTCGCGTGCGGTGTGGAAAGTGATCGCCGCCGACATGCCGATCGGCCTGGTCGTGCCCGACGCCACCGAGGGCGCGCCGAACATCGAGGCGATCGCCCAGGGCGACCCCGGCGCGCCGCTGGGCCGCGAGCTGCAGATCGCCGAGCTGCTGCGTTTCGTCAAGCACCGGCGGATCACCGGCACGGTGTGGCTGACGGCCGACGTGCACCACACCTCCGCCCAGCACTACCAGCCCTCGCGGGCCGCGTTCACCGACTTCGAGCCGTTCTGGGAGTTCGTCTCCGGGCCGCTCAACTCGGGTGCCTTCCCGGCGAGCGACCTGGACGGCACGTTCGGTCCGGAACGCGTCTTCGTGAAGGCGCCCACCGCGTCGAACGTCTCGCCCGCCGACGGTTACCAGTTCTTCGGCGAGGTCGACATCGACGGCGACAGCGCGGAGATGACGGTGCGGCTGCGCGAGCAGGACGGCACGGTCCTGTTCACGAAGGCGCTGCGGCCGGGCCGGGTCGGCCAGTAGCCCGCCGGTCTGTCGTAGCCTGTCGGAAGTGCCGCGCGCCGGCGTCATCCCCCGGTGCGCGGCCCGGGAGCGCGGCCGGTACCCGGGCGGCGCGCGCGAACTCCGGCGAAATGCCCCGGAAGCCGACTTTACCCACCGGTCACAGAGCGTTCGTGATCAGGCAACACCGTTCCTTCACAGTGGTTGCATGAGTCGAGACATGTCTGATGTGACGGACGGCGTGACGCACCTCTTCGCGCACGGCTCCGCCGTACTCGCGGTGCCGGCGGCCTCGTTGGCCGCGCTGATCGCCGCGGCGGGTTTCCGCAGCCGGTGGTCACGGCGCCACGGGCAGGCGCCGCCGCCGGACGATACCGGCGCCCGGCCACCGGCCACCGGGCGCCGGGCCCGGCCGTGGGGCCGGCACAGGGCCGGGGGCGCGACGACGACGCCGCCGGGGACAGGGGCAAGGAGCGTCCCGGCCGACGCCACCGGCCCGACCGGTTCGACCGGCGCGAACGGCGGCCCGGGCCTGGTGGGCGCCGAGCCGGACGCCACGCCGGACGCCGGGGCGAGCGCGTTGTGGCGGATGCGGACGACGGTGCGCGACGCCCCGGGCTCGCTGGCGGTGTTGTGCGCGGCCCTCGCCGACCGGCGGATCGACATCCTGAGCCTGCAGACGCACCCGCTGGCCGAGGGCACGGTCGACGAGTTCCTCCTCCGCGCCCCGGCCGAGCTGACCGGGTCCGGGCTGGCGGAGCTGGTGACGGCGGCGGGCGGCACGCACACCTGGACCGAGCGCGCGGACGCCCACGACCTGGTGGACGCGCCGACCCGGCTGCTGGGCCTGGCCGCCCGCACGGCCCTGGACGCGGCGGAACTCCCGCTCGCACTGCGCCAGTTGCTGGGGCGCTGCACCATCCGCTCGCTGCCCGCCACCACCGCCGGGCCGGCCGCGGACGACGTGCCGCCGCAGGGTGCGCTGGAGGACACGGTGTTGCGTCTGCGCGCCCCGGAGGGCGGGGTGATCAGCGTGGAACGGCCGTATCTGCCGTTCACCCCGGCCGAGTTCGCGCGGGCCCGGGCGCTGGTCGAGCTGGACGCGCGGCTCGGGCCGCGGCTCCCGCGCGGCGGGGACGTGCTGACCCTGTCCGAGGGCCGGGCCATCACGGTCCGCCGGGCCGACACGCGTGACGTCGAGGCGGCGAAGGCGATGCACGAGCGGTGCTCGGCGCGGACGCTCGGGATGCGCTACCACGGACCGGTCGGGGACGCCGACCGCTATCTGAACCACCTGCTCAGCCCGCGCTTCGGCCGCACCCTCGCGGTACAGACCGCCTCCGGGCGGATCGTCGGCCTTGGTCATCTGCTGTGGGACGGGGACGAGACCGAGGTCGCGCTGCTCGTCGAAGACGCGTGGCAGCGCCGGGGTGTCGGCGCCGAACTCCTCGGCCGGCTCGTCGCGATGGCGGCGGAGACGGGGTGCGAGCACGTGTACGCGGTCACCCGGGCCTCCAACACCGGCATGGTCGCGGCGATGCGCGGCCTGGGCCTCCCCCTCGACTACCAGATCGAGGAGGGGACCCTGGTCGTCACGGCACGCCTGGAACCGGCTGCCCCGGCCGCCGTCCCCCTGCCGCACGCGGAACGGGTCGGCACGGACTGACCGGGCTCCGCGCCGGAACTCTGTCGCGGGGCTCCGCGGCGGGGCTCTCCGACGGGCTCTTCGACGGGCCGGTGGTCACTCGGTGCGCGACAGCGTCTCCCGCCCGGGTGCGGCGACGTTCCCGCGCTTCCCCAGGGCCCCGTCGAGGTCGGCCCACAGGTCGTCGACGTCCTCCAGGCCGACCGAGAGCCGCAGCAGCCGGTCGCCGACCCCCGCGCCCCGCCGGTCGTCGGCGTCCACGATGCGGTGGCTGATGGACGCCGGGTGCTGGATGAGCGTGTCGACGCTGCCGAGGCTCACGGCCGGGGTGATCAGGCGGACGCGGCGGACGACGTCGTGCGGGTCGCCGTGGACCTCGAAGGAGACCATGGCGCCGCCGATGCGCGGATAGTGGACGCGGCCCACGCGCGGGTCGTCGGCCAGCCGCGCGGCCAGTTCGGCGGCGCCCGCGGAGGCGGCCCGTACGCGCACGGGCAGGGTGGACAGCCCTCGCAGCAGGAGGTAACCGGCCAGCGGGTGCAGCACACCGCCGGTGGCGAAGCGGACCTGTCGCAGCCGCCCCGCGAACTCCTCGTCGCAGGCGACCACCCCGGCCAGTACGTCCCCGTGCCCGCCGAGGTACTTGGTGGCGCTGTGCAGCACCAGACGGGCACCGTGTTCGGCGGGGCGCTGGAGGACGGGTGTGGCGAAGGTGTTGTCCACGAGCAGCGGCACCGTTCCGCAGGCGTGGGCGACGGCCCGCAGGTCGGTCTCGGCCAGCGTCGGGTTGGCCGGCGACTCCACGAGGACCAGGCCGGTGTCCGGACGCAGCGCGTCCGCGACCCCCGCCGGATCGGTCCAGGTGACCTCGGACCCGAGCAGCCCGGCGGTCAGCAGATGGTCGCTGCAGCCGTACAGGGGCCGTACGGCGACGACGTGCCGCAGTCCCATCGAGCCGCGGACCAGCAGGACGGCGCTCAGCGCGGCCATGCCGCTCGCGAAGGCGACCGCCGCTCCGGTCCCCTCCAGCCGGGCCAGTGCCGTCTCGAAGCGGGCGACGGTGGGGTTGCCGAGCCGGCCGTAGACCGGCGGGCCCTCGGGTTCGGCGCCGGTGGCGGCGAACGCGTCGATGCGGGCGGCCTCGCCGCGGCTGTCGTACGACGGATAGGTGGTGGACAGGTCGATGGGCGGGGCGTGCAGTCCCCGGCCGACGAGGTCGTCGCGGCCGGCGTGCACGGCCTCGGTGGCCAGGGCCCTGCGGTGGGTCGCGGGGGTGCCGGCGTCGGCGGACGGTGAGGTGTGCGTGCGCGCGGAATCCATGGGTCGAAGGGTGAACACCGGCCGGGCCGGCCCGGCGTGGGACCGTGCTACGTTCGGCGGATGGCCGACTCCGTCGTACTGGATCCGGTGGACCTCCATCTGCTGCGGCTGCTGCAGAACGACGCCCGGACCACCTACCGCGATCTCGCCGCCCGGGTGGGCGTGGCGCCGTCGACGTGTCTGGACCGGGTGGCACGGCTGCGGCGGGCCGGCGTGGTGCTCGGCCACCGGCTCGAGCTGGACCCGGCGAAGCTGGGGCGCGGTCTCCAGGCGCTGCTGTCGGTGCAGGTGCGCCCGCACCGGCGCGAGCTGGTCGGGCCGTTCGTGGAGCGTATCCGGGCGCTGCCCGAGTCGCGCACCGTCTTCCATCTCACGGGGCCGGACGACTATCTCGTGCATGTCGCGGTCGCGGACATGGCGGACCTGCAGCGGCTGGTCCTGGACGGGTTCACCTCCCGGCGGGAGGTGGCCAGGGTCGAGACCCGGCTGATCTTCCAGCAGTGGGAGTGCGGCCCGCTGATGCCGCCTGCCGCGCCCGAGACCGCACAGCAGACGGGACAGCAGACGGGACGACAGATCTCACGGGCGGCCGGGCCCGCGGCCACGCCCTGAGCGAAATCCGGCCGCCCGCGCCGTCGGGGCGGGACGGGCGGGCTGACGCGGCACCGGTATCCGTATGAGGATGTCCGCATGTCAGAGACCAAGAGCCCGCTGCCCCGCGAGGTCGCCGACGCCTACGTCGACGAACTCATCGCCCTCGACCCGGTCACCGGTACCTACCTCGGTGTCGCCGGGAGTTCCAGCCGACTGCCCGACTTCTCGCCCGCCGGGCAGGAGGCCCTCGCGGAGCTGGCCAGGACCACCCTCGGCCGTCTGGACGAGGCGGAGCGCCGGCCCGGCGGGGACAGCGACGTGGAGCGGCGGTGCGCGCGGCTGCTGCGTGAGCGTCTGACGGCCGAGCTGGCGGTGCACGAGGCGGACGAGGGCCTGCGCTCGGTCGGCAACATGGGCACGGCCGCGCATTCGGTGCGCGAGGTCTTCACGCTCACTCCGACGCAGACCGACGAGGACTGGTCCCGGGTCGCCGAGCGGCTGCGGGCGGTGCCGGCGGCGTTCGCGGGCTACCGGGAGTCCCTGTCGCTGGGTCTGGAGCGCGAGCTGTACGCGGCGCCGCGGCCCACCGCCACCTTCGTCGAGCAGCTCGGCGAGTGGGCGGACACCGGCGAGGGGCGCGGCTGGTTCGAGGACTTCGCCGCCGACGGGCCCGAGGCGCTGCGCACGGAGCTGGACGAGGCCGCGCGGGGTGCGACCGCCGCCGTGGTCGAGCTGCGGGACTGGATGCGCGACGTGTACGCCCCGGCGATCGAGGGCGCCCCGGAGACGGTGGGCCGGGAGCGCTACGCCCGCTGGTCGCGCTACTACAACGGCACGGACCTGGACCTGGACGAGGCGTACGCCTACGGCTGGTCCGAGTACCATCGCCTGCTGGCCGAGATGAGGGCGGAGGCCGAGAAGATCCTGCCCGGCGCCGAGACGCCGTGGGTGGCGCTGGCGCACCTGGACGAGCACGGCAGGCACATCGAGGGCGTCGACGAGGTCCGCGACTGGCTCCAGGGCCTCATGGACCAGGCGATCGACCAGCTGGACGGTACGCACTTCGAACTCGCCGAGCGGGTACGCAGGGTGGAGTCGCGCATCGCCCCGCCCGGCAGCGCGGCGGCGCCGTACTACACGTCGCCGTCGGAGGACTTCTCCCGTCCCGGCCGCACCTGGCTGCCGACCATGGGGCAGACCCGGTTCCCGGTGTACGACCTGGTCTCCACCTGGTACCACGAGGGCGTCCCGGGCCACCACCTGCAGCTCGCCCAGTGGACGCACGTCGCGGAGGACCTCTCGCGCTACCAGGCGTCGGTGGGCATGGTCAGCGCCAACGCCGAGGGCTGGGCGCTGTACGCGGAGCGGCTGATGGACGAGCTGGGCTACCTCACGGACGCGGAGCAGCGCCTCGGCTACCTGGACGCGCAGATGATGCGGGCCGCCCGGGTCATCGTGGACATCGGCATGCACCTGGAGCTGGAGATCCCGGCGGACTCCCCCTTCCACCCCGGCGAGCGCTGGACGCCGAAGCTGGCGCAGGAGTTCTTCGGCGCGCACAGCAGCCGTCCGGCGGACTTCGTGGAGAGCGAGCTGACCCGGTACCTGACGATCCCGGGCCAGGCGATCGGCTACAAGCTCGGTGAGCGGGCGTGGCTGCTCGGCCGGGAGCGGGCCCGCGAGCGGCACGGCGACGCCTTCGACCCGAAGGCCTGGCACATGGCGGCCCTCTCGCAGGGCTCGCTGGGCCTGGACGACCTGGTGGACGAGCTGTCGCGGCTCTGACGCCCGCGCGCTCCGCCGCTCACCGTCTGAAGCCGCCCTCCGAGTCGACGACCTGACCGGTGACCCAGTCCGCCTCGTCCGTGGCGAGCCACGCGATGAGGCGGGCCGGCTCGTCGGGCATGCCCCACCGCCCGGCGGGGAAGCGCGCGGCGACGGCCTCGTAGTCCTCGCCGGTCAGGTAGTCGGTGTCCACGGGGCCGGGGTTGACCGCGTTCACGGTGACGGCGTGCTCGGCCAGGGTCGTCGACAGGGAGCGTGTGACGGAGGCCAGCGCACCCTTCTGGAGGGCGTAGGCGATCTCGCCGGGCATGCCGCCGGCGATGTCCTGTCCGGAGGTCATCAGCACGACGCGTCCGCCGGGCGTGCGGGGCGGCAGGGCGGCGCGCAGGCGGGCGTAGGCCTGGACCAGCAGCAGGACGGAGCGGGTGTCGACCTGCCAGTGCGCGTCGAGCATGGCGGCGTCGATCGTGTCGAGGGTGCCGTCGCGGCCGCTGAGCGCGTGGTTGGCGACCAGGACGTCCAGCCGCCCGCCGAGTGATTCGGCGGCGGTGGCGACGAGTTCTGCGGGGGCGCCGGGGCGGGTGAGGTCGCCGGGGCCCTCGTGCACGGCGGCGTCCGGGTCGCCGAGCGCCGCGCGCACGGAGGCGGCCACGTCCTCGGGCCGGTCGGCGCCCCAGGGCATGGCGGCGTCGTGCGGCACGTGGTGGTGCAGGTAGACGCTCGCTCCGTACGCGGCGAGCCGCCTGGCCACGGCGTGGCCGATGCCGCCACGTCTGCTGGCTCCGGTGACCAGTGCGGTGCGGCCTCGCAGGGGCAGCGGGTCGCGGCGCAGTGCTTCGGGGGCGGGGTGCGGAAGTCGGGGCATGGGCACCCATGATGGGCCCGCACGGGACCCCACGCACCCGGATATCCGCTCACCGCCGACGGACCGCCGCACCACCGGCCGACAGGGCCGCCGCACCGCCCGACGCACCGCCGCACCACCAACCAACAGGGCCGCCGCACCGCCCGGCAACCGACAGGTCGCCGCGCCACCGCGCCACCGCGCAGCAGCGGAGCCGGACGGCCGCCGGCCACCGGCCCTCTCACCCACCCGGCAGGGACCGCCGGCCGGCGCCCGTGTGCCGGCGCGTCGGCTGCCCGGGCGGGCGGTCGGCGGGCGCCGCGGCGGTCATCGGTCGGCGGGCGCCGCGGCGGTCATCGGTCGACGGGCGCCGCGGGGGGCATCGGTCGGCGAGCGCCTCAGCCGTCGGTCAGCCGCCGCAGCTGTACGAGGCCGAGCCAGGTCTCCGGGCCCGGGCGCACCTCGCTCGCGCGCACCGCGTACCGGCCGGGGTCGAGGGCGACCCGTACGTGGTCGGTGCGGTCCGAGGCGGCCCCGGGCCAGGCGGCGTCGAACAGCAGGACCGGCCCCGGCACCTGCCAGGAGACCTCCGGCTCCCACTCGGCCGCGTCGAGGGCGGCCCGGATGCCGGACAGCACCTCGTCCTCGGAGTCGGCGGCGCACCAGCGGACGAAGGCCGCGTGGTCGGGCAGGTAGGCGGTGGAGGCGGGTTCGTCGCCGAGTACGAGGGCGGTGGAGTCCCCCACGGGGAGGAGTCCGACGTAGCCGTCGACCTCGCAGGCCCGGTCGTAGTCGGAGTCCGTCTCCTCGCCGTCGGCGCCCGCCCAGAAGGGCAGGACCGTTTCCGGTACCGCTATGAGCGGCCCGCCGCCCGACTCCACCCACTCCACCGCGCCCGGCTCCGCGTATCGCACCATGCGGGAGAACCTACACGCCGCTCAACAGGCCCTTTTCCCCGCCCGCTTTCCCGCCGGTACGTCACCATCTGCCCGGCCGGGAGCAGGAGTTGAGCGGCAGTGCGCCGGAATCACGGTCAGCCGGCGCCCCGTTGCCGCAGGGTCGATCCCGACCGCCCCTTCACGACCTCCAGCTGGGCGTGGATGCGGCGCCGCAGGTCGGCGACGTGGCTGACGATGCCGACGCTGCGGTCCCGCTCGCGCAGGGCGTCGAGGACGTCGAGGACCTCGTCGAGGGTCTGGTCGTCGAGGCTGCCGAAGCCCTCGTCGATGAAGAGGGTGTCCAGACGGACGCCGCCCGCCTCGTCGGTGACGACGTCGGCGAGGCCGAGCGCGAGGGCCAGTGAGGCGAAGAAGGTCTCGCCGCCCGACAGCGTGGCCGTGTCGCGCTCGCGGCCGGTCCAGGCGTCGACGACGTGCAGGCCGAGGCCGCTGCGGCCGCGTCCGGTGCGGTCGTCGGAGTGGACCAGGGTGTAGCGGCCGGAGGACATGCGCAGCAGACGTGCGGTGGCCGCCGCGGCGACCTGTTCCAGACGGGCCGCCAGGACGTACGACTCCAGGCGCATCCGGCGCTCGTTGTCCGCCGAGGTACCCGCGGCGAGCGCCGCGAGCCGGGCCACGCGGGTGTGCTCCGTGCGCAGTGGGGCGAGCCGGCGCACGGCGTCGGCGGCCTGCCCGGACAGCCGGTCCAGCTCGGCGCAGCGCAGCGCCGCCGCGTCGCGTGCCGAGGAGGCTTCCCGCAGCCGCCGCCCGGCGTCGGCGGCGGTGCCCTCGGCCGCGGCGACGTCTGCGGGCGGCCGCCGGGCCGCCGCGGCGGCGTCGCTCTCGGCGAGGAGCGCCCGGACGGCGGCCTCCTCCGTGTCCCGGGCGTCGAGCCGGTGCTGCAGCTCGCGGTGGGCGGCGGCGTCGAGCAGCGCGGCGGCTGCCTCGCTCGGGGTGTCGAAACCGGCCCGGAAGGCGGCGTCGGCGAGCCGGGCGTCGGCGTCCTTGAGTCGCACCGCCGCGTCCTCGGCGACGCGGACGGCGTCGGCGGCCTCCGTCAGCAGCGCGGCCCGGCGCTCCAGCTGCGCGGCCCGCGCGCCCACGCTCCCGGCGGTGCCCCGGGCCCGGGTCAGCTCGTCCTCCAGTACCGCCCGTTCGTGCTCCAGCCGCTCCCGTCCGGCGACCCGGGAGGCGCTGCGGACGGCGGCCTGCTGCTGGGCGGACACGCGCTGTTCGTGCTCGTGCTCCGCGCGGCGCAGCTCCTCCTGCGCGGCGTGCAGCCCGGAGGCGTCCGTCCGCGCGCGCGTGTACTGCTGCTCCAGCTCCTCGGCCTCCTCGGCCAGCCGGGCGGCGGGCGTGTCCCCCGCCTCGGCCGTGGCGGCGGCGAGTTCCTCCCGTACGGAGCCGAAGCGCCGTTCGGCCCGTGCGCGCCCCTCCTCGGCGGCCTGGTGGTCGGTGAGGGCGCGTTCCTCGGCCTCGCGGTCGACGTGTCCGGCGCTTCTGCGGGCGGGGGCGGGGTGTTCGGTGGCGCCGCAGACCGCGCACGGCACGCCGTCGGCGAGGTTCGCGGCGAGTTCCGCGGCGATGCCGTGCAGACGCTGTTCCTTGAGGTCGAGCCAGTGGGCGCGGGTCTCGACGGCGTGTTCGGCCGCGGCGAGCGCCTGCCGCTGTGCCTCGTCGGCCGCGGCGGCAAGCCGGTCGCGCCGTCCTGCGGCGTCGAGCTGCCGGCGAGCCGGGTCGCGTTGTGCACCGAGCTGGTCGACCCGTGCCGTCGCCTGCCGGGCCGCCTCGACCCGGTCCTGGAGTCCGCTGCGGTGGGCCTCCCAGTCGGCGAGCCAGGCCTCCGCCTCCTGCAGGACGTCGTCGTCGGCGCGCTCCTGACGGTCGAGCCGGGCCTGTTCCCCGACCAGTTCGGCGAGGCGGTGTTCGGCCCGGCGGGCCGACTCCAGGCCGCCCAGTTCCTCGGCGGCGCGGCGGGCGGCCGCGGCGAGCCCCGCGGCACCGGCGTCGGCGAGGTCCTGCGGCAGCCTGGCACGCGCGCGTGCCCGGGCCGCCGAGGCCCGTTCGTGTTCGGCGTCGGCCGCGTCCCGCAGGTCCAGGGCCGGCGCCACCGCCTCGGCCTTGCGGGCCCGCTCCATGCGCCGCTGTGCCGCGCGGTGGGCGTCGTCGCCCTCCGCCAGTCGTGCCGCCCGCTCCCGCGCCTGGGCGAACCGCCGCTGCAGCCGCTCCAGTTCCCGGGCGTCGGCGAGGTCGCGGTCGGCGGCGGCCTGGGCCGACTCCCGCGCGGTGAGCCGGCAGTCGGCCACGGTCAGCAGCTCGCGGGCGGTGCTGCGGGCGACGGCGGCGGCGCCGAGGACGGCCTCGGCCAGGCCCGGCTCGCCCGGTGCCAGCTCCGGCAGCTCCATGGCGTCACCCGCGGCCTGCTGCATCCGGTGGGCGTCGGCCAGGAGAGCGGCGTCGCCCTCGCGCACCCGGGCCTCGGTCGTCCGGCGCCGCTCGGCGAGGCGCTTCTCGACCTCGGCGAAGCGCCGGGTGTCGAAGAGCCTGCCGAGAAGCTTGCCGCGGGCCTCGGCGTCGGCGCGCAGGAACCGTGCGAAGTCGCCCTGGGGCAACAGCACGACCTGGCAGAACTGCTCGCGGCTCATGCCGAGCAGCTGGGTGATCTCCTCGCCGATCTCCTGGTGGGACCGGCTGAGGTCCTTCCAGACCCCGGCGACCGCGTCGTACTCCCGCAGCCAGGTCTGTGCCTTGTCGACGGTGGTGCCGCTGCCGCGGAGCTTGGGCCGCTCCCGGGGCGGTTGCCGGGTGACCTCCAGCTTCCGTCCGGCGACGGTGAGTTCGAGTCGGACCTCGGTGCGGGTGCCGGCGGCCGCGTGGTCGCTGCGCAGGGTCATGCCCTGGCCGCCGCTCTGCCGGGCGCCCGGCACGGAGCCGTACAGCGCGTAGCAGACGGCGTCCAGGACGGAGGTCTTCCCGGCGCCGGTGGGGCCGTGCAGCAGGAAGAGCCCGGCGGCGGACAGGTCGTCGAAGTCGACGCCCTGGGTCGCGCCGAAGGGCCCGAAGGCGGTGATGTCCAGCCGGTGCAGCCTCACCGGGCCACCTCCCGCAGGGTGTCGTCCGCGCGTACGGCGTCGAAGGCCTCCCGCAGCACGCCCTGTTCGCTCGCGTCGGGCCCCGCGCCGCGCACGTGTGTCACGAAGTCCTCCGCGATCTGCTGGTCACTGCGGTCGGCGAGCCGCCGGGCGTAGGACACGCCCGCTTCGCCGGGGGCGCGTTCGGGGTCGAAGACGAGGCTGAGCGTGTGCGGGAAGCGTTCGGTGAGCCGGGCCATGGGGTCGTCCGGCCGGACCGGGTCGGTGAGCGTCGCCTCGACCCACGCGTCCTCGTGCTCGGTCAGTGCGGGGTCGGCCAGCAACTCCTCCAGGGTGCCGCGCAGCCGGGCCAGCGCCCTGGGCACCGGGCAGTCGACGCGCTCGGCGGCGACGCCGCCCTCCGCGTCCAGGTCGACGAGCCACATGCTCTTGCGGTGCCGGTGCTCGGAGAAGGAGTACGGCAGCGGGGAGCCGGAGTAGCGGACGCGCCCGGTGAGGGTCTGGCAGCCGTGCAGGTGTCCGAGCGCCACGTAGTCGACGCCGTCGAAGACCCCGGAGGGTACGGCGGCGACCCCGCCGACGGTGATGTCCCGCTCGCTGTCGCTCTGCTCGCCGCCGGTGACGAAGGCGTGCGCGAGGACGACGGAGCGGGTGCCGCGCGGGCGGCCGGCCAGGTCGGCCCTGACCCGGTCCATGGCGGCGGCGAGCACGGCCTCGTGACCCGCCCTGTCCACCCCGAACTCCGCCTTCACCAGGGCCGGTTCCAGATACGGCAGCCCGTAGAAGGCGACGTCTCCGTACGCGTCCGCCAGCAGCACCGGCGTGCCGCATCCGGCCGGGTCGGTGCGCAGGTGGATGCCGGCGCGGTCGATGAGCCCGGCGCCGACCCCGAGGCGGCGGGCCGAGTCGTGGTTCCCGGAGATCATCACCGTGGGCACGCCGAGACCGGCGAGGCGGTGCAGGGCACCGTCGAACAGCTCGACGGCCGCGAGCGGCGGCACCGCCCGGTCGTACACGTCTCCCGACACGACCACGGCGTCGACTCGGTGCTCACGCACGGTGTCGACGAGGTGATCGATGAACCCGGCCTGGGCGCCGAGCATGTTCACCCGGTGGAACGCCCGGCCGAGGTGCCAGTCGGAAGTGTGCAGCAGTCGCATGATCCCCGAGACTAACGGGAGGCTGTGACAGTCCGTGCGGTTACTCCCGTTTCGCCCTCGACACCCGTTCCCCGCGGGGCGATTGGAGCGGTGGGGACGAAGGGGGTGATGAGGGTGATGGGGGTGATGAGAGCAATCGAGAAGGTTATGACCGTTATGTCATGCGTCGCCGTACGCCTCGCCGCCCAGCTCGAACCCGGCCGATCCCGCCGTGGCGTCCGCGAGCCAGGTCCGGAAGGCGGCGACGTCGGCCTCCGGCAGACCGACCTCGAGGGTGACGTCCTCGGCGTAGCGCACGTCGCGCACCGCGCGCCCCGTCGCGCGCAGGTCGTTCTGCAGCTTGCCCGCCCGCTGGTGGTCGACGGTCACCGTGGCCAGCCGGAACCGGCGCCGGGTGAGCGTGCCCAGGTCGTCCAGCGCCTCGCCGACCGCACCCCCGTAGGCACGGATGAGCCCGCCCGCACCGAGCTTGACGCCGCCGTAGTAGCGGGTGACGACGGCGACGACGTACCGCATGTCCCGGCGCAGCAGCATCTGGAGCATCGGCACTCCGGCGGTGCCGCCGGGCTCGCCGTCGTCGCTCGCCCGCTGGACCGCGGCGTCGGCGCCGATGACGTACGCCCAGCAGTTGTGGGAGGCGTCCGCGTGTTCCTTGCGTACGCCCGCGACGAACGCCTGGGCCTCCTCCTCGGTGGCGGCCGGGGCGAGGGCGCACAGGAAGCGGGAGCGGTTGATCTCGGTCTCGTGCACACCCGCGCGGGCGACCGTGCGGTACTCGTCCTGCATCCGGCCAGCCTATGCGGTCGGCCCGGCCGCCCCCTCGGCACGGTCGTCGGGGACGGCCGGCAGACCGCTCGGGCCGGTCGAGCCGGTCAGGGCGGCCGGGCACGGCGCCGGGCCGGTCGCTGCTACTCGGGGGCTCCGACGTCCCGGGTCAGCTGGAGCCCGAGGAACCGGTCGGCGTAGGCGCAGGTCTCGAAGCGGGCTCCGTCGGGCAGCTCCGGATCGCTCTCCACCCCGCGCAGGATCCGCAGGACCGCGGGGGCGTCCAGGTCGTCCTCCCGGGCGGCGCGCAGCCGCTCGCGGACGTCGGCCGGGACGGGGCGCGACGGCTGCCGGGCCCACCGGGCGACGGCCGTGCGCCAGTGCGCGAGGGTGTTCCGTGCGGTGGCCAGGACGGCCTCGTCCAGCTCCACGCGCGCGTGGTGGTGCCGTTCCAGCAGGGCGAGCCGCAGGGCGTCGGGGTCCTCGCGGCCGGGCCCGTCCGGGTGCACGGCGGCTACGGCGGCCACGGCGACGATTGCGCCGTCCGGGGCGGTGCCGCCCTCGCCCAGGACGTGGACCGTACGGACGGTGCCCGGGCCGGAACCGGCGGCGCCGTCCTCGAAGGGCCGCACGCCGAGCGCCGCCGCCTGCGCGCGGAGCCGTTCCGGGTCGGGCGCGCCGGTCAGCGACGCCCACGCGGGCGTGCCGTCGAGTTCCAGGGCGCGGACCAGGAGATCCGTCACCAGGAGCACGCGCAGGGCGGTCGCGTCGGCCACCGGCGCGTGCGCCTCGACCCGGGTCGGCGCCCGCCGGGAGGGGGCGGCGGGGGTCTGTCGTCCGGTCCGGGCGTCCATGATGCGCAGCACGGGGTGAGCGTAGGCGGCCCCGGCCCGGGGCGCACCGGGGCGCGCTCGCGATCTCCGCGCGAGGGACTCGCCGTCCCCGCGCGGAGCCCCGCCTGGTTGCTCCTGCGCGCGCGGGGACGCCTTTCTGTCCGCTCTGTCCACCCGGGAGATCCGCCGCGCTTCCGCACGGGGAATTGCGGCGGGCCGCCGCCCGTTGTGGCCGTCGAGAGGCGCGGCACAGGGTCGCCCACGAGTCCGAGGAGGCCGCCGGTGTACGGCGACGAGGCCACCGTCCGCAGGATCCTCACCGAACTGGGCGACACCTGGGCCGTGGTGGGCCTGTCGTCCAACCGTCAGCGCGCGGCGTACGGCGTCGCCGAGGTGCTGCAGCGCTTCGGCAAGCGCGTCGTGCCCGTGCACCCCAAGGCGGAGACCGTGCACGGCGAACCGGGGTACGCGTCCCTCGCGGACGTCCCCTTCGACGTGGACGTCGTCGACGTCTTCGTCAACAGCGACCTGGCCGGGCCGGTCGCCGACGAGGCGGTCGCGAAGGGTGCCCGGGCCGTCTGGTTCCAGCTGGGTGTCGTCGACGAGGCCGCCTACCGGCGGACCCGGGCTGCGGGCCTGGAGATGGTCATGGACCGCTGCCCGGCGATCGAGATCCCGCGGCTGGGCTGAGCCGACCGGCGGGGGGCCTTCTCCACGGCGTCCGCTCACGCCACGCGGGAACCTGCCCACCATCGTCGCGACAGCGACAGCGACGGCGGAGACGGAGATGGAGACTGAGGCGGAGACACCGGACGTGGAGGCACCGGGGGCCGTCGCGGCCGGCCGTTCCCGTGGGCCCCGCGCGGCCCTCCGCTCAGGCCGTGCCGAGCCCTTCCAGGACCGCCGCGCCGGGCAGTTCCGCGAAGGCCTTGCCCGGCACCAGCAGCTTGCCGCGCCGGCGTCCGCTGCCGACCAGGACGTACGGCAGGTCGACGACGGCCGAGTCCACGAGCAGGGGCCAGCCGGCGGGCAGGCCGACGGGAGTGATGCCGCCGTACTCCATGCCGGTCTCGCCGGTGGCCGTGTCCATCGGGGCGAAGGAGGCCTTGCGCGCCCCGAGGTGGCGGCGCACGACGCCGTTGACGTCGACCCGGGTGGTGGAGAGCACCACACACGCGGCGAGTGTCGTGCCGCCGCCCCGCTTGCCGGTGACCACCACGCAGTTGGCGGACTGTTCGAGCAGCTGACGGCCGTAGTGCTCGACGAAGGTGGCGGTGTCGGCCCACTCCGGCTCGGTGTCGACGTACAGGATCTGCTCCGCGGGCACGGCGCCGCTCCAGTGGCGTACGGCGTCGGCGACCGGGCGGGTCAGCTCGTCGAGGCAGTCCGGAGCGGGCGTGGCACTGTCGAAGTTCCCGATGGGTGCGTGCATGGCCGCACGCTAACAACTGCCGCGGCCGTGCGGGACGGTCGTCTCGGCGGACGGGCGGCACCGACACCGCCGTGATCATCCCCCTTGGTTCGTCGCCCTCGTAGCCGTACGTGTGCGGGGCTGGCGGACCCGACGGACGCGTGCGCGCCCGTGGGGACGCGGTGGGCCGTCCCGTGGACGGTGAGCGCCGGTTCCCCGGCCGGCTCGCCCGTTCAGCCCTCCGCGGCGGGCTCCGCGAGCCGCCCCGCCGTTCCCGGCCCGCGCTCCGGGTCGTCGTCCAGTTCGGCGAGGCGGGCCACCGTCTCCTCGTCCAGCTTCGACAGCTGCCGCAACTCTCCCGGCGTGACCCCGTCGGGGATCGGCACGGGGGCCGGGGTGCGCAGCGGCGGCTGCCAGCCCCCGGCGGGCGTCCAGCGGCGTACGACGCGGGCGGGGGCGCCCGCCACCACCGAGTGGTCGGGGACCGCGCCCCGGACGACGGCGCCGGCGGCCACGACCACGTTCCGCCCGATCCGCGCGCCCGGCAGGACCACCGCGCCGGTGCCGACCCAGCAGCCGGGGCCGATCTCCACCGGGTCCATCCGCGGCCACTGCTTGCCGATGGGCTGGTGCGGGTCGTCGTAGGAGTGGTTGGTGGAGGTGATGTAGACGTAGGGGCCGAAGTAGCAGTCGCTGCCGATGGTGACGGTGGTGTCCGCGATGACGTGGCTGCCGCGGCCGAGGACGACGCCGTCCCCGATGCGCAGGATCGGGTCGGGGCCGAGGTCGAGGTCGGGCATGAGCCCCGCGGTCAGCGTGACCTGCTCTCCGACGATGCAGTGGGCGCCGACGTGGATCCACGGTTCGCCGAAGACCGTGCCGAGCGGGAAGGCGAGCCGGGTTCCCGTGCCGAGGGCGCCGAAGCGGAAGCGTCCCGGGTGTGCGGCGGTGACGGAGCCGGTGCGCTGCACCCAGGCCCAGCCCGCGTGGACGGCCCGCTGCGCGAGGCGGCTCCGCCAGGACGAGAACGTGTTCTTGCGCTTGGGCACCCGCTCACGGTAGTCCGCGGCCGCCGCGGCCATGGCCGCACTGTGCTGTGATCTTCACCCCACCGGGTGGCGTACGGTGCCGTACAACACCGAGCAGGAGGCGATGATGACGCAGAGGGCGCTGATCAGGGGCATCGGCGGCAAGGAGCCGAAGGTCGACGCGGAGGCCTTCGTGGCGCCGACCTCCTCGGTCGTCGGGGACGTGACACTGCACGCGGGGGCGAGCGTCTGGTACGGCGCGGTGCTGCGCGGCGACGTCGAGCGGATCTCCGTCGGCGCGAGCAGCAACGTCCAGGACAACTGCACGCTCCACGCCGACCCCGGCTTCCCCGTGACCGTCGGCGAGCGGGTCTCGATCGGGCACAACGCCGTGGTGCACGGGGCGACCGTGGAGGACGACTGCCTGATCGGCATGGGCGCCACCGTCCTCAACGGCGCGGTGATCGGCGCGGGTTCGCTGGTCGCGGCCCAGGCGCTGGTTCCGCAGGGGATGCGGGTGCCGCCCGGGTCGCTGGTCGCGGGGGTCCCGGCGAAGGTGAAGCGGGAGCTGACGCAGGAGGAGCGCGAGGGCATCACGCTCAACGGCACGATGTACGCGACGCTGGCCGGGGAGCACGCACAGCTCCGCGAGTGAACCGCGGGAACCGCGCACCGCGGGCCGGCCCCGCAACGGTGGTGGCTGGTCGCGCCCACGCGGCGCAGCCGCAGGTCAGCACAGCCCCGTGCCCCTTGCGGGCGCCCTCACTCCCCGGCGGTGACGGGCTCGGACTGAGCCTGCGCCTGCGCCTTGCCCGCCTTGCGCTTGACGATCAGCATGGAGGCCACGCCGATCACGACCGCCAGGACCAGGCCCAGCCACGAGAAGCGCTTGAGCCAGGACTCGGCGACGACGCCGACGTAGTAGATGACGGCGGTGGTGCCGCCGGCCCACACGATGCCGCCGAGGACGTTGGCGATCAGGAACTTCCAGTACGGCATCCGCAGCACACCGGCGAGCGGGCCGGCGAAGATCCGCAGCAGGGCGACGAAGCGGCCGAAGAACACGGCCCACATGCCCCACTTCTGGAAGGACCGCTCGGCGGTGGCGATGTGCCCCTCGCTGAAGTGCTTGGGGAACTTCTTCCCCAGCCAGGCCAGCAGGGGCCGGCCTCCCTTGCGGCCGATGGCGTACCCGATGGAGTCGCCGATCACCGCGCCCGCGCTGGCGCAGGCGCCGAGGACCAGCGGGTCGATGCCGCCGTGCTGCGACGACAGCAGGGCCGCCGACACCAGCACGATCTCGCCGGGCAAGGGGATACCCAGGCTCTCCAGACCGATGACCAGTGCGACGACGGCGTAGACGGCTGCCGCGGGCACCGTGTCGAGCCACTCCTGGACGTGCAACGCCCACCCTCCGCTTCACGTACGTGTTCCCGGTGCGCCGCGATCAAGGCGCACCGGGAAGGGTACCGGGTCGGCGGGGCTCAGCCGTTGGGGCGCAGGGTCCATATGACGGTCATCTCACCGGTGACCGCGCCGTCCTCGCGCCGGATGGCGACGCTCACGGGGAACTCGGGGCGGCTGCCGGCATCCAGTTCGGCGACGACCTCGGCGGCGGGGCGGCCGAGGGTCGCGGTCGCGGTGACCGGGCCGAGGGCGATCTTCTTGAAGGCGATCTCGGCGGTGACCGGCAGCGGCACCGCGCGTGAGAGCTGGTCCCCGAAGGCGGCCAGCACGATCGCGCCGCTGGCCGACTCGCCCAGCGTGAACATGGCTCCGGCGTGCGGCCCGCCTACGTGGTTGCGGTACTCGCTCTGGTCCGGGAGGGCGAGGACGGCCTTCTCCGGTGTGGTCTCCAGGTACTCGAGGTTCAGGGTCCGCACCATCGGCACCGTGGCGGCGAGCAACTCGCCGATCGACATCTGGTCTGCGCTCATGCCCGAAGGTTACCCGCGAGTAGCTGCCGGGGGCCAGGCCACGGGAAGACCGCCGCGCGAAGCGTTCCCGGCACCGGCTCCGTTCCCGGGTTCGGTACGTCCCTGACGATGCCCGGTGACCGAATCGTGTCCTGGGCGACGTTAGGGTGACTGCTCATGTGGCCAGGACAGCAGCCGCCCGGGGGCGAGCAGAACCCGCAGGACAATCCGTACCAGCAGCCGGGGTACCAGCAGCAGCCGAATCCGTACCAGCAGCCCGGCTACCAGCAGCAGCCCGGCGCGTACGGCCAGCAGCAGTGGAGCACGCCGCAGCCGGCCACCGTGCCGCAGCCGGTGACGGGTGGCGGCGGCGGTGGCGGCGGCAACCGGACGAAGGTGATCGCGATCGTCGCGTCGCTCGCCGTGGTCGTGGCCGCCGGTGTCACCGGCTTCCTGGTGCTCGGGGGCGACAAGGACGACCAGGCGGACGACGGCAAGGACAAGAAGCCGTCCGCCAGTGCGTCCGCCGAGCAGTCCGACGCCCCGTCCGCGGACCCGAGCGCGTCCGGCGACGACAACCCGCGGGGCGGCGAGGAGGAGAAGGCCACCGTCGACGGCTGGAAGGTCGTTGCCAACCCGCGCTTCGGCACCATCTTCGACGTGCCCGCGGACTGGGAGCTCGACAGCCCCGGCACCAGCGTCGGCTTCGAGTGGGAAGAAGAGGACGGCAAGACCGACCGCACCTCGGTCACCGCTCCGGCCTACCTGAAGTCCGAGTGGTGCACGACCGACGAGAACAAGGACGGCCGCAAGGAGACCACCGCGCTCGCCACCGCGGGCACCCGCGGCGAGAGCGGCGCCAAGGACACCGACCAGGCGGCCGAGACGCGGGTGCCGTGGTGGATCTTCGGCGGTTACACCGAGCCCGACAAGAAGGCCGTGAAGTACGGCAAGCCGAAGGCGTACACGACCGCGTCGGGCATCAAGGGCAGCGTCATCGAGGCGCACTCGGAGGGCGCGAAGAAGAAGGGGAAGTGCGACACCGAGGGCAAGGCGATGACCTTCGCGTTCAAGAACGGCGCGGGTGACTTCGTGACGTGGAACCTGTACGGCGCCAAGGGCGTCGACGAGGAGGTTCCGCAGGAGACGATGCAGAAGATCCTCAGCACCGTACGCCTCACCGAGGAACCGCCGACCGGGTCGTAGCCGGCCCCGCGCGCACCGCTCAGCCGATGCCGAACGCCCCGGCGGGAGGCTCCGGCGACGGTGCCGCGTCCTCGTCGCGCACCGGACGCGCCTCGCCGGTGAAGTCCCGCAGGGCCCGCCCGTGTTCGACCCGGGCCGGGAAGGCGTCGGCGGCGGTGCGCCGGGCCAGGGCCGCCGTGTCCAGGGGGCGGTGCGCGGCCACGAGGACGGCGTTGCCGAAGCGGCGGCCGCGCAGCACTCCCGGTTCGGCGATCAGCGCGAGTTCCTCGAAGACCGTGGCGAACCCGGCCAGTTGGGCGCGCAGGAAGGCGAACGGCGCCCCGTCGGCGAGGTTGGCCGCGTACACGCCGTCGGCGCGCAGCACCCGTGCCGCCTCGCGGGCGTAGCCGACGCAGGCCAGGTGCGCGGGCACCCGCGAGCCCCCGAAGACGTCGGCGACGACCACGTCGGCCGAGTCCGCGGGGACGTCCTCCAGCCAGGCACGGGCGTCGGCGGCGTGTGCGGTGACGTCCGCGCCCCCGGGCAGCGGCAGGTACTCGGCGACCAGCGCGAGGAGCCCCCCGTCGGCCTCCACGACGTCCTGCCGTGAGCCGGGCCGGGTGGCGGCCACGTACCGGGGCAGGGTGAACGCGCCGCCGCCGAGGTGCACCACGTCGAGGGCACGCCCCGGCTCGGCGACCGTGTCCAGGACGTGGCCGAGCCGGCGCGTGTACTCGAACTCCAGGTGCGCCGGCTCGTCCAGGTCGACGTAGGACTGCGGGGCACCGTCGACCGTGAGCAGCCAGGCCCGCGGCCGGTCGACATCGGGCATCAGCCTGGCGGTGCCGTGGTCGGTGACGCGGCTGACGGGTACGGCTTCGTTCACCCGCCCATTGTGCCAAGCACCCCGTGCGGCGCCCTTCGCGCACCGGCCCATCCCACACCGGCCCTTCGCGGGAACGGCCCTTCCCGCACCGGCCCTTCGCGGAACGGCCCTTCGCGCCAGGCACCTCGCGCCCAGCCGCTCGCGCCGGCCCTCCGCGCCGGGCGCCCCCCGTGCCCAGCCCCTCGTGCCGGCCCTTCGCACCGAACGCCCGGCGTGAACCACCCCACGGTCAGCCCTTGCGCCGTGAGCCCCGTGCCCGGAACCGGCCTCAGCCGACGGCGGTCACGGTTCCCGCCGCCACGGTGCGGCCGCCCTCGCGGACGGCGAACCCGAGCCCGGTCTCCAGCGGCACGTCCCGGCCCAGTTCCACGGTCATCGTGACGGTGTCCCCGGGCCTGGCGACGGCCGTCTCCCCGAGGTCCACATCGCCGACGACGTCCGCGGTCCTGATGTAGAACTGCGGCCGGTAACCCGTGGTGAGCGGCGTCGAGCGGCCGCCCTCGCCCGCCGACAGCACATACACCCGCGCCGTGAAGCGACGCCCCGGCACGACACTGCCGGGTGCGGCGACCACGTGCCCGCGCCGCACCGTGTCGCGGGCGACCCCGCGCAGCAGCAGGGCCACGTTGTCCCCGGCCTGCGCCTCCTCCATCGGCTTGCCGAAGGTCTCCAGACCGGTGACGACCGTCTCGGCCGACGCACCGAGCACCTCGACGCGGTCGCCGACGCGGACGGTGCCGCGCTCGACGGCGCCGGTGACGACGGTGCCGCGGCCGGTGATGGTCAGCACGTTCTCGACCGGCAGCAGGAACGGCGCGTCCAGGTACCGCTCGGGCACGGGCACGTACGTGTCCACGGCGTCGAGCAGCGCCTCCACGGAGGCCGTCCACTTCGGGTCGCCGGCCAGGGCCTTCAGCCCGGAGACCCGTACGACGGGCACGGCGTCACCGCCGTAGCCGTGCGCGGTGAGCAGCTCGCGGACCTCCAGCTCCACGAGGTCGGTCAGCTCCGGGTCACCCGCGTCGGCCTTGTTGAGCGCGACCACGATGTGGTCGACGCCCACCTGCCGGGCGAGCAGCACGTGTTCGGCGGTCTGCGGCATGATCCCGTCGAGCGCGGAGACGACCAGGATCGCGCCGTCGAGCTGGGCGGCGCCGGTGACCATGTTCTTGACGTAGTCGGCGTGGCCCGGCATGTCCACGTGGGCGTAGTGGCGGGTGTCGGTCTCGTACTCGACGTGCGCGATGTTGATGGTGATGCCGCGCGCCGCCTCCTCCGGGGCGCGGTCGATGCGGTCGAACGGCACGAACGTGCCGGCCCCGCGCTGGGCGAGGACCTTGGTGACGGCGGCGGTCAGGGTGGTCTTGCCGTGGTCGACATGGCCCATCGTGCCGATGTTCAGATGCGGTTTGGTGCGGACGTACGCCGTCTTGGACATGGCGGTACCTCGAAGCCTCGTGGCGGTGGTGGGGACCCCTGGGGCCGGCCGACCCTCCCCCTGCGGGGTCCGCCGGACGATCCGGGGAGGGTCAGCTTCGGGCGCCGTCGACTGCGGCGGTGACGTGGGTGACGGCAGCCTTCGGGGCATCCGCGACCGCGGATGCTGCGAGGTGGAAGGCGTACCGGAACATGGCGTCGATCCTTGCCGACGCTTCGTCGCACGTCGAATGGTTTTTGAGGGAGAGGCAGTTGGAAAGCGACGGCGTTCCGGTACTGCGGTCGGTCCGATGTTCCGCTACTACGGTCCGATGTTCCGCAGCGCCTCCCGCACGGACAGCGGCGCGAGGCGCGTCCGGTGCCCGGCCACGAAGGCCCGTACGGCGTCCGGGTCGGTCTTGGCGTACTCGCGCAGGCACCAGCCGACGGCCTTGCGGACGAAGAAGTCGCCGTGGCCCGGCCGGCGCGCGCAGTAGCCGAAGAGGCGGCCGGTGTCGGTGCGTTCCCTGTAGCGCAGTTGGTGGAGCAGCGCCGCGCGGACCAGCCAGCGGCCCTCGTCCTCGATCCAGGCGTCCATGTCGGCCGTGAGGCCGCGGTCCGCCGCGACCAGGCCCCCGACGACGTGTGCGGCGAGCAGATCGACGGTGTCCCACCAGGACACCGCGGTGAGCAGGTGCCGGACCACGGGGAGGAGGCCGGAGGAGCAGTGCGTCACATTGCGCCGCAGGAAGTCCACGGCGAAGTAGTGGTACTCGCGCTCGGGCAGGCGCCAGCAGCGGAGCGCCACCGCCGTGCAGTCCGCCTCGTCGGGACGGGGCAGGCCCTCCAGGACCGTGCGGTACAGCGCGCGGCGGACGGGCGAGGTCAGGCCCAGGAAGGGGGCCACGTCCCTCATGTACGCCCGGTTCTGCGCGGCCCGCTCGGGGTCGGCCGCCGCGGCGTAGGCGGCGGGAAGGCGGTGCAGCACCGTGTCGGCCAGGGTGCTGGGCGGCACGTCGTCCGGAATTCCCTCGCCTGTGACGCTCATGCGACGCACCATACGGCGATCACACATATTTGTCGGTTAGTGTCACCGGATGCTCGATGCCACCACCCGCTCTGGGGGCACCGCCACGGTCACTCCCCGGACCGCAGCCGCAGAACTCGCCGTCGCCGCCGCGGCCGGACCGGTCGCACCGGCCGGCTTCGCCGCCCGCGCGACGAGAGTGCTGCTCTCGCCGTGGTCCCGGCTCTCCCTGCTCGTCGCGCTGCTGGCCTCGGCGGCGACGGCCGTTCTCCTGTTCCAGCCGCAGGACCTGCTGACCAACGGCTGGCCGCCGCAGCTCGGCGGGGCCGCGGCGGCGATCGCCTACGCGGTGGCCTACGGGGTGTGCACGGTCGCGTTCGTGCCGCGCCCGCTGCTGAACCTGGCCGCCGGCGCGCTCTTCGGCTCGCAGCTGGGACTGGCCGCCGCCTTGGCCGGGACGGTGCTCGGGGCGGGGATCTCCTTCTGTCTCGGCCGGGCACTGGGCCAGGAGGCGCTGCGCCCGCTGCTGCGCGGACGGTGGCTGAAGGCCGCGGACGGGCAGCTGAGCCGGCACGGTTTCCGGTCGATGCTGGCGGTACGGCTGTTCCCCGGGGTGCCGTTCGCCGCGGCCAACTACTGCGCGGCCGTCTCCCGCATGGGGCTGCTGCCCTTCCTGGTGGCGACGGGGCTCGGCTCGATCCCCAACACGGCCGCCTACGTCGTCGCGGGCGCCCGCGCCTCGACCCCGACGTCTCCCGCCTTCCTGATCGCGCTGGCCTGCATCGCCCTGCCGGGGCTCGCGGGTGCGGTGGTGGCCTGGCGCAAGCGGCACCGGCTGCGCGGAAACTGACGGGGTCCGGGGCGGCGCGGGCACCGGCCCGACGGCGCCGGGGCCGCTCACCCCTGTGGCCTGGACTTCATTCGGGGGCGCTACGCTGCCCCTCGGCATGCCTGATCCCGATCACCGCACACGGCGGTTCGGCGTGTCCGTCGACCGTTTCTCGATCGCCCTTTGGACTCCGTAACCTCATGTCTTGGTTTGAATCCCTCGTCCTCGGACTCGTCCAGGGGCTGACCGAGTTCCTTCCCGTGTCGTCCAGCGCGCACCTGCGCCTGACCGCTGCCTTCTCCGGCTGGCACGACCCCGGCGCGGCCTTCACGGCGATCACCCAGATCGGCACCGAGGCCGCGGTGCTCATCTACTTCCGCAAGGACATCGGCCGGATCCTCGCGGCGTGGACGCGGTCGCTGACCGACAAGTCGATGCGGCACGATCCGGACGCCCGCATGGGCTGGCTGGTGATCGTCGGCTCGATCCCGATCGGCGTGCTCGGGCTGACGCTGAAGGACCAGATCGAGGGCCCCTTCCGCGACCTGCGGATCACCGCGACGATGCTGATCGTCGTCGGCGTGATCATCGGCGTCGCCGACCGGATGGCCGCCCGGGACGAGAAGGGCGGCCGGCACCGTGCGCCCCAGCAGCGCAAGGAACTGGAGAACCTGGGGGTTCGGGACGGCCTGATCTACGGCCTGTGCCAGGCGGCGGCCCTCATCCCCGGCGTCTCCCGCTCCGGGGCGACGATCAGTGGCGGCCTCTTCATGGGCTACCGGCGCGAGGCCGCCGCACGGTACTCGTTCCTGCTCGCCATCCCCGCGGTGCTCGCCTCGGGTGCGTTCGAGCTGAAGGACGCGATGGAGAGCGACCACGTCTCCTGGGGGCCGACGCTCTTCGCCACGGTCATCGCGTTCGGTACCGGATACGCGGTCATCGCGTGGTTCATGAAGTTCATCTCCACCAGGAGCTTCATGCCATTCGTCTGGTATCGCATCGCGCTCGGCATCGTCATCATCGCCCTGGTCACAGCGGGTGCGCTCAGCCCGCACGCCGCGGAGTCGTCCGGCTGACCGTGGCCGGTCGGGTAGCCGTCCGGTAGCGCAGTGTCAGTTCGAGCCCCTAGGCTTGTCCGTATGTCCCCCGATTACGCGACCCGTGGTTCCGTGCGGTCCGCCGCGGAACTGAACGATCAGATCCGTGCGCTGTGGCGGCGCGCGGGCGGGACCCTGTCCGCGCAGGAGCGTCAGGAGTACGAGTTGCTGGTGGTCGAGTGGGCGACCGCGATCCGCGGCGAGGTCATCGAGGCGGCCTGAGCGCTCCCGTGCCCGGGACGGCCACGTCTCGCCCGCGCCGGCTTCGGCCCGCCTCGCAGTCGTCAGCGCCGGCCCCGACGACTTCAGCCCCATCCCGCAGGCGTCCACGCCCCCCGCCGGCCTCGGCCCGACCACCTCAGCCGTCCACGCCCGCCCCGCAGGCGTCAGCGCCCGCCCGCCACCCGGAGCACCGTTCCCGTCGTGTACGACGCGTCGGGCGACATCAGCCAGGAGACCGCGGCGGCGATCTCCTCGGCCCGTCCCGCCCGTCCCATCGGGACCGCCGCCCCCATCCGCCGCGCCCGGTCGGCGTCGCCCGCCGCGGCGTGCATCTCGGTGTCGATCACCCCGGGAGCGACGGCGTTGACCCGGATCCCGTCCGGGCCGAGCTCCTTGGCCAGCCCCAGTGTCAGCGCGTCGACACCGGCCTTGGTCGCCGCGTAGTGGACGTACTCCCCGGGACTGCCGAGGGTGGCGGCGCCCGACGACACGTTGACGATGACCCCGCTCCCCCGTGCGGTCATCAGCCGCGCGGCGCGCCGGGCGCACAGCAGCACGCCCAGCAGGTTGACGTCGAGGACCCGGCGCAGGTCCGCGGTGTCGCTGTCGGCGAGGCGGCCGAGCGGGCCGGTCACGGCCGCGTTGTTCACCAGTCCCGTCACGGGTCCGAGCCGCTCCCCGGCCACGTCGAAGAGCCGGTCGACGTCGGCCTCCACCGACGTGTCCGCCCGTACCGCGACACCGCGTCCACCCGCCTCGCGCACCCCGGCGACGACCGACTCGGCGGCCGCGGAGTCGCGCGCGTAGCCCACGACGACGTCGTGACCGTCCGCCGCGAGACGCAGGCAGGTCGCCGCACCGATCCCCCGGCTGCCACCGGTCACCACCGTGACGGGTCGCGTCATGAGTGCCTCCACGAGAATCTTCGGAGCGCCCGCGTGCGCACTGTCTTCGTGACGTGTCCCGACTTCGGACGTGTCCTGTCCTTCGGACGTCGCACTGACTTCGGAGCCCCGGTCCATTTGATCGATCATCGATCACCCTAGAGGAGTCGTCGCGTGCCGCACAGCCCCGCGCCGCACCGG
The DNA here is from genome assembly GCF_018982965.1 of Streptomyces mayonensis. Classification (GTDB taxonomy): domain Bacteria; phylum Actinomycetota; class Actinomycetes; order Streptomycetales; family Streptomycetaceae; genus Streptomyces; species Streptomyces mayonensis. The sequence goes on along the minus strand of NZ_JACBYP010000004.1, from coordinate 57,663 downwards.
CTTCGGTGTGATCAACTGAATTCGCCCTCGTCGCGAGCGCACACTGAAGGCATCAGGGGGTAGGGAGGCGCCCATGAAGACGCTCGACCACTGGCTCGCCTCCCCGTGGCGGCGTTCGGCCGCGGCCGTGCTCGCCGGCGCGCTGCCGGTGCTCGCGTTCCCCGGCCCGGCCCTGTGGTGGTGGGCCTACGCGGCGCTGGTGCCCTGGATCCTGCTGCTCCGTACCGCGCCGGACGGCAGGCGGGCGGCGTACGACGGCTGGTGCGGCGGGTTCGGGTTCGTACTGGCCATGCACCACTGGCTGCTGCCCAACCTGCACGTGTTCACGTTCGTCATCGCCGCGCTGCTCGGCGTGCTCTGGGTCCCCTGGGGTCTGCTGGTGCACCGGCTGCTGGGCGGGGCGCCGTCCGCCGGCCGGGTCGCCGCGGCCCTCGTGGTGCTGCCGTCGGGCTGGCTGCTGGCGGAACTGGTCCGGTCCTGGCAGGGACTCGGCGGTCCGTGGGGGATGCTCGGTGCCAGCCAGTGGCAGGTGGCGCCCGCGCTGCGGCTGGCCTCGGTGGGCGGAATCTGGCTGCTCAGCTTCCTGGTGGTGGCGGTCAACGTCGCCGTCGCCGTCCTCGTCGCGGTGCGCCGGGCGAGGGTGCCGGCCCTGGCCGGGCTCGTCGCCACGGCCGCGGCGACCTCCGCCGCCTGGGTCTGGTCACCGCGCCCCGACGCCGACGAACGGGCCGCGATCGCCGTGGTGCAGCCCGGGGTCGTCTCCGGGGCGGACAGCGCCGACCGCCGCTTCGACCGCGAGGAACGGCTGACCCGCCGGCTCGCCGACCGGGACCTCGACCTGATCGTCTGGGGCGAGAGCAGCGTCGGCTTCGACCTGGACGAGCGGCCCGACCTGGCCCGGCGGCTGGCGGCGCTGTCCCGGGACATCGGCGCGGACATCCTGGTCAACGTGGACGCACGGCGCTCCGACAAACCCGGCATCTACAAGAGTTCGGTGCTGGTCGGACCCGACGGCCCGACCGGCGACCGGTACGACAAGATGCGGCTGGTCCCCTTCGGGGAGTACGTGCCGGCCCGCTCCCTGCTCGGCTGGGCCACCTCCGTCGGCAAGGCGGCGGGCGAGGACCGCAGGCGGGGCACCGGGCAGGTGGTGATGGACGTCGGGGACGGGCTGCGGATCGGGCCGATGGTGTGCTTCGAGAGCGCCTTTCCCGACATGAGCCGCCGGCTCGCCGCCGACGGCGCCGAGGTCCTGCTCGCCCAGTCGTCGACCTCGACCTTCCAGCACACCTGGGCGCCCGAGCAGCACGCCTCGCTCGCCGCCCTGCGTGCCGCCGAGACCGGCCGGCCGATGGTGCACGCCACGCTGACCGGCGTCTCCGCCGTCTACGACGCGAACGGCACCCGGATCGGCTCCTGGCTCGGCACCGGCGCGAGCACCTCGCGGGTGTACGAGGTCCCCCTCACGCACGGCAGCACCCCGTACGTCCGCCACGGCGACTGGGCCGTGCACGCGTCCCTGCTGGTCCTGGCGGGCTGGGCCGCCGCGGAGGGCGTCCGCACGGTCCGGCTCAGGCGGAACCCGCCTGCACCTCCCGTACCACCCGCTCGCACAGCTCATGGGTCCGCAGCGCGTCCCCGGCACTGAGCACCCTGCCCGCGCGCACCGCGTCGAGGAAGGTGAGCACCGCCTGTTCGATGCCGCGCTGGCGGGCCACCGGGACCCAGTCGCCGCGCCGCCGCAGGGTGGGCTGGCCCTTGTGGTCGATCACCTCGGCGAGGTTGACCACCTGGCGCTTGGTGTCCTGGCCGGACACCTCCAGGATCTCCTCGGCCGAACCGCTGAGCCGGTTCATGACGCCGAGCGCCGTGAAGCCGTCCCCGGCGAGCTGGAGGACGACGTGGTGGAGCAGCCCCTTCTCGGCCCGGGCGCGCACGGTCACGTCGTCGACCGGGCCGGGCACCAGGAAGCGCAGCGTGTCGACGACGTGGATGAAGTCGTCGAGGATCATGGTGCGCGGTTCCTCGGGCAGCCCGACGCGGTTCTTCTGCATGAGGATCAGCTCGCGCGGATGTTCGACGCACTGTGCGTAACCCGGGGCGTGGCGCCGGTTGAAGCCGACGGCGAGGCTGGTGCGCCGCTCGTCGGCGAGGGCGACCAGGCGCTCGGAGTCGGCGAGTTCGTAGGCGAGCGGCTTGTCGACGTACGTGGGAACGCCCGCTTCGAGCAGCCTGGTCACGATCTCGGGGTGGACGGACGTCGGTGCGTGCACGAAGGCGGCGTCGAGGTCCTGGGCGAGGAGCGCGTCGAGGTCCGCGTGGCGCTGCGCGGACGGGACGCGCAGCTTGTCGGCGACGCGCGTGAGGGTGGCGGGGGTACGGGTCTGCAGGTGCAGTTCGAGCCCGGGGAGGGCGGCGAGCACCGGCAGGTAGGCCTTCTGCGCGATGTCGCCGAGTCCGATGCAGCCGACCTTCACGGGGTGTGCTCCTCAGCTGCTCGCCGACCTGGTCCGCCGGGAAGCATACGGGAGCCGCGCCGGACGCCCCGCCGGCAGGGGCCGGGGTGCGGTGCCGTACTGAAAACCGCTGGTGGGGAGTGCCGTAGCGGGTCAAGATGACGGTATGACGACCGAGCGCCGCGAACCCGCACCCGACCTCGACGAACGCGCCATGCTGGAGGGCTGGCTCGAGTACCACCGCAGGACCCTCGCGTGGAAGTGCGAGGGCCTGACCGACGAGCAGTTGAGGACGGCTGCCGTCGCGCCGTCGAACCTGTCGCTGCTGGGCCTGGTGCGGCACATGGCGGACGTGGAGCGCAGCTGGTACCGCAGGGTGCTCGCGGCCGAGGACGCGGCCCCCCTCCACTACAGCGACGAGGATCCGGACGGAGAGTTCCGGCTCACCGCGTCCGACACCTGGCAGGAGGCCCACGCGACCTGGCAGGCCGAGATCGCGGCGGCCAGGCGCAACGCGGCGGGGGTCCCCCTGGACGAACCGACCCGGGGCAGGCACCTGCGCACCGGTGAGCGCTACACGCTGCGCTGGATCCACACGCACATGATCGAGGAGTACGCGCGGCACAACGGGCACGCCGACCTGATCCGCGAGCGTCTGGACGGAGCCACCGGCGAGTGACGTCACCTCCGGCCGCCCACGGGCCTCCGTACGGGGTCTGAGATCACCCGTGCGGGGCAACCTGTGCTCGTCCGGTGCCGTGGACCGGACCGGAACCAGCAGAGTGGCGCGGGTGCATCGAACGACGACCACCGCAACACTTCTGGTGACCGTGGCTGTCACGGCCCTGGCCGGCTGTACGACGGTCCGCGGCCCGGCCACGGCCGATCAGCCGGGCGCGGGCGTCCGCTCGTCGGCGCCGCGCCCGGAGGGCCCGGCCGCGCCACGGGTCGTACAGGCCCCGGCCCGTGAGGCGCTGGAGATGATCGGTCCCTCTCCGTCCTCGGAGGGCGGCACCGGCGAACCGCGCCGAACGAAACGCCCGGCGCCCGCGGCCCCGCACGACGCGCCGGCCGCGCCCTCGCACCCCGGGCAGCAGCCCCCGTCCGCGCGGCCGGCGGCACCGGAGCACACCGGCCGCCCGGCGCCGTCCCGTCCGCAGGCCCCCGCGCTCCCCGGCTCGTCCGGGAAGGACGCGGGAAAGAACGCGGACGTGTGCTCCCTCGGCAAGCGGTACGGGGGCTGGCGCCCGGGCAGCCCCGAGGCCCGCATCTGCGAGCAGGCGTACGGGCCCTGACGACCGGCGCACCGCCCCGCCGCGCGTCCCCGGCGCACAGCCCGGCGGGGACGGGCCGGGCTACGGCCGCTGTCGCGGTGGCCGGCCGGGGCCGTCCGGGCGGTCGGGCCCGTCCGGGCCGTGCCGGGCGTCGTCCAGGCGGCGCCCCAGCCGGTCGATCGCGGCCCGGACGCCCTCGCCGTAACGGTCCGCGGCGAGGTGTTCGGCCGCTGTCCGGGCACGCCCCAGGTGGACGCGGGCGGCCTCGCGCCGGCCGAGGCGGTGGTAGTCCGCGGCCAGGTCGAGGTGGAGCGAAGGGGTCAGGGCGCGTGCGGCGAGTCTGCCCTCGTGCCGTGCTGCTGCGGCGGCGTCGGGCCCCTCCCCGGTCAGCTCCTCGGCGGCCGACAACGCCCGCAGGTCCCAGGCCAGTTCTTCCGCGGGGTCGTCCTGGGTGTCGGCCAGGTAGTGGGCCAGTGTGCAGCGGTGCAGGGCGTCGCCGTGCTCGCCGATCTCCGCCCACAGGCGGAGGAAGCGGTCGCGGGCCTCCTCGCGGTCCCCGGCGTGGTACAGCATGGCGACCTGACCGATCCGCGTCAGCACGGCGTCCGGCGCCGTCTGCTCCTGTCCCTGCGCCACGGCGCCCTCCGTGCCCTCGTCGGCTGTCCCGACGACGACGCTAACCGCAGGCACTCGCGTTCCCGGTCAGGCGGAGCGGTCGACGCGCGGACGGGACGCCCGCCGGCCGGACGACGCGCGGACCGGCGTCCGCGCGGACCCGCATGGGCCGGACGCCCGCACGGACCGGGCCACGCGCCGGGGTCAGCCCCGGTTCGGGACGGTCCAGTCGACCGGGGCATGGCCCTGCTCCGCGATCGCCTCGTTGATCTGCGTGAACGGGCGGGAGCCGAAGAACTTCTTCGCCGACAGCGGTGAGGGGTGGGCGCCCTTGACCACCTTGTGCCTGCTCTCGTCGATCAGGGGCAGCTTCTTCTGCGCGTAGTTCCCCCAGAGCACGAACACCGCCGGGTCGTCGCGGCGGACCACCGCGCGGATCACGGCGTCGGTGAACAGCTCCCAGCCGCGGGACTTGTGCGAGTTCGCCTCGCCCGCGCGGACGGTGAGCACCGCGTTGAGCAGAAGGACGCCCTGCTCGGCCCAGGGCATCAGGTAGCCGTTGTCCGGGACGGGGGTGCCCAGCTCCGCGTGCATCTCCTTGTAGATGTTGCGCAGGGACGGCGGGATCCTCACTCCCGGCCGGACCGAGAAGCACAGCCCGTGGCCCTGGCCCTCGCCGTGGTACGGGTCCTGTCCGAGGACCAGCACCTTCACCCGGTCGTACGGCGTGGCCTCCAGCGCGGCGAAGACCTCCTCGCGGGGCGGGTAGACGGGGCCGTTCGCCCGCTCCTCCTCGACGAACTCCATCAGCTCCTTGAAGTAGGGCTCCTGCAGTTCGCCGCCCAGCACCTCGCGCCAGGACTCGGGCAGCATGGCGATGTCGGTCACGTCAACTTCCTTACGCTGTGCGGTCGCTTCCACTCCCGGAGAACCTACCGGCGCCCACTGACAATCGCCGCCCACCAGCTGGTCTTCCGGCTGAGCTGCCGCGTCATCATGATCGTCGACGGGTCCACGGCCCCTTCCGCGTCCGATGTCTCCGCGCCGGCGGCCACGTACTGCTCGCCCTGCCGCACGGTCGCCCGAAGCCCCTTCCGAGCAGGGCGTTTGATCATTCTGGGCTGACTGGTCGTCAACGTGCGCGGGGCTCCGGAGCACGGACACGGGCGCCGTCCGAGGCTCACGGCGCCCGTGTCGGAGGGCCTTCCCGGTGGGTCGCCCGGGGGCGGATTCAGCCCACGCCGGCGTTGAGGAAGACGCCTCCGTCGACGACCAGCGTCTGGCCGGTCACCCAGCCGGACTGCTCCGAGGTGAGGAAGGACGCGGCGCCCCCGATGTCGGAGGGCACGCCGAGCCGGCCGAGCGGGTAGCCCGAGGCGGCCTCCTCCTCGCGGCCCTCGTACAGCGCGGCGGCGAACTTGGTCTTCACGACCGCCGGGGCGATCGCGTTGACCCGCACCGCGGGCGCGAACTCGTGCGCCAGTTGCACGGTGAGGTTGATCAGCGCGGCCTTGCTGACGCCGTACGCGGCGATGAAGGGCGAGGGCGAGAGGCCGGCGACCGAGGCGATGTTGACGATCGCGCCGCCGTTGTCCTTCTGCCAGGCGTGCCAGGTGCGCTGGGCGAAGCCGAGCGCCGAGAGCACGTTGGTCTCGAAGACCTTGCGCGCGACGTTCAGGTCCATGTCGGCGATCGGCCCGAACACCGGGTTGGTCCCGGCGTTGTTGACCAGGAAGTCGACGCGGCCGAAGGCCTCCATCACGCGCTCGACGGCGACGGCCTGGTGGGCCTCGTCGTGGGCCTTGCCGGCGACGCCGATGACCCGGTCGGCGCCGAGCCGGTCGACGGCCTCCTTCAGGGCGTCCTCGTTGCGGCCGGTGATGCAGACCCGGTCGCCGCGTGCGACCAGTGCCTCGGCGACGCCGTAGCCGATGCCGCGGCTGGCGCCGGTGACGAGCGCGACCTTGCCGGAGAGTTCCACAGCAGTCATTGTCCCGGTCTTCCTAGTCGAGCGGTCCGCCGGCGACGTACAGCACCTGGCCGGAGACGAAGCCGGCGGCCTCGCCGGTGAAGAAGGCGATGGCGTTGGCGACGTCGGCGGCCTCGCCGACCCGGGCGACCGGGATCTGGGTGGCGGCGGCGGCCTTGAAGTCCTCGAAGCCCATGCCGACGCGCTCGGCGGTGGCGGCGGTCATGTCGGTGGCGATGAAGCCGGGGGCGACGGCGTTGGCGGTCACGCCGAACTTGCCCAGCTCCTTGGCGAGGGTCTTGGTGAAGCCCTGGAGACCGGCCTTGGCGGCGGAGTAGTTGACCTGGCCGCGGTTGCCGAGCGCGGAGGACGAGGAAAGGTTGACGATGCGGCCGAAGCCGGCGTCCACCATGTGCTTCTGACAGGCCTTCGACATCAGGAAGGCACCGCGCAGGTGCACGTTCATGACGGTGTCCCAGTCGGAGACGCTCATCTTGAACAGCAGGTTGTCGCGCAGCACGCCCGCGTTGTTCACGAGGACCGTCGGCGCTCCCAGTTCCTCGGTGATCCGGGCGACGGCCGCCTCGACCTGCGCCTCGTCGGAGACGTCGCAGCCGACCGCGATCGCCCGGCCGCCGGCCGCGGTGATCTTCTCCACGGTGTCCTTGCAGGCGGCCTCGTCGAGATCGATGACGGCGACGGCGCGTCCCTCGGCGGCCAGGCGTACGGCGGTGGCGGCGCCGATGCCGCGCGCGGCTCCGGTGACGACGGCGACCCGCTGCTCAGTGGTGGACATCGATGCTTCTCCTCGTCCTGGGGATGCGGCCCGTGCTGGTGTGCGGCCCGTGCGGAGCGTGCACCCTCGGGTGAGCGACCGCTTAGTACCTTCCGCAGACGTGACGCTAGAAGCCCTGGCACCCGGTGTCAACGGGACACCGGGCGGGTGTGATCCATTACCTGGCCGCCGGGCGCGGCTCCCCGGGCCGCTCGCCCGATCGGCCCAGCGCTGCGGGCCGCCGGGCCGCCGGGACCCTAGCGTCGAGACGCGACCCATTCGTGACCGGAAAGGAGGCGTCCATGCGCCGTCACACCGGTGCAGCAGGCATAGCCGTCGCGATCGCCGCGCTCGTGCCGCTGACCGACACCGCACACGCCGAGGGCCTGGAGGCCCGGAGCCCCGTCCACCAGGAGGCGGCCCGGCCCGGCCTCGACGCCGATCCGGGCGGCTCGGAGCCACTGTCTCCGGACGCCCTCCCGCAGGATTCCGCCGACGAGGGTCTGCCCGACGCGGGCGGAGCGGACCAGGGCCGGTACGAAGAGGATCCGCTCGGCCAGGAGGGGGCGGGCCAGGACGGATTCGGCCAAGGGGGGATCGAGCAGGGCGGGCCGGGCCAGGACGGATTCGGCCAAGACGAGTTCGGCCAAGACGAGTTCGGCCAGGACGGGTTCGGCCCGGGCCAGGCCGGCGAGGGCGTCCTCGGTGACGGTCGTCCCGACGGGGGCGGCATCGACGGGAGCGGCATCGGCCTGGTCCGCCCGGACCAGGGAAGGCCCGGGCAGGTCGGGCTCGGGCAGGGCCGGGAGGCGCACGAAGGCGCCGTCGCCGGGGCATCGCTGCACTGGGCCTCGGACCCGACGATCTCCGCGACCTCCAAGCCGCGCCCGACCCCGACCGCACCTGCCCCGGCGGCCACCACGCCCGCCCCGGCCACCTCGGCGCCGACCGCCTCCCCCACCGCCGTACCGACTCTCGGCACCCAGGGCGGACTCGGCGGCGCCTCGTCCTCCGGTCCGAGCGGCCAGGACATCGCGATCGGGCTCGGCTGCGTGGCGAGCGCCGCGCTGGCCGCGGGGTACGCGCTGCTGCGGCGGCGCCGGAACGCCTGACACCGCGACCGGGAGACCGCCGGCACACCCGGCTGGGGACCCGATCGACGCGAACACGGCGCAAACGACGCTGCGAACGGCGGTGGGAGCGCCGGCGGCGAACCTTCCCGCGTCCTACCGCACCAGCAGGCCGAGGAGGCGTTCCGTCTCGGCCGCCGGATCGGCGGTGAGGCCGGTGTGGACGGGGCCCGGCTGGACGATCGTGGAACGGGGCGCGACCAGCCAGCGGAACCGGCGGCCGGGATCGTCCCCGGCCGCCTGGCCGGCCGCGTCGCCGCCGGCGCACACACCATCCACGGCCCGCAGCGCCGCCCGCACCCCGGGCAGGTCCGCGTGCGGGTCGAGCGCCAGCAGCCTGGTCTCGTCGAGGTGGGTGAGCGCCCCGACGTAGGACTTGGCGCGGCAGTACACGAGCACCCCCGCGTTGACGCACTCCCCGCGCTCGACACGCGGCACGACGCGCACCAGCGCATACTCGAAGACGTGGCGCTCGCCCACCCGTCCCCCCTCCGTGCCCGGCTCGCTCACCGTGTCCCCTCCGTGCCTGCTGCGACGCGTTCGTGGATCGTGGCGGCCCGGGCGAGCAGGGGCCGGGCGTAGGCCCGCCGGAGGTCGTCGGGCGTCGCGAACCCGGGCTCGTCCCGCAGCCAGACCTCGGGGATCTCGGCGGTGACCTCGGCGAGGAGTTCCTCGGTGACCAGGGGCGCGAGCGCCGCGGCGGCCGCGCGGACGTCCGGCGCGAAGCGGGCGAGGGCGTGGTCGGCGGCGTCGTAGGGGCGGGCGGCGGAGGTTTCGGCGCCGGGCCAGTTGTGGTGCCAGATCATGGTGGCGCCGTGGTCGATGAGCCAGGTCTCGCCGCGCCACCTCAGCAGGTTGGGGTTGCGCCAGGACCGGTCGACGTTGTTCACGAGCGCGTCGAACCACACGATCCGTCCGGCCTCCTCGGGACGCACGTCGAAGGCCAGCGGGTCGAAGCCGAGGGCCCCGGAGAGGAACTCCATGCCCAGGTTGGTGCCGCCGCTGGACTTGAGCAGGTCCTGCACCTCGGGGTCGGGTTCGCCGAGGCCCAGCACCGGATCGAGGCCCACCGTCACCAGGCGCGGCACCCTGAAGCCGAGCCGCCGGGCGAGTTCACCGCAGACCACTTCGGCGACGAGCGTCTTGCGCCCCTGGCCCGCGCCGGTGAACTTCAGGACGTAGCTTCCGAGGTCGTCGGCCTCGACGAGCCCCGGGAGCGAGCCGCCTTCGCGCAACGGCGTGATGTAGCGGGTCGCGAGGACCTCTTTCAGCACTTCCCGGGTCACCCGTTTCTTCAGCCGTGCCGCACGGTTCGCTTTTCCTCAGCCGTGCGGCGGGATCGGTCGCGCAGGTGCGCGACGTACCGGAACCGCCCGCCACGGCCCAGGGAAGAACGCGTGGAATTCGCACCAGCATACGGCTTCCCCGTGTCCCGGCCGACAGACCGACGACGGCCGTTCGCCCCTTGCCTCCGGCCGCGGGCATGAAGTGAGCATTGTAACCGAGGGTGATGCATGGCAGCCGTGCCCGGCTCGGTGGCGAATTGCCGTCAGATGTCGCCCTGCGCGCACCCGGCGGACCGCGAATACCCGCCTGAGGCCGTTGACATGGTCATCACTTCAACCGAATGATTGGCTCCGCTTGCCCCACCGACAGGCAGGCGTCACGGAGTTCGCACGGTCACACCCCTGGCAACCTTTCCAGCACGGGAGAAGGGCCACACTTGACGGCGACACACACCCCTCACGCCCCCTCGTCCGACTTACGGGACCACTCCTCCCCTCCCCCGCGTCCCCCGCTGTCCTTCGGACAGCAGCGGCTGTGGACCCTGGCGCAGACGGCCGGCGCCGGCGCGGCCTACAACGAGCCGATGGCGTTCCGCATCCGGGGGCCGCTGGACCGCGTGCTTCTCGGCCGGGCCCTGGACATCGTTGTCGCGCGCCACGAGACGCTGCGCACCCGGTTCGTCGACGTGGACGGCGAGGTCCGTCAGGACGTCGGCCCCCCGGAGGCCGGTTTCGCCCTGCGGGTCGAGGACCTGGCCGGCGTGCCCGACGCGGAGGCGCAGCTCGCCGTCCACCAGCGCGAGGAGTGCGAGACCCCCTTCGACCTGTGCCGCGGCCCGCTGTCCAGGGGGCGGCTGATCGCCCTCTCCCCCTCCGACCACGCTCTCCTGCTGACCCTGCACCACTCCGTCTCCGACGGCAGGTCGGGGCAGATCATGATGCAGGAGGTGAGCACGCTCTACGGGGCCCTGCTGCGCGGCGAGGAGCAGCCGCTGCCGCCCCTGCCGGAGCAGTTCGCCGCCCACTGCCGCCGCCAGCGCGAGTGGGTGACCGGCCCCGAGGCCGCCGCACAGGCCGCCTTCTGGGAGGAGTACCTGGCCGGTGCCCCGCCCCTGCTCGCGCTCCCCGCGGACCGGCCTCGTCCGCCGCGCCAGAGCCACGAGGGCGACCGCCTCCACGTGCGGCTCGACACCGACCTCACGGCCGCCCTGCGGGTCACGGCCCGCGCGGAGAGGTGCACGCTCTTCGCGGCCGTCCTCGCCGGCTGGCACATCCTGCTGTCCCGGCTCACCGGGGAGACGGACAGTGTCGTGGGCATACCGGTGGAGGGGCGGCGCGGGTCCGCGGCCGCCGGGCAGATCGGCTTCTTCGTCAACTCCCTGGCCCACCGGGTCGACCTGTCCTCGGACCCGACGGGCGCCGAGGCCCTGCGGCACGTCCGCACCTCCCTGCGGAGCGTGCTGCGGCACCAGGACCTGCCCTTCGCGCACGTGGTCGAGGCGGTGAACCCGCGGCGCAGCCTCGCCCACGGCCCGCTCTTCCAGACGATGCTGACCTGGGGCACCTCGCGCAAGGACTTCCTCGACCTGGCCGGCACCCAGGTCGAGCCGCTGTCGATCGACTTCGCGCCCGCGAAGTTCGACTACACCCTGTACCTCCACGAGGAGGACGGCGGCCTCGTCGGGTACCTGGACTACTCGCGGGCCCTGTTCGACCGGGACACGGTCGAGCGGCACGTGCGCTACCTGACGCGGGTGCTGCGGCAGTTGGCGGAGGATCCCGGGCGCAGGGTCGCGGACCTCGTCCTGCTCGACGAGCGGGAACAGGGTGAGCTGCTCGCGAAGGGTCGCGGACCGGTCACCGCCGCGCCGGCCGCCGGCCTGGTCGAACTCTTCGAAGAGCAGGTCCGCAGGCGGCCGGACGCTCCCGCCGTGGTCGCCGGGGAGACCCGGCTCGACTACGCCGCGCTCGACCGGCGCGCCAACCGGCTCGCGCACTCGCTGCTCGCCCGGGGCGTGCGCCCGCAGGAGGTCGTGGGGCTGCACTGCGGCCGCACGGCGGAACTGCTGGTGGGCATCTGGGGCATCCTGAAGGCGGGGGCGGCCTACCTGCCGCTGGACCCGGGCCAGCCGGCCGGCCGGCTGCGGACGATCGTCGAGGAGGCGACGCCGGCCCTGGTCCTCAGCGACCTCGGGGACCCGCCCGGGCCCTGGCTGCCGCTTCGGCAGGTGGAGGCCGAGGGCGAGCGCGACGACTCCCCGGGCGTGGCGACCGGGCCCTCCCACCTCGCCTACGTCATCTACACCTCCGGCTCGACGGGGCGGCCCAAGGGCGTGGCCGTCGGCCACGGCAACGTTGTCAACCTGATCGGCAACTGGCTGGACCAGTACGGCGCGACACCCGGCGAGGCCTCCTCCGCGTGGGCGAGCATCGGTTTCGACGCGTCCGTGCACGAGCTCTTCCTCCCGCTCACCACCGGTGCCGTGCTGCACCTGGTGCCCGAGGAACTGCGCGGCGACCCCGAGGCGCTGCTCGGCTGGATGCGCACGTACGAGATCGTGCACGCCTGGCTGCCGGCGTCGTACATCACGTGGATCGACGAGGACCCCGGGACCAGGCTGCGCGGTCTGGCGCTGCGTCAGCTGGCGACCGGGGCGGAGCCGCTGCCGGAGACGGCGCTGCACCGGATGCGGGAGATCCTGCCCGGCCTGCGGATCTGCTACGTCTACGGGCCGACGGAGACCACCGTCTACAGCATCACCCACAACGAGCCGCAGGCCCTCGGCCGCCGCTGCCCGATCGGCCGCCCGGTCCGCAACACCCTCGTCCACCTGCTGGACCAGGAGGGCCGCCCGGTGCCGCCCGGCGTCGCCGGCGAGGTGTACATCGGCGGAGCCGGCGTGGCCCGGGGGTACCTCAACCGGCCCGACCTGACCGGCGAGCGCTTCCTGCCGGACCCCTTCGTCCCCGGCGGGCGGGTCTACCGCACCGGGGACCTGGCCCGGCTGCTCCCCGACGGGAACTACGAGTTCGTCGGCCGCGTCGACGACCAGGTCAAGCTTCGCGGCTTCCGCATCGAGCCCGGGGAGGTCGCGGCGGCCCTGCGGGAGGTCCCCGGTGTCACCGAGGCCGCGGTGCTCGCCGACCGCGACGAGGCGGGCGAGACCCGCCTGGTGGCGGGCGTGGCCCGCGCGGACGGTCCGCCCCTGCTGCCGCACGAGTGGCGCGCCGCCCTGTCGGAGCGGCTGCCGGACTACATGATTCCCGCGCTGTTCGCCGAGTTCGAGCGGCTTCCCCTCAACCGCAGCGGCAAGCTGGACCGCCGGGCCCTGCTGGCGCAGGCCCGCTCGGCACTGCCCGCCGCCCAGGTCAACACCCGGGCGCCCCGCGACCGCGTCGAGATGGCGCTGTACCGGATCTGGCGGCAGGTGCTGGTGCATCCCGGCATCGGCATCACCGACGACTTCTTCGCGGTCGGCGGCACGTCCCTGTCCGCCATCAAGGTCGCACACCTGATACGTGAGGAGTTCGGCCACGACCTGCCCATCCGGGAGGTGCTGGAACATCCCACGATCGAACGCCTGGCGGCACGCGTCCGGGAAGGGGTGCCGGCGAAGGGCGACGACTCGCTGATCGAGTTCCGCCCGGGCCGCGGCAAGGGGCGGGTGGTGTGCGTCCACCCCGCGGGCGGCACGGCCTTCTGCTACCTGCCGCTGGCCACGGCCCTGCCCGACGGGATCGGTGTCCAGGGCGTCCAGGCCGTGGGGCTCAACCCCGGGGAGGAACCGCTGGCGTCCGTGGAGGCCATGGCGGAGCACTACCTGACGCTCCTCGACCCCGAACCGGGTGAGGCACTGGTGCTGTGCGGACTCTCCTACGGCGGCCTGGTCGCCCACGAGATGGGACGCCGGCTGGCCGAGGCGGGGCACGACCGGTTCGCCGTGCTGCTCCTCGACACCCACGGCACGGACGACCCGGCCGAGCGGGCCGCGTTCGCGCCGGTGGGCGCGGACGACTTCCGCGCCAGACTCGTCCGCTTCAACGGCATGTACCCCGGGATCGACGACAGCCAGATCGACCGGTACTTCCGGATCTACAACCACAACCGGGCCGCGGCCCGCGACCACACTCCCCGGCCGACGACCGCTCCGTTGCTGCTCGTTCAGGCCGACGCGGAGGCCCGGAGTCCCGCCGAGGCCGCCGCCACGGAGGAGAGGCAGCGCTGCTTCTGGCGGGAGCGGGCCCTGTCCGGCCTCGTGGTCGAGCGGGTGGCGGGCGGCCACTGGGACGTGCTGGAGGGCGAGCGGGTGCCCCGTATCGCCGGACTGATCACCGGCGAACTCGCCCGGCTCGACGGCCGGTCCGCATGAACCACGGCACCAGAGGCATGATGCGCACACCTGCCCTTTCCACGTCCCTGGCCCGCGCCGTGCACGAGCAGGCCGGGCGGACCCCGCACGCCCCGGCCGTGCGCGACGGCGACCGGACGCTCGACTACCGCACGCTGGAGGCCGAGGCCACGCACGCCGCCGCGGGGCTGCGGGCCCTGCGGGTGGGCCCGGGCGACGCCGTCGCCGTGGGTCTGCCCCGCGGCTGGCGGCTCGTCTGCGTGATGCTGGGCGTGCTCCGTCTCGGCGCCCGCGTCGTCCCCCTGGACCTGCAGAGCCCCGCGGAGCGCAGGGACCACGTCCTGCGGGACTCCGGCGCCGCGGTGTTCGTGCACGCCGGTGACGCGCCGACGGATCCTCCGCCCCGGACCGCGGCCGTGCCGGTGGACGAACTGCTGCGGTCCGGCCGGGACTCCGCTGACCGGCCGCTGCCGCCCGACACCGCTCCACCGGTCTCCTTCCTCTTCTACACCTCGGGAACCACCGGCCGGCCCAAGGGCGTCGAGGTGCGCGACTCCGGCGTCCTGCGGCTGGCGCATCCCGGGTACATCCGGCTGGAGGAGACGGCACGCTTCGCCTGTCTGGCCAGTCCCGCCTTCGACGCGCTGAGTTTCGAGGTGTGGGTGCCGCTGCTGACCGGCGGCTGCTGCGTCGTCCTGGCCGACGACGACGTCCAGTCGCCGGAACGGCTGGCGGAGGTCCTGCTGCGCGAGCGCGTCGACACCGCGTTCGTGACCGCGGCCCTGTTCCACGCCGTCGTCGGGACGGTGCCCGACTGCTTCGCGGGCCTCGGGCAGCTGCTGGTCGGCGGGGAGCAGCTCAACGCCCGGGCGGTCCGCTCCTGGTACCGCCACAACGCCGGCAGCCGCACGCGGTTGTACAACGTCTACGGGCCGACCGAGTGCTCCACCTTCGCGCTGTGCCACCCCGTCGCGCGGGACGCCGACACGCCCGTGGTGCCGATCGGGCGGGCACTGCCCGAGACCGGCACGGCCCTGGTGGTGCCGGGGACCACCCGCGCCGCCGCCCCCGGCGAGGTGGCCGAGCTCCTGCTGTCCGGCGCCGGTGTCGCCGCCGGTTACCGCAACCTGCCCGAGGAGAGCGCACGCCGGTTCGTGCCCCTGCCCCGGCCGGACGGGCCGCCCGTCGTCCACTACCGCACCGGTGACCTGGTACGCCGTGACGCCCGCGGAGACATCGAGTACGTCGGGCGCGCCGACCGCCAGGTGAAGGTCCGTGGCTTCCGCGTGGAACCCGGCGAGCTGGAACAGCGGATCCTCGCCCACCCGGCCGTGCGCCAGGCCCACGTGTGCTCCCGCCGGGTCGGGGCCGACGGGCCGAACGAACTGCTGGCCTACCTCGTCGTGGACCCCGAGCTGGCCTGGGAGGACGTCGACCGTCACCTGGCCGCCGGCCTGCCCGTCTACATGCGGCCGCACCACCTGTTCCGGATCGGCGCCGTGCCGCGCACCGCCAACGGCAAGGTCGACGAGGCCGCCCTGCTGGCGCGCACGGATCCGCCCTGGCGGCCGGACGGCGACGCGGCCGGGGCCACCGATCCCTGGCAGCGCGAACTGCTGGAGATGGCAGGCCAGGTCCTTGGCCTGCCGGACCTCCGGCCGGGCGACACGTGGATCGCGTGCGGCGGCGACTCCCTCAAGGCGTTGCGGCTGCGCTTCGAGATCCGGCGGCGCTGGAACCGCGACCTGCCGCAGAGCCTGGTGCTCGGCAGTGACCTCGCCACGCTGGCCGAGGCCGTCCGAGCCGTCCGGACGGCGCCGGACACCGGTGCGGTCGTGTATCCCGCCGTGCCGGCGGCAGGCGCCCGGTCCGCCCCCGCGACCAGCGAACAGCAGCGGCTGTGGCTCCTCCAGCAGCAGTCCCCGCACTCCCGGGCCTACGACGTCCGGCTGGCGTTCGCCGTCGAGGGCGACGTCGACGTCGCGGCCCTGCGCCGGGCGTCGTCGCGGCTGGTCGCCCGGCACCCCGCCCTGCGCACCGCGTTCGAGGCGGCACCCGGAGGGCTGCTCCAGGTGGTGGGTGAGCCGTACGACCCGTGGACGGGGGCGACGGAGCGGCACACGTCGTCCGGGGCGCATGCGGCGCCCGCCTCGTCCGCCTCGTCCGCCTCGTCCGTCTCGACCGCCTCACCCGGCGAAGGGGCGGGCGGCGAGCCGGAGTCCGGCGCCGGGCAGGACGCGTTCTTCGCGGAGCCCTTCGACCTGTCCCGGCCGCGCATGCTGCGGGTGGGTCTGCGCCCGTCCGCGTCGGGCTCCGGCTCGGTACTGCTCCTGCACCTGCACCACATCGCCGTCGACGGCTGGTCGCTGAACGTCCTGCTGCACGATCTGTCGGAGGGCTACGCCGCGGCCCTCGCCGGAACGGACAGCGGCCCGGAACGCGCCGCCCCCGCGCCCACCCCGCTCGACTTCGCCGTCTGGCAGGAGCAGTGGCGGGCCGACCCGGCCTACGACGCCCTGCGCACCGGGCTGCTGGCCCACTACGCCGAGCACGCCGCGCCCGAGCAGGCGATGCCGCAGCAGGCCCTCACCCCGGAGGCCCGCCCCGGTGCGGCGCTGCTGCACACACAACTGGACGTGGTCCGCCGCGCAGCCCTCGACCGGCTCTGCGGCGCCGCGGGGCTGACCCGCTTCCAGGTGCTGCTCGCCGTCTACGCCTGGGCGTTGTACGGGGTGACCGGCAGCACCCGGCCCCGGGTCGCGGCACCGGTCGCGGGCCGTCCGGTGCGGGAGTTCGAGCACAGCGTCGGCATGTTCGCCAACACCGTCCTGCTTCCCCTGGACGTGTCACCGGGACAGCAGTTGCGTGAGCAGTTGCTGCGCCTGGGCCGCGACACGCAGGAGGTGCTGGAGCGGCAGGACGTCGCGCTGGCCGACGTCGTGCAGGCACGGAGTCCGCAGCTCGGGGCGGGTTCTCCGTTCGACTTCCTCTTCGTGCTGGAGAACACCGACTTCGAGACGCTGACGCTGCCGGACTGCGAGACGTCCCCGTGGTGGCCGGTGCCCGCCGAGGCCAAGTGCCCCATGACGCTCTCGGTGCTCGAACGGCCGGACGGCCTGCTCTGCCAATGGGAGTACGCGGAGGACCACTTCACCCCGGCGCGGGCCGCCGCGGTGGCCGACCTGTTCCGCCAGGGGGTGGACGCCCTCACCGAGGAGCCGTCCGGGACAGCGGCCGGCAACGCGGCAGGCACCGTGGCCGACCTGGTCGCCGGCTACCGGCGGTCGCTGCCCGAGCCCGGGCGCGGCGAGTCGCGCGACCTGGCCTGGGAGACGGTGGCTGAGGGGTTCGCCCGGCAGGTCGCGAGGACCCCGTCGGCCCCGGCCCTGATGACCGCTCAGGGGCCGGTCGACTACCGGACGCTGGACGCCTGGGCGGCGGCGCTCGCCGCCGACCTGCTCACGGCGGCTCCGGTGCCGGACGGCGAAGGGCCATGCCATGTGGCCCTGTTCCTCGAACCGTCCGCCGAGCACGTGGTGGCACTGCTGGCCCTGGCCCGGCTGAACCTGACCGCCGTACCGCTGGACCCGTCGTACCCGCCCGTGCTGCTGCGGCAGATCCTGGAGCAGACGGACCCGCTGTGCGTACTGCTCCCGCCCGGGGACCAGTCCGCCTTCGACGCGGTCGACCCCGGGGGCCTTCCGCGCCGCACCGTGACCCTGTCCGAGGCGGCGGCCCCGCCCCTGCCCGCCCACCGGGGCGGGCGGCCCCTGTACACCCTGTTCACCTCGGGGTCGACGGGCGTCCCCAAGGGGGTGCGGGTGTACGACCGCACCCTGTGCAACCTGCTGCAGTGGCAGGAGGCGTCGGGAGGGCCGGGCGGAGCGGCGGCGACCCAGCAGTTCTCCATGCTGTCCTTCGACGTGTCCTTCCAGGAGATCTTCGGCACCCTGTGCGCGGGAGGCTGCCTGCATCTCGTACGGCCCGGCTGGCGCCAGGACGTTCCGGCGCTGCTCGACCAGTTGGACGCCGCCGGCATCGAGCGCATCCACCTGCCGTTCGTCGCGCTGCAGATGCTCGCCGAGCACGCCGTGCACCTCGGCCGCCACCCGTCCCGGCTCCGCGAGGTGGTGACCGCCGGAGAGCAGCTGGTCTGCACCGACGCCGTGCGCCGCTGGTTCGCCGGCATGCCCGGCTCCCGGCTGTTCAACCAGTACGGGCCGACCGAGACCCATGTCGTCAGCAGTCTGTGCCTCGACGGCGACCCCTCGCGCTGGCCGGACCGGCCCGCCATCGGCGGCCCCGTCGCGAACGCGGTGCTGCACGTCGTCGACGAGGCCGGACAGCCCGTGCCCCCCGGTTGTCCGGGCGAGCTGCTCCTCGGCGGGGTGGTGGACGCGCCCTGCTACCTGGGCGACGGGCGTCTGAACGAGGAGCGGTTCACCGAGCTGCCCGGGCAGGGCCTGTTCTACCGCAGCGGCGACCGTGCCCGGTTCGACGCCGACGGCCTGCTGCACTTCCTGGGGCGGGCCGACGACCAGATCAAACTCAGCGGCCACCGTCTCGAGCTGGGGCAGGTGGAGGCGGCCCTGCTGCGCCACCCCGGCGTCGTCGGGGCCGTCGTGGCCGTCGACGGTGCGGAGCTGGTGGCGTGCCTGACGTGCCGGGAGCCCACGCCCTCCGCGGCCGGCCTGCGGGAACACCTGGCCGGGCTGCTGCCCGCGCACGTGCGCGTCGGCCGCTTCCGGCTGCTCGCCGGCCTGCCGCGCACGCCGAGCGGCAAGCTGGACCGGGAGGCCGCGTTGCGCGCACCGTCGCGGGAACTGCCGGCCGCCCACCACGTTGCCGCCGGGCCGACGTCCGGGCGGGAGGCCGCGCTCGCCGCCGCCTTCGAGGAGGCGACGGGCTCGGCCATCGGGTCCGACGAGACGTACTTCGAGGCGGGGGCGTCCAGTCTCGACCTGATGCGCTTCCACCTGCACTGCACGACCGTCCTCGGGCTGCCCCTCACCGTCGCCGACCTCTTCGAGCATGTGACCGTGCGGCGACTGGCGCGGTTCCTCGACAGTCGTCAGTCACCGCCGGACGGTGAGCCGCCGCAGCCGCGGGAGGCGGCGCCGGGCACCGGAGCCCGTACGGCCGCCGGTACGCGGGCGGGCCTGGGTGCGGAACCGGGTGCGGCTTCCGGTGCGCACGCGGGCGCGGAAGCGGATACGGGCAGCGGCGCCGGCACCGAGGGGATCGCCGTCGTCGGGATGGCGGTACGGGCGCCGGGCGCCCCCGACCTGGCCGCCTTCTGGGAGCTGATCGCCGCGGGAGGGAGCGGCATCGAGTACTTCGACGCACCCGAGGGCGTCGTCGGCGCCAGGAGCCAGATGGACGGACTGCTGGCGTTCGACCCGGACCGCTTCGGCATCAGCCGCCGGGAGGCGCGGCTGATGGACCCCCAGCAGCGGCACCTCCTGATGGGCTGCGTCGAGGCGCTCGCCCACGCCGGGCTCGCCGACACCGGAGCCGTGCGCGTCGGGCTGGTGGCCGGCGCGGGCGAGAACACCTACTTCCAGGCCATGCTGCGCGAGGCCGACCCCGCGCTGCTCCCCGACGAGTTCCAGCTCGCCCTGCACCACGACAAGGACTTCCTCGCCACCAAGGCGGCCTACCACCTCGGGCTGACCGGCCCGGCGTTCACCACCCAGACCGCGTGCTCGAGTTCCCTCGTGGCCGTGCACCTCGCGGCGGGCCTGCTGCGTCAGGGCGACGCCGACGTGATGCTGGCGGGCGGCGTCCTCGTCGACACCTCGCTGTCCCGGGGCTACCGGTACCGCCCGCAGCACATCTTCTCCGCCGACGGGCACTGCCGGCCGTTCAGCGACGACGCCGACGGCACGATCGGGGGCAGTGGCGTCGGCGTACTCGTCCTCAAGACGCTGAGCCGGGCGCGGGAGGACGGGGACACCGTGTACGCGGTGATCACCGGGTCCGCGGTGAACAACGACGGGTCGGCCAAGCTCGGTTACAGCGCCCCCTCGCTCCCCGGTCAGCGCGCTGCCGTCCGTACCGCCCTGCGCCGCAGCGGCCGCCCCGGCTCGGACGTCGCCTACGTGGAGGCGCACGGCACGGGCACGCGTCTCGGCGATCCGGTCGAGGCGGAGGCCCTGCGCCAGGCTCTCGGTACGACGGAGCCGGACCACTGCGCGCTCAGTTCGGTCAAGAGCCAGATCGGGCACCTGGGTGCGGCGGCCGGAGCGGTGGGTCTGATACGGGCCGTGCTCTCCGTCCACCACGGTGTCATACCGCCCACCCGCGGGTTCCGCGCCCTCAATCCGGAGATCGGGCCCGACGCGGCACCGTTCTACGTCCCGGCCGAGGCGCTTCCCTGGCCCGCGGGGCGGGAACGGGTGGCCGCCGTGAGCAGCTTCGGCATCGGTGGCACCAACGCCCACCTGGTATTGGAGGCGGCTCCGCCGACGAGGGCGGGGGCGGGGAGCGCCGCGGACCACGGCGCCGTGCCGCTCGTCGTGCTCTCCGCGGCCGGGGCGTCCCGGCTGCGGTCGGACGCCGCGCGGATCGCCGACTACCTGGAGCGCAGGCCCGACGCCTACGGCCAGGTGCTGCGCCATCTGCAGGCGGGCAGACCGCAGGAGCGCCTGCGGATCGCGTCCGTCTGCCCCACCCCCCGGAGCGCCGTCGCCTGGCTCCGCACGGCGGCCGCGGACGCAACCGGGCCGACTGCCGCGGATGCGGATGCGGATGCGGAGGTGGCGGAGATCGCGGAGGTGGCGGCGACAGCAGCCATGGCGGTAGCAGGGGCCATGGCTCCGGGGAGCCCGGTCTCGGCGGCACAGGTCCGGTCGGCGTCGGAGCTGGCCGCCGCATGGCTGGCGGGACGCACGGTGGCGTGGCCGAAGGGTGCCGCCCAGGCGCCGTGGGACTTTCCGCCGCCGTCGTTCGACCTCGCGGACTTCGACTTCGAGCGGGTGGCCGCCGCGAACTCCACGACGGAACGGTCCGCGGCGCCCGCGACGGCGGCGCCGGTTCCGGAGCGCCTGCCCGAGGCGGAGTGGCTGCACCAGCCGCAGTGGGTGCGCCTGCGCCGGGCCGCCACCGTTCCCCGCGGAGAGTGCGCCCGCCCCCTCGTCGTCGTCGCCGACGGCCCGGCCGACGCGGCCCTGGTGGACGCCTTCGCCGTGGGCGGCCGCCGGGTGGTGTGGGTGCGGGCGTCGGACTCGCTCGCCCGGACGGGAGCCGACCGCTTCGAGGCCGACCCCGCCGACCGGGCCCACCTGCGGTACGTCATCGACGCCGTTGCCGAGGACGGGCCCCCGGGCATCGACTGGGTGCACATGCTGCCGCTCTCGCTGGAAGGGGCCGTACGCGCCGCGACGCTCGACCGGGCCGGCTGGGCCTGTCTGGACACGCCGGCGGCGCTGCTGCAGGCGGTGTCCGGCAGTCCGCACGGGGCCCTGCTGCGGCCCTGGTGGCTGTCGCGCGGGTCCAGACCGGTCCACGGCGAGGTCGGCCGTCCGGAAGCCGCGCTGCTGGCCGGCGTCACCGAGGTCGGACCTCAGGAGGGCGCCCCGCAGGGCCACTGGGTGGACCTTCCCGGGACCGAAACCCAAACCGAAACCGAAACCAAGACCCAAACCGAAACCAAGACCGAGACCGAGACCGGGACCGGGAGCGAAACCAAGACCGGCACCGCCACCGCTTCCGCCCCCGCCACCGCCCCCGACGCGGACACCTGGGCGCCCCAGCTGGCCGCCCTGCTCGCCGAGCCGGAGACCGCGGTCCTGCCCCGGCAGCTGGCGCTGCGACAGGGGTACTGGTGGGAGCAGGTGCTCCTGCCGGTCGCCGCCGCCCCGGACACCGCCGCCCCGGCGCTGTCCGCGGAGGAGGGCGACCACCTGGTCCTGGGCGGCACCGGCGGCCTGGGCACGGGCATCGCGGCGTGGCTGCTGGCACACACCCCCGGCCGGGTCCTGCTGCTCTCCCGCCACCCCCGGCTTCCCGATGCCCTTGCCCGCTGGGCGGAACGCGTGGAGCTGATCGAGGCCGACCTGGCGGCCGAGCCGACCGCCTCCGTCGCCGGACGCATCGCCTCCCGCACCGGGGCGCTGGCCTCCGTGGTGCACGCGGCGGGCACTGCGGCGGGCGAGCTGGTGGCGCGGCGCGACGCCGTGGGCATGCGGCAGGCCCTCGCGCCGAAGCTGCGCGGGGCACTGCTCGTGGAGCGGCTGGTCGAGGAGCACCGGCCGGCCCTCGCCGTCTACTGCTCGTCCGTGTCCGCGCACCTGGGCGGCGTGGGCCAGTTCGACTACGCGGCCGCCAACGCGCTGCTCGACGCCTTCGCCCGGCACGACCGGCCGGGCGGGGGCACGACCGCCCGCCTCACGCTGGCCTGGGACGTGTGGCGGGAGACCGGCATGGCGGTGCGGGCACTGCGCGGCGACGCGCGGCACCAGGCGCACCTCGCCGTGGGCCTCACCGTCGAGGAGGGGCAGCGGGTCTTCGCACGCGCCGTCGGGCTCGGTCTGCCGCACCTGCTGGTCTCCACGACGGACCCGGAGGCGTCACGCGTCTTCTACGCCGCCCCCGGTGCCCCGGCCGCCCGTCCGCCCGGAGCCTCGGCCCACGCATCCGCCGCCGACGCCGACGCCGCAGACACCGCAGACGGCGCTCCGGAGGAGGACTCGACGCGGGAGCTGCTGGCGAAGCAGTTGTGCGCCTGGCTGGAGGTCGACCGGCTCGACCCGGACGCGTCGCTGTACGACCTGGGAGCCGACTCCCTGACCCTCCTCAGCGTGATCGAGACGGTCGACCGGACCTTCGGCGTCGAGCTCGACCTCGGTTCCCTGAGCCACCGGGTCAGCCTCGAGGAGATCGTGGAGCGGCTGGAGGAGGCCCGGGGGAAGGCGGACCGGCCGTTCGACGCACACGAAGTCACGCTGCAGGTCTGGCAGGAAGGGACCGGCAGTGACGTGGTGTGCCTGGTGCATCCGGTCGGCGGGGACATCCAGGCCTACCGCTTCCTGGCCGCCGCGCTGGACCCGCGGGTGACCGTGGCCCTGATCGCCGACCCGGGACTGCGGAGCCGGGAACTCCCGGGGTGGACGATCACCGAGAGGGCCCACCGCTACCTCGATGCGCTGCGGGCCCGCTTCCCGGACGCCGCGTGGCGGTGGCACCTGGCCGGCTGGTCGTTCGGGGCCTGGGTGGCCGCGGGCATGGCGGCCGAGGCGGAGTCGGCGGGCCGTCCGGCCCGCTCGCTGCACCTGCTCGACCCGCCGCCGCCCGGCAGCGGCACGGTCTTCCAGGAGTACGACGAGCGGCAGTTGAAGACGGTCTTCGCCGCCGAGCTGGGGATGGGCGGCGAGGAGGCCGGGCCCGGGGAGCAGGCGGAGACGTACGCGGACCGTCTGACGCGCTGCTGCCGGGCCAACCTGCTCAGCATGGCCGGTCACCGGCTGCCGCGGATCACGACGACGCCCACCCGGCTGTGGCTCGCGCGGGATCCCGTCGAGGGCCTGCCGCAGCTCGGCACCCCCCGGAAACAGCTGGCCCACTGGCGTCCCCACCTGCCGGACCTGCCGGACTCGACGGGCCCGCAGGTCCTGGCCACGACGCACTACGGCGTCGTCCGCCCTCCGCATGCCGCGGCCGTGGCGCAGGTCATCGGCACGACCGTCGCCGGGGACACGGCCGACGGACCGACCGCCCGCTGACGGCGCCGTACTCCCGAGTCCCGTACCCCGCCCCACCACCGAGGAGAACGCGATGGAAGCCTACGAACTCGCCGCGCTGGAAGCCGTCACCACCAGGCCGCCCAGGGCCTACGAACACATCTCCGTGGCGCCCCTGACACCCGTCACCGGTGCCGAGGTCACCGGCGCGGACCTCTCCCGGCTCGACGAGGCCGTGCTGGCCGAGATCAGGACGGCGTTCCTCGACCACCACGTCCTGGTCTTCCGCGACCAGGAGATCACCACGGAGGAACACAAGCGTTTCGCCGGCCACTTCGGTGAGCTGCGGCCGGTCAATCCTCCGCCGCCCGAGGGCGACCCCGTGGTGCTGGAGATCAAGACCAGCGCGGCCGCGGGCAACGTCGCCGGCAACGCCTGGCACGCCGACGGCACGGCGGACCTCGAACCGTCACTCGGCTCGATGCTCTACATCACCGAGACGCCGGAGGGCGGCAGCGGGGGCGACACGCTGTTCGCCAACATGCACCTGGCCTACGAGATGCTGTCGCCCACGATGCGCGGTCTCCTGGACGGCCTGACGGCCATTCACGACGGGGCGCAGAGCTTCCGCGGCTACAGCGTGCCGCCGAACTACGAGATCCCCGTGAACGAGCACCCGGTGGTGGTGCGGCACCCCGAGACGGACCGCCCGATCCTGTACGTCAACCAGGCCTACGTCTCCAGGATCCCCCAGCTCTCCGAGCCGGAGAGCGACGCCCTGCTCCAGATGCTCTTCGCCCTCGTGACGCAGCGCCCGCTGCTCACCTGCCGGGTCCGCTGGACACCGGGCACGCTGGTCTTCTGGGACAACCGCTGCGTCCAGCACCACGCCACCTACGACTACTACCCGCGCACCCGCTACGGCCGCCGGGTCGCCATCAACGGCGGCCCGCTCAAGGGCTGGTAGCGGCGCGCCCTGCTCCCCGCGGCGGCCGCCGATCCGCCGCGGGGAGCCCGAGGCCGGAGTGGGAGAGCCGGACCGGCGCGGGAGAGGCCGGACCGGCGCGGGAGAGGCCGGGCAGGCGTGGGAGAAGGCCGGGCGACAGCGAATCGACAGCCGTGTTTTACGCCCGCCCGACCGTCGGCGCGACAGCATCGCCACACGGTCTGAACAGCATGTGCCACGGGGCCGTACCTCTCGGCAGATCACCACGCATCCACCCCGGAAGGGAACCCCAGCATGACCAGCGCATCGTTTCACCGCCCCGCGGGACCGGCCCGCCGTACCGTCGTGACGGCCGCCGGAGCGGCAGGGCTCACCGCCGTGCTGGCCGCCTGCGGAGGCTCGGACGAGGACACGTCCGGCGACACCGGCACCGCCCCCTCGGCCTCCGCGCCCGAGGAGGCGGGCGGCGGCGGTTCGGGCGGCGGCGAGAACGCCGGGGCCGGGGTCGCGCTCGCGGCGACCGCCGACATCCCGGAGGGCGGCGGCAAGGTCTTCCCCGACCAGAAGGTGGTCGTCACCCAGCCCACGGCGGGCGACTTCAAGGCCTTCTCCGCGACCTGCACCCATCAGGGCTGCGCGGTGCAGAAGGTGGCCGACGGGGTCATCAACTGCCCCTGTCACAACAGCAACTTCTCCATCACCGACGGCAGCGTGCAGGGCGGTCCCGCGCCCGAGCCGCTGCCCGCCGTGCAGATCACGGTCAGCGGGGACTCGATCCAGCTCGCCGGATGACCGTGACGCAGCGCCGGGGCCGGCGGATCATGATGACGCCCGGCGAGCTGGAGGGGTTCCTCACCGCCCAGCGCACCTGCCGGGTCGCCACGGTCTCGGCCGACGGGATGCCGCACGTCAGCACCCTGTGGTTCGTCTGGGACGGTTCCTCGATGTGGCTGTACTCCGTGATGCGCAGCCGGCGCTGGACGGACCTGCGGCGCGACCCGCGGGTGGCGGTCGTGGTCGACACCGGCGAGGAGTACGACG
Source organism: Streptomyces mayonensis (assembly GCF_018982965.1). Taxonomy (GTDB): domain Bacteria; phylum Actinomycetota; class Actinomycetes; order Streptomycetales; family Streptomycetaceae; genus Streptomyces; species Streptomyces mayonensis. The sequence goes on along the minus strand of NZ_JACBYP010000004.1, from coordinate 32,142 downwards.
AGTTGCGGGGCGCGGAGCTGTCCGGGCGGGTGGAGTTCGTCGGCGAGGCCCCGCGCACCGGTGAACTGTGCGCCGAACTCGACCTCCCGGAAACGCTGTTCGCCCGCAAGAACTTCGGCCTTCAGGAGATGCCGCACGACGGCCGCCACGCCTGGCTGCGGCTGACGCCGGAGAAGGTCGTCTCCTGGGACTTCCGCAAGCTGGGCCCGTCGTAGGCAGGTTCGGCCCGCCCGGCCCGCGAGCCGGTGCCGGGCGGCCGGCGAGCCGGTGCCGGCCGGGGCCGTCCGGAGCGGCGCCCTGCCAGACCGTCGGGCAGCTGCATCGGCTCGTTGTACCGGTCGCGTACGGCGGCCGGCTCCGGGGCGCCGCACCCCGCGCCTCAGACGTGGCTCCCCGGCGGTCCCGAGCCCGGTCCCACCGCCGCGGCGACCGTCTCCGCCAGGGCCTCGACGTCGTCGTCCGCCAGCGTCGAGACGGTGATCCGGATGCCCGGCGGGGCGCCGACGCGGAAGCGGGCGCCGGGGGCGACGGCCCAGCCGGCGTGCAGCAGCCGGGCGACGGCCCCGGTCTCGTCGGGCACCGGGATCCACACGTTCAGGCCGCTGCGTCCGTGTGCGGTGATCCCGCGTGCGGCGAGGGCACCGAGGAGGCCGTTGCGGCGGCGCCCGTACACCGCGGCCGCGGTGCGCGCGTCCACCGTGTCGCCCGACCACAGCCGGGCCACGGCCCGCTGGGTGACGTGGCTGACCCAGCCGGGGCCCAGCCGCTGCCGTCCGCGCACCCGGTCGAGCGTGACGGGGTCGCCCGTGAGGACGGCGAGCCGCAGGTCGGGGCCGCAGGCCTTGGCGGCCGAGCGGACCAGCGTCCAGCTGTGCGTCGTACCGGCGAGGGGGTGCAGCGGGAGGTCCACGATGCGGTGGCCGTGATCGTCCTCGATGAGCAGGGTCGCGGGGTGGTCCCGCAGCACCGACCGCAGGGCACGCGCGCGCGTGGCGCTCAGCGCCGCCCCCGTCGGGTTCTGCGCCCGGTCCGTGACGACCAGGGCACGGGCGCCGGACTCGAGCACCCGGCGCACGTCACCGGGGAGCGGGCCCTCGTCGTCGACGCCGACGGCGACCGTGCGCAGGCCCAGCGCGGGGACGAGGTCGAGGAGGCTGCCCCAGCCCGGGTCCTCCACGGCGACGGTGTCACCGGGCTTGAGGTGGGCCGCGAGCACCCGTTCCATGGCGTCCAGCGATCCCGACGCGACGGCCACGGGCCCGTCCGGCACGCCGTCGGCGTCCAGTTCGGCCCGCGCGACGCGCGCGAGGCCGGGGTCGACGGGCGCGTGCCCGTAGAGAACCGGGTCCCGGTCTCCCTGCTCGGCGGCCGCGGCGAACACCGGTCCCAAGGCGGGCAGCAGGGCCGCGTCGGGGTTGCCGTCGGACAGGTCGCGCACTCCTTCGGGCACCTCCACGCGGATGTACTCGCGCCCCGTGGTGGCCGGCTTCGCACGTACCCGGCTGCCCCGGCGCCCGGCCGTCTCGATGACCCCGCGCTCCCGCAGGGTGCGGTAGGCGGCGGCGACGGTGTTCGCGTTGACCCCGAGCTGCTGCGCCAACTCCCGCATGGGCGGCAGGGACTGCCCCGGCTCCAGCTCCCCCGCCCCCACCGCACGCTCGACGCTCGCGGAAATCTCCGCTGCGCCCCGCCCTGTGATCCGATATTCTCCTAGCACAAAGAAGATTATGCACTAGTGCAATGGAGAACGCCATGCGGGACGCCGCCCGGGACACCACACAGCCGCCACAGACTCCGCACTCGCCGTCGCAGGACACGCAGCAGCCGTCGGGGACCGCGCAGACACCGTCGCGGACCACCCGCGCGCCGTCGCCGTCCGCCGCCGACTACCGGCCCACCGGCCGCACGGTCCCCACCCGCGCCCCCGACCGGGCCTCGTACGACAGGGAACTGGTGCACGCGATACTCGACGAGGGCTACGTCTGCCACCTCGGCTTCGTCCGCGACGGTGCCCCGGTGGTGCTGCCCACGCTCTACGCCCGGGCGGGTGAGCGGCTGTACGTGCACGGCTCGACGGGTTCCCGCCCGCTGCGGATGACCGGCGCGGGCGACCCGGGGCTGCCGGTTTGTCTGACGGTGACCCATGTGGACGCGCTGGTGCTGGCCCGCTCGGCCTTCCACCACTCCATCAACTACCGGTCGGTGGTGGTGCACGGCACCGCGTACGACGTGACGGACCCCGAGGAGCGCCGCACCGCCCTGGACGCCCTGGTCGACCAGGTGGTGCCCGGCCGCTCCCGGGACTCCCGGCCGGCCAGCAAGAAGGAGCTGGCCGCCACCGCCGTGATCCGCCTCGACCTCGACGAGGTGTCCGCCAAGCTCCGCACCGGCGGTGTCAACGACGAGCCCGAGGATCTCGCCCTCCCCCACTGGGCCGGCCTCCTGCCGCTGCGCAAGGGGTACGCCGCTCCGGTCGCCGACCCGGCGCTGGCCCCCGGTGTCACCGTGCCCGGCTATCTGTCGGCACGGTGACACCACGGGGCCCGGCGGTCAGGCGGGCGCGGACCGGGTCCGCGCCTGCCGGGTCTCGGCCACCGCGAGCCCCGCGACCGAGCCGAGCATCAGCAGGGTGCCGGCCAGGGTCGCCGCCGTGAGGTGCTCCCCGAGCAGCAGGACGGCGAGCGCCGCCGCGCTGACCGGCTCCAGGAGCATGATCACGGAGACGGTGGCGGACCGGACGACGGCCGCCCCGGCGAAGTAGAGCCCGTAGGCCAGCGCGGTCGGGACGGCGGCGACGTACGCGAGGAGCCACAGCAGCCGGACCGGTTCGGCGGTGTGCGGCACCAGCCCCTCCGCCAGGGCGAGCGGCAGCAGGCACAGGCTGGTGACGGCGAAGGCGCCCACGGACGTGCCGGCGGCGTCCGCCCCGCCGTCCCGCCCCCACCAGCGGGTGAGCAGCGTCATCACCGAGTACCCGGCGGCGGACAGCAGGGCGAGGAGCACACCCGCCGGGCGGACGGTCGTGCCGCCCCCGCCGAGGACGAGCACCGCCAGCCCGGCGAGCGCCCCGGCCACTGCCGCGACGCCGCCCGCGCCCAGGTGTTCGTCCAGGGCCAGACGCGCGCCGAGCGCGATCAGCACCGGCCCGGCGCCGAGGGTGACGACGGTGGCCACGGCGAGTCCGGTGGACTGCACCGCGGCGAAGTAGGCGGTCTGGAAGACCGCGAGACCCAGGCCGGTGACGAGGGACCGCCATGCCGTGCGGGCGAGAGGCCGGCGGTACTCCTGGCGACTGTCGGGCCGGCGGTACTCCTGGCGGCGGGCTGTGCCGTCAGGTCGGTCGTCCGCGGCCGCGCGGGCCCCGGTTCGCATGCGCAGGGGACGGGCGGCGAGCAGCAGGACCAGCCCGGCGGCGCAGCGCCAGAAGGACAGGGCGACGGGCCCCATGTCGCTGGTCCGGTAGACCAGCGAGGCGGCGGCTCCGGCGGTGCCCCAGGCGACACCGGCGACGATCAGATAGAGGAGGCCACGCCCGACGGGCAGGCCGTTGACGGCATTCGGCACGATTTCTCTCCGCAGACGCGCACGGGGCGCGGGAGTTCGGAGCGGCCCCGGAAAGGCCGGGGGCGCGCGGACTGCGTCTGCGGGCGGCACTGTCCGGCCCGGCGACGACACGCCGGGCTGGTGCCCCGTGCGGGGCACTGGTCAGGGGCCCGCCTCAGGCGGCCGGAGGCGGGAGGACGAGTGCGTCGGCATGCATGATCCGCACCTTAGGCCGCCGTTCCGCGGCCGGACAACTCCCTTTCGGGGCCTCCGCCCGCCACGGGGCCCGCGCTGCCCTTCGCGGGAGCGGACGACTGCGCGATGAAGGCGCCCAGCAGGACCACGAGGCCGCCGCCGATCTGCGGGGCGGAGAGGTGCTCGCCGAGCAGCACCCAGGCCAGCACGGTCGCGATGACCGCCTCGAGGCACGCCACGACCCCGGCGACCTGGGGAGACAGACGGCGCACGGCGACGATGCCGGTGACGTAGGCGAGCACCGTGGCGACGAGCACGATCCAGGCCAGCAGCAGGGCGGCGGCCACGGGTGTGCCGTCCATGGGTGCGGTGCCCGCGAGGACGGACCAGTCCATGGACCAGGGGCGGGCCACGGCGGTGAGCACGGCCGCTCCCACGAGCAGGCCGTAGGCGATGACGCCGAGCGGGTCGGGACTCTCGTCGCCCGCGTCGCTGCCCTGGTCGGACAGGACGAAGTAGCCGACCTGGCAGCAGGCGGCGCCGAGGGCCAGCAGCAGTCCGAGGGCGTCGAAGCCCAGTCCGGCCCACACCTCGACCACGCAGGCCAGGCCGCCGACCGCGAGGACCACCCCGAGCGCCGCGGCCCGGGTCACCGGCCGCCGCTGCACGAACCGTACCCAGCCGAGCACCAGGGCCGGGGCCAGGTACTCGACGAGCAGCGCGACGCCGACGGGGATGCGGGAGATCGCGGCGAAGTAGCAGGCCTGCACGCCGGCGACGGCGAGCAGTCCGTACCCGGCGACCAGCCCTGGGCGGCGTCGGATCAGCGCCCGGTGGCGCACGGCGAGCGGCAGCATCACCAGGGCGGCGCCGGCCACCCGCAGCCAGACCACGTGGAGCGGGTCGAGTCCCGCCTCGATCAAGGGCTTGGCCGCGACTCCCGAACCGCCGAAGGCGATCGCGGACGCGAGCGCCAGGCCGAGCCCGGCACCCTTGCCACGGCTGCCCCGGGTGCTGTCAGAGGTATCCACGGTCGCATGATGGCAGGGGTCGACATGACCGTCACCCCTCATGACACCTGTCTCACCGACTGGACGTTCCGCGCGTGGCGGGCCGCGGCGCGCGGGCGGCTCCGGCTCAGGGCGCGGGTTCGAAGTGCTGCTCCACGCGGGCGAGCACGGCGTCCGGCTCGACGGCGGCACGGGCCAGCACCTCTACGGCGCGCGCCTGCGGATCCGCGACGAGGGCGGCGAGCAGGTCGACACCGCAGGCGCGGGCCGCCCCGCGTCGCACGGCGCGGGCCCTGGCCTCCTCGGTCGCCGCCGCGGCCAGTGGCGAGAAACCGGTGGCACCGGTCACCACGGGTACCGCCCCGGAGTCCTCGACGGCACTCTGCCAGCGCAGGCCGTAGCCGATGCTGCGCTGCACGAGGTAGCCGAGCAGCCGGGCGATCCGGGCCCCGTCCCCAAGGACGGCCCTGACCTCGGCGTCGGACTCGAGGAGGGAGTGGAGCAGGTGGGCGGTGTCGATCTGCCGGTCGCCGTCCCGCACCGCCCTGCGGCGGGCACCGGAGACCGCCGCGGCCAGTTCCGCGTCGAACCGGTCGTCGAGGTCGGCGCCGTCCGGGCGCCGGTCGTCTTGCTCACCGGCGGACTGCCGGGGGATACGGGGTTGCACATCTCCCAGCCCATCAGTCCCACGAAATCAAGTCATCCCCGACGGGAAGCATTTCGGCATCCCACACAGAGTGGACCCGTCCGGCTGGAATCTCCTCCTTACGGATGAGATCAAGCCGTATGGCCCCGAAAGGTGCGCACCCCCCTTGCCGCGCACGGACGGGCGGGTAGGGGCCCCGGTCCGGGGCGGGCCGGAAGGCCCGGCGGCGTCGGCGGGAGAGGCCGGAAGGAGGCATCGGCGGGAGGGGCCGGCCGGGCGCGGGGAGAGCCCCCCGCGGATCACTCCGCGGAGGGCCTCACTTTCGGCACGCCGTAAGGCGCTCAGTCCTCGTCGGCGAGGATCAGGTACAGCTTCTTGCGGGCGTCGCCGATGACGGCGAGCGCCTTCTCGCGCTGCTCCTTGCTGCCGGTCTTCCAGACCTGGCCGAACGCCTCCATCAGCCCGAAACCGGCCTGCCGGATGTCGTTCAGCGCCTCCCAGTCGACGCCCTTGGACGCCTCCTCCCAGGGTGCTTCCGGGCCCTCACCGGCCGCGGTGCGGCCTTCCTCGGTGAGCGCGAAGAGCTTCTTGCCGCCCTCGCTCTCACTGATGATCAGCCCCTCGTCCTCCAGCAGCTGGAGGGTGGGGTACACCGAACCGGGGCTGGGCTTCCAGGCGCCGCCACTGCGCTCGGCGATCTCCTGGATCATCTCGTAGCCGTGCATCGGCCGGTCCTTGAGGAGGGCCAGGATCGACGCCCGTACGTCGCCGCGCCGCGCCCTCCCCCTGGGGCCGCCGCGCCCCCGGCCGCCCCAGGGCCCGCCGTGGCCGAAACCGGGCCCGAAGGGACCGCCGGACCCCCCACCGGGGCCGCCCGGCCCGAAGGGACCGAAGGCCGCACGCCGGCCGTCGAAGCCGCCGCGACCGAAGGGGCCGCCCTCTCCGCGGCCGTGTCCACCGTGGCCGTGCTCGTATCCGTGGGTACGCATCGTCATCACTCCATTCAGTCGTTGATCTAACGCGACTCTAACGCGATGCCTCAACGATATATCGGAATCGGTTGAATGCCAAGGCCCCTTCTTCCTCGGAACCGGAAACCGGACCGCCCGAGGACCGCCCGAGGACCGCCCGAGACGGCGATCGCGCCCGGACAAAGGAGGACGGACGGTCCGGCGACGGGCGACCGGCCTTGGCCCGGGGCCTCGCACAGCCGTTAGCGTCTGGGCATGCGTATCCGAATCGTCGACGCCTTCACCGACCGTCCGTTCGCCGGCAACCCCGCGGGAGTGCTGCTCCTGGACGCCTTCTGGGACGACGACCGCCTCCAGCGCGTCGCCCTGGAGGTCAACCACGCCGAGACCGCGTTCGCCCACCGCCTGCCCCCGGGCGGCGAGGCCGACTGGGCGCTGCGCTGGTTCACGCCGGTCACCGAGGTCGCGATGTGCGGCCACGCCACCCTCGCGACGGCGCACGTCCTGCACTCCACCGGCGCCCACGAGGGCCCGGTGCGGTTCGCCACCCGCAGCGGCGTGCTGGCCGCGACGCCCGAGGACGACGGCTCGGTCACCCTGGACTTCCCGACCGCACCCCTGGCCCGGGTCGAGGCTCCGGCGGGGGCCGCCGAGGCGCTGGGCGCGGAACCGCGGTCCGTGTTCGACACCGGTGAGAGCGTCGGGGACCTGCTGGTGGAGGTCGCCGACGAGGAGACCGTGCGGGGGCTGACGCCGGACCACAAGGCGCTGGCGGCCCACTCCGCGCGCGGCATCATCGCCACCGCCCGTGCGGCGGACCCCGCCCGGGGCTACGACTACGTCTCCCGCTGCTTCTTCCCGAACGTCGGTATCGACGAGGACCCGGTCACCGGCAGCGCGCACACCGCGCTCGCGCCCTTCTGGTCCCAGCGCCTCGGCCGGGCGAACCTCACCGGGCTCCAGGTCTCGCCGCGCTCCGGCCGGGTCCGCACGGAACTGCGCGGCGCGCGCACGCTGCTGAACGGGCACGCGGTGACGGTGATCGAGGGCGAGCTGCTGGCCTGACCCGCGCCCGGCACCCCATGGTTGCCGGCGGCCCGCCCCGCGTCGCCGTCAGGCCGTCGGCAGCCAGTCCACTTTCCCGGCCAGCAGCGCGTAACCGACGAAAGCCCCGATGTCGAGCAGCGAGTGCGCCACCACCAGCGGGCCCACCCGGCCCCAGCGGCGGTACAGGTACACGAACACGACGCCCATCACCATGTTGCCGACGAAGCCGCCGATGCCCTGGTAGAGGTGGTACGACCCGCGCAGCACCGAACTGGCCGCCAGCGACGCGCCGGTGCCCCAGCCGAGCTGGTCGAGCCGGCGCAGCAGGTAACCGACGACGATCACTTCCTCCAGGACGGAGTTCTGTACCGCCGAGAGGATGAGGACGGGGTACTTCCACCACACCTCGGGCAGCGCCTCGGGCACCACGGTGAGGTTGAAGCCGAGGCCGCGGGCGGCCAGGTAGAAGGCGATGCCGGTGCTGCCGATGACGGCGGCGACGGCGGCGCCGCGCCCCAGGTCCGGCCATGGACGGGTGCGGTCGAAGCCGAGGGTGCGCAGGCCGTGCCCCTCGCGCAGCAGGAAGTGCGCCACGAGCGCGACCGGGACGAGCGCCGTGGTGATGCCGAAGAGCTGCCAGGCGAGGTCGAGCCAGGGCCTGCCGGGTGCCGCGGAGGCGTTGAGGGTGGCCGCCTGGTCCTTGAGTCCGCCCGGGCGGGTGACCGAGCCGACGAAGCTGATGAGGGCGGACACCCCGCTCGCACCGAGCGAGAGCGCCAGGACCAGCAGCGTCTCGTCCCGCAGGATCCGCCGCGCGGGCCCCTTGCCGTCCGCCGGCTGCCCGCCGGCCGGTTCGCGCGAAACCGCGCCGTCCGTCGCGTCGTCCACCGGACCTGCCTCCGCCATGCGCACCTGCCTCCAGCCGGGACGTCACAGCTTGCCCGATGGGCACGGGGCGGCGCGCGGCGGGGGCGGTCCGGGCGGCCGGTCAGCTCAGCGGTACCGGCTCCGGCAGGCCCACCGGCCACCGGTGCACGGGGTCCCCGTCGCGCATCAGCTCGACGTAGCGCCGGGTCGTCGCCGCCAGCGCCTCCTCGCGGGACAGGCCGGCCTCCAGCGCCCGGTGGAACGTGGCCGCCTGCCAGGACGCGCCGTTGACCCGGCGCCGGCACCGCTCCTCGATCACACCGAGGTACAGGTCCCGGTCGGCGGGCTCCACGCCCCACGCGTCGAGGCCCGCCTCGGCGAGCGGCAGCAGTTCGTCGCGTACGAGCACGGCGGCGTCGACCTCGGTGGTGCCACCGAGCCGGCCGCGCCGGGGCCACTCGAAGCGGGCGTCGATCCCGTGGCGGCACGCCGCTTCGAAGTTGGCGGCGGCGGCCTCGAACGGCAGCCGCGTCCACACCGGCCGGGGCTCGTCGGCCAGTGCGCGTACGACGCCGTAGTAGAAGGCGGCGTTGGCGATGACGTCGGTGACGGTGGGTCCCGCGGGCAGGACCCGGTTCTCCACCCTCAGGTGCGGGACACCGTCGGCGATGTCGTAGACGGGGCGGTTCCAGCGGTAGACGGTGCCGTTGTGCAGCACGAGTTCGGCGAGGGTGGGCACGCCGCCCGCGTCGAGGACCTCCAGCGGGTCCTCGTCGTCGCAGATCGGCAGCAGCGCCGGGAAGTAGCGCCGGTTCTCCTCGAAGAGGTCGTAGGCGGAGGTCACCCAGCGTTCCCCGAACCAGGTGCGCGGCCGCACTCCCTGCGCCTGGAGTTCGGGCGGGCGGGTGTCGGTGGACTGCTGGAACAGCGGGGGACGCGACTCGCGCCACAGCTCGCGGCCGAAGAGGAAGGGCGCGTTGGCGCCGACGGCGATCTGGGCGGCGGTGACGGCCTGGGCCGCGTTCCACACGTCGGCGAAGCGGTCCGGGGTGACCTGGAGGTGCAGTTGCACCGAAGTGCAGGCGGCCTCGGGGGCGATGGACTTCGAGGTGCAGGTCAGACGCTCGACACCCTCGATGTCGAGGGTGAAGTCCTCGCCCCGGGCGGCGACGATCTGGTCGTTGAGCAAGGCGTAGCGGTCGACGGCGGAAAGGTTGGAGGAGACCAGGTCGTCACGGTCGAGAGTCGGCAGAATGCCGATCATCGCGATTCCCGCCTCGACCTCTCCCGCCTTGCGGTCCGCATATGCCAGAGACGTACGGATCTCCTCGGAGAGCCGGTCGAATACCCGGCCGCCCAGCCGGTGGGGAGCTATGTTGACTTCCAGGTTGAACATGGCGAGTTCTGTTTGGAAGTCGCGGCTCGCGATCCGTTCGAGGACTTGCGCATTCAACATTTTCGGCATCCCGTCGACACCGACGAGATTCAACTCGATCTCCAGACCCATCAGGTTCTTCGGGCGGTCGAACCGCTTCTCCGCCAGGAGACGCTCCAGGCCGGTCAGGCACCGCTGGAGCTTCTCGCGGTAGCGCTGGCGATCGGACAGGTCGAACTGACCTGCCACGACCTTCTCCCCCATGGAAGAGTCCCTTCTCGGAGCGTCGATGCGGAGATCCGGCCGCCGGCGACCGGTCAGGGTGGATGATGCCCAGCCGAAGCGATCGATAACGTCCCCACGCGGGCCCGGCACCCACTACGCTGTGCCGATGTGACCGGTGGCACATTCGCCGGGCATGACGGGAACGCGGTTTTCACGCTGCGGCAACTCGTGAAAAACGCCGACGACAATGGGCCGACCGCGCGGTGAACATTCCCCGAGGTCACCGCCGCACACTCGGTCCGAAATCCGGAGGATTCCCGCATATCGACGACCGAATGCGGCCTTGTAACGGTAACCGGAATCGGCTAGCCGAAACACAGTCTGAACACATGTCGTATAAACTCCGCGGACAAGGCAGAAGACCGGCGCCCGCGGTCGAAGGATCCTGCCGTCGAGCTGACGCGCGGCAGATCTCACCCCCTTCTCGGTTCCCGGGCCCGTCCCCTGCCTTCCCAGCCCTGTGAGCTGACAGCGTCGTCCGCCCCGCTCCGCCCTCGCGCCACCGTGCCTTCGAATGAGAGGCGACCCATCATGCCCCTGCGTGTGCCCCCGGCCCCCGCGGCCGCCCTGCGCTCCGTCCTCACCGCCCTCTCCTCGCCCACCGCGGTACGCGAGGCGCGGACTCCCGCCCTGCTCGGCGCCCAGGGCCCCCTCACCCCCGAACTCCCCCTGCCGGTCCACGTTCTGGACCGGATCACCGCGGAGGGCGTCGCGGTCACACGGCTGACCGGGTGGCGGTTCCTGATCCACTGCGGCGACCGGGCGGTGGCCGCGGCCGAGACCATGCTGACCCCCGACGGCTGGGCCTTCTCGCACTTCTTCGAGGGCCCCTACGTCGCCTCCACGGGGCACGCGCTGCGGCAGGCCGAGTCCGTTCCGCAGACGTACCAGCCGCGCCTGCTGTCCGTGCCGGAGCTGTACATGCTCACCCTGTGGCTGCACGGGGACCGCTCCGCGGACGCCGCCTGTGGCCACCCCGGGCCCACCGACCTGCTGGTGCCGCTGGCGCCGGCACCGCCGGGCATCGCCGCCCACCGGCCGCACCGGGTCGCCGACCTGCTGCCGGTGCTCACCCACCGGGTGGCGCCGACCCGGCTGATGGGCTCACCCGCCTGACCCTCCCGCTCACCCACCCGCGCGGACTAGCCCCATCCGGCCATGCCGAACCATCCGAAATGACAGTGCAGTTGGACTGAACCGTCCGCGCGGGTGAGGCGTCATCAACCTGTGAGAAGCGGTGCTGCGAAATACCTGCGGATCGACGCCCGTGGGGCAACACTGGGTTCGGACCGACTGAGACAACGGGGGGCGGCCATGAACGACGCTTCACGCCGCGGGACAGCCACGAGCAGGACAACGACCTCATCCGTCATCACAGACCGAGAGACCCCACCCATGTGCCAGCACCAGCCACCGTGTCCGTCAGCCGACTCCGCCGACCGGGAATCCGCCCGCCTCGCGGCGCACCACCCGGAGCAGGGCTGGAGCCTGCTGTGCAACGGCGTCGTCCTCTTCGAGGACACCGGTGAGCTTCTGCCGGACGGTCAGGTCATCGCCCCGCACCGCCCCGTCGGCGCGGGTCTGATCACGGCCGCCTGATCACCCGCCGGGCGGAGCGGGACCGCTCGCCCGAGCGCCCTGGGGCCGGTTCGCAGCCGCGGCTGCGAACCGGCCCCGCCCCGTGTCCGGACCCGGTCACGGTCCGTGGCCGGCCGGTCCCCGAGACGGGGCGGGGCACCGCTCAGCCACTCCAGCCTCCTCTCAGCTCCTCCCAGTGCTTCTCAGCTCTTCGCCAGGAGCTGCTTGAGGGCGATGTTCAGCTCGAGGACGTTCACCGCCGGCTCACCGATGAAGCCGAGCGTCCGGCCCTCGGTGTGCCGGTCGACGAGCTCCCGCACCCGCACGACGCTCAGGCCGTTCTCGTGGGCGACCCGGCCCACCTGCAACCGGGCATACTCCGGGGAGATGTGCGGGTCGAGTCCCGAGCCGGAGGAGGTCACCGCGTCGGCGGGGACGTCCTCCCGCCGGACGGGGCTGCCGGGCACGGAGTTGTCCCTGATGACGGCGGCCTGGGCAGCCTTCACCTGCCCGACCAGCTCCGGGTTGTCGGCGGCCAGGTTGGTGGCACCGGAGACGATCAGCCGGTACTGGGTGTTGAGGGTGTTCTCCCCCAGTCCGTTGGCCGGCCGCCCCTGGAACCACTTCAGATCCGGTTCGGGAGTCTCCTGGCCCGCCTTGAGCGGCAGGTTGTACGACTGTCCGATCAGCGAGGAGCCCACTACCCGGCCGTCCGCCGAGACCTGGGAGCCGTCCGCCTTGCCGGGGAAGAGGGCCTGGGCGGCCCCCGTCACCACCAGGGGGTAGGCCACGCCGGTGACCAGGGTGAGCACCAGGAGGGCCCGCAGACCGGCGGCGAGCAACCGCGCCGTGTTCGATACCGAGTTCTTCATGACGGTCAGCCGATTCCGGGAACGAGGGACAGGAGCAGGTCGACGGCCTTGATGCCGAGGAAGGGGACGATCAGCCCGCCCAGGCCGTAGACCGCGAGATTGCGGCGCAGCATGCGGTCCGCACTCACCGGCCGGTAGCGCACTCCGCGCAGGGCGAGGGGCACCAGCACGACGATGATCAGCGCGTTGAAGACGACCGCGGACAGGATGGCCGAGTCCGGCGAGGACAGGCGCATGATGTTGAGCTTGTCGAGGCCCGGGTACACCGCCGCGAACAGCGCCGGGATGATCGCGAAGTACTTGGCGACGTCGTTGGCTATGGAGAACGTCGTGAGCGCCCCGCGTGTGATCAGCAGCTGCTTGCCGATCTCGACGATCTCGATCAGCTTGGTCGGGTCGGAGTCGAGGTCGACCATGTTGCCGGCCTCCTTGGCGGCCGACGTACCGGTGTTCATGGCCACCCCGACGTCGGCCTGCGCGAGCGCCGGGGCGTCGTTGGTGCCGTCGCCGGTCATCGCGACGAGCTTGCCGCCGGCCTGCTCCCGCTTGATGAGCGCCATCTTGTCCTCGGGCGTGGCTTCGGCGAGGAAGTCGTCGACGCCCGCCTCGTCGGCGATCGCCTTGGCCGTCAGCGGGTTGTCGCCGGTGATCATGACGGTCCTGATGCCCATCCGCCGCAGTTCCTCGAACCGCTGCCGCATGCCCTGCTTCACGACGTCCTTGAGATGGACGACCCCGAGGACCCGCGCCCCCTCCGCGTCCTCCACGGCGACGAGCAGCGGTGTGCCGCCCTCCTCGGAGATGCCGTCGGCCAGCCGCTCCGTGTCCTCCGCGACCTCGCCGCCGTGCTCGCGCACCCACGCGGTCACCGCGCCGGCCGCGCCCTTGCGGATCCGTCGCCCCTGGACGTCCACGCCGGACATCCGTGTCTGGGCGGTGAAGGAGACCCACTCGGCACCGGTCAGCTCGCCCCGGTGCCGTTCGCGCAGTCCGTACCGCTCCTTGGCGAGCACGACGACCGAGCGGCCCTCGGGCGTCTCGTCGGCCAGCGAGGACAGCTGTGCGGCGTCCGCCAGCTCGGCCTCGGTCGTGCCGCGCACCGGCACGAACGCCGCCGCCTGCCGGTTGCCGAGCGTGATGGTGCCGGTCTTGTCGAGGAGCAGGGTGGAGACGTCGCCGGAGGCCTCGACCGCACGGCCCGACATGGCCAGCACGTTGCGCTGCACCAGGCGGTCCATGCCGGCGATGCCGATCGCGGAGAGCAGGGCACCGATCGTGGTGGGGATGAGGCAGACCAGCAGCGCGACCAGCACGACCAGGGACAGCCGGGTGCCCGCGTGCTCGGCGAACGGCGTCAGCGTGGCGCAGGCCAGCAGGAAGACGATCGTCAGCGAGGCCAGCAGGATGTTCAGCGCGACCTCGTTCGGCGTCTTCTGCCGGGCCGCGCCCTCGACGAGACCGATCATCCGGTCGATGAAGGTCTCGCCCGGCTTCGTGGTGATCCGGACGACGATGCGGTCGGAGAGGACCTTCGTCCCGCCGGTCACGGCGCTGCGGTCGCCGCCCGACTCACGGATGACGGGCGCCGACTCGCCGGTGATCGCGGACTCGTCGACCGAGGCGACGCCCTCGACGACGTCGCCGTCGCCGGGGACGACGTCGCCGGCCTCGCACACCACCAGGTCGCCCACCGCCAGTTCCGCGCCGGGGACGGTGGAGCCGTCGGCCCGGCGGGCGACGGCATCCGTCTTCGCCCGGCGCAGGGTGTCGGCCTGCGCCTTGCCGCGGCCCTCGGCGACGGCCTCCGCGAGGTTGGCGAAGACGACGGTCAGCCAGAGCCAGGCGCTGATGGTCCAGCCGAACCAGTCCCCCGGGTCGGTGAAGGAGCAGGCGGTGGTCAGCACCGAGCCGGCCCACACCACGAACATCACCGGTGATGTGACCATCACCCGCGGGTCGAGTTTGCGGAACGCCTCGGGCAGCGCGGCGAGCAGCCGCGCGGGTTCGAAGAGGCCGCCGCCGACGCGGCCGCCGCCGGACGGGCGGCCGGTGGGCGAGCCGTCGTGCGGCGCCCGTCGCTCCGTGGCGTCGGCGGTGGCCACGGCGGCGGGGGACGCCGGGTCCTTGACGGCGGGCTCGGAGTCGGGCAGGGAGTCGGACATGTCGTCCTCGTGTTTCCGGGTACGGGCGGTCATCACGCCAGCCCTTCCGCCAGCGGGCCCAGGGCCAGCGCCGGGAAGTAGGTGAGACCGACGATGATCAGGATGGCGCCCACGAGCAGGCCGGTGAACATCGGCTTCTCGGTGCGCAGGGTGCCCGCGGTGACCGGCACCGGCCGCTGCCCGGCCAGCGATCCGGCCAGGGCCAGGACGAACACCATCGGCAGGAACCGTCCGAGCAGCATCGCGAGCCCGGTCGTGGTGTTGAACCAGTCGGTGTTCGCGTTCAGCCCGGCGAAGGCGGAGCCGTTGTTGTTCGCGGCGGAGGTGAAGGCGTACAGGACCTCGGAGAAGCCGTGCGCGCCGGGGTTGAGCATCGAGTGCGGCGGAGTCGGCAGGGCCAGGGACAGCGCGGTGAAGACCAGGACCAGCGCCGGCGTGATCAGGATGTAGACGGCCGCGAGCTTGATCTCGCGGGGGCCGATCTTCTTGCCGAGGTACTCCGGTGTACGGCCGACCATGAGCCCCGCGATGAAGACCGCGACGACCGCCATGATCAGCATGCCGTAGAGCCCGGAGCCGACCCCGCCCGGTGCGATCTCCCCGAGCATCATGCCCAGCAGGGCGATCCCGCCGCCCAGTCCGGTGTACGAGGAGTGGAAGGAGTCGACGGCGCCGGTGGAGGTGAGCGTCGTACTCACTGCGAAGAGCGACGAGCCGCCGATCCCGAACCGCAGCTCCTTGCCCTCCATCGCCCCGCCGGCCGCCTGCAGCGCCGGGCCGTGGTGGGCAAGCTCGGTCCACATCATCAGGGCGACGAAGCCGACCCAGATCGTGGCCATGGCCGCGAGGATCGCGTACCCCTGGCGCACCGAGCCGGCCATGACACCGAAGGTCCTGGTGAGGGCGACCGGGATCAGCAGGATCAGGAAGACCTCGAAGAGGTTCGTGAAGGCCGTCGGGTTCTCGAAGGGGTGGGCGCTGTTGGCGTTGAAGTAGCCGCCGCCGTTGGTGCCCAGCTCCTTGATGACCTCCTGCGAGGCGACGGCCCCGCCGTTCCACTGCTGCGAGCCGCCCATGAACTGGCCGACCTCGTGGATGCCGGAGAAGTTCTGCACGACCCCGCAGGCGACCAGCACGAGCGCGCCGACGACGGCCAGCGGCACCAGCACGCGCGTGACTCCGCGCACCAGGTCCGACCAGAAGTTGCCCAGCTCGCCGCCGCGGGTGCGGGCGAAACCGCGCACGAGGGCCACGGCGACCGCCATGCCGACCGCCGCGGAGACGAAGTTCTGCACCGCCAGACCCGCGGTCTGCACGACGTGGCCCATCGTCTGTTCGCCGGAGTACGACTGCCAGTTGGTGTTGGCCACGAAGGAGGCGGCGGTGTTGAAGGCCTGCGCGGGCGCCACCGCGTCGAAGCCGAGCGAGCCCGGCAGGACACCCTGGAGGCGCTGGAGCAGGTAGAGGAAGAGGACCCCGGCGACGGAGAAGGCGAGCACACCGCGCAGGTACGCGGTCCAGCGCATCTGTGTGTCGGGGTCGGCACCGATGCCCTTGTAGATCCACTTCTCCACACGCCAGTGCCGGTCGGAGGAGTAGACCCGGGCCATGTGGTTGCCCAGCGGGACGTGCGCGACCGCAAGGGCACCGATGAGGGCCAGCGCCTGGAGCACGCCGGCGGTTGTGGGACCCATGTCGGCGCTCAGAACCTCTCCGGGAAGATCAGGGCGAGTACGAGGTAGCCCAGCAGGGCGACGGCCACGATCAGGCCGACGATGTTCTCGGCGGTCACAGCTTCGTCACCCCCTTGGCGACGAGAGCCACCAGCGCGAAGACCGCGACCGTGGTGACGACGAAGGCCAGATCGGCCATCGTGAGCTCCTGGAGTGAGTTCGGTTGCAACTAGGACGCTTCGAGGAAAGCTCCTGTGCGACCGAAAAGGACCGCCGTTGACGCCTCTCATACGGCGGTCTGTACGCCTTTGACGGATCTCTTACGAGTCCTCACGGCTTCCGCGGTACAAGCCCACACGGGTACGAAACCACGCGGTACGAGACGGCCACGCGGTACGAGACGGCCACGCGGTACGGGACCAGGTGGGTACGAGGCCGCGCGGGTACGAGGCCACGCGACTTCCTGGGCGGGAGCCGTCGGCGCCTACCCCTTCCGCCCGAACCTCCGGCGCGGCGCACGCACCACGATCTTCCCGTAGCTGATCGTGCCCGCTATCTCGACCCGCAGCGTCACGGGCACCCCTGTGTCGACCGTCCGCGGGGCCTTCACCTCGGCGAAGCTCGCCGTCAGCGAGTCGGTGTCCACCACGATGCCGGGCCGGGTCAGGAGCTTGAGCGACCCGGCGTGCAGGTCTAGGTCGATATGGAGGGTGCCGTGGGTGATCACGGCACGGGCGAGGTCGAGCGTCACCTCGCCCCAGGCCGACCGGATCTCCATCCGCCGCGGTACGACCCATCCCTCGCCCCGCCGCGTGGACGCCCCCTGCTGTTCGATCCGGACGACGTCCTTGGCCTCGGGTGTCCGCACCGCGGCCTCGGCCGGCAGGTCGGCGGTCAGGGCGACCAGTTCCCCCAGCGTGCGCGCCGAGAGCGCGGCCCCGACCCGCTCGTCCAGCTCCCCGGCGGTCAGCCGTCCGTCACCGGCCGCCGCGCCGAGCACGTCCACGACCCGGTCCCGGTCCGCGTGCGAGGCACGGATCACGAGCGACTCACCACCGTGTGCGGGCTGTACCGACATCGCTCCACCCCGATTCCCCAAGGCGCTCTGCATGCGCCCCGACCACGCCCAGACTAACGCTATATCGCGTTATACCCAATGCCTCGTTCGGGGGATGCGTGCGAACCCGGCCGCCCCGTACACATCCGCATACCGGGCATCGCACCCTGGTCGGACTACGGTGCCCCCATGAGCCTGAGCATCCGCAACCAGCTCCCCGGCATCGTCACCGCCGTCACTCCGGGAGAGGCCATGGCGACGGTCGGGGTCCGCCTCGCGGGCGGCCGGCACCTGATCGCGGCGATCACCCGGGAGGCCGCCGACGACCTGTCCCTCGCCGCCGGGTCCGCCGTCCGGGCGCTGGTGAAGTCGACCCAGGTCGCCCTGGCCACCGGCCCCGTCGAGGGCCTGTCCGTGCGCAACCGGCTGCCGGGCTCGGTCACCGCCGTGACCGCGGGCGGCGCGATGGCCTCCGTGTCGGTCGCCGTCGACGACGCCGAACTGACCGCCGTCGTCACCCGGCAGTCGGCCGACGAACTGGGCCTGTCCCCCGGCGTTCCGGTCGTCGCCCTGATCAAGTCGACGGAGGTCTCGCTGGCCACCCCCTGAGACGCCGAGCGGCTCCGCCCCGGCCCGGGGGACGGGCGAGGGCGGAGCCACTCCGTCGCGGAGGCGCTCGCGGAAGTCAGTCCTCGTACGCGTCCAGCGGTGGGCAGGAGCAGACGAGGTTCCGGTCGCCGTAGGCCTGGTCGATGCGGCGCACCGGCGGCCAGTACTTGTCGGCGGCGGACACCCCGGCCGGGAAGACGGCCTCCTCGCGGGTGTACGCGTGGTCCCAGTCGCCGGCCAGGGCCCCCGCGGTGTGCGGGGCGCCGCGCAGCGGGTTGTCGTCGGCGGGCCAGGCACCGGAGCCGACCTTCTCGATCTCCGCGCGGATCCCGATCATCGCCTCGCAGAACCGGTCCAGCTCGGCGAGGTCCTCCGACTCGGTCGGCTCGATCATCAGCGTGCCGGCCACCGGGAAGGACATCGTCGGCGCGTGGAAGCCGTAGTCGATCAGCCGCTTGGCGACGTCGTCGACGCTGACGCCGGTCGCCTTGGTCAGCGGGCGCAGGTCGATGATGCACTCGTGCGCGACCAGACCGCCCGGCCCGGTGTACAGCACCGGGAAGTGCGGCTCCAGGCGCTTGGCGATGTAGTTGGCGGACAGCACCGCCACCTGCGTGGCGCGCTTGAGTCCTTCGCCGCCCATCAGCCGGACGTACGACCACGAGATCGGCAGGATGCCGGCCGAGCCCCAGGGAGCCGCCGAGATGGGTCCGACGCCGGTCTGCGGGCCCGCGGCGGGCTGCAGCGGGTGGTTGGGCAGGTAGGGCGCCAGGTGCGACCGCACGCCCACGGGGCCGACGCCGGGACCGCCGCCGCCGTGCGGGATGCAGAAGGTCTTGTGCAGGTTCAGGTGGGAGACGTCGCCGCCGAAGCGGCCGGGCTTGGCGAGGCCGACCAGGGCGTTGAGATTGGCGCCGTCCACGTAGACCTGGCCGCCCGCGTCGTGCACCCGGGCGCAGATGTCGGCGACGTGCTCCTCGAAGACACCGTGCGTGGACGGGTACGTGATCATCAGCACGGCCAGCTCGTCGCGGTGCTGCTCGATCCTGGCCCGCAGGTCCTCGACGTCGATCTCGCCGTCCTCGGCGGTCTTGACGACGACGACCTTCATGCCGGCCATCACGGCGCTGGCGGCGTTGGTGCCGTGCGCGGAGGACGGGATGAGGCAGACGGTGCGCTGGTCGTCGCCGTTGGCCCGGTGGTAGCCGCGTACGGCGAGCAGCCCGGCGAACTCGCCCTGCGACCCGGCGTTGGGCTGGAGCGAGACCTTGTCGTACCCCGTGACCTCGGCGAGCCGCTCCTCCAGCTCGCGGATGAGGGTCAGGTAGCCCTGCGCCTGCTCGGCGGGCGCGAAGGGGTGCAGGGCGCCGAACTCGGGCCAGGTGACCGGTTCCATCTCGGTGGTCGCGTTGAGCTTCATGGTGCAGGAGCCCAGCGGGATCATGCCGCGGTCCAGCGCGTAGTCGCGGTCGGCGAGCCGGCGCAGGTAGCGCAGCATCGCGGTCTCGGAGCGGTGCTGGTGGAAGACGGGGTGGGTCAGGAAGTCGTCGGTGCGCAGCAGCGCCTCCGGCAGCGTCTCCGCGGTGGCGGCGTCCAGCGCCTCGACGTCGCCCTCGACGCCGAAGGCGTTCCACACGCCGCCCGCCTGGGCGCGCGTCGTGGTCTCGTCGCAGGCGAACGACACGTGGTCGGCGTCGACGAGCCGCAGGTTGATCCCGTTCTCGCGGGCGGCGTGCACCACCTCGGCGGCCCGGCCCGGCACCCGCGCGGTGACGGTGTCGAAGTAGGCGCCGTGCACGACCTCGACACCGCCGGCGGCGAGGCCGGCCGCGATGACCGACGCGTACCGGTGGGTGCGGCGGGCGATGGCCCGCAGCCCCTCGGGGCCGTGGTACACGGCGTACATGCCGGCCATGACGGCGAGCAGCACCTGGGCGGTGCAGATGTTACTGGTGGCCTTCTCGCGGCGGATGTGCTGCTCGCGGGTCTGCAGCGCGAGGCGGTAGGCCTTGTTGCCGTCGGCGTCCACGGAGACGCCGACCAGGCGGCCCGGCAGGCTGCGTGCGAACTTCTCGTGCACGGCCATGTAGCCGGCGTGCGGCCCGCCGAAGCCCATCGGCACGCCGAAGCGCTGGGTGGTGCCGACGGCGATGTCCGCGCCCAGTTCGCCGGGCGAGGTGAGCAGGGTGAGCGCGAGCAGATCGGCGGAGACGGTGACGAGCGCGCCGAGCTCGTGCGCCCGGTCGATCACCGGCCTGATGTCGCGGACGGCACCGGAGGCGCCCGGGTACTGGATCAGGACGCCGTTGATCTCGCGTGCGGCGACCTCGGCCGGGATGCCCTCGCTCAGGTCGGCGACGACGACCTCGACGCCGGTCGGCTCGGCACGCGTCCGTATCACGGCGACGGTCTGCGGAAGGGCGTCCGCATCGACCAGGAACAGGCCCTTCTTGTTCTTGCCCATGCGCCGGGACAGGGCCATCGCCTCGGCGGCGGCGGTGCCCTCGTCGAGCAGCGAGGCACCGGAGGTGGGCAGGCCGGTCAGCTCGGCGACCATGGTCTGGAAGTTGAGCAGCGCCTCCAGGCGGCCCTGGGAGATCTCCGGCTGGTAGGGCGTGTAGGCCGTGTACCAGGAGGGGTTCTCCATGACGTTGCGCAGGATGACCGGCGGGGTGAAGGTGCCGTAGTAGCCGAGGCCGATCATGGAGTCGAGGACCTGGTTGCGGTCGGCCAGGGAACGCAGCTCGGCCAGCACCTCCGCCTCGGAGCGGGCGCCCGGCAGGTCCAGCGCGCCGGCGTTCTTGATCACGTCCGGCACCGCGGCGGCCGTCAGCTCGTCGAGCGAACCGTAACCGACCTGCGCGAGCATCTTGGCCCGGGCCTCGTGGTCGGGGCCGATGTGGCGCTGTTCGAACGGCGCTGCCTGTTCGAGTTCGGTGAGCGGGGTGCGATGGGCGGTCATTGCGGAGGCCTCCTGGTCTGACGACCTTCGAGGGGCACCACGGCGCGGGTACCCTGACGGCCTCCCCCTCTGTCATCTCGACCT
Source organism: Streptomyces mayonensis (assembly GCF_018982965.1). Taxonomy (GTDB): domain Bacteria; phylum Actinomycetota; class Actinomycetes; order Streptomycetales; family Streptomycetaceae; genus Streptomyces; species Streptomyces mayonensis. The sequence continues at coordinate 11,206 of NZ_JACBYP010000004.1, read as the reverse complement.
GAGAGCTTCACCGGGACGGCCCGAGGGCTCCCGGCTTTCACCGTCGGTGAGAGCGGAAGCCGTCGACATCCGCTCTGCTTTCCAGAGTGACCTCGTCCGTGCGGTACGTGGGCCTGAGAGATTCCGGGGAGGATTTGCTCCTTCGGCGCCTCCGGTGGTGGCTGGAGGACTCTCCCGCACGGGGTCAGCGGCCGTTTGCCAGCGTACCAGCGAGGCCGCGGCCCGGACCTTCGAGTGGCCGAGCGGCCATATGTGGTTTTTTGTAGTTCTTACGGATGATTCGGCGGCTGGTGTGCTATCCCAGTGCGGCCCAGTGGTGCGATCAAGTGGAGGGCCCCGTGCGTACTGACATCGATCCGCGGAACCTGATCGGCCGCAAGGCGTTCGACCGCGACGGCACCAGGATCGGCACCGTGGACGAGGTGTATCTCGACGATGCCACCGGCGTCCCCGAGTGGGCGGCGATACGCACCGGCCTCTTCAGCCGGGACGCCTTCGTCCCGCTGGAGCCGAGCGAGCTGGTCGACGGCACGCTGCGGGTGCCCTTCGACCGGGCCCTGATCAAGGAGGCACCCGACTTCGGTGTCGGCCGGCATCTCTCGCCGGAGCAGGAGCTGCAGCTCTACCACCACTACGGGCTCGACGTGGCGGCACCTCCCCCGCCGCCCGACCGCGACTTCGGCAAGCTGGCGGGCAAGGGCAACGACGAGGGCTGACGCTCCGCCTCAGCCCCGCCGGCTCTTCGTGGCACGGGCGGGATCAGCGGCAGCGGGTCGGCGGGGGTCAGGTCCGGGTCTTCCATCGGGAAGGTCCGCACCCGGCCGGTCCCGGAGTACGGCGTCTCGAACCGCACGGTGACCCGACCGAGGCCGCTGCCCTGCACCCAGCCGTGCCCGTACCGCGCGTGCCGGACGTCGTGTCCGGACGGCCACCGGCGCTCGGCGGGGACCGGACGGGGCTCGGCGACGGGATCGGGCTCCGGTTCCTCGGCCGGTTCCTCGTCCCGGCCGCCGGCCGCCTGCGCGAACAGGTCCTCCTGCGTGTAGTCGGCGAGGCCGCTGACGCCGACGCCGAGCAGCCGCACGCCGCCCGTCGTGTCGACGGAGTCCAGCAGCCGTGCGGCGGCCTCCCGCACCACCGACGGGTCGTCCGTGGGGCCGCGCAGGGTCTCGGAACGCGTGAGCGTCGCGAAGTCGTACCTGCGCACCTTGAGCACGATGGTCCGCCCGGACAGTCCGGACCCGCGCAGCCGCCGCACACAACGGTCCGCCAGCCGCTCCACCTCGACGCCGACGCGCACCCGGTCGTGGATGTCCACGTCATAGGTGTCCTCCACGGACACGGACTTGGTCTCCCGCTCGGCCACCACCGGCCGCTCGTCGCGGGCCAGGGCCATCGCGTGGAGGGCGTGGCCGTGCGCCCTGCCCAGCAGCCGCACCAGCTCGTCCTCGCCCGCCTCCGCGAGTTCGCCGACCGTGGTGATGCCGGCCCGCCGCAGGTGGTCCCCCGTCGCCGGTCCGACCCCGGGCAGGGTCCGCACGGTCATCGGCTCCAGCATGGCCCGCTCGGTACCCGGCGGGATCAGGACCAGTCCGTCGGGCTTGGCCTCCTCGGAAGCGATCTTGGCCAGCATCTTGGAGGCGGCCAGGCCCACGGACCCGGTGAGTCCGGTGACGGCGCGGATGTCCGCGCGCAGTTTCGTCCCGGCCAGCCGTGCGGACTCCGCGTCCCGGGCCGAGCCGCCCGCCTCCAGGTCCACGAAGGCCTCGTCCAGGCTCAGCGGCTCCACCAGCGGGGACAGCTCCCGCAACAGCCGCATCACCTGCTCGCTGATCGACCGGTACAGCTCGAAGCGCGGGACCAGATACGCCGCGTTGGGAGCCAGCCGCCGGGCCTGGCTCATGGGCATCGCCGAGTGCACCCCGAAGATCCGCGCCTCGTACGAGGCGGTGGCGACCACACCGCGCGGCCCGAGGCCTCCCACGACCACGGCCTTGCCGCGCAGGCTCGGCTTGGACGCCTGCTCCACCGAGGCGTAGAAGGCGTCCATGTCGAGATGCAGGATCGTGGGCGAGGTTCTCACATCTCCGATGCTGCCCTACGCCACTGACAATGCCGGGGCGGCACCGTCCGGCCGGAGCCCCGCGGATGTCCCGGGCACCGGCGTCAGACCGCCCTGTTGCCGCGCCGCCGCGCCAGTTCGTCCGCCGGATTGTGGCCGATCAGGGTCTCCCCCGTGTCGATCCGCTCTCCGTGCAGCTGGGACAGCGCGCCCTCGACGTCCCGCCAGACGACTCCGACGGCGATCCCGAAGACCCCCTGGCCGCCCTGGAGCAGGGCGTGCACCTCGTCGGGCGAGGTGCACTCGTGGACCGTGGCGCCGTCGCTCATCAGCGTCATCCGCTCCAGGTCGCGGAAGCCGCGTTCCCGCAGGTGCTGCACGGCGGTGCGGATGTTCTGCAGCGACACCCCGGTGTCGAGGAAACGCTTGACGATCTTCAGCACGACCACGTCGCGGAAGCTGTAGAGACGCTGGGTACCTGAGCCGTGCGCGGGCCGCACGCTGGGTTCGACCAGGCCCGTGCGGGCCCAGTAGTCGAGCTGCCGATAGGTGATGCCGGCGGCGGCGCAGGCCGTCGGCCCGCGATAGCCGATCTGCTCCGACGCCATGGACGCCGCCCCTCTGCCCGTCGGCACGGCAGCCGGTCGCTGCGGGGCCGGATCAGTCGCGCCACCGTGCTGGGGATACCCCCCGACGTCCGTGCGGAGCCGCGAGCCCGGGGGAGGGTACGGACCACTCACCCCGAGACCGTGCCCGGGGCCACCCCCAGCCGTACCGTCGCCGCTAATTCTCACGCCGACCTCCGTCCTTGACCTGCCTCCTCGAAGGTAGGCAGTCACCAAGGGTGCGTCAACGATCGCCACACTCGGCACGCCGAGTGATAATCACCCTACGAGTGGTTTCGCGTGCCCTGCCACGGGGAAAGGCTAGCCGAATGTGCCCGGGCCCGGATCCCGCGATGCGCCGCACCTTCCCGGCCTGCACCGTCCCGGCCCGATCCGGTCACTGGTTGCTGGTTCCGAAGTCCTCCGGCGAGATCTGGTCGAGGAACTCGCGGAACTTCTCCACCTCGTCCTCCTGCTCGTCCGGGATGGCGATGCCTGCGTCGTCGAGAACCGTGTCGCTGCCGTAGATCGGCGTCCCGGTGCGCAGCGCCAGCGCTATGGCGTCGGACGGCCTGGCACTCACCTCGACCCCGCTCGCGAAGACCAGCTCGGCGTAGAAGACCCCGTCCCGGAGGTCGGTGATGCGCACTTCCGTGAGCTCCTGGCCGACGGCCTCCAGGACGTCCTTGAACAGGTCGTGCGTCAGCGGACGCGCCGGAGCCATGCCCTGCTGGGCGAAGGCGATCGCCGTCGCCTCCCCCGGTCCGATCCAGATGGGAAGGTAGCGGTCGCCTCCCACCTCGCGCAGCAGCACGATCGGTTGGTTGGAGGGCATCTCGACCCGGACACCTACGACATCGAGCTCGTTCACACACCAACCCTAGGCCGTGCCCGGGACGTTTGGGTAGTCGGGCCGGGATCGGGTGGGCGATCCGGGTCGTCGGGCGGTCCGGATCAGGGCAGCCGCACGCCGAGCGCGGTCTGCACCAGCGCCGCGTGCAGCTTCACCGCCAGCCCGGCCAGCTCCTTGGTACGGGCTTCGGCGTGTGCCCTGGTCTGGGGGTTGCGGTGTCGTTTCAGCGGGGCGACCACCTGGTCCACCAGACCCGCCTCCCGGTCGGCGGCCGCCTTCATCACCCGCAGGTGACGCGGCTCGATACCGAACCGCCCCAGCTGGACCACCAGCGACGCCACGGTCACGGCCTCGGCGTCGTAGGCCCCGTCGGGCAGCGGGGCGAGCAGTCCGTACGACTCCCACTCCGCCAGCTCCCGGTCTCCGATCCCGGCGGCGGCGAGCAGCTGGTCCCGGCCGATCCGGGTCACCGTCGGGCCCTCGGCCGGCTCCGGTGCGGTCTCCCCGTCCTGCTGCCGGCCCACGGTCGGCAGGGAGACGGCCTCGCCTCGCTCCATGGCGTCCAGATGGTCCCGGATGACCTTGAGCGGCAGGTAGTGGTCCCGCTGCATGCGCAGCACCCGGCCGAGCCGCTCGACGTCGTGCGCGCTGAACTTGCGATACCCGGCCGGGGTCCGCCGCGGTTCGACGAGGCCCTCCGACTCCAGGAAGCGGATCTTGGAGACGGTGATGTCGGGGAACTCGTCACGCAGCGCGTTCAGCACCGCGCCGATGCTCATCAGCCCACTGTCCGTGGCGGCGGTGCCGTGATGCCCGGCACCGCCGCTCGGTGTATGAAGCATGGACCTTCCCTGGTGGTTCCCCGGGCCGGGCCCGGGGACGGGTCAGTAGCCCCGCTGGCTCGCGTAGAACACCAGCCGGTATTTGCCGATCTGCACCTCGTCGCCGTTCGACAGGGCGACCTGGTCGATGCGCTCCCGGTTGACGTACGTACCGTTGAGGCTGCCGACGTCGGCGACCGTGAAGGAACCGTCCTGACCTCGGCGGAACTCCACGTGGCGACGCGAGACCGTCACGTCGTCGAGGAAGATGTCGCTCTGGGGATGACGCCCGGCCGTGGTCAGCTCACCGTCCAGGAGGAAACGGCTGCCCGAGTTCGGGCCCCGGCGCACGACCAGGAGGGCGGAGCCGAGCGGCAGCGCGTCGACGGCCGCCTGCGCCTCGGGAGAGAGCGCCGGCACCGCCGTCTGACCGGTGGTCTCCGCGTCGTACGCCTCCAGGCCTGAGATGGAGATCGTGGAGGTCGTCTCGGACGCGCGCTCCGGGACGGCACCGGCACGCAGCGGAGCGCCGCAGTTGGAGCAGAAACGGCTGTTCTCCGCGTTGCGGTTGCCGCACCTCGTACAGACCAGGGCCGACATGGACGGATCCTCCTGCCGCGGCTGCCCCGCCGGGGCGTTCGACGCGTACGGATCGGGGTGGAACCCTCCGCCCGGACCTGCGGCTGAGGGCTGGCCGAAACCTATGCCGCCGGACTGCGCAGGGTCAACAGACGGCGCGCCCTGACCACCGGGAATGTCACCGCCGCGACCAGCCACCTGGTCCCGGAACATCGGGCGCGCGCCCTCTGCGTCGGGCTGGGCGCGATGGCGGGCGGTCGCGTTGTCGCTGCCCTCTCGCGCGCTCTTGCCGAACAACTTCGCAAACAACTTCACGGGCGATTCCCCTTGACCGAAACAGACCCGCCCGTGGGGCAGGACGAACCCTGACTGACCGTACTGGCCGACCCGGACATCTTCACAACGTCCGTCTCCGCCAGACAGTTTCCACCACGCACCGCCCAATCGGTGCGCCGACCCCCCGCAACCTCATGCCCTCGCCGGACACCCCTCATGCACCGCCGCTTCACTGGGAGGACGACCGAGCGTAGTCAGGCCGCTCCGCCGCTCGCAAGGCGTCCACGACGATCTTGCTCGACTGCTCAACAGTAACGGTGGCCTGTTCCTTTTCCAGAGTCTGCACCACACCTCCAGGAATGTTGAGAGCCGGTTCGAGGTCCTGCGGCTTGCCGATGACCTGGAAACGATAGGGCGCGTTGATCTTGTTCCCGTCCACGCTCACGGACTTGTCGGTGTCCGCCAGGTAGGTGCCGGCGACGACCCGCACACCGTTCACCTGGATCGCCTCCGCTCCCGCCGCGCGCAGTTCCTGGATCGCGTCGAGCAGCATGTCCGCCTCGACCGCTCCCTTCGTGTCCTCGACCGTCACCGTGATCCCGGGCCCCTGCGCGGCCACGGTGCCCGCGAGGATGCCCAGTTGCCGCTCCTTCTCCTGTGTCTGCTTCCGGGCCTCCTCGGCCTGGTCGGAGCTGTTCTCCAGCTCGTCCCGCTGCTTCTCGAGACCCTGCTTCTCGTCTTCAAGACGCTGGGTACGGTCGTCCAGTTCATCGAGGATGCGCACCAGATCCTCCTGCCGGGCACCGCGCAGCGCGCCGTCGCTCTCACTGTTCGACGCCACCTGGACCGCGAGGCCGAACCCGAGCCCGAACAGAAGCAGGGCGACGATGAGTTGCGCCCGGGTCAGACGCGGCGGCCACAGCCCCTTGCGGAGCCGCTCCCGGCCGGTCGGCGCGACCGGCTCCGGCTGGTCACCCTGCGGGGCCTCGCCGGCCGGGGCGTCCGTGACCGGGGGCCGGCCGGGCGGCTGCTCTTCGGGCAGTTCCTTGCGCAGCCGGTTCGCGGGCTGCTCCTCGCGCTCGCTCATCGGTCTCACGCCCGGAACACGTGGCGCCGGATCGCCGCCGCGTTGGAGAAGATGCGGATACCGAGGACGACCACGACACCCGTGGACAACTGGGCACCGACGCCCAGCTTGTCGCCGAGGAACACGATCAGGGCGGCCACGACCACGTTCGACAGGAACGACACCACGAAGACCTTGTCGTCGAAGATGCCGTCGAGCATGGCCCGCAGACCACCGAAGACGGCGTCCAGCGCCGCCACGACGGCGATCGGCAGATACGGCTCGACGGCCGCCGGCACCTCGGGCCGGACCAACAGTCCGGCCACGACTCCCACGACGAGGCCCAGTACGGCGATCACGATGTGCCCTTCTCGGTTATCGGTTGTGCTGTGCGTACGATCACACTCGGTGCGGCCGGCAGCTCGAGGTCCTCAGCGACGGAGAGGGCGGTCCGGATGCCGTAGTTCTCCTGGAGGGCGTGCAGGTACAGCCCGTCGGCACTGTCCTGGAAGGTGCGGCTCAGCCGCTCGCCGTCCCCCACCGCGAGCACCGTGTACGGCGGCACCAGCGGCCTGTTGTCGACCAGTATCGCGTCTCCTGCGGCCCTGATCGCCGACAGTGCCGTCAGCCGCTGCCCGTTGACGGAGACCGCCTCGGCACCCGACTCCCACAGCCCGTTGACCACGCGCTGCATGTCCCGGTCCCGCACCCGGCCCGTGTCGGAGAAGTCCGAGGTGCCGCGCGCCTGCCCGTCGCCGCCCGAGCCGGCGTCCTTCGCGTCGTCCACCACGAGCTTCACACCGGGCCCGTGTACCTCGGCCGCGCCCGACAGGATGCCCACCAGGTCGGACCGGTCGGTGTCGCCGCTCTTCTCCAGCGCCTCACGCTGACGCGCGCCGACGTCGTCCCGCAGTGCGTCGACGTTCTTCTCCAGTTCGTCGGCCGCCGAGGTCTCCTCTTCTATGCGGTCGACCAGTTCCTCGCGCTCCTTGGCGACGACGGGAGCGGCGACCCGTGCCTGGGCGGCGCCGACCGTCACGACCAGGGCGGCCAGCACGAGGCCCGCCGCGAGTCCGAGCTTGGCCCTGAGGGTCTTGGGCAGACCGCCGCCGCCGTCGGCCTTCTTCCTGGCGGCCGCCTCGGCGTATCCCTCGTCGAGGCTGTGGTCCATGACGTTGGTCAGCAATGACATGGACGCGTCCGGACGGGCAGGCCGCGTGAATGTGCTCCGAACGGGGGGTTGCTGCGGCATGCCGCACATCGTCGCACGCCGCCGCCACTACCTCCGAACGGCCCCACCGGCGTGCCGGACAGGCCCCCTTGGGGACACTTGTCCGGCACGCGCGCGTGCGCGCCTCCTACCGGCCCGCGCTGTCAACCACCGCGGACCACTCGTCGAGCAGCGCCTGCGCGGAGGCGTCGTCCGGGCCCTCCGCCCACAGGTGGGTGACGGCTTCCGCGGGGTCCGGCAGGACCATCACCCAGCGGCCGTCGGTCTCGACGACGCGCACCCCGTCCGTGGTGTCCACGGACCGGTCCCCGGCCGCCTCGACCACGCGCCGCATCACCAGACCCTTGACCGCCCACGGAGTGGCCAGGTCGCGTTTGAGGACGTGCGCCCGCGGAATCCGCGCGTCGATCTGGCTCAGTGTGAGCTGGGTCCGCGCGACCAGCCCGATCAGCCGCACGAAGGCCGCCGTGCCGTCGTAGACGCTGCTGAACTCCGGGACGATGAAGCCGCCCTTTCCGTCACCGCCGAAGATCGCGCCCTCCTCCCCGCCGACCCTCGTCAGGTCGTCGGGAGAGGTCGTCGTCCACTCGACCTGCGTGCCGTGGTAGGCGGCGACCTGCTCGGCGATCCTGGTGGTCGTCACCGGCAGGGCGACCCGCCCGCTGCGCCGCTCGGCCGCGATCAGGTCCAGCATCACCAGCAGCGCCCGGTCGTCCTCGATGATCCGGCCCTTCTCGTCGACGAGCGACAGCCGCTCACCGACCGGGTCGAACCGCACACCGAACGCCGCCCGCGAGGAGGCCACTATCTCCCCGAGGCGCACCAGGCCCGACCGGCGCATGTCGGCGGTCTCGGTCGGCCTGGCCTCGTCGAGCCCCGGGTTGATGGTCAGCGAGTCGACCCCCAGCTTTCCGAGCAGGCTGGGCAGCACCAGCCCGGCGCTGCCGTTGGAAGCGTCGACGACCACCTTGAGACCGGAGTCCGCGATCCCGGTGATGTCGACGTTGCGCAGCAGCGACCCGGTGTAAGAGTCGTACACGCTGGACGGGAAGTGCAGGTCACCGATCTCGCCGGGGAACGCCCGCCGGTACTCCTGCCGCGCGAACACCCGGTCCAGCTTGCGCTGGCTGCCCTGCGACAGGTCCGCGCCCTGTCCGTCGAAGAACATGATGTCCACGGAGTCAGGCACACCGAGGGTGGTGCGGATCATGATCCCGCCGGCACTGCCCCGCGCGGTCTGCTGCCGCGCCACGGGCAGCGGTACGTTCTCCAGGTCTCGTACGTCGATGGCGCTGGCCTGCAGCGCGGAGATCACCGCCCGCTTGAGCGCCCTGGCACCTCGGGAGTGGTCGCGGGCCGTGGTGACGGTGGAGCCCTTCTTGAGCGTGGTCGCGTAGGCGCCGGCCAGCCGCACGGCCAGCTCCGGGGTGATCTCCACGTTCAGGATGCCGGAGACCCCGCGGGCGCCGAAGAGGTGCGCCTGTCCCCTGGACTCCCAGATGACCGACGTGTTGACGAAGGCACCGGCCTCGATGGTCTTGAACGGATAGACCCGGACATTCCCCTGAATGATCGATTCTTCACCGACCAGGCACTCGTCTCCGATGACCGCGCCGTCCTCGATCCGCGCGGCGCGCATGATGTCGGTGTTCTTGCCGACCACGCAGCCCCGCAGATTGCTGTGCGGCCCGACGTACACGTTGTCGGCCACGACGGCCTTGTGCAGGAAGGCACCGCTCTTCACGACGACGTTGGATCCGACGACCGAGTGTTCACGAATCTCGGCGCCGGTCTCCACCTTCGCGTAGTCGCCGATGTAGAGGGGCCCCCGCAGGACCGCGTCGGGGTGCACCTCCGCGCCCTCGGCCACCCAGACGCCGGGAGAGATCTCGAAGCCGTCGATGTCGACGTCCACCTTGCGCTCGAGAACGTCGGCCTGCGCCTTGACATAGCTTTCGTGGGTGCCGACGTCCTCCCAGTAGCCCTCCGCGACATAGCCGTAGACGGGCTTGCCTTCCTTCATCAGCTGCGGGAAGACGTCACCGGACCAGTCCACGGGCACATCGGGTTCCACGTAGTCGAAGACCTCGGGCTCCATCACGTAGATGCCGGTGTTCACGGTGTCCGAGAAGACCTGCCCCCAGGTCGGCTTCTCCAGGAAGCGTTCGACCTTGCCCTCTTCGTCGACGATGGTGATGCCGAATTCCAGCGGATTGGGCACCCGCGTCAGACACACGGTGACGAGCGAACCCTTTTCCTTGTGGAAATTGATCAGGTCGGTGAGGTCGAAGTCGGTCAGGGCATCGCCGGAAATGACGAGGAAGGCATCGTCCTTCAATGCCTCCTCGGCGTTCTTGACGCTTCCGGCGGTACCGAGTGGCTTCTCCTCGTTGGCATAGGTGAGCTCCATGCCGAGTTCCTCGCCGTCACCGAAGTAGTTCTTGACCAGCGAGGCCAGGAACTGGACGGTGACGACGGTCTCGTTGAGCCCATGCCTTTTGAGCAGCCGCAGAACGTGCTCCATGATCGGCCGGTTGGCCACCGGCAGGAGCGGCTTGGGCATGCTCGAGGTCATGGGACGAAGGCGCGTGCCTTCGCCTCCAGCCATCACGACGGCCTTCATGTCGGAAGCGTCCTCCTCTAAGAGACGACGGTGTAGCCGACTTCACCCGTCCAGGGTCCCGCACTTTTCCAGCGCGGGCCATCCGGCCACCGGGGCCGGACCATCAGCGAGTTCAATCGGCCGCGGTGTCCGCTCGGACCAGGCGGCGGACCTGCACCACGTAGAGAACACCTGCCCACCAATACAGGGTTGTACCCCATCCGGCGAACGCCCATCCGAAAACTGCGGCGAGTGACGCGATCCACCCGCTTCCGTCGCTCAGCAGAAGCAGGGGGAAGGCGTACATGAGGTTGAAGGTGGCGGCCTTGCCCAGGAAGTTCACCTGCGGCGGCGGATAGCCGTGCCGGCGGAGGACGCCCACCATCACCAGCAGGACCGCTTCGCGCGCAAGAAGTACAAGAGTCAACCAGAGCGGGAGAATCTCGCGCCAGGTCAGCCCCACCAGCGTGGACAGGATATAAAGCCGGTCAGCCGCAGGGTCCAGGAGCCGGCCGAGGCTGCTGATCTGATTCCAGCGCCGCGCGAGCTTACCGTCCAGATAGTCACTGACCCCGCTCAGGGCCAGCACCAACAGCGCCCACCCGTCGCTCTGCGGCCCGCCGAACTCGGGCCGCAGGATGAGCCACAGGAAGAGAGGCACGCCGAGCAGGCGCGCCATGCTGAGGATGTTCGGGATGGTGAGGACCCGGTCGGTCTGCACGCGGGTCTCCTGGACCTCCACGCGGGAGCCTCCTGGAGGGAAACGAGCCAATGATGCTCCCCGACCCTACCTCAACGCAAAAAAGCTCTGGCTCCTGGGCTGCATACCCAAGAGCCAGAGCTCCAAAAGGAGTTCGGCGGCGTCCTACTCTCCCACAGGGTCCCCCCTGCAGTACCATCGGCGCTGTAAGGCTTAGCTTCCGGGTTCGAAATGTAACCGGGCGTTTCCCCTACGCTATGACCACCGAAACACTATGAAACAGACAACCAACCCGGTGACCAACACAGGTCTGATTGTTCGTGGTTTCAGAACCAACACAGTGGACGCGAGCAACTGAGGACAAGCCCTCGGCCTATTAGTACCAGTCACCTCCACACCTTACGGTGCTTC
>NZ_JACBYP010000049.1 GCF_018982965.1 Streptomyces mayonensis | reverse complement strand
GCGGTCTCCGAGGTGAAACGGTCGCCCGTGAGCTGCATCCCGTCACCCGAGTCACCCGCGAACCGGATGACCACCCGGTCGAGTCGGCGTACTTCCTTGGGGCCGGTCCCGGCCGGCGCAGGCCGGGCGTACTCGATGTCCACCGTCACGCGACTCGTCTCCTTCGGCATTGCGACGCACGGTCCGGTCCTGGCCGTCCGGCCTCCTCGGTGCGCTGACGGACCGGGACGCTAGACAGCGGACCTTGAGGCGGAGCAAAGCGCGCACACGGTCGCCCGGCCACGGCCGACGGCCGCTGTCGGCGGTTCAGTTCCGGTCCAGTGGTTCTCCAGAACGCATCGCGACTCTGGGTGACGGCCGGCGGGCAGTCGGAATCGGTTGTTCCCCTCCAGGTGTCCGGGCCGCGGGCGGACTCCCCGCCCCCCCGTCACCGCGTATCGGCCGGCCGTCACCCGCTTCCGCCTGAAGGAGCACACCATGGACGTGTCAGTTCCGGCCTCTCGCCGCACGCTTCTCCAACTCGCCGCCGCGGGCGTCGCGGGCGGTGCCCTCGCCGCCGTACCGCTCCCCGCCTCCGCGCACTCCGGCGGCGACCGCCGCCACCGCCGCTCCGAGGCCCGCTGCGCGCTGCCTGGCACGCTCGCGGTCACCGCGCCGAACCTGTACCCGGAGGGCGTGACCTGGGACCCGACCCGTAAGGCGTTCCTGGTCGGATCGAGCACGCAGGGCACGATCTCCGTCGTCCGACCGGACGGCTCGGTCACCCCGCTGGTGGCACCGTTCGCCCAGGTCTCGGTGCTCGGTCTCACCGTGGACGCGCGCCGCGGCCGGGTGGTGGCCGCCTACACCGACTACTTCGGGCGGATGCTGGGCATCGTGGACCCCTCCCTGCCGCCCGTGTCAGGGGTGGGCGTCTTCGACCTGGCCACCGGTGCGGTGCGCCACCTGGCCGACGCCTCCGGCGGGGCCGATCTGCCGAGGGCCAACGACGTCGCCGTCGACGAACGCCACGGCGACATCTACCTCACCGACACCGGCGCCGACACCGTGACCCGGGTGAGCCGTGAGGGAAAGGTGCTCGGGGTGTTCGGCGACCCGCGGTTCGAGACGGCCGACACGGGACCGAACGGCATCGTCCACCATCCCGCCGGGTTCCTGCTCATGGCCAAGTACGACGGCGGCCGGCTGTTCCGGATCGACCACCCCCGCTCGTCGCGCCCGGTCGTCCGCGAGGTCCGCCTGGACCGCCACCCGACCTCCCTGGACGGCATCGCGCTGCGCCCCGACGGCTCCCTGGTCGCCGCGGCCAACGACCTCTCGCTGTCCGGCGGACGCCAGGGCCGCGACCACGTCGTGGTACTGCGCTCCACCGACCACTGGCGTTCCGCCCGCACGGTGCAGGACCGGACCTGGTCCCTCGAGGACCCGACGACCGTCGCCGTGACGCCGTACGGCGACTACGTCCTCAGCGGCGGACTCCGCGAGGTCCTCACCGGTGTCCCGTCGGCCACGCCCGGCCAGTTCCACCTGCGCCGTCGCTGAGGCTCCGCCCGCGGCCCGCCGTCCCGATCCCACCGTCCCAGACCCTCCCCGGGAGTCCTTCATGGCGCCCCTGTCCCACAGCAGTCCACCCCCCGACTCCACTTCCCCCGCCGGTCCCGGGCGGCCGCCCGCCGGGCTGTTCTCCGCCGTCGCCCGGCTGGCCGGCAACAGGCCCCGGCTGCTGCTCGCCCTCACCGTGGTCCTCCTCGCCGGGGCGGTGGTCCTCGGCAGCGGCGTGGCCGACCGGCTGCGCAGCGGGGGCAGCGGAGGAGTCGTCGACCCCTCCTCCGAGTCCTCGTACGCCGCGGAGATCCTGGAACGCGAGTTCCCCGGATCCCGCCCCAACCTGGTCCTGCTCGCCCGTACCGACGCCGGAGTCGACGACGCGGAGACCGCCCGGCAGGGCCGGGAACTCGCGGCCCGGCTGGCCGACGAGCCCGGGGTCACCGGTGTCACCTCCTACTGGGACACCGGCGCCGGCGCCCTGCGCTCCGAGGACGGCCGGGAGGGCCTGGTCGTGGCCCGGCTCACCGGTGACGACCTGGAGGCGGAACGCACGCTGGAGGAACGGATCGTGCCGCGCTTCGACGGCGGACAGGGCGACCTGTCGGTCCGGGTCGGCGGGAGCGTCGCGGTCCAGCACGAGCAGCAGACCCTCATCGCCGAGGACCTGGTGCGCGCGGAGCTCATCGCGCTGCCGGTCACCCTCCTCATCCTGATGGTGGTGTTCGGCAGCGCGGTCGCGGCCCTGCTGCCGGTCGGCATCGGCGTGATCGCGATCCTCGGCACCAACGCGGTGCTGCGGGTGCTGACGTCCTTCACCGACGTCTCCGTCTTCGCCACCAACCTCACCACCGCCCTCGGTCTCGGCCTCGCCATCGACTACGCGCTGCTGATCGTGCGCCGCTACCGGGAGGAACTCGCCGCCGGGCGGGACATGCCGGGCGCGCTCGCCGCCACCCTCAACACCGCCGGACGGACCGTGCTCTTCTCGGCCGCGACGGTGGCCGTGTCCCTGGCCGCGATGCTGGTCTTCCCGCTGTACTTCCTGCGGTCCCTCGCCTACGCCGGGATCAGCGTGGTCGTCCTCGCCGCCGCGTCCGCCCTGCTGGTGCTGCCGGCGCTGCTCGCCGTACTCGGCCCGCGGATCGACGCGCTGGACGTGCGCCGGCTCGTGCGGCGCGGCTCGCGCCGTACCCCCGAACCGGGCAGCGCGGCTGCCACCACCGACGCCGACGCCGACGCCAGAGACGGGGCCGGAGCCGGAGCGGGCTGGGCCCGGCTGGCCGGGTGGGTGATGCGGCGCGCGCCGCTGGTGGCCACCGGCACGCTGGCGCTCCTGCTGCTGCTCGGCGCGCCCTTCCTGGGCGCCCACTTCGGCACCGCCGACTACCGGCAGCTGCCCGCCTCGGCCGAGTCCCGGGTGGTGCAGGAACACCTCAGGGACGACTTCCAGGGCAGCCCCACCGGTGTGGTCGAGGTGGTCACCCGGGACGCCGGAACCGCCGAACTCGACGTGTACGCACAGCGGTTGTCCCGGCTCGACGGAGTCATGCGGGTGGACGCGCCGAGCGGGAGCCACGCCGACGGCCGCTCTGCCGGCGACGGGCAGCCGGGCCGGGTCGCCGGGGGCATCGCGTACCTGACCGTCGTACCCCAGGTGGAGGCGGTCTCCGAGCAGGGCAAGCAACTCGTGCGGGACGTACGGGCGGTGGACGCACCCTTCGCGACGTACGCCTCCGGGGCGGCCGCGGCCCTGATCGACAGCCAGCAGGCCATCGGCAGCGGGCTGCCGTGGGCCCTCGCCGTCATCGTGCTCGCCACGCTGGCGCTGGTCTTCCTGCTCACCGGCAGTGTGCTGATCCCGGTGCAGGCCGTGCTGCTGAACGCCCTCAGCCTGACCGCGATGCTCGGCGCCGTGGTGTGGGTCTTCCAGGACGGCAACCTGTCCGGGCTGCTGGGCTTCACCCCGACCGGGAGCGTCGAGACGGCGCTGCCGGTGCTCATGTTCTGCCTCGCCTTCGGACTCTCCATGGACTACGGCCTCTTCCTGCTCTCCCGGATCAAGGAGGAACGGGACCACGGGCGCGACCACCGGGCCGCGGTCGTGGCGGGCATGCGCGGTACCGGCGGCGTGATCACCGCCGCCGCGCTGGTGCTGTCGGTGGTGATGGTGGCCATCGGCACGTCCCGGATCACGAACACGAAGATGCTGGGACTGGGTGTCGCCCTGGCCGTCCTGATGGACGCCATGGTGATCCGCACGCTGCTGGTGCCGGCCGTACTGTCGCTCACCGGACGGGCGAGCTGGTGGGCTCCCGGGCCGCTGCGCCGGCTGCACGACCGGTTCGGTATCAGCGAGGGCGGCGGTCCCGCCGTACGCGCAACGGATGCGACGCCCGGCGTAACGGACGCGGCGCCCGGCGCACCGGACCCGGGTCCGGCAGGAGCGGGGAAACCGGCAGGGATGGGGAAACCGGCGGAGGGACGGGAAGGGGCTGAGGAACGGAAACCGGCCGCACCGGACCCGGCGGAGCGGCGGGACCCCGAGCCGGCGGCCCCGCTCGGCACGGCGACGGCGGAACGGACCGTCTGAGCCGACCCTCTGGGACCGGCCCTCTGGGACCGGCCGTCTGGGATCAGCCGTCTGCGGTCGGCCGTCCGGGACCGGCCGCCTGACGGTGGACGTCCGGGACCGGCCGCCTGGGCGGCCGTCCGCTGCGGTCGCCCGACTCCGACTCCGACTCCGAGTCCGAGTCCGTCACCGTCACCCGGCGCCCGCGAGGTACGGCCGTGCCGTGCTCCGCAAGCGCACACCCCCGACGCGGGAGGACCACCCTTCGTGGTCCTCCCGCGTCGGCTTTGGCGGCGCGCAAGCCTGCGTCATTAGTGTCCGGGACGCGCGGTCGGGCGGACACCCGGGCAGCGGGGAGCGGCCGGCCGGAGACACACGCCGGCGGGTCCGTGACACGTCCTCGACCACCGCCACACCCGGGATCAGCCTCACCAGCCGTGTTCCGGCTGCCCGGACGGACCGACACGCGCCCACCGGAGCACCCGGGACCCACCGAGCAGGAGCAGGAGCAGAGGGGGAGCAGTCCGATGACACCCACGCAGACCGCCGGGACGCGCGCGCAGTCCGCGCGCCCGGCACCGGCACGAGAGAGGGACACCATGGCCGTCGACACGGTCGTCGTCGACTACGGGGGAGTGCTGACGAACCCGCTCGTCGAAACCTTCGCCGCCTTCGCCGACCTCGCCGGCATCGACGCCGGCGACCTCGCCCAGGCGTTCCTCGCGGCCACGGAACGCCACGGACAGAACCCGATGGCGGCCCTGGAGACAGGCGGGATCAGCGAGCGGGAGATGGTGGACCGGATCCTGGCCGAACTGCCCGAGGGATCCGGGCGGATCCTCGGGGACGGGCAGGGCTTCGGTGAGCTGTGGTTCCGCGGCCGACGGCCCAACGAGCCGTTCCTGGCGTTCCTTCGCTCCCTGCGCGCCGGCGGCTACCGCCTCGCCCTGCTCACCAACAACGTGCGCGAGTGGGAGCCCCTGTGGCGGGCCCAGATCCCCGCCGACGAACTGTTCGACGTCGTCGTGGACTCGCACCGGGAGGGTGTGCGCAAACCCGACCCGCGGATCTACCGCATCCTGCTGGAGCGGCTCGGCACCACCCCGGAGCGCTGCGTGTTCGTCGACGACACCGAGGAGAACTGCCGGGCCGCGGAGGAACTGGGCATCCGGACGGTGCGGTTCACCGGGACCGGCGCGGCCGTCCGCGAGACCGCGGCCCTGCTCGGCTGCCCCGCCGCCGTGCCGGCCGGACCGGCGGGAGGCGGAGCCCGATGAGCGCACAGGTTCTCGTCGTCGGCGCCGGACCCACCGGCCTCACCGCCGCCTGCGCCCTGTGGGACCTCGGCGTGCCGTGCCGCGTGGTCGACCGGCGTCCGGGCCCCGGCACCGCCCCGAAGGGACTGGTGCTGTGGAGCGGGGCGCTGGAGTGCCTGCTCCGGATCGGTGTCTCGCGGCGACTCACAGGTTCCGCCCTGCCGCTGGCCGGCGCGTCGTACTGGTCTCGGGGCCGGCGCACCGGTGCCGTTCGCTTCGGCGGGCTGGAGAACACCGCGTTCCCGGGCCCGCTGTGCGTGCCGCAGCCGGTCACCGAGCGGGCGCTGCACGAGCGGCTCACCGAACTCGGCGGCACGGTCGAGTGGGACACCGAGGTCGTATCGGTGACCGTGGACCGCGGCGGCTCGGCCGAGTCGGCGACCGTGTGCCTGCGGTCGCCCGACGGCGAGCAGACCGTGACCGTGCCCTGGCTCGTCGGAGCCGACGGCGCCCGCAGCCTGGTGCGGGACAGCGTCGGCATCCCCTTCGAGGGGCACACCTTCGACCGTACGTTCCTGATCGGCGACGGCCGTCTCGCGGGCGCCGGTGCCGAGGCCGAGGTCCAGCACCACATCACACCCGACGGAGTGCTGGTGATCGTCCCCCAGCCGGACGGCCACCGGGTCTTCTTCGACACGGAACCCGACGGCCGGACCGACCCGCCGTCCACCGAGCTGCTCCAGCGGCTGCTGGACGAACGCGGGCCGGGCGGACTGCGTCTGGAGGCCGTCCGGTGGTCCAGCCGCTTCCGGGTGCACGCCAAGGTCGCCCCCCGGTTCCGGGAGGGGCCCGTACTGCTGGCGGGCGACGCGGTGCACGCCCACACCACGGCGGGCGGCCAGGGACTCAACACCGGGGTCCAGGACGGCTACGACGTCGGCTGGAAGCTCGCTGCCGTGGTCCGCGGCTGTGACCAGGACCTGCTCGACAGCTACGAGGCGGAGCGCCGGCCGGCGTCCGTCCGCGCGGTCGGGAACGGCGACCAGCAGACCCGGATGTGGCTGCTGCGCAACCCCGCGGCCCGGGCCCTGCGCGACACGGTCATGCGGGTGCTGTCCGGTGCGGGCCTGCTGGAGAAGAAGGTGCTCCCGGTGCTCGCGCAGATCGACCTGGACCACTCGGCGAGCCCGGCGGTGGCCGACCTCGAGGGCGCCGCGGCCGCACCGCGCGCGCTGCGGCCCGGCCGTCGCGCCCCCGACCTGCCGCTGACCTCCGTGCGTGCCGGGGCGGAGACGTCGCTCCACACGCTCCTGGCCGCCGGCCGGCACACCCTGCTGGTGTACGGCGGTGACGACGCGGGCCGGCGGGCCGCGCGGGCCTGGGCGGAGGCCGGGGCGCGCGGGGCCGGGGACACGGTCCGGGTGCTGTGGATCCGGCCCGAGGGCCCGGACAGGGGTGAACTCCCGGCGGCCGGCGCCGGTTTCGACATCGTCGGCGCGCGGACGGACACGTGGGCCGGGACCGGGGTCGGGGCGAGAGCAGGGGCCGGGGCCGGGCCCAAGGCCTTGGCCGGGCCTGCGTGGTGCGCGTATGTGCGGCCCGACGGCGTCGTCGCCGCCCGGTCGGGCCCGGACGGCCTCGGCACGCTCCTCGCCCGGGTGCCGTCCCGTCCGTCCTTCGCCACGTCGGACGCCGGCCGTCCGGCGCTGACGTGAACCCCATCACCGTAGTCTCCCGGAAGGACCGACCCGACATGCCCGTGCCCGCGACCACCCCCGTGCCCGCGCCGGACAGCCCGGCGCCGGACAGCCCGGCGCCGGACAGCCCGGCGCCGGATACTCCCGCGCCGGCCGCTCATGCCTCGTCCGTTCCCGCCTCGACCGCTCCCGCGGCGGACGCCCCCGAGCCGGCCCCCGCGGAGGCCGACAGCACCGGCGTCCGGCTGAGTTACGACGCGACCGTGCCGAGGTCCCTGGTGCACAGGGCGTCGATAGCCGAGGTCTTCGTCACCGACTCCGCCCGGACCGGCGAGGAGTCGTTCGTCGTGGGCGCGCAGCTCCCCCGCGGCCATCTGATCGGTGAGAGCTCCCCGCTGTACGACTTCACCCTGCTGGTCGAAGTGGTGCGGCAGGCCGGTGTCCTGATCGCCCACCGCCACCTGGAGGTGCGGCTGGACTCCGTGTTCATCTTCCGCAACCTGCGGCTGCGCACCGTGGCCTTCGAGCCGCTGCGCATCGGCCGACGGCCCGCCGACCTCAGGGTCACCGTGGACGTACGGGCCCGGCGCAACCGGGCGGGGCGGGTCCAGGGGTTCACCTTCACCGGCGAGGTGCAGGTCGACGGCCGGCCGGCACTGAGGGGGGAGGGCGCGCTGCTGATCCTGTCCGAGGCCGCCTACCGCACGCTGCGCAGCAGGCGGCAGGTGCCCGACCATCCCGGGTTCCTCGTCCCGCGCTTCACCGCGGCCGAACCCTCCGCCGTGGGGCGCACGGACGCCCGCAACGTGTTCGTCACGCATCCCGTGGCGGAGGGCGAACCCGGGGAGTTCAGCGCCCAGTTGGTGGTGGACACCGGCCACCCCCACGTGTTCGACCATCCGTTGGACCATGTGCCGGGCCACCTGCAGATGGAGGCCGCGCGTCAGCTGGCCGTCGCCGCCGTCGCCCGGCGGCACGGTGTCGACCCGTACAGCCTGGCCGTCGCCTCCATCACCACCGACTTCACGGACTACGCGGAACTGGACCGGATCACCCGGCTGCGGGCGTCGGTCGAGAACTTCCGCTGGGACGAGGAGTTGGGGACCTTCGTCACCGCGGTCCCGGTGGCGGCTGTCCAGGACGCGACGGTCACCACCGCCATGCGTCTCGAAGTGGCCCAGTGGGCCTGACGCTTCCGGACACCTGACCTTCCCGGACAAAGGGATTGAACATTCAAGAAGATGCCGGTTCGCGCTCCCCCTGAGACGCTCCGTACCCTACCCTTCCAGCCAAAAGGCATCGGTAGAACATCCGAGCCCGATGGGGGAGCGCATTGATACGCATCCTGCTCGCCGAGGACATGCACATGGTGCGGGGGGCCCTGGTGGCCCTGCTGGCGCTGGAGGGTGACCTGCGAGTGGTCGCGGAGGTCGAGCGGGGGGACGTCATCGTCGGCAGGGCGCTGGAGTGCCGCCCCGACGTCGCCGTCATCGACGTCGACCTGCCGGGAATGGACGGACTGAGTGCGGCGGAGCGGCTGACCCAGCAGTTGCCCTCCTGCCGTACGTTGATTCTGACGAGCCTCGGCAGGCCCGGGACGCTGCGCAAGGCGCTCGCGGCCCAGGTGGGTGGCTTCCTGCTCAAGGATGCGCCGCCGGACCGGCTGGCCGACGCGGTGCGCCAGGTGGCGGCGGGCAGGCGGGTGATCGACCCGCAGCTGGCCCTCGCGGCCTTCGACAACGGCGAGAACCCGCTGAGCCCGCGGGAGGCGGAGGTGCTGCGGCTGGCCGCGGACGGCGCGGAGGCCGCGGAGATCGCGGGGAAACTGTTCCTGTCGGTGGGTACGGTGCGGAACTATCTGACGACGGTCGTCACCAAGCTGAACGCGCGCAACCGGGTCGACGCCATCCGGCTTGCCAGGGACAACGGCTGGCTCTGAACCGGCCGGCGACGGGCCCCCGCTCAGCCGGAGCGCGGGCCCGGACCGCCCTCAGCCCGAGCGCGGGCCGAACCGCCCTTCAGCCCGAGCGCGGGCCGAACCGGCCTTCAGCCGGAGCATCGTCCCGGCCGTCGCTCACCCGGGGTGAGATCCGGCCGCTGCCGCTGCCGCTGCCGCTGCCGCTGCCGCTGCGGCTGCCGCTCCCGCCCCCGGCTCAGGCGGAGCGCGCTCCGGGGCGCCGTCGCAGCGGGGCCTCGGCCCGCAGGACGAAGTGGCCCGACTCGTCCACGCCGGAGGTGAGCCGGCCGCCGACCGACGTCAGCCGGAACTGGAGGTTCTCCAGGCCGCTGCCGTCCGGGGCCGCCGACAGGTCCCAGCGGCTCACCGTGCCGCGCTGGGCCCCGTCGTTGGTGATGAGCAGGACGATGTCGCCGGCGTCGGTGGTCCGGCTCTCGATCCGGCAGTGCTCCGCCTTGCTGTGGCGCAGCAGGTTGGTGATGGCCTCGCGGAGCACGGTGGCCATGATGGTGTCCACCTCGCCCTGGGGCGGCTCACCGCTCAGTTCGGTCGTCACCTGGATCCCGGCCGCCTCGAGCACCGACTGCGCCGACACCGCCTCGGCGGCCAGGGACATCTCCCGGTAGCCGCGCGCCACCGTGCGCACATCGGACAGGGCCTGCCGGGAGATCTCCAGGATGCCGGTGAGTTCGTCCTGTGCGCGGTCGGGATGCCCGCCGACGAGACGGAGCGCGAGCTCGCTCTTGAGCGTGATGGCCGACAGGCTGTAACCGAGCAGGTCGTGCAGATCACGGGCGAACCGCAGCCGCTCCTGGGTGACGGCCAGCCGTGCGAAGTCCTGCTGGGCCTCCTGCACTTCGAGCACCAGCTGGGCGAGCTGACTGAGCCCGTACACGATCAGGGCCGTCAGGACGGTCGACACGGCGATGTAGACGGAGTTGACGGGATCCAGGCCCAGTAACGGTCCGGTGGCGCACGCCGCCGCGACGACGAGACCGAACAGCGGCCAGGCGGTGGCCGGCCGGAGCACCAGCAGCACGGACGCGCCCAGGAAGCCGGCCATCCCGCCCCAGCCGAACCCCAGACCGAACAGCGGAAGGTAGGTCAGCAACGCCTGCAGGGTGAGCGTCCACCGTCCCCAGCGCTCCCGGACCCGCCGTAATCGGTAGGCGCTGTGCACCAGTTGGATCACGAAGATGAGACCGAACCCGAGCGCCGAGGCGGCGAGGACGAGCGCCCCGGGGTCGGCGTCCAGGATGTTCAGGAAGCCGACCAGGACGAAGCCGCACTCGACGGTCAGGACCAGGCTCAGGGCGAGTTGGGGCGGCGGGGCGCCGACACCCAGCGCGCGCATCGCGGCCGAGAGTGCTGGGCCGTCGCCCGGGCCCGTCTGGGACGTCCCGGTCGAGGACTTCCCGGTGGGTCTGCCCGAGGGCGATCCGGCCAGCTGCATGCGTGCTCCACCCCCGCGAGATCAGCCAAGGGTGCACAGTCTATGGAAAGCGCATGAATTCGAAAGCCTGAATGTAGGTTTCATGTGCGAATAGCGGATGGCCTGTGCGGGACCGGTGACCGCTCCTCGCGCCGCGTCCCCAGCGCGAATCCGCCGACGCCGGGTTCGATCCGCCAGTCCGTTCCGGTGGTGCGGGCCGCCAGGTCGACGTCCCCGCTGCCCAGGGCGCACGGCGCCAGCCCCATCGCGGTGGCGATCAGATACAGGTTCTGGGTCACCGCGCCCACGTGCTTGAGCGTCAGTGCGTAGGCGAGGCCGCTGTACTTCCAGGCCAGACGGTGGAAGCGCGAGGTGATGGTGATGACGACCGACGGGGGGTCGGCCAGCCCGGCCACGATCCGGGCCTCCTCGATCCGTTCCGGTACGGCCGTCTCCTGCTCGGCGTCGCCGATCCGCACGAGGCAGTGCTCCACGGGGGCGTAGTAGTGGATGCCCGCGGGGATGCCCGCGCAGTCCCGGACGGTGAGGTAGAACTCCAGCTCGTAGGCGCGTCCGCCGCTCGGATAGGGGCGGTCGGTGTACTCGTCCGGAGGACGGCCGTCACCGTGGTGCTCGCGCAGGCCGCGCACCCGCAGGGCCCGGTAGAGGAACTCGCCCAGCGCGGCGGCGGTGAGCCGGGAGGCACCGTAGGACCGGATGCTGCGCCGCTCCTCCAGCACGGTGGTCAGCGGGGGATCGCCGGCCACCACCTCGTCCAGGACCGGCCGGGGCAGGGCGATCCGGGGGCCGTCCGGCAGGGACTTGACCGCCGGCGCGGGCGGCATCCGCTCGGCGAGCGGGTAGGTGGCCCCGAAGTCGGCGTCGTGCCGGCCGAGTGTGGAGCGGCTGTGGAACAGCAGGTCCACGGCCGACCAGGACTGCAGTGCCGGATCCCGGTCCTCGGCGAAGCACGGGGCGGCCGGGCCCGGGACATGCCCGTTCTCCTGGCCCTTTCCTTCCTCTCCCACCTCCCCGGAGTCGGCGGGGACCGCCATGCCGGTCGCGAGCAGCAGGGCGATGATCTCGGAGACCGTCTGGAGGGACAGCGGCAGGGCGGCGGCGATCTCCTCGGTGGTCGCCGGGAGGCCCAGCATCCCCACCACCCAGGAGGCCTCCGGGCCGTGCAGCACCATCCGGTACAGCGAGGTGGGGGACTCCAGGACGAAGCCCTTGCCCTCGCTGCGCAGAAACGCGAAGCGGGACAGCCGGACCGGATGCCGCCGGCCGGCCGGGACCGGCCGGCAGCGGGCGGCCGGGGCGATGGGGACGGCCGACAGCAGCAGACGGTCGGCCCCCTCCAGGGTGAGCGAGCGCACGACCATCTGCTGCACCCGGTGCAGCACCATCAGGATCTCGGCCTTGGAACCCGCGGACGGGCCGACGCTGAGGCCGCGCGGGGCACGCTCCGGACCGGACGGCACCAGTTCTGCCGCCACATTGGTCAGCGAGATCGGACCGAGGCTCATCCGGCGCAGCGCCTCACGCACCGTGGAGTTCACCCCGCGCAGCCGTACCTCCCCCCAACGCCCGGAGAGCAGGACGGAACCGGTCGTGGAGCTCGTGTCGACCAGCACGTCCTCGCGGAGCGACCAGAGGGAAACACAGCGCCTTTCGTCCGGCGCACCGGACAGCACACCGGACGGGCTCTCGGCTGACATGGGAACTCCTGAGGGGGGAAGGCCACATAGACGGTGGGGGCGCAAGACGGTGGGGCGCCATGGGCGGATGGGTGAGAGGGAAAAGGTGGGAGAGGGAAGCGGGGGACAGGAAAACGGAGGACAGGAAAACGGGAGGACAGAGAAACAGGGGGACGGGGGAACGGACGGGGGAGAGGCAGCGGACGGACAGGGCCAGGCAGCGGACGGGCCGGGGCCACCGCCCGCTGCCGGGGTCAGATGAACAGAGGTACGGGGTTGAGGGAGCCGTACGGTGTCGGCGCGGGCAGCCGGCCCAGCCGCACCGGAACGTCGAACAGCCGGCCCGGGGCGAACCGGGCCCAGAAATGGCGCAGGCCCGGCACCACCACCCGGACCACCGGCAGGCCGATGTCCGGCCGCGTCTGATCGAGGACCAGCATCTCCATGCCGTGTTCGCGCAGCAGCTCCACAGCCGCCTCGACGTCCGCGCCGAGATCCGGACGGTGCCGGTGGGCACAGCCGTCCGGGCCGCGCTCGGGCAGCGAACCGTCGGGCAGCAGGTGGGGCTGGTTGCGTACGGTGGCGCCCCACCACCAGCCGAGCAGCTCCGGCGCGGTGGAGTGGTAGCCGGTGCCGTCGTGCCGGGCGTCGGCCACCACCGGCAGCAGCTGGTTCATCTCCGTCAGGGCGCGGCGCAGCGCGACGGCCGGGTCGAAGTGCGCGCCGAACCCCAGCATGATGTCCTCCGCCGGTTTGTCGGTACGCCGGGACAGCGCCGCGAACACCGGTATCCCGAGGTCGGAGGTGAGGTCCAGGGCCCACACCTCGCGGTGCAGGGTCCGGTAGACGTCCAGCAGTTCGTCCGTCCACGCGTCGCTGAAGCCGTGGCCGTGGCTGAAGCCGGGGCTGTGGCTGTGGCTGTGGCTGTGGCCGAAGCCGTGGCCGGGGCCGCCCGCCAGGCGCACGCCGGGCTGACGGGTGCGGTTGTACCACCACAGGGCCACCGCGTCCCGTTCGACGAGTTCCAGGAAGCCGTGCAGGATCGCGTCCTCCATGCTGCTGCCGGCGGCGCAGCCGTTGGAGTCGGCGCGCAGCGAGCGCCGGCCGGCCACCACGGGCGCCGGACCGTCGGCCGGGCCCGGGTAGTACAGCATCCCGGTGGGCAGCAGCCGCTGCCGCCGTCCGGTGAGCGACCACAGCGGTGTCCAGTCGACCGGGGCCCGGTCGTCGAAGGGCTCCGGGACCTGGTGGAAGGAGCTGTTCAGGGCGTTCCACCGCTCGCGGTCGCGGAACTGCCGCGGCGCGAACAACTGGCAGGTGTCGGGGGAGACGGCCTGCTCACCCAGGCCGCGCAAGCTGTCCCGGGTCCGCGGCTCGTCCCCCTGCAGGGTGCCGCTGTAGCGCTCCAGAGCCTCGCACATCGCGCTCACCCGGGCGTCCAGCGAGGTGGCGCCCTTGCCGCCGCTGACCTGGCGCAACCCCGCCCGCAGCTGCTGCAGGTCGCTGCCGCCGACCGCGGGGTTGCGGCCGGCCAGGTAGCAGTGCAGGCCGTCCGGGGCCCTGGGGTCACGGCGGATGTCCTCGACCACCCCGGTGACCGGGCTGATCAGGTGCCGGTAGCGGTCGTCCACCTCCTGCGGGGAACAGGCGCGGTGTCCTCCCGCCCCATACGGCGTCCTGGGCCGGGCGACGAGCGTCACCGGGCGGCGCACCTGCTCGGTCACCAGACCCGGGTCGCCGCAGTCCGGGCACTGGGGACGGCGTCGCAGCTCGTGGTGACGGCCCGTCAGCGACAGGGTGTCCAACGTCAGTACGGAGGACTGCCCGGAGTATCGGTACCCGGCCAGCCACTTCGTCGCCTCCAGCACGGCGAGTTCGGCGGCCGCGGTCGCCGAGCAGGACAGCCGGGCGGCGGGACGGGGCACCGGCCCGGTCAGGCCGAGCGCCCGCCGCACCGGCGCCTCGTTGGTCCGGTGTCCGCGCAGCCGGTGGGCCAGACACGACCAGCAGGGGCCCGAGCCGGGCCGGAACACCGGGCCGATCCAGACGGCCGACCCGCCGGGCCGCACCAGCAGCCACGGCTGCCCCGTGACCTGGTGCCTGGCGTCGACCTCCCGCAGTGCGGGGTTCAGGTAGTCGTCACAGAGCACCAGGGACAACCGCGCGGCGCCGGCGTGGACACCGCCGTCCGTCCCCTCGTCCAGCAGGTCGCCGCCCACCGCCGACAGCCCCGCGGCCCGGCAGGCCGCCAGCACGCCGTCGGCGTTCGTCTCGCCCACCGTCTGCACCCGCAGCACGGCCGTCGCCAGCCCGTCGAGCGCCTCCGTGCCGTCCAGACTGGCCAGCTCCCAGTACGCCCGGGCGGCACCGCGGCCCGCGTCGGCGCGGGAGCCGGGGTCGGCCGACGCGTACCCCACGAGGCCGGCCTGCGCCAGCCGCGCGATCAGCCGGCCCGCCTGCTCGGCGGGGATGTGCGCGGCGGCCTCGCGCAGCACCGACGGCAGGTCCCGGGTGCCGTCGAGCAGCGGCACCAGCGCTTCCACCCGGCCGCCCTGCAGCGCGGTGACACCCCGGTCGGACAGCAGGTAGGCGGCGTCGTCGGCGACGACCTCGGCTCTGAGGTGGCTGCGGAAGCCCACGCGCCGCCCACTCGCGGTCTCCGGTGCGCGCGCGGGGCGCTCGCCGAAGACGGCGGTCACCGGGCGACCGCCCGGTCTTCGGCCGCGGTCAGGCCCGGCTCGGGCGCCGGTTCGTCCGCCCAGCACAGGCAGCCCCGCGCGTGCGCCGTGGGCGTCGGACGCGACAGCTCCTCGATGGTCAGCTCCTCCATCGGGTTCTCGGGCAGCGCCGGCGGCTCCTGGCCGGGCGCCGGCGTCACCCCGAACTCGGCGAGTACCGCCCGGGCGTCGGCCCGGTAACGGTTCGCCAGCTCCGGGTCCAGCCAGGCGCAGGCGACCAGCTCGACGAACCGGGACTCCTGGCCGTCCGGCAGACCGGAACCCGTCGCGCCGTCCGTGCCCGGCGTGACCTGAGGAAGGGGAAAGATTCCTTCGTGCACGTTGCCCTCCGAATGAGACCTGAGTATGAGACCTGACGAGATGTCCGACTGACGTTCCGGGCCGGATGCCCGGCCGGGGCGGCCGGGGCCGGCCCCCGCACCTCCGGGCCGGATGTCCGGCCGGATGTCCGAGGCGGGTCCGTGGTGACCCGGCAACAGAATTGTTCGGCCGGGGAGGAGGCTGACGACAGTGTTCCCCTCACGGCTCCTCCATGATTTCGTCATGCCGCACCCCCTTGCGGAATCACACCCGGCCGGTGAACCGCTCACTGGGAGCGCACGGCCGTCCGTGCCATCGTGGAGCGCCCCGAAGAAGCCATGCGGTCTTGGTGGGAGGAGAACCGATGGAGATCCGGGTCCTGGGGCCGTTCGTCGCCCGACTCGAAGGCAAGTCCGTGGTGCCGAGCGCGGCCAAACCACGCCAGGTACTGGCCCTGCTGGCCCTGCGCCCGGGCCAGGCCGTGACCGTCACCGCGCTGCTCGACGAGCTGTGGGGCGACGCCCCGCCGCGCACCGCGCCCGCCACCCTGCAGACGTACATCCGCCAGTTGCGCCGGATGCTCGGCCAGGCCCTCGGGCCGGGCGCCGTCCGCGGCCCCAAGGACGTGCTGTGCACCCGCTACGGCGGCTACGCGCTGGACGTCGGGGCCGCCGAGGACGCCACCGAGTTCCAGCGGCTGTGCGAGGCCGGCCAGACGGCGCTGCGTGAGGGCGCCGCACTCGAGGCCTCCGGGCTGCTGCACCGGGCCATGGAGCTGTGGCGGGGAGAGGCCCTGGCGGACGTACAGATCGGGCGGGTGCTGGAAGTCGAGGCGTTACGGCTGGAGGAGACCCGGCTCGGCGCGCTCGAGGCCAGGGTCGAGGCCGACCTGCGGCTCGGCCGGCACGCCGCGCTGCTGGGCGAACTGACCGCCCTGGCCGCCCAGCACCCCATGCACGAGACCGTGCACGCCCAGCTGATGCTGGCGCTGTACCGCTGCGGCAGGCCCTCCCACGCGCTCAGCTCCTACCAGCGGCTGCGCGGCACGCTGGTCCGCGAACTGGCGATGGAGCCCTCGCCGCGGCTGCAGCGGCTGCACCAGGCGATCCTGCGCGCCGACCCCGGACTGGAACTGCCGGAACCGCCCGCTACCTCTCCCTCCGCCGCCGCCCTGTCCGCCGCGTACCTGGCACCCGCCTCCGCCTGAGCCCGCACGCGCCCGAGCCCTCGCCACTCCGCCCGCGCCTTCGCACTGCCCGCCTCATGCCCCCTTGCCCCGCTCTCGCCCCCGTCGAGGCGCTTCGGGTCCGCCTCACGACCCCGTCCCGGGCACCGCGTTCCGGCCATTTGGCCCGCCTTAAGCGCCGCTGCCGACCCTGGGGGCAGCGCGGACCGCGGTCACCACGCGGCCACCGCGTACCGAGAGGAGAACGGGGCACTATGACGCGATACTTGAGGCGCGGCGACACCGACCCGGACGGCCGCCTGAGGATGTTCTGCTTCCCCTACGCGGGTGGCGGGGCGTCCGCCTACGCCGGATGGCAGCGCCGCCTGGGGGACGCGGTGGAGGTACTGCCGGTACGGCTTCCCGGCCGCGAGGGCCGCATGACCGAGCCGCGCTTCACCGACCTCACCGCCCTCGTGACGGACCTGGACCGGGAACTCGGCACGGAACTCGACCACCCGCATGTGCTGTACGGGCACAGCATGGGCGCCCTCATCGCCTACGCGCTGGCCCAGCACCGGCGTGCGCGCGGCGCGCGGCTGCCCCATGCCCTGCTCCTCGGGGCACACCGGGCTCCCCACCTGCCGGCCCCGCCGATCATCCGGGGCTACGTCTCGGACGACGGTGAACTGTTGCGGGGGCTCAGCCTGTTGGGCGGCCTTCCCCGGGCCCTGCTGGACCGTCCCGACTGGCTGGCGGCGCTGCTGCCCGTGGTCCGGGCAGACCTGATGCTGTGCGCCGGCGCCGCAGAGGTGGCCCGCACTCCGCTGTCCGTCCCGCTGCACGCCTTCGCCGGCGCGGAGGACCGGCTGGTCACGGTGGACGAGGTGCGGGAGTGGGACGCCTACAGCACTCGGGAGAGCGAGACCGTGGTCGTCCCCGGCGGTCACTTCTTCATCAGGGACCAGGAAGCGGTCTTCCTGGACCACCTCGCCCAGGTCCTCGACCGCTACGCGGCGGCATCGGACCTGGTCCTGGTGGGAGCCCCGGGGGACTGACAGGAGAGGGAGCGGCACGGAGCACCCGCGGCACACCCGACGGCCGGGTACGGGCTCGGCGGGCGAAGGACTCGGCGGGCGGGTCCGGCGAGAGGGCCCGGCGAGAGGGCCCGGAGGGTGCGGGCTACGCCCCGGTGCCCGGCGGGCCGGTGCCGACGGGGATCTGCTTCGGTGCGGCCGGCTCGACGGGCCCCGCGGACACGGCGGGCTCGGCCGACACCTTCGCCTCCGTGCCCGCCTCCGTCTCCGTGCCCGCCTCCGTCTCCGTGCCCGCCTCCGTCTCCGTGCCGGCCCCCGTCTCCGTCTCCGTCTCCGTCTCCGTCTTCGCCTTCGCCTTCGCCTTCGCCTCTGCCTTCGCCTCCGTCTCCGATACCGGCACCGCCTCCGGCGCCGTGGACCCGGGCGCCGCAGTCGTAGGTGTCGCGGCCGGCAGGCCCTTGCGGCCGGGGATGAGGACGGCGGCCAGGACGGCGCCCGCCGCCACCACCGCCGAGGCCATGACCAGGCCCGTACCTGCCGCCTGGCCGAAGCCCGACCTCGCCGTCGCCGCGATGGTTTGCCCCGCCGCACCGCCGGTGCGGTCGGCCAGCTCCAGGGCGCTCTCCAGCGTGCGCGCGGCCGGCGCGGGCAGCCCCGTACCGGACATCTCCCGGTGGTAGCCGGCGGCGAGGACGCTGCCGACCACGGCCACTCCGAGCGCGTTGCCGAACTCCTGCATCGTCATGTCGAGCGACCCCGTCGCACCCGAACGCTCCGGCGGCACGAGCGACATCACCACATCCGTCGTCGGCCCCATCGCCAGACCGAAGCCGACGCCCGCCAGCAGCAGCCCGCCGAGCACCGGGGGATAGCCCTCGCCGGCCCGGCCCAGCACCAGGATGCCCGCAGCCCCGACCGCGAGACCGGTCGCCACGCTCCCGCCCGGCCCGACCCTGCGCACCACCGCCGGGCACAGCAGCGTCCCCACCAGTACCGCGATCGCCACCGGCATCACCGCGAGCCCGGCCTTCAACGCCCCGTAGCCGAGGCCGAACTGAAGCCGCTGGGTGAGGACGAACAGCGTTCCGGCCAGGCCGAACATCAGCAGCAGGATGCTCACGCTCGCCCCGATGAAAGGCGCCCGGCGCAACAGGGCGAAGTCCACCATCGGATGGGAGTGCCCGCGCTCCCACAGGACGAAGCAGACGCCCCCGACGGCGGCGACGGCGAACCCGGCGACCGGCCCGGGGGCGGTCCAGCCGTGCTTCGCGGCCTGGATCGCCCCGTAGACCAGTCCCACCATCGCGGCCGTACCGAGCAGCGCGCCGACCGGGTCGGGCCGGCGCGGCGACCGGTCGCGGGACTCCGGCAGCAGCAGGCCACCGGCGACCAGTACCACAGCCACCGGCACCAGGTTCACCAGGAAGATCGAGCCCCACCAGAAGTGCCCGACCAGCGCCCCGCCGACGACCGGACCGGCCGCGACCCCCAGGGCCGAGGAACCACTCCAGATGCCGATCGCCCTGGCCCGCTCGTCCGGCGGGAAGACGTGGACGAGTACGGCCAGCGTCCCGGGCATGATGAAGGCCGCGCCGAGTCCCATCAGCACGCGTGCCGCGACCAGCTGGCCGGAGGCGTCCGCGCTCATGCCGACCACCGAACCCACGCCGAAGACCACCGTGCCGGCGAGCGTGGCCCGCTTGTGGCCGTACCGGTCGGAGAGCGTCCCGGCGGTCAGCAGTGCCCCGGCGAGGGCGAGCGCGTAGCCGTCCACGATGAACTGCATACGGCCGATGTCGGCGTCCAGATCCCGCATCATCGCGGGGATCGCCACGTTGAGCAGCCCGTTGTTGAGCACGATCGCGAACAGGGCGAG
The DNA here is from genome assembly GCF_018982965.1 of Streptomyces mayonensis. Taxonomy (GTDB): domain Bacteria; phylum Actinomycetota; class Actinomycetes; order Streptomycetales; family Streptomycetaceae; genus Streptomyces; species Streptomyces mayonensis. Next base: position 35,447 of record NZ_JACBYP010000049.1, on the reverse strand, counting down.
GGAGAGCACGGCGAGGATCCACCAGCGGCGGGGATCCGCGCTCTCGGCGCTGGGGGTGGGTCGGTCCTCCGTCATCGCGGGCGGTCCTCCGTCGGTCCGGGGCGGGTGTGCCGGCCGCCGCCCGCCCCGGCCTGCGGGGCGGCACACCGGCCGTCGCCCACCGTCCCGGGCCCCGCTGAAGGCACACTTGCGGCCGCGCGCCCGCCGCCCGGCCCGCACCTCCCCGCCGGCCCGAACCTCCCCGCCGACCCGCCGGTCCGCCCGCGCCCGCTGCCCACCGCTCAAGCGGCGCTACAGCCCCCCTTCCTACGGTCGCGCCAGCGTCGTCCTCGGGTGAGCGGCGGCGAACCACCGAAGGGGGTGCCATGGAGATCCCGGCACGGCTGCGACAGGCCCGGTCCGCACTGCTGCTGATCTTTCTCGTCCACGGCGCGGCCTTCGCTCTGCTGGTCACCCGCATCCCGGCCCTCCAGGATCGGTACGCCCTGAGCGACGCCGCGCTTCCGATGTTCCTCGCCGCCGTGCCGGTCCTCGCCGGGGCCGGCAGCGTCACCGCCTCCCGGCTGGTGCGCCGGCTGCCCGCCCCGGCCCTGGTGCGGATCCTCCAGCCGGTGATCTGCCTGACCCTCGTCGGGATCGGCGGCGGCACCGCCCTCTGGCAACTCGCGCTCTGCCTGACGCTCTTCGGCCTGCTGGTGGGCGCCATGGAGGCGACCGTCAACATGACCGGCGTCGGAATCCAGCGCCGCTACGGCCGCAGCATCATGCTCGGCTTCCACGCGGCCGCGAGCCTCGGCGGCATCCTCGGCGCCGTACTCGCCTGGGCCGGGGCCACCACAGACCTCTCCCTGCTCACCCTGTTCGCCGGCTCGGTCGCGCTGCTGCTGCCCGCCGCGATGGCGGCAGGCCCGTTCCTCAGCAGGGGATACGACGCGGGCGGCCCGGTACCCGGCGAACCGGCCGGGACCGCCGCCGTACGCCCCGTCCCCGGCCGGGGCACACCCTGGAAGCCGCTGCTCCCGCTCTGCATGGTGATGGCCGTGTCCGTCGTCGCCGACTCCACCGCCACCAACTGGAGCGCGAAGTTCCTCGAGGACACCCTGCACAGCTCGGAGGCGATGGCCACCGTCCCGTACGCCCTCTACATGGCGGCCACCCTGCTGGGCCGAGGCTTCGGCGACGGCTGGGTGGAGCGGTGGGGCGCCCCCGCCGTGGTGCGTACGGGGGCGCTGCTGGCCGCGGCGGGCTGCGCCGCCGTCGCCGCCGCCCCGGAACCCTGGACCGGTGTACTCGGCTTCGCCCTGCTCGGCGCGGGTCTGTCGGTGATCCTCCCGCAGGTCTTCGCGGCCGGCGCACAACGCCTGCCGGGTGCCGCGGACACCGCGGTGGCCCGTATCAACCTCTTCAACTACGTGGGCTTCCTGGTCGGCCCGCCGCTGATCGGGGCCGTCGGGGCCGGGATCTCCTTCCGGGTCGCGCTGTGCGTACCCCTGGTCCTCGTCCTGTGCGTCCTGCCCGCGGCCCGCTCCCTCGCCGCCCCGGCGCCTCCGGCCCCCGCTCCCGCCCCCAAGAATCCCGCGCCTCCGGCCCCCGTGTCTCCGGCCTCCGCGCCCGCGCCGAAGGAACCCGCGGCTCCGGTCCCCGCACCCGCCACCGGCGCCACCGCGACCGCCCCGCCGCGGTCGGAGACGGCGCCGGCCGCGGCCTCCGCACCCGCCACCCGCGCCTCAACCACCCCCACGTCCACCGACTGACGGCGTCCCTCCCGCGCGTCTGCCCGCCCCGCGCCCCGGCTGCCCACGCGGCCGGGGCGCACCCGTGCGCCCTGCCGGGTTCCCGCACCGCCTCTCCGCCGTCCGCCCACCTTCCCGTCCGTCCACCTTCCCGTCCGTCCGCCCTCCCGTCCGCCCACCTCGTGCCAGCGCTTTTAGCCACGCCAAAGCACCAGCCCCGACGATCCCCGCAGGGCGGACCCCGGACCGTCCGTGCGTGTCCGGTGCAAGACGCCGTCCGGGAGTCGAGCCAACCGACGATGGGAGAACCATGCGCTGGGAAAGCGTCTACGTGGCGGGGACGGGGGCTTGGCTCCCCGAACCGCACTCCGCCCGCGCCGCCGCAGAGGCGGGTCAGTACGACCCCGAGCAGTACGAGGCGGACGGCCTGCTGTCCGTCCGGGTGGCCGGCGACGACGTCGCGCCGCCCGACATGGCCGTCCAGGCGGCCACCACCGCGCTCAAGCGGTCCGGCACCGACCCGGAGACCGTGCGGCTGCTGCTGCACAACTACGTCTGGTTCCAGGGCCAGACCATGTGGCCGGTGGCGTCCTACGTCGCCGACCACGCCGTCCACCGGGCCGTGCCCGCGTTCGAGGTGAAGCAGGAGTGCAGCGCGGCGATCGGCTCGCTGGACCTCGCCGCCCGCCACCTGACCGCCGAATCCGCCCCCGCCGCCGCCGTACTCACCACCGCCGACCGCTTCGCGCCGCCGCTGATCGACCGCTGGCGGGCCGAGGAGGGCCTGGTGTACGCCGACGGCGGCACCGCGCTGGTGCTGTCCAACGAGGGAGGATTCGCCCGGGTGCTGGCGACGTCGACACGCGCCGACAACCGTATGGAGGCCCTCGCCAGGGGCGCCGGACCGACCCCGCTGCCCACCCAGGAGCCGTACGACCACGCCGCCCGCTTCGCCCACTACCTGCGCGCCCAGGGCAACGTGCGGGAGGCGGCCGGACGGCTCGTCGCCATGGTGACCGGGGCCATCGACGACGCCCTGGCGGACGCGGAGACCACGCGCGAGGACCTCGCCCGGGTCGTCATCCCGACGGGCGGCCGCAGCAAGATGCAGTGGCAGGCCGAGCAGATACTGGGCGTTCCGGAGGAGCGCACCACCTGGGAGTTCGGCCGGCGCACCGGCCACCTCGGGGCGGGCGACCAGTTCGCCGCCCTCAACGACCTCGCCGAGAACGGCGCCCTGCACCCCGGCGACCGGGTGCTGATGCTCTCCGCCGGCCCCGGCACCGCCGGCTGCGCCGTCCTGGAGATCCTCCGCACGCCCGCCTGGGCGCCGTCCCCGGCCGCCGACCCGACCCCGGAGGCACGGCGATGACCGCCACCCTGCTGGGAGCCGTCCCCGTGACGGCCCTGATCGACAACGCGCTCGGCACCGACACCGCCCCCCGCGTCGACAACGTCGCCGAGGTACTCCTGACCGCGGCCGCCGCCGCCCACCCCGGCGCCCCCGCCGTACGGGACCGCTACGGCGCCTGGACCTACGCCGAACTCGACGCCGCCGCCGACTCCTTCGCCCGCACCCTGGCCGACCACGGCGTCCGCCCCGGCGACCGGGTCCTGGCCCGAGTCGGCAGCGTCCGGGAGTTCACGGCCCTGCTGTACGGCACCTGGCGGCGCGGCGCCGTCCTCGTTCCCATCAACCCCGGGATGAAGGCGTTCCACCTGCGGGCGGTGCTCGACGACTCCACCCCCTCCCTGATCGTCGCGGAGGACGCCGAACGCACCGGCGCCGACGGCCTGGAGTGGCCGTCCGGTACCCCGGTCCTCACCGTCGGCGGCCTGGACCTGTCCGGACCGGCCGACCCGGTCGCCCGTACCGAGCGCGAGGTCCCCGCCGACCGGCTCGCCCTGCTCATCTACACCTCCGGCAGCACGGGCCTGCCCAAGGCGGTGGCCTGCCCGCACGGTCCCGTCGCGTTCGCCGCGCGTGCCGTCCAGCAGCGGCTGAACTACCGCGCGGACGACGTCGTGCTCACCGCCGTACCGCTCTCCTTCGACTACGGCCTCTACCAGATCATGCTCACCGCGCTGGCCGGCGCCGAGCTGCTGCTGTCGGGGCCCGCCGACCACGCGAGGCTGCTGGGCTTCGCCCGCGACCACGGGGCGACGGTCGTCCCGCTCGTACCGTCGCTCGGGGAACTGCTGGTCCGCCTGGCCTCCCGCGACCCCCGGCCCACCCGCGTCCGGCTCTTCACCAACACGGGCGCCGCCCTCAACGCCCCGCTCATCGCCTCGCTCAGGGAGACCTTCCCCGGGGCGGCGGTGGCGCCGATGTACGGCACCACCGAGTGCAAGCGGATCACCGTCCTGGAACCGGACGGCGACCTGGCCCGCCCCGGCTCGGTCGGACCCGCACTGCCCGGCACCGAGGTGCTCGTGCTCGACGACGACGGCCGCCCGCTGCCGCCCGGCCACACCGGCGAACTCTGCGTGCGCGGCCCGCACGTGATGGCCGGCTACTGGCGCGCCCCGGAACAGACCGCGCTGCGTTTCCGGCGCGCCCGGGACGGCGGCGGCCCGGTCACGCTCCACACCGGCGACTACGGCCGGCTCGACGAGGACGGCCACGTCTACTTCCAGGGCCGCAAGGACGACCTGTTCAAGCGGCGCGGCTCGCGGATGAGCTCCGTCGAGATCGAGGCGGCCGTGCTGGACATCGACGGCGTACGGGAGGCGGCGCTGCTCGTGCCGGAGGAGGACCGCGACATGGTCCTCTTCGTCGTCGGCGAGCGGGCCGGCCTGACCGCCGAGCACGTGCTGTCCCGCCTCGCCGACCGGCTGGAGGCCGCCAAGGTGCCCGACGAGTGCCGGGTGCTGGACGCCCTCCCGCTCACGCCCAACGGCAAGACCGACCGCAAGGAACTGCGCAGGCGGATCACGGAGGCCACCGATGGCCACTGACCGGAACGCGTCGACGGCCGGTGCCGCCCGGGACACGGCGACGACCGGCTCCCGGAACGCACCGACGACCGGCTCCCGGAACGCACCGACGGCCGGCGCCCCGAACGCACCGACGGCCGGCGACGGGAACACCGCCGGACGGCCCCTCGGTGCCTCCTTCGAAGCCCCAGCCCTGCGCCGTCTCGCCGAGCGCTACGGCAGCCCCCTCTACGTCTACGACCTGGCCAGGGTCCGTACCGCGCTGGAGGACCTGCGCGCGGCCCTGCCCCAGCCCAGCCGCATCTACTACTCGCTCAAGGCAAACCCCCACCCCGGCCTGGTCGCCGAACTGCGCCGGGGCGGTGCCCGCGCCGAGGTCACCTCACGCGGCGAACTCGCCGCGGCCCTGGAGGCGGGCCACCCGGCGGGGGAGCTGATGTACTCCGGCCCCGGCAAGGTCCGCGCCGAGCTGGACGAGGCGATCACCGCGGGGATGCGCACCTTCTCCGCCGAGTCGTTCGGCGACCTGGAACGGATCGGTGCCGCCGCAGCGGAACACGGCGTCACCGCCGACTGCGTGCTGCGGATCAACGCCGCCGGCGCACCGGGCCAGGCCGGGCTGCGGATGACCGGCGCCCCCTCCCAGTTCGGATTCGACCTCGACGACCTCGCCGAGAACCGGGCCCGGCTCCTGACGCCGGGCACCCGGATCGTCGGCATGCACTTCTTCCCGCTCACCAACGCCCGTGACGAGGAAGGCCTGTGCGCCGAACTCGCCCAGAGCGTACGCACCGCCGCCCGGCTGCGGGACGAGCTGGGCATCCCGCTCCACCTGCTGGACCTCGGCGGGGGCTTCGCCGCCCCGTACGCCACCCCGGGCGAACGGCCCGTCTACCGCGGGCTGCGCACCGCCCTGGCCGGCGTGCTCGACGAGCATCTGCCGGGCTGGCGCGACGGCGAGCCGGTGGTGGCCTTCGAGTCCGGCCGTCATCTGGTCGGCGACAGCGGCCTGTTGGTGACCACCGTCACCGACGTGAAGAACAGCCGCGGCAGCACGTACGCCGTCCTCGACTCCGGCATCAACCACCTGGGCGGCCTGTCCGGTCTGGGCCGGCTGCTGCCACTGAAGGCGCAGCCGCTCGCCACCTGCGCCGACGAGCACCCGGGGCACCAATACGGGGACGGCCCCGACACCCCCGACGGCCCGGGCGATCCCGCCACGATCACCCTCGCCGGCCCCCTCTGCACTCCGGCCGACATCCTCGCCCGAGTCGCCGAACTGCCCGGAGTGCGCCCGGGGGACCTGCTGGCCTTCCCCAACGTCGGCGCGTACGGGCTGTCCGCGAGCCTGCTGGGCTTCCTCGGCCATCCGGCGCCCGCCGAAATCCTCGTCGACGGCCCCGACCTCGTCTCCGCGACCCGCCTCGCGCTGCGCCGTGACACCGCGGCCGTCCTGACGTCCCGCACCGAACCCGCTACGGAGGACACCACGCCATGACCGACGCGACTGTCCGGGCGACGCCCGTGACCCCGGCCGACGAGACGGCCGTCCCCTGGGACGAGACCTACGAGGCCCTGCTGCACGAAGCTCTCCCGCGGCTCGCCGCCAAGGGCGCCCTGCGTCCCGACAGCAGCCTCAAGGCGGCGGGTCTCGACTCGCTCGCCATGGTCGAGGTGCTGGTCCGGGTCGAGGACGCCTACGGCATCTCCATCCCCGACTCCCAGCTGGTGGCCGACACCTTCGCCACGCCGGCCGCGCTCTGGCACGTCGTGTCGGCCCTGCGGGAGCAGCCCGCCCGCCCGGCCTGAGCCGGCGCCGCCCGACAGGAGAGCCTCTGCAGAGAACCCCTGCAGAGAACCCCTGCAGAGAACGCCTGACGAGAACGCCTGACAAGAGAACCCCTTCTACAAGAGAACCCCTGACGATAGAGAGGAGACCTCATGCGGTGGGAAGGCGTGTACGTGGCGGGCACGGGGGTGTGGCTCGGTGAGCCCGAGTCCGCCGAGACCGCCCTGGAATCCGGTGCCTACGACGCCGAGCAGCACGCGGCGGACGACATCCTGTCCGTCAGCGTCGCCGACGCGTCCGTGGCACCCCCCGACATGGCCGTCCACGCGGCGACGACCGCGCTCAAGCGCTCCGGTCTGGACGCCTCCGACGTGAAACTGCTGATCCACAGCGGCATCTGGTTCCAGGGCGTCGAGATGTGGCCCGCGGCCTCCTACGTGGCGGGCCACGCGCTCGGCCGCGGCGTCCTCGCCTACGGGCTGGACCAGGAGTGCAACGGCGGCCTCGGAGCGCTGGCGATCGCGGCCCGCCAGGTGGCCTCGGGAACCGGCACGTCCGCGGCGGTGGTCACCACCGCCGACCGGTTCGGCGCGCCCCTGGTGCGACGCTGGAGCAGCGAGCCCGGCTTCGTGTACGGCGACGGCGGCACCGCCCTGCTGCTCTCCGCCCGGAGCGGCTTCGCCCGGCTGCTGTCCACGGCCAGCGGATCGGACAACGCCCTGGAGGCGGTCGTACGGGGACCGGAACTGCGGCCGCTGCCCTCGGGCGAGCCCCTGGACCTGCTGGGCAGAGTGGGGCACTACATCCGCACCAACGGCAGTGCCCGGGAGGCCACGGAGCGGGTCGCCGAGGTGATGAACTCCGTGGTGGACACGGCGCTCGCGGACGCCGGCATCGGCCGTGACGACGTGACCCGGGTGGTGCCGCTGGCCGGCGGGCGCAGCAGGATGGAGTGGCAGGTCCCGCAGCTGCTCGGCATGCCGCTGGAACGGTCCACGTGGGAGTTCGCCCGCACGGTGGGCCACCTCGGCGCGGGCGACCAGATCGCCGGACTCAACGACCTCGTCGAACGGCGCGAACTGAGCCCGGGAGACCGGGTCCTGCTCGTCGGCGGGGGCTCGGGGTTCAGCTGCACCTGCGCGGTACTGGAGATGACCACGGCACCGGACTGGGAGCCCTGGCGCCCGCGGGAGTGACGAAGCCGGGAGGGGGGGGCGGGATGCCGTGCCCCTCCCGGCCGGGGGCGTCTTGGTGGTCCGGCGGGACTTCCCGGGCCAGGGAGACGCCCTCGCGGCAAGTCCGGGCCCCCGCCTGCGACTTCAGTGCCGCTCCAGTGCACCGCGGGGATACTCGACGTACGGCCGCTCGTGCGCCGGGGCCGGGACGGCCGGCCCGACCGCACCCCCACCGAGGAGAGCTGCATGGCAAGTACCGAACCCACCGGCACGGCAAGGAGTTCCACCCCCGCCCCGCTGCGCGTGGCCTGGGGCGTGCTCGGGGTCCTCCTGCTGGCCTGGGACGTCTTCGAAGTGGTCAAGCACACCGGCTGGGTGATCCCGGCGGCAGCCCTCGGCGCCGTACTGCCCGACCTGCCCCGGCTGGCGGTGCTCGGCCGGGCCACCGCGCCGGGACAGCTCGCGCCGCGGGCCGTGCCGCTGTACAACCTGCTGCACCGGGCCGTGATCCCCTTCGCCATCATGGTCGTCTTCTCGTTTCTCGGCGACGGTCCCGAGGACATCGCGGCACCCTTCACGTTCGGGATGTCCTGGCTCACCAACATCGCGATCGCCCGCGCCCTGGGCTTCGGCCTCCGCACTCCGGACGGCCTGCACCGCTGACAGCCCCCGGTGGGCCTCCCTCCCCGGGCGGGAACGGGCGGCGCATATCGTCGGCGTATCGAAAAGCGGATACGCGACGGCAACACCGGGCCGACTTGACTGGACGTCATGCCCTACCGCGAACCAGCACGCGAATCAGCACGTGAACCATCACCCGTCTCCCCTCCCGAGGCGCCGGCCGTCGTGCCGATCAGCGACGCCGAGCACCTGGCCTTCGTGCGGACGCGGCGGTCGGTCAACTTCGTGCAGACCCCTGCGTGGGGGCGGGTGAAGACGGAATGGCGCACCGAGTCGCTCGGCTGGTTCGACCGGGGGCGGCTCGTGGGCGCGGGGCTCGTCCTGCACCGGCCGGTGCCGGGGCTGTCGCGGTTCACGCTCGCCTATCTGCCGTGGGGCCCCGACATCGACTGGTCCGGGGACATCGGTGCGTGGCTCGACCCGCTCGCGGCGTACCTCAAGGCCCGCGGCGCGTTCGCGATCCGGCTGTGCCCGCCGGTGCGGACGCACACCTGGGACGCGGGGCAGGTCAAGGACGGCGTGGCCGATCCGGAGGTGCGGCGGCTCACCGGACTCCCCGGCGGGCACGCCGATCCGGTCGGTGACGCGGTGAGCCGGCGGCTCCGGGAGGCCGGCTGGCTGCCGCAGAGCCCCGAGGACGGGTTCGGCGCCGGACAGCCGCAGTTCACGTACGAGGTGCCGCTGGCGGGACGGTCCGAGGACGACGTCCTCAAGGGCATGAACCAGCAGTGGCGCCGCAACATCAAGAAGGCCGCGAAGGCGGGGGTCGAGGTCACGCTCGGCGGCGCGCCGGACCTCGCGGCGTTCCACGAGCTCTACGTGCACACCGCCGCGCGCGACGGGTTCAGGCCGCGGCCTGCGGCGTACTTCGAGACGATGTTCGGGGAGTTGAGCGCCGAGGACCCCGAACGGATCAAGCTCTATCTCGCGCGCCACGAGGGCGAGTTGGTGGCCGCCACCATTCTGGTGCGGGTCGGCGCGCACGCCTGGTACGTGTACGGCGCCTCGTCGACGGCCAAGCGTGAGGTGCGGGGTTCCAACGCGTGCCAGTGGGCGATGATCCGTGACTCCATGGCGGCGGGCTGCGACGTGTACGACCTGCGGGGCATCACGCCGACGCTGGACGCCGCCGATCCGCATGTGGGCCTGATCCGGTTCAAGGTCGGCACCGGGGGACGGGCGGTGCGGTACGTCGGGGAGTGGGACCTGCCGCTGCGACCGCTGGTCTACCGCGCGTTCGACCTCTACATGCGGCGGCGCGAGCGCTGAGCCCCCACCGTGCGGTCACCCCAGGGTCCGTGCGGCTACCCCAGGGTCCGCGAAGTCACTCCAGGGTCCGCGAGGTCACCCCAGTGCGGCGGCCACCTCGTCGAGGCGGCCGCCGCGCGATGCCTTGACCAGGACGATGTCGCCGTCGGTGAGCTGCTCGCGCAGCCAGCCGACGGCCGATTCGTTGTCGGAGAGTGCGATCGCCCGCTCCCCCGCGGCCTCGGCGACGGGACGGGCGGTGTCGCCGACGACGGCGACCAGGTCGGCGCGCGCGGCCGCGTAGGCGCCCACCGCCCGGTGTTCGGCCTCGCTGTCGGCGCCGAGTTCGAGCATCGCGCCGAGTACGGCGATACGGCGGCGGCCCGCCATGGACGCGAGCGTGTCCAGGGCGGCGCGAGTGGAGTCGGGGTTGGCGTTGTAGGAGTCGTTGAGCAGGGTCGCGCCGCAGGCCAGGGTGCGCAGTTCCAAACGCCACCTGGACAGTGAGGCGGTGCTGAGGGCCACCGCCGAGGTGACCAGGGGAACGCCGGCCGCGAGCCCCGCCGCGGCGGCCGCCGCCGCGTTGAGCGCCTGGTGGGCGCCCACGAACGGCAGCGCGACCCGGGCCGGGGCGTCGGCGGCGCGCAGCGTGAAGGTCGCCCGGCCCCGGCGGTCCAGGACCAGGTCCTCGATGCGCACGTCGGCGTGCTCGGCGCGGCCGAAGGTCAGGACCGGCCCGTCGGTCAGCGCACGCATCGCGACGACGCGGGGGTCGTCGGCGTTGAGGACGGCGGTGCCGCCGGGTGCGAGGCCGCGCACCAGTTCGCCCTTGGTCCGTTCGATGGCCGCGCGCGAGCCGAACTCCCCGATGTGGGCCTTGCCGACGTTGAGCACGACCGCGACGTCGGGTGCGACCAGGCCGGTGAGGCGGGCTATGTCACCGACGTGGCGGGCGCCCATCTCCAGGGCGAGGAAACGGGTGTGCGGGCCGGCGCGCAGCATGGTCAGCGGCACACCGAGTTCGTTGTTGTACGAGCCGTGGGTGGCGACCGTCGGCCCGGCGCCCGAGAGGACCACGGACAGCAGATCCTTGGTGCTGGTCTTGCCCTGCGAGCCCGTCACCGCGACAACGGTCAGCCGCTCGCGCAGCCGGGCCACGGCATGGGCGGCGAGTGTCTGCAGTGCGGCCGGTACGTCGTCGACGACGACCGTGGGCAGGGGCGTCGGCCGCGAGCCGAGCACGGCGGTCGCGCGGGTGCGGCCGGCGTAGTCGTGGCCGTCGACGTGCTCACCGGCCATGGCGACGAAGAGACCGCCGGGTTCGCCGAGCCGGCTGTCGAGTACGGCCGGCGCACGCACGGTGACGGCCGCGTCCCCCGCGACCCGGCCGCCGACGAGCGCGGCGATCTCGGCCAGGGAGAGGGGGCGCGGGGCGGAGGAGCCGGACGGCCGGGGCATCGCCGTGTTCATCCCAGACTCGCCTGTGTGATGGGGAAGTCGAAATAGGCGTCCGGGTAGGGCTCGTCCTGGAGTGTGTAGTGCCACCACTCGCAGGCGTAGGAGTCGAACCCGCTGCTCTCCATGATGGAGCGGAGCCGCCTGCGGTTGTCCGCCGCGGCCTGCGGGACACCTTCCGCCCCGTGGTGCGAGACCGAGTCCATCAGGTCGTGGTCGCCACCCATGGCGGCGAGGTCGCCGTTGTCCAGGTGGTACAGCGTCAGGTCGACGGTACTGCCGCGGCTGTGACCCGACTTGGCGGCCACATACCCCTTCTCGAACATCTCGGGCCGTTCGATGTTGGGGTAGTGGCGGTCCTTGGTGCGGCCGTCCTCCGGCTGCCGCGACCAGCGCAGGAAGGAGTCCACGGCGCGCTGCGGGCGGTACCCGTCCCAGAGCAGCAGGCCGAATCCGTGCGAGGCCGCCTCTTCCCGCGCGCTCTGCAACGCCGCACACAGGGCCCTGGTGCCGACGATGCGATTGGCCAGGTACCCGTCGACCGGTTTTCCGGTGAAGTTGTCCCAGGTGGCGTACTTGGCGTCCCAGCGGATCCCGGGCATGTACTCGTCTATGAAGACGAAGTCCTTACGCACGGTCCTGCTCCGTCCGGTGCGGGTGCCCGGCGAGCGTCCCGTCCACCAGGCGGTCGATCACTTCGGACAGCGGAAGACCGGCGGCGGCCATCATCCTCGGATAGCGGCTGTAGGAGGTCATGCCGGGGAAGGTGTTGACCTCGTTGAGGACGACCTGCCCGTCGTCCTTGAGGAACAGGTCCACCCGGGCGAGCCCGCTGCAGCCCAGCGCACGGTAGACGGACTTCGCCACTTCCTGGACGCGTGCCCGGGACGCGGCCGGGATGTCGGCGGGGACGACGGGCGTCGAGTTGTCGGAGCCGGTCTCGGGCGCGTCCTCCTGGTGGATCCGGAAGAACCCGTGGGACAGGGCGATGCGGTCGACCTCTCCCACGGTCAGGTCCGTTCCGCCGCCCAGGATGGCGCATCCGACCTCGCTGCCGACGACCGCCTCCTCGACCAGGACCTTCGTGTCGTACCGCCGGGCGACGTCCAGCGCGGCCGGCAGTTCCTCCGCTTGTGTCACCTTGCTGACCCCGAAGGACGATCCCGAACGGGCCGGCTTCACGAAGACCGGATAGGTGAGCCAGCCGGCGTCGATCTCCTCGCCCGCCGCGACCGTCCAGAACCGCGGGGTGGCGATACCGGCACCGGCGGCGACGGTATAGGCGAGGGACTTGTCCATGCCCAGTGCGGAACTCTGGACGTCACAGCCCACGTACGGGATTCCGGACAGTTCCAGCAGGCCCTGGACCGCGCCGTCCTCCCCGAGCCTGCCGTGCAGGACCGGCACCACGACATCCAGGTGGACCGTCTCGTACTTCCCCTCGTCGAGGACGAGCAGTCCGTGCACGGCGCGGTCCGGCGACAGCGTGGCGGACCGGTGTGCGCCGCTCTCCCACTCCGCGGCGGGGCCCTCGCAGAGTTTCCAGGCGCCGTCGCGCGTGATCCCGACGAAGTACGGCTCGTACGTTCCCGGGTCGAGGTTCCGTGCGATCTCCTGCGCGGACTTGACGGAGATGGGGTGTTCCTCCGAGCAGCCACCGAACAGGATTCCGACCCTGAGCCTGGCCTTAGACATGCTGATTCCTGCTTTCGAATTCCAGACAGTTGGTGATCGAGTTCTCGACCGTGTCGCTCAGGGCGCGGTCCGTGTAGAACGCGGTGTGCGGACTGATGAACGCGTTCGGCATTTCCTGCAGCCGCAGCAGTGGTTTGCTGTCGACGGGCTCGTTCCGTCGGTCGGCGTAGAACACGCCTTCCTCGCCCTCGACGACATCCAGGGCGACACCACCCAGGCGTCCGTCCTCCAGGGCCGCGACCAGCGCGGTCGTGTCGATGAGGGCCCCGCGCCCGGTGTTGACCACGAACGCGCCCCTTTTCATGCTCTGGATGCGGTCGCGGTCGAGAAGGTGGTGCGATTCGGTGGTGAGCGGCGCGTGGAGGGTGACGACGTCACTCGACCTCAGCAGTTCGTCGAGCGACACCTCCTCACCGAGGGAGCCCGCGGAGCCGGGAGAGCCGGGAGCGCCGGGAGAGCCGGCCGGGCCGGGGCCACTGGAGCCGCCGGACTCACCGGAACGGTTTCCGTCGTACGTCACCGTCCGGCATCCGAAGGCGCGCAGCCTTTCCATGACGGCCGTGCCGATGCGTCCCGTTCCGACCACGCCGACGGTCAGGTCGCGCAGCTCTCTGCCTCGTACGTCGTGCAGCCGGTAGTCGTGCACATCCACGCGGCGGACCGTGGACTTGGCGTGGCGCACCGCCATCAGCATCATCATCACCGTGTAGTCGGCGACGCTGTCGGGGGAATACGAGACGTTCCCGACGGAAATGCCGACGCGGCCCGCGTGGTCCACGTCGATGTGGTCGTACCCGATGCTTCTGGTGGAGAGGTAGGAGACGCCGGCCCGGCTCAGCGCCCGAAGTGTCGCCGGGGTGACGCGGGTCTTGTGCCCGACGCTGACGCACCGGTTTCCGGAGGCCAGATGGGCGGTCTCCTCCGACACCGCGGCCTCTGTGATCGTCGGCGTCACCCCGAATCGGGGCGCCAGCTCCCGGAACCGCGCAGCTTCGTCCCGCCCACATCCGAAAGCGGTGATTCCCACTGGTTCGCTGGAGGTCATGCCTCCATTCAAGGAAACAGGATGTTGCCGTGACGTATGCGGTTTTCGATACGTTGCCGATACGCAGCCTGCCGCGTCCTGCCCCGCCCCGCCCCCGCTCCGGCGGTGGGCGGGGCCCGTTTCACGACTGCGAGTGCGTACGCGCGGGCAGTTGCACCGTGATGCGCAGGCCGCTGGTGTCGCGCGGGGTGAGGCTGAGGGTGCCGTCGTGTGCGCGGGTGATGGTGGCGACGATCGCCAGGCCGAGACCGACGCCCGCCTGGTCGGCGTGGATGCGCTCGGTGCTCCGCTGGAAGGGTTCGGTGAGCGTCGAGACCAGTTGCGGAGTCATTTTGTCGCCGGTGTTCTCGACCGTGAGCATCACGGAGCCGGGCTGGGCGCTGGTGGTGACCCACACCATGCCCTGTCCGGGCAGGTTGTGGACGATCGCGTTGTGCACGAGGTTCGTGGTCAGCTGCTGCAGGAGCGCCGGCGATCCGCTCGTGGGGGTGACGTCGCCGCCGGTTTCGATGGTCACGCCGTGTTTTTCCGCCAGCGGGAGGAGCGTTTCGGTGGCCTCTTCCACCAGGAGGGACAGGTCGACCGGCTCGCGGGTGAAGGACCGCTGGTCGGCACGGCTGAGCAGGAGCAGTGCCTCCGTGAGATCGATCGCCCGGGCGTTGACGGCGCGGAGGCGGTCGATGACTTCGCCGGTGTCGTGGTTCGGATCGGTGCCGGCCACGTCGAGGAGCGTCTTGGAGATCGCCAGCGGGGTACGCAGCTCATGAGAGGCGTTGGCCGCGAATCTGCGCTGCTCGGCGACGTGCGCTTCGAGCAGCGCGAGCATCGCGTCGAACGCGTCGGCGAGTTCGCGGAACTCGTCCCGGCGGCCCGGCAGCCGGATACGGTGCGAGAGCGATCCGGGCGCGGCCGCGCGGGTGGCGTCCATGATGCGGGTCAGGGGAGCGAGCATGCGGCCGGCGAGGATCCACCCGCCCACGAGACCGAACACCAGCAGGAACGCCATCACGGTGGCCGCCGCCGGGGCGAAGCTGCGCAGGAGGAACCTGCCCGGCGGCGCGATGATCACCCCCGCTTCGTTGTCCCAGGTCAACTCCTGGTACCGCAGGAGAAAGGCCGCCAGGGCGGCGAGCACCAGAACGGCGGGGAGGATGAGGAAACCCGTGTAGCTGAGGGTGAGTTTGAGACGAACGCTCGGCCCGGGCGCCCTATCCACGGTCGCCTCTGGTGCCCCTGGCCTCCGGCTGTGCGGCGATGCGATAGCCGACGCCCGGCACGGTGGCGATGATCCAGGGCTCGCCGAGACGCTTGCGCAGGGCCGAGACGGTGATCCGCACGGCGTTGGTGAACGGGTCGGCGTTCGCGTCCCACCCGCGCTCCAGAAGCGCTTCGGCGCTGACGACACCGCCTTCGGCGGTGACGAGGATCTCGAGCACGGCGAACTGCTTCCTGGTCAGCGCGACGTAGCGGCCGTCCCGGTAGACCTCGCGCCGGAACGGGTCCAGCCGCAGCCCCGCGATCTCACGGACCGGGGGCCGGCTGTGGGCACGCCTGCGGTCGAGCGCCCGGAGCCTGAGGACGAGTTCCTTCAGTTCGAACGGCTTCGTGAGGTAGTCGTCCGCGCCGAGTCCGAAGCCGGACGCCTTGTCGTCCAGGCGGTCGGCCGCGGTCAGCATGAGGATCGGCATCCCGCTGGCCGACGCGACGATGCGCTTGGCGACCTCGTCACCGGAAGGGCCGGGAATGTCGCGGTCCAGGACGGCGATGTCGTAGCTGTTGGCGCCCAGCATCTCCAGGGCGGTGCCGCCGTCGCCCGCGAGGTCGGCCGCGATCGCCTCCAGGCGCAGGCCGTCGCGGATGGCTTCCGCCATGTACGGTTCGTCCTCCACGA
Source organism: Streptomyces mayonensis (assembly GCF_018982965.1). Lineage (GTDB taxonomy): Bacteria > Actinomycetota > Actinomycetes > Streptomycetales > Streptomycetaceae > Streptomyces > Streptomyces mayonensis. The sequence continues at coordinate 19,798 of NZ_JACBYP010000049.1, read as the reverse complement.
TCAGCACACGCATACGCCCGATGCTACGAGTGGCCACATATGGTCCGCGTATCAAAAAGCACATCCGCTCCGCCGGCGCCGCGCCACCGCCCCCGAAGTGTCGGCACCGCTCTCGGCCCGTATCCGGGGACGGCGTCCGGTCGCCGTGCCCCGCCCGGCCGCACGATCCGCCGGCCCGCACGCACGACCCGCCGGCCGACCGCGCCACCGGCGGAAGGCGCCGCCCACCCGGTTCAGCCCGCCTTTACCCCCTCACAAGGCCTCCCTGCGACCCTCCCCGGACAGTGCCGGCACGCCGGTGAATCCCCCAAGCATGGAGGCCACACGATGGACACCGCCTCAGCGCACCCCGCCGAGCCCGAGGCCGGGGCGGAGACCGCGCTGCCCTACCCCTTCCACCGCCCGTCGGCGGTGGAGGTGCCGCCCGTCTACGAGGACCTGCGCGCCAAGTGCCCCGTGGCCAAGGTGCGGTTGCCCAGCGGGGACGAGGGGTACGTCGTCAGCCGCTACGAGGACACCCGCACGGTGCTGTCCGACCTCCGGTTCAGCCGCGCGGCGATGCTGGCCGAGAACGCCCCCCGTCTCACCGCTGCCCCGCCCATGCCCGGCAGCCTGTTCACCATGGACCCGCCCGAGCACACCCGGGTCCGCAAGCTCGTCTCGCGGGAGTTCACCGCCCGCCGGGTGCAGAACCTCCGCCCCCGCATCCAGGAGCTCACCGACGGGATGCTGGACGAAATGGAGAAGCTGTCGCCGCCGGTCGACCTCAACCCCGTCTTCGCGTTCCCCCTGCCGGTGATGGTCATCTGCGAGCTGCTCGGCGTGCCGTTCGAGGACCGGGGCCGCTTCCGGGGCTGGTCCGACGCCTTCGTCTCGCTCACGGCACACAGCGAGCAGGAGGTGATGGAGCAGCGGATGGCGATGGTCCAATACCTCGCCGATCTCGTCCGGCGCAAGCGCGAGGAGCCCGCCGACGACCTGATGAGCGCCCTGGTCGCCGTGCACGACGAGGACGGCGACCGCCTGAGCGAGCACGAACTGATCACCATGGGCATCACCCTGCTGGTCGCCGGCCACGAGACCACGGTCAGCATGATCGGCAAGTGTGTGCTGACCCTGCTGCGCAGCCCCGAGCACCTGGCCGCGCTGCGGGATCGCCCGGAGACGATCGAGCAGGTGGTGGAGGAACTGCTGCGGATCAACCCCATCGGCGACGGCGGCCCGTTCCGCGTCACCCTGGAGGACGTCGAGCTCGCCGGCACCACGATCCCCAAGGGCAGCGGGGTCGTCGCGGCGGTCGCCTCCGCGAACCAGGACCCGGACCGCTTCGGCGAGGCCACCGGAGCCTTCGACCCCGCACGGCCGTCCGCCACCGCCCACCTCGCCTTCGGCCACGGCGCGCACTTCTGCCTGGGGGCCGCGCTCGCCCGCGCCGAGCTGCAGATCGCCCTCTCCTCACTCGTCCGCCGCTTCCCCCGCCTCGCCCTGGCCGACGACCTGGAGAACCTCTCCCTGACCAGCGGCATGATGGTCCACGCCCTGGAGCGCGTCCCCGTCACCTGGTGAACCCCCGGCGGCCGGACCACTGCCGCCGAACCGCCACCGCCGCTGAACCGCCACCGCCGCCGAACAGCCGCCGCACGAAGGCCGTTGCCCGGACCCCACCAGGAGTCCGGGCAACGGCCTTCGCGGTGCCGCCCGTACGCGGCTCAGACGGGCCGCACGCTCTCGCGCCTCACCCGCTCGGCCACCACCGGACCGGGCTGCTGCACCTGGAAGTACGCCCGTGCCAGCACCCGCTGCTGCAGCGACCGGTTGCGGTCCACGACCCGGTACAGCGAGCGCCGGAGGGCACCCCCGAGCCGCCCGTGCAGCGCGAACAGCCGTTCCTGGCGCAGCTGCAGGGCGCGTGAGCGGCGTACCGCCTCCGCACGGGACTCCTGGAACCGCTCCCCGGCCCGCAGCAGCGCCTGCGTGCCGCCGCCCGCGGCCATCGTCTCCTCGACCAGTGGTGCCAGCGTGACGGCGTCGATGATGGCGTGGTTGACGCCCTGGCCGAGGATCGGGGTCAGCGTGTGCGCGGCGTCGCCCATCAGGACCAGCCCGGCCGTGGACCAGCGCGGCACCACGGTGGTGAAGATGTCCAGCATCGACGTGTCCGACCAGGACCGCACCTCTTTGCGCACGGTGCCGGACAGTTCGGGGGCGAGCCGGTCCAGGCGCTCGTGCAGCGCACCGAGCCCCTGGGCGCGCAGGTCCTTCAGACCGCCCTTGGGGATGTTGAGCCCCACCCGGACGCTGTCGGGGTGGGTGGGGATGAACAGGCCGTGCTCGCCGCCGCGGATGCGGATGCGGTACGTGTGGTAGTCCCACTCGGCCGGGAAGGGCAGCCGCAGCCAGACGACGTCCCGGTCCAGCGGCAGCTTCTCGTACGGCAGCCCGGACATCTCCCGGACCTTGCTGAACCGCCCGTCGGCCGCCACGGTCAGCGCCGCCCGTACGGTGATCTCCCCGTCCGGGGTGCGGGCGCGCACCCCGGTGACCGGACCGCTCTCGCCCCCGTCCCGGAGCAGACCCACGACGGTGGCCGACTGGCGCAGCGTGAAACCGGCGTGCTCGCGGCCGACCTCGGCGAGGGCGGACAGCAGGGCGGGCTGCGGCAGTTCGACCGGGTAGGGGTGCGGGTAGCGGTAGTCGGAGAAGTCGGTGCGCAGCACGGTGGAGCCGCCGTCGGCGATCTCCATGTGGTGCATCTGGGCGTAGGTCCCGTCGAGCCGGCCGAGCAGCCCGAGCCGGTCGAGCAGCCAGACCGAGTCCGGCGACACCGACTCGCCGCGGAACGACCGGTTGAAGTGCCCGCTCTGCTCCAGTACCACCACCGACACGGAACGCTTGGCGAGCTCCACGGCGAGCGTGAGGCCGGCCGGCCCCCCTCCGACCACGCACACCTGTGCGGTCAGCTCAGCTGTCATCTCATGCTGCCTCTCCAGCGGACGTCATGGTCGGCCGATCCTGCGGCCGCCGCCTAAAGCTCGCCTTGCAGCGGCACCCCCTCACCCGCGCCCTCACCCGCGCCGGAACGTTCGCTTCAGTGAGATTTCAGAGCCGTGCCCGACGCTGGCGGAAGCAGTTCGTCCGCGCTGCGCTCCCGTGGGCTCGAAGGAAGGAACCCCATGTTCTCCGCTCTGGGCTTGGCCCTGCACCGGCGGCGCGTCGCCGTCCTCCTGCTGGCCCTCCTCGTCACCGCCCTGGCCACCGTGTACGGGGGCACGGTGTCGGAGAAACTCACCAACAGCCTGTCCGACTACGACGATCCGGGCGGCGGCAACGTCGCCGCCCGGGAGATCATCGGACGGGCGACGGGCATCGACCCGCAGCAGGGCTACCTGCTCCTGGTGGAGACCGACGAACCGGTCGCGGCCGGCGACCCCGCGCCGGCCGCCGTGACCGCCGCGGCGGAACTGCTGCGCTCCCGCCCCGAGGTCGAGCAGGTGGTCGACTACACCTCCGACGGCGGGTCCGCCCTGGTCGCGACCGACGGCAGCAGCACCCTGGTCGTCGGCAACGTCGGCGCCATGACCGACCAGGAGAGCCGGAAGGCAGAGGAACTGCTCCAGCAGGCCATCAAGGACGACCCCGACCTGCGCGGCCGTACCTGGCTCGGCGGCGCGACCCCCGGCCACGTCCAGGTCGGCCAGGTCTCCGACGAGGACCTGACCCGGGCCGAACTGCTCAGCCTGCCCGTCATCCTCGTCCTCCTCTTCCTGGTCTTCCGGGGACTGGTGGCCGCTCTGGTGCCGCTGCTCGGCGGCATCGTGTCGCTGCTGCTCAGCATGGCGGGCCTGCGCGTCGCCACCGACTTCATGAACGTCTCCGCCGGGGCGATGAGCCTCGCCTTCGCCCTGGGCCTGGGCCTGTCCATCGACTTCGGCCTGCTGATCGTCTCCCGCTACCGTGACGAACTGGCCGCCCACGGTCCGGGCGCACAGGCGTTGCGCCGTACGGTCGCCACCGCAGGCCGCACCGTGCTCTTCAGCGCCCTCACCGTGGCCGCCGCGCTGGCCGCCCTGACGGCCTTCCCGCACCCCTACCTGCGCTCCATGGGGCTGGCAGGGGTCATCACCGTCGTCTCCGCGGCCCTGTTCGCCCTCCTGGGACTGCCCGCGTTCCTGGCCGTCCTCGGCGCCCGCATCAACTCCCTGGCCCCGCGCCGCTGGCAGCGCACGGCGGGCTCCGCGCAGTCCACCGAGGGCCGCTGGCACGGTGTCGCCCGGACCGTGATGCGCCGCCCCGCCGTCTTCGCGCTGCTCGCCACCGCGGTCCTGCTGGCGATCGCCTCCCCGCTGGCGGGCGTCCGCTTCGTCGGCGTGGACGCGACGTCCCTGCCGCAGGAGATCAGCGCCGGCCGGGTGGCCGCCGTCGTCGACCGGGACTACGACGCCCAGTCCGCCTCCCCCCTGCAGATCGTGCTCGACACGGGCGCCGCACCGGACAGCGCCCGGCTCACCGACTACGCCGAGCGCGTCGCGGACGTCGACGGCGTCGAAGCGGTGGGCGCACCGGTCGAACTGGACGACCGCCACTGGCAGATCGACGCCGTCCTGACCGACAACCCGCTGGACGACCCGGCCATGGACGCCGTCGAGGCCGTACAGGACGTGACAGCCCCGTACCCCGCCCGGTTCGCCGGTGCGACGGCGGACTTCCTGGCCCAGCGCGGGAGCATCGCCGACAGCCTGCCGCTGGCCGGCGGCATCCTGGCCCTGGTCACCCTGCTGCTGCTGTTCGCCTTCTCCGGCTCGGTGGTGCTGCCGCTGAAGGCCCTGCTGATGAACCTGCTCTCCACCGGCGCCGCGTTCGGCTTCCTGGTGTGGGTCTTCCAGGACGGCAACCTCGGCTTCGCCGCCCAGAGCGGACTGGAGGCCACGACGCCCGTCCTGGTCTTCGCGATCGCCTTCGGCCTGTCCACCGACTACAACGTCTTCCTGCTGAGCCGCATCAAGGAGGCCCGCGCCGAGGGCATGGGCGACCGCGAGGCGGTGGCCCACGGCCTCGCCCGCACCGGCTCGATCGTGACCTCGGCCGCCGTGCTGTTCTGCGTCCCGGTCGGCGCGCTCGCCCTGTCCCGGCTGGTCTTCATCCAGGAACTCGGCCTGGGCGCGGCGTTCGCGGTCCTCGTCGACGCCACCGTCGTCCGGGCCCTGCTGGTCCCCTCCCTGATGGCGCTCCTCGGCAAGGCCAACTGGTGGGCACCGTCCCCCCTGCGCGCCCTGCACCGGGCCCTGCGCCTGGACCGCATGGAGCCCCCGGCCACCGCTCCGACGCCGACGCCTCCGCCGTCCCCCTCCGCCCCGGCCACCGACACGGCCACCGACACGGCCACCGACACGGCCACCGACACGGCGAAGACTCCGACCGCCTGACCCGGAGTCGCATGTGCATCCCATCCACATTGATTCAATCAATATTGACAGGGAGAGAGTCAAGTATGGACAGTTGAGTCACGTGCTAGGAGGCGAAACATGTCCGTCAACAAGACCGCAGCCACCAGTTCCAGTGGCGGCACCGCGCCTGTCGAAGTGCCGCGCGGACTCGCGGGTGTCGTGGTGGCCGACACCGAGGTCGGCGACGTCCGGGGGCTCGAGGGCTTCTACCACTACCGGCAGTACTCGGCCGTCGAGCTGGCCGAGAGCCGTGGCTTCGAGGACGTCTGGCACCTCCTGGTCCACGGTGAACTGCCCGACGCACGCCGGGGCGCGGCCTTCGCCGCCGAGACCGCCGCCCTGCGCCGGCTGCCCGCCGCCGTGCGCGCGGCACTGCCCGCCGTCGCCGAGGCGGGCGGGCGCTCCGGACCCCTCGCCGGGATGCGTACGGCGCTGTCCCTGCTGGGAGCCGCGCGGGGGTTCGGTCCCGTGTACGACCTCCCGGACGACCGGCGGCGTCAGGACACCCTCGTGGCCGCCGCGGCCGTACCGACGCTGCTCACCGCCCTGTACCGGCTGGGCCGGGGACTGGAACCCGTGGAGCCCCGCGAGGATCTTTCCTACGCCGCGAACTACCTCTACATGCTGACCGGCACGGAGCCGGACGCGGAACGCACACGGGCGATCGAGCAGTACCTGATCTCCACCATCGACCACGGATTCAACGCGTCGACCTTCACCGCGCGGGTCATCGCCTCGACCGGTGCGGACGTCGCGGCCTGTCTCACGGGAGCGGTGGCGGCACTGTCCGGACCGCTGCACGGCGGGGCGCCCAGCCGTGCGTTGGACACCCTGGACGCGATCGGGACGCCCGAGCGCATCGACGGGTGGATCCGCGAGCGGGTGCTCGCCGGCGAGCGCATCATGGGCTTCGGTCACGCCGTCTACCGCACGGAGGATCCGCGCTCGCGGATGCTGCGCGACGTGGCGCGGCGGTTCGGCGGTCCGCGCGTGGCGTTCGCCGTCGAGGTGGAGCGACAGGTCGAGGCGATCCTCGCGGAGCTCAAGCCGGGGCGGGAACTGCACACCAACGTCGAGTTCTACGCGGGCGTCGTCATGGAACGGTGCGGCCTGCCGCGCGAGATGTTCACGCCGACGTTCGCGGCGGCGCGCGTGGTCGGCTGGAGCGCGAACATCCTGGAGCAGGCGGCGGACTCGAAGATCATCCGCCCGGCGGCGCGGTATGTGGGCCCGGGGGCGCCGGTGGGGGTCCCGGCGGTGGCCTGAGGCCGTCCCGGCGGTGGCCCGAGGCCGTCCGGGAAGTGCTCTCAGACACACCAGCGGCCTGGTGCCGTTCGGGCGCCAGGCCTGGTCGGGGAGCGTCGAGCAAGGACGGGGTGCCGGCTGCTCGCCGGGTGGTGGTGTCCGGCGCGGGTGGCGGTGGGTACGGCCGGAGACACGTGATGACGTCAGGCGTCGGGGATGTCCGCCTTGGCCCGGACGAGGGTCTCCCGGCTCACGACGACGATGCGTTCGTAGTCTGCGCGGCCGGCGTCGGCGGGCAGCTCACGCTCCAGCGCCTCGGTTGCCTCGGTGCCGATGACGGCGAAATTGCCGTCGCTCAGTTCGAACACGTCGGGGCAGGTGGAGGTCGAGGTACTGCCACGGGCGCTCGGAGGCACACCGATGCGGCGGACGATCTTCAAAGGTACCGATCCTTGGCTTCGGCCAGAGTGACTCTGGACAGGGTGACAACGGTGGGCACACGCTACTGGTGTTTGTGGGGCCACAGTGCATTGCTGACCGAAATGTCCCCATGTCGTGTCAGGTGCCGTCCCGGGTTGACCCGCAGGTTGACCCACGTTGACTCGCCTTGATCCGACTTGATCCGCCTTGACCGGACGGGGCGGACGGGCGGACGGGCGGACGGGCAGGCGGGGGCGACGGGGCGCCGGGAGTCTCAGTCGCCCGGAGGCGTGCCGACGACCCACCACTCGTCCGTGTCGGCCGCGTCGATGTCCTCCACCAGGCCGTCGACCATGCGCCCCATCCGCGCCTCGGCGGAGTTCTCGTCGAGGGAGGCGCGCATGTGCCGCGACGCCTCCCAGTACGCACGGAATATCGGGCTCTGGAAGTACTCCCGGAGGGCCGCGTACAGCTCCTCACGGGTCACCAGGCCGGCCTGGTGCACGTGGTAGAGGTACACGTACCAGGCGTTGGCGTAGATGAACTGACGGCGCCGCTCGGCCGGGATGCTCTTGTCGTACGGATCCATGACCTCGGCGAGTGTCGGATCGTCGAGTGCCCGGGTCAGCAGTTCCCAGTGCATGCGCTGCTGATGGGCCAGCGACGTGCGCCGGACGGTCAGTTCGTCCAGCTCCAGCCGCGCCCGGCTGCGGGCCGCCGTCAGTCGCAGCCGCCGCGCGGCCAGCGACAGTCCGGCCGTGGCGGCCAGCATTCCGGCCGCCGCGGGGCCGAACCTCCCCGTGATCTTCTTCCGTGTGACCATGTCAACCCCCGATTCAGGCGACCGCCCACCGGTCGTCGAGTGCGGGTCGGCTGACGGGAACCGGCGAGCGATGGGTGGTGCTGCCACCTCCAGGGTGCCGAGCGGCGCTGACCGGCGGGGAGGCGGAGAGGCGGCGCACGGAGGGAAGCGAGGGTCGCACGGTCCGGCGCCTGAACAACGTCTGCCCGGCGCGGACTGCTGACAATCGTTCACTCCGCGGGCACGGCGCCGGCTCGTATCCTGAACAGGGCAGTCCGGTACGCGGGAGTACTCCCCGCCGGGGGCCGGCGTACGCGTAGGTGAGAGAGAGGTCGCACGGTGGGGCAGCGCCCGACTCCGCAGCAGGTTCCGGTCGTCGTACTCGCCGGATTCCTCGGCTCCGGCAAGACCACACTCCTCAACCACCTCCTCCACCGCAGCGGAGGCAGCCGTATCGGCGCCGTCGTCAACGACTTCGGCTCGATCGAGATCGACGCGATGGCCGTCGCCGGCGCCCTCGGTGACTCCACCGTCTCGCTCGGCAACGGGTGCCTGTGCTGTGCCGTCGACGCGAGCGAACTCGACGGGTACCTGGAGCGGCTGACCCGGCCCGAGGCCGGCATCGACGTGGTCGTCATCGAGGCCAGCGGGCTCGCCGAGCCGCAGGAGCTGGTGCGCATGCTGCTCGCCAGTGAGCAGCCCGAGGTCGTCTACGGGGGTCTCGTCGAGGTCGTCGACGCCGCCGAGTTCGACGCCACCCGCGCCAGGCACCCCGAGATCGACCGGCACCTGGCGCTGGCCGACCTGGTCGTGGTCAACAAGACCGACCGGGCCCCCGACGCCGCACGCGTACTGGCTCTCGTGCGCTCGCTGGCCGACGGCGCCGCCGTCGTGCCCGCCACCTACGGCCGTATCGACCCCGAGTTCCTCTACGACTGCCGGCCCGCCGAGGAGCGCATCGGGCAGCTCTCCTTCGACGACCTGCACGAGCACGCCGCGGGCGGCGCCGCGCACGCCGGGCACCTGCACGCCGACTACGACACCCTCTCGTTCGTCTCCGACGTGCCGCTCGATCCGCGCCGGCTCATGCGGTTCCTGGACAGCCGGTCCGAGGGCCTCTACCGGATCAAGGGGTACGTCGACTTCGGCCCGTACGACACGCGGAACCGGTACGCCGTCCACGCCGTCGGCCGCTTCCTGCGCTTTCGCCCGGAGCCCTGGGGACCCGCCGACGACCGCCGCACCCAGCTCGTCCTGATCGGCTCCGGCATCGACGCCCCGGCCCTCGGCAAGGAACTCGACGCCTGCCGCAGGGCCGCCGACGCCCCGCCCGCCGACGAGCACGGCATGTGGGGCGTCCTGCGCTACGTACGCGACCCGGACGGCGAGGAACCGGACGGGGCGGCCCCCGGCGCCGAGGCCGCGGCCGCCGGGGAACCGCCTCCCGCGTCCTAAGCCGGGCCCGCCACCACCGACACCGTCTTCGGCAGCGACACGCCCGAGCCGTCGCGCCGCGGGTCGATGTCCGGAAGCTCGGCCGGGGTGCCGTTCTTCTGCGCGGCGCGGGCCGGAACGGTGCCCGCCCAGGCGAAGGCCAGGCAGTCCTCGCCCTTCAGGAACCGCTGGCAGCGCACACCGCCCGTGGCGCGGCCCTTGCGCGGGTACTGGTCGAACGGCGTGAGCTTGGCCGTGGTCTGCACGGAGTCGTCCAGCGTGCCGCGCGAACCGGCGACCGTGAAGACCACCGCGTCGGCCGCCGGGTCCACCACGGTGAACGAGATCACCTTGGCGCCGTCGGCGACCTTCACGCCCGCCACGCCGCCCGCCGGCCGGCCCTGCGGGCGTACCTGCGAGGCCTGGTAGCGCAGGAGCTGCGCGTCGTCGGTGATGAAGACCAGGTCCTCGTCGCCGGTGCGCAACTCGGCCCCGCCGACGATCCGGTCGCCTTCCTTGAGGGTGATGACCTCCAACTCGTCCTTGTGGGACGGGTAGTCCGGCACCACCCGTTTGACGACGCCCTGCTCCGTGCCCAGCGCCAGGCCGGGCGAGGACTCGTCCAGGGTGCTCAGGCAGACGACGTCCTCGTCGTCCTCCAGGGACACGAACTCGGCGAGCGGCGCGCCGCCCGCGAGGTTCGGGGACGGCATGGACCCGGGGAGCTGGGGCAGGTCCACCACGTTCACCCGCAGCAGGCGTCCCGCGGACGTCACCACGCCCACCTCGCCGCGTGTCGTCGCCGGCACCGCCGAGACGATCAGGTCGTGCTTGACGCGCTTCGCGCCCTCCTCCGTGACGAGGGCGTCGTCGTTCGCCGTACGGGCCAGCAGACCCGTCGAGGACAGCAGCACCCGGCACGGGTCGTCCGCCACCTGCAGCGGCACCGCGGCGACCGGGGAGTCGCTCGACTCCAGCAGCGTCGTACGCCGGTCGGTGCCGAACTTCTTGGCCACCGCCGCCAGTTCGGCCGAGACCAGCTTGCGCAGCTCCGCGTCCGAGTCGAGGATCCGGGTCAGCTCCTCGATCTCCGCGTTCAGCCGGTCCTTCTCGGACTCCAGCTCGATCCGGTCGTACTTGGTGAGGCGGCGCAGCGGCGTGTCCAGGATGTACTGGGTCTGGACGTCGCTCAGCCCGAAGCGCTCCATCAGGCGCTGCTTGGCCTGCGCCGAGTTCTCGCTGGAGCGGATGAGCCGGATGACCTCGTCGATGTCGACCAGGGCCGTGAGCAGGCCCTCCACCAGGTGCAGCCGGTCCCGCTTCTTGGTCCGGCGGAACTCGCTGCGGCGCCGTACGACGGTGAAGCGGTGGTCGAGATAGACCTCCAGCAGCTCCTTGAGGCCCAGGGTGAGGGGCTGGCCGTCCACCAGGGCGACGTTGTTGATGCCGAAGGACTCCTCCATGGCCGTCAGCTTGTAGAGCTGCTCCAGGACGGCCTCGGGCACGAAGCCGTTCTTGATCTCGATGACCAGCCGCAGCCCGTGCTCGCGGTCGGTGAGGTCCTTGACGTCCGCGATGCCCTGGAGCTTCTTCGAGCCCACCAGGTCCTTGATCTTGGAGATGACCTTCTCGGGGCCGACCGCGAAGGGCAGTTCGGTGACGACGAGGCCCTTGCGGCGGGCCGTCACCGTCTCCACGGAGACGGTCGCGCGGATCTTGAAGGTGCCGCGGCCCGTCGCGTACGCGTCCCGGACGCCCGGCAGGCCGACGATCCGGCCGCCGGTGGGCAGGTCGGGGCCCGGCACGTGCTTCATCAGCGCGTCGAGGTCGGCGTTCGGATGCCGGATCAGGTGCCGGGCCGCCGCGATCACCTCGCGCAGGTTGTGCGGCGGCATGTTCGTGGCCATGCCGACCGCGATGCCCGAGGCGCCGTTGACCAGCAGGTTCGGGAAGGCCGCGGGGAGCGCGACCGGCTCCTGCTCCTGCCCGTCGTAGTTGGGTCCGAAGTCGACGGTGTCCTCGTCGATGGACTCCGTCATCAGGCTGGTGGCCTCGGCCATCCGGCACTCGGTGTACCGCATGGCGGCCGGCGGGTCGTCGTTGCCCAGGGAGCCGAAGTTGCCGTGGCCGTCGACCAGGGGCACCCGCATGGAGAACGGCTGGGCCATGCGCACCAGCGCGTCGTAGATCGACGCGTCGCCGTGCGGGTGCAGCTTGCCCATCACCTCGCCGACGACGCGGGCGCACTTCACGTAGCTGCGCTCGGGGCGCAGCCCCATCTCGTTCATCTGGTACACGATGCGGCGGTGCACCGGCTTGAGGCCGTCGCGGGCGTCCGGCAGTGCGCGGGAGTAGATGACCGAGTACGCGTACTCGAGGAAGGAGCCCTGCATCTCGTCGACGACGTCGATGTCGAGGATCTTCTCCTCGTACGCGTCGTCGGGCGGCGGGGTCTTCGTACTACGGCGGGCCATCGCTGCCGGCTCCTTGCTGAAGCGTGAACGGTGATCTGACGCGGTCCATTGTGGACTGTGCCACTGACAGCGACCGACCAGGACCCGTCACGGGGTGCCCGGCCCCCGGCCCGGCGCTGCCCGCAGGGTACGCCCTCGGGCGCGGCGGACCGTCAACCGCGTGCTCGCTCTCGGCGTACGGCGCCCGGGAACTCCACCGGTGTCCCGCACGCTTGCATACAGTGGCGGGACCGGCGGAATCCCGCAGTTCCGCCCACTGATTCCACCCAGTGATTCCGCCAAGGATTTCGCGATCGAAGGGACGTACATGCCCATGGGTCACACGGCCACCGCCCAGGCAGGCTCCGGCGGCCTGACAGCGACCGAGCACCGCCTGGCCAACGGCCTGCGCGTGGTGCTCTCCGAGGACCACCTGACCCCGGTCGCGGCGGTGTGCCTCTGGTACGACGTCGGCTCCCGCCACGAGGTCAAGGGACGCACCGGCCTGGCTCACCTCTTCGAGCACCTGATGTTCCAGGGCTCCGCCCAGGTCAAGGGCAACGGCCACTTCGAACTGGTACAGGGCGCCGGCGGCTCGCTCAACGGCACCACCAGCTTCGAGCGGACCAACTACTTCGAGACCATGCCGGCCCACCAGCTGGAGCTCGCCCTCTGGCTGGAGGCCGACCGCATGGGCTCCCTGCTGTCCGCCCTCGACGACGAGTCGATGGAGAACCAGCGGGACGTCGTCAAGAACGAACGCCGCCAGCGCTACGACAACGTGCCCTACGGCACCGCGTTCGAGAAGCTGACCGCCCTCGCCTACCCGGAGGGCCACCCCTACCACCACACGCCGATCGGCTCGATGGCCGACCTGGACGCGGCGACCCTGGAGGACGCGCGCGCGTTCTTCCGCACCTACTACGCGCCGAACAACGCGGTGCTGTCGGTCGTCGGCGACATCGACACCGAGCAGACCCTCGCCTGGGTCGAGAAGTACTTCGGCTCCATCGCGTCCCACGACGGCAAGCAGCCGCCCCGGGACGGTTCGCTGCCCGACGTCATGGGCGAGCAGCTGAGGGAGGTCGTCGAGGAGGAGGTGCCCGCCCGCGCCCTGATGGCGGCCTACCGCCTGCCCGAGGACGGCACACGCGCGTGCGACGCCGCCGACCTGGCGCTCACCGTCCTGGGCGGCGGCGAGTCGTCCCGCCTCTACAACCGGCTGGTGCGGCGCGACCGCACGGCCGTGGCCGCCGGGTTCGGCCTGCTGCGGCTCGCCGGCGCGCCCTCCCTGGGCTGGCTGGACGTGAAGACGTCCGGTGACGTCGAGGTGCCGGTCATCGAGGCCGCCGTCGACGAGGAGCTGGCCCGCTTCGCCGAGGAGGGCCCCACGGCCGAGGAGATGGAGCGCGCCCAGGCCCAGCTGGAGCGGGAGTGGCTGGACCGGCTGGGCACGGTCGCGGGCCGCGCCGACGAACTGTGCCGGTACGCCGTCCTGTTCGGCGACCCGCAGCTCGCCCTCACCGCCGTGCAGCGGGTGCTGGAGGTGACGGCGGACGAGGTCCAGGAGGCCGCCCGGGCCCGCCTGCGCCCCGACAACCGCGCGGTGCTCGTCTACGAGCCCACCGCCCCCTCCGACGAGAACGACGCGGACCCGAACGCCGAGCACGCCGAGCACGCCGAGAACGCCGACGACAACGAGGAGGCGGCCAAGTGACCGAGCTCGCCACGATGGAATTCCACGCCCGGCCGCAGGCCGGCGAGCCCAAGCCGTGGGCCTTCCCGGCCCCCGAGCGCGGCAGCCTCGCCAACGGCCTCACCGTGCTGCGCTGCCACCGCCCCGGCCAGCAGGTCGTGGCCGTGGAGGTGCTCCTCGACGCGCCCCTGGACGCCGAACCGGCCGGTCTCGACGGTGTCGCCACCCTCATGGCCCGCGCCTTCTCCGAGGGCACCGACAAGCACTCCGCCGAGGAGTTCGCCGCCGAGCTGGAGCGCTGCGGCGCCACCCTGGACGCGCACGCCGACCACCCCGGTGTCCGGCTGAGCCTGGAGGTGCCCGCCTCGCGCCTCGCCAAGGCCCTCGGCCTCCTCGCCGACGCCCTCCGGGCGCCCGCCTTCGCGGACGGCGAGGTCGAACGGCTGGTGCGCAACCGGCTCGACGAGATCCCGCACGAGCTGGCCAACCCGGCCCGGCGCGCCGCGAAGGAACTCTCCAAGGAGCTGTTCCCGGCGGACTCCCGCATGTCGCGCCCCCGCCAGGGCACCGAGGAGACGGTCGCCGCGGTCGACTCGGCCGCCGTACGCGCCTTCTACGAGCGGCACGTCCGTCCCGCCACGGCCACCGCGGTCGTCGTCGGCGACCTCACCGGCCTCGACCTCGACGCGCTGCTCGGCGACACCCTGGGCGCATGGACGGGTTCGGCCGCCGAGCCGCGGCCCGTGCCCGCGGTGACCGCCGACGACCGGGGCCGGGTCGTCATCGTCGACCGTCCCGGCGCCGTCCAGACGCAGCTGCTCATCGGCCGCACCGGCTCGGACCGGCACGACCGGGTGTGGCCCGCACAGGTGCTCGGCACCTACTGCCTCGGCGGCACCCTCACCTCCCGCCTGGACCGGGTCCTGCGCGAGGAGAAGGGCTACACCTACGGCGTACGGGCGTTCGGGCAGGTCCTGCGGTCCGCGCCCGACGGCACGGGCGCCGCCATGCTCGCCATCAGCGGCTCCGTCGACACGCCCAACACCGGTCCCGCACTGGAGGACCTGTGGACGGTGCTGCGCACGCTCGCCGCGGAGGGGCTCACCGACGCAGAACGCGACGTGGCCGTGCAGAACCTGGTGGGCGTGGCACCGCTGAAGTACGAGACGGCGGCGGCCGTCGCGAGCACCCTCGCCGACCAGGTCGAGCAGCACCTGCCCGACGACTTCCAGGCGACGCTCTACCGCCAACTCGCCGCCACGGGCACCGTGGAGGCCACCGCGGCGGTCGTCAACGCCTTCCCGGTGGACGGCCTCGTGACGGTCCTCGTCGGTGACGCGGCCCAGGTCAAGGAGCCCGTGGAGGCCCTCGGCATCGGCGAAGTCACCGTGGTGGCGGCCGAGTAGCGGCACACGCGCGTGCGGCCCTGGTGACCGGAGTGTCACCAGGGCCGCCGTTTGTCCGGATTGAGGGAGTGGCTGTCCGTATGCCCTGTGGTGTGCGCTACAAAAGGCCGGTTGTGTTTGAGGATTGAAGACAACCCCGTTTAGCGTCGTCCGGGCTGTTCGTCAGGTGCAGTACGCCGCATCCGCGGCACCGGACAGTCATCGCCGAGTCCCCGTACGGCGCGAGCCAGGGGAGCCGGGGACCCACCGCAGTCCCTGGGGTGAATCGGACGCCCGCGCGCGCAGCGATGGGGGTCCGTAGGAGACCTTCCTGCTCCGAACCCGTCAGCTAACCCGGTAGGCGAGAGGGAAGGAAAGGACCAGCCTCTACATGGCGTTCACGCGCGCCACCGGGAAGCACCGCCGTACCGGCCGGATGCACCGATCCACCGCCCGCGCGGCGGGAGTCGCGGCCCTCGCCACCACCGGCGTCGTCGGCACCCTCGCGGCCCCGGCGCTCGCCGCCGAGCCCGAGGTGGAGCAGAGCGGGCTCACCCCGGTCGTCACCATCGGCGACTCCGTGGCCGAGGAGATCGACGCCCAGGCCGTCGCACAGAAGCAGGCCGCGGCGGACGCCGCCGCCCGCGAGGCCGCCCAGGAGGCGGCACGCGAGCGGGCCGCCGAGGCGGCGGAGGAGGCCCGCGAGGCCAAGGAGCGAGCCGCGCGGGAGGCGGAGCGCAAGCGCCTCAACACCTTCGTCGCGCCGATCACGGCCTCCTACGTCTCCACCGCGTACCAGGCCGGCAGCTCCCTGTGGTCCTCCGGCAGCCACACCGGCATCGACTTCCACGCCGCCGGCGGCACCACCGTGCACGCGGTGGGCGTCGGCACCGTCGTCGAGGCCGGCTGGGGCGGGGCGTACGGCAACCAGGTCGTGATCCGGATGCACGACGGCACGTACACGCAGTACGGGCACCTGTCGTCCGTCGGCGTCGCGGCCGGCCAGTCGGTCGAGCCCGGCCAGCAGATCGGCCTCTCCGGTGCCACCGGCAACGTCACCGGACCCCACCTGCACTTCGAGGCCCGTACGACCCCGGAGTACGGCTCGGACATGGACCCCGTGGCCTACCTCCGCTCCCACGGCGTCGACGTCTGACGGCGGACAGCACGGCACCACAGGCCCCGGCCCCGGCCCCCACCTGGCCGGGGCTTTCCGCATTCCTGCCGCCGCGCCGGCCCCGCCGGGGTCGGCCAAAAAACGTCCATGAAATCCGCTCCGCCGCCGGTATTCCCGCACGATTGGCCTAGAGTCGTTGAATACGTCAATCGTCGACGTTGCACGG
Source organism: Streptomyces mayonensis (assembly GCF_018982965.1). Taxonomy (GTDB): domain Bacteria; phylum Actinomycetota; class Actinomycetes; order Streptomycetales; family Streptomycetaceae; genus Streptomyces; species Streptomyces mayonensis. Next base: position 3,576 of record NZ_JACBYP010000049.1, on the reverse strand, counting down.
GGATTAAGACGGAGGTCGGGCATGCGTATTCCGACGCATTCGGTGTGTACGGCGATCCGGGACGACATCGTGACCGGGGTGCACGCCCGTGGGAGCAGACTCACCGAGGAACTCCTGGCCCGCCGCTACGGAGTCTCGCGCGTCCCCGTGCGCGAGGCCCTGCGGACGCTGGAGGCCGAGGGGTTCGTGGTGACCCGGCGGCACGCGGGCGCGTGCGTCGCGGAACCGAGCGAACAGGAGGCCGCCGACCTCCTGGAGACCCGCACCCTCCTGGAGCCGCTCGGTGCGGCCCGGGCCGCACGCCGCCGCACCGACGCCCACCTCAGGGTGCTGCGCGGACTGGTCAGGCTCGGCCAGGAACGGGCCAGGCAGGGCGCGGGCGAGGAACTGCGCTCGCTGGGCGGCTGGTTCCACGAGACCCTCGCCCAGGCGGCCGGCAGCCCCTCACTGACGGCCCTGCTGACCCAGCTGCGCCACAAGATCGCCTGGATGTACGCCGTGGACGTGCCGGCCGGCCCGGTGGAGTACTGGGCCGAGCACGGCGCGATCCTCGACGCGGTGGCCCGGGGGGACGGCGAACGGGCCCGTGCGCTGATGACGCTGCACATCGAGCGGTCCGCGCCGGCCCACCGGCTGCGCTTCGCCCCCGGCGCCGGGCGCACGGGGCGTGTGAGGAACCCGCAACCTCCCGTAAACACGGCGAGTGTGCGGCGGTAACGCGGGCGCCGTATACAAGGAGATGGAAATCGGCGGTGCTTTTTCCGCTGCCCCGGGATGTGCGGGAAATGCCCCGGAGTTCCGGGGCGGGTGGATATCCGACCCTGTGCGGTCCTCGAAGGGAAGCTCGACGGAAAGCTCGAAGGAAAGGCGGCCTTCGAGAGAAAAGAGAAAGGCCCGCCCGGTGGTCCGGGAGGGCCTTTCCGTGCTGCGGTCCTCAGAGGGGAGTGCCGCTGTCCGTCACGGGATCTCGGGCGGTTCCTCAGACGGTCTCGGGCAGTTCCTCGAGCCCCTCGGCGACCAGCTTCGCCAGCCGGTCCAGGGCGGCGTCCGCGCCCTCGGCGTCGGAGGCGAGGACGATCTCCTCGCCGCCCTGGGCGCCGAGGCCGAGGACGGCCAGCATGGAGGCCGCGTTGACGGGGGACCCGTCGGCCTTGGCGATCGTCACCGGGACGCCGGTGGCCGTGGCGGCCCGGACGAAGATGGAGGCGGGGCGGGCGTGGAGACCCTCGGCCCAGCCGACGTTGACGCGGCGCTCAGCCATGTGATGCTGCCCTTCAGGTGTTCAGGCGGTTCAAGTTGTCCAGACCGTCTTGTCTAGACCAGTTTCCCACATCGTGAAGCGGGCCGGGACGGCCACGGTGTGCCGCCCCCGACGCGCACCGGGCCGCGGCCCCGGTCCGGTGCCGGTGTCCACAGGCTGCCCCGCGCCGCTGTCGTACGCGAGCCGTACGCTGGGGCCCATGCAGACCTCGTCGGACCGGCACGAGTACCCCGCCCACTGGGAGGCCGACGTGGTGCTGCGCGACGGCGGCACCGCACGCGTCCGCCCCATCACCGTTGATGACGCCGAGCGCCTGGTCAGCTTCTACGAGCAGGTCTCCGACGAGTCGAAGTACTACCGCTTCTTCGCGCCGTACCCTCGCCTGTCCGCCAAGGACGTCCACCGCTTCACGCACCACGACTTTGTGGACCGGGTGGGACTCGCGGCCACCGTCGGCGACGAGTTCATCGCCACCGTACGCTACGACCGGATCGGCGCCGGCGGAACACCTGCCCCGGCCCCGGCCGACGAGGCCGAGGTCGCCTTCCTCGTCCAGGACGCCCACCAGGGGCGCGGCGTCGCCTCGGCGCTCCTGGAGCACATCGCCGCGGTCGCCCGCGAGCGCGGCATCCGGCGCTTCGCCGCGGAGGTGCTGCCCGCCAACAACAAGATGATCAAAGTCTTCATGGACGCCGGGTACACCCAGAAGCGCAGCTTCGAGGACGGCGTGGTCCGCCTCGAGTTCGGTCTCGAACCCACGGACCGGTCCCTCGCCGTGCAGTACGCGCGCGAGCACCGCGCGGAGGCCCGTTCCGTCCAGCGGCTGCTCCAGCCCGGCTCCGTCGCGGTCGTCGGCACCGGCCGCGCACCCGGCGGCGTCGGCCGCAGCATCCTCGCCAACATCCGGGACGCGGGCTTCCCGGGCCGGCTGTACGCCGTCAACACGGCCTTTCCCGAGGACCGGAAGGAACTCGACGGGGTTCCCGCGTGCCGCTCCGTGCGCGACATCGACGGTCCCGTCGACCTCGCCGTCGTCACCGTGCCCGCCGAGCACGTCCCCGACGTCGTCACCGAGTGCGGCGAGCACGGCGTACAGGGACTGGTGGTCGTCTCCGCCGGATACGCCGACAGCGGCCCCGACGGACGGGAACGCCAGCGTGCGCTCGTGCGGCACGCGCGCACGTACGGCATGCGGATCATCGGGCCCAACGCCTTCGGGATCATCAACACCTCCCCGGACGTGCGGCTCAACGCCTCCCTGGCCCCGGAGATGCCGCGCACCGGACGCATCGGCCTGTTCGCCCAGTCCGGCGCGATCGGCATCGCTCTGCTGTCCCGACTGCACCGGCGCGGCGGCGGGGTCACCGGCGTCACCGGCGTGTCGACCTTCGTCTCCTCCGGCAACCGGGCCGACGTCTCCGGCAACGACGTCCTGCAGTACTGGTACGACGACCCGGAGACCGACGTCGCCCTGATGTACCTGGAGTCCATCGGCAACCCGCGCAAGTTCACCCGCCTGGCACGGCGGACCGCGGCCGCCAAGCCACTGGTCGTGGTGCAGGGGGCCCGGCACGGCGGGGTGGCACCGCAGGGGCACGCCGTGCGGGCGACGCGGCTGCCGCACGCGACCGTCTCCGCGCTGCTGCGGCAGGCCGGCGTGATCCGGGTCGACACGATCACCGACCTGGTGGACGCCGGACTCCTGCTCGCCCGCCAGCCGCTGCCCGCCGGACCCAGGGTGGCCATCCTGGGCAACTCGGAGTCACTGGGACTGCTGACGTACGACGCGTGCCTCTCCGAGGGGCTGCGCCCGCACCCGCCCCGGGACCTGACGACGGCGGCCTCGGCGGACGACTTCCACGCGGCGCTGTCCCGGGCCCTGTCCGACGACACGTGCGACGCGGTGGTGGTGACCGCGATCCCGACGCTGGGGGAGGGGGCCGCCGGGGACGCCGCGCTGGCCGGGGCCCTGCGGTCGGCGGCGGCAGCGGTGCCCGACAAGCCGGTGCTGGTGGTCCACGTGGAACTGGGCGGCCTGGCCCAGGCCCTCTCGGCAGCCGCGAGCACCGCCCCGCGGGCACCCCGGCCCCCGGGTCCGCAGACGCCGCCGTCCGACGCGTCCCGCCCGGTCGCGCAGGCCGGGCCGACCGGGCCGACCTCCGGTCGTCAGACACCGCTGCCCCCTTCCGATGCGTCCCGCCCCCGGGCGGCGGGCGCGCGGGCCCCCCGCCCGCCGGCGGCGCCGGGCGGGGGCGCCCGGGGGGGGGGGGCGCGGGGGGGGGGGCCCCCGGGGGGCCCCCGGCCGCGCCCGCCGC
>NZ_JACBYP010000048.1 GCF_018982965.1 Streptomyces mayonensis | reverse complement strand
CCCCCGGCCCTCCGCCCTGCCAGGGCCCCCGCCTCCGTCACCGCGACCGCGACCGCCACGGCGTTCTTCGCCCTGCTCGCCGTCCTGCTGGCCCTGGTGCCCGCCTGGCCCGCGGCCGGTGCGCAGGCCGGTCCCGGCGGGGCCGTGCCGGTCGCCGCCGGGGCGGCCGTGCCCCACCCCGATCTCGACCTCCACGCCGACGACGGCTGCACGCCCGTCTGCGCCGCCCCGGTCAGGGCCCGGCACGACCACCTGGGCGAGCGCCCGACGGCGCCGGACCACCACGCGGCCGCCGCCGCGCACCGCACGGGCACCACGCCCGACGCCCGTACCCGCACCCGGGTGGCTCCGGGACCGGTACTGATCTCCCCCGGCCGCACGAGCCACGACAGCGGGCGGGCGCCTCCCGGGTCCTCCGGCACCTGAGAGTCCGACCCCCACCCTGCTTTCCGTTCCTCTCCCGTTCTCCCGCCGCGGCCGCGCTCGGCCGCCGCCGTGGCGTGCCCGCCGGAGGCTCCCGTTGAACCGTTCACGTCCCCGTACCCGCCCACGCCCCCGTACCCGGTCAGGCGGCTCGCGCGCCCGCGCGCTGCTCGCCCTGGCCGTGCTGGCCGTGTCCGTGGCCATCGCCCTGACCATGCCGATCCGTCTCGGGCTCGACCTGCGCGGCGGCACCCAGATCGTGCTGGAGACCAAGTCCACCGCCACCACGAAGGCCGACCGCGAGGCCACCGACCGCACCGTGGAGGTGCTGCGCGGCCGCATCGACGCGCTCGGGGTCGCCGAGCCGACCATCGTCCGCTCCGGTGACAACCGCGTCGTCGTCGAACTGCCCGGCGTACAGGACCCGAAGCAGGCCGCGGACGTACTGGGCCGCACCGCGCAGCTCACCGTCCACCCGGTTCTCGGCGCGGCCGACGAGGCCGGTGACGCGGCAGGTGAAGCCGGTGGCACCGACCAGGAGGCCGGTGAAGCCGCCGGGAAGACCGGTGACGGCGAACGCGTGCTCCCCGACGAGTCCGGGCAGTCCCTCAGGCTCGCGGCGGCCGATCTCACCGGCCAGGACGTCAAGGGCGCCGACGCCCGTTTCGACCAGCAGAACGGCTCGGGGTGGCACGTCACCGTCGACTTCAAGGACGCGGGCAGCGACCGCTGGGCCGGGGTGACCGGCGAGGCGGCCTGTCACCCGGCCGGTGATCCCCAGCGCCGGGTCGCCATCGTGCTCGACGACAAGATCATCTCTTCGCCGCAGGTCGACCCCTCCGTGGCCTGCGGGGCGGGCATCTCCGGCGGCTCCACGCAGATCACCGGCTCCTTCGACGACGCCGAGGCCCGTGAACTGGCGCTGCTGATCAAGGGCGGCGCGCTGCCCGTGCCGGTCGAGACCGTCGAGCAGCGCACCATCGGCGCCACCCTGGGCGACGAGGCCATCTCGGCCGGCGCCTGGGCCGCCGTCATCGGCACCGCGCTGACGGCGCTGTTCATCATGGTCGTCTACCGGCTGATGGGCGCCCTGGCGACCGTGGCCCTGCTCTGCTACGGCCTGATCTCCTACGCCGCCCTGGCCGCGGTCGGCGCGACCCTGACCCTGCCGGGCCTCGCGGGCTTCGTACTCGCGATCGGCATGGCGGTGGACGCCAACGTCCTGGTGTTCGAACGGGCGCGCGAGGAGCAGGCGGCCCGCACCCGTCCCAGTACCCGTGCCGCGCTGACCGAGGGATTCCGCAGCGCCTTCAGCGCGATCGCCGACTCCAACATCACCACCCTGATCGCCGCCGCGCTGCTGTTCTTCCTGGCCTCCGGGCCCGTGAAGGGCTTCGGTGTCACCCTGGGCATCGGTGTGCTGGCCTCCATGGTCAGCGCGCTGGTGATCACCCGGGTGCTCGCCGACTTCGCCGCGGGCCGCCCGGCCGTCTACCGCCGCCCGCGGATCACCGGCATCTCGAGCACCGGCCCGGTCCGTGACGCGCTGCTGCGCCGCAACCCCTTCCTGATGCGCCGGCCGCGCCGCTGGCTGGCCGCCTCGCTGGTCGTCCTCGTGGTGGCCGGCTCCGGCGTCCTGGTCCGCGGCCTGAACTTCGGCATCGAGTTCACCGGCGGCCGGCTCATCGAGTACTCCACCGCCCACCAGGTCGATCCCGACCGGGCCCGGGACGCCCTCGCCGACGCGGGCTTCCCGCGCGCCGTCGTGCAGTCCTCCGGCGACAGCGACCTCACCGTGCGCACCGAGGAGCTGACCGACACGGAGGCGTCGACCGTCACCGAGACCGTCGAAGGCCTGGGCGGCGAGACGGAGAAGGTCCGCGACGAGCTGATCGGCCCGAGCCTCGGCGAGGAGCTGCGCCGGGACGCGCTGATCGCCCTCGGCCTGGCCCTGGGCGCCCAGCTGCTGTATCTCGCGGCCCGGTTCCGCCTGCTGTTCGGGACGGCGGCCGTCAGCGCGCTCGCCCATGACGTGATCATCCTGGTCGGCGTGTTCGCCTGGCTGGGCAAGCCGATCGACGGGGTGTTCCTGGCCGCGCTGCTGACGGTGATCGGCTACTCGGTCAACGACTCGGTGGTCCTCTTCGACCGCGTCCGCGAACTGCTCGGGCGGGAACGGAAGACCCCGTTCGCCAGGCTCACCAACGACGCGATCCTGCAGACCCTGCCCCGTACGGTCAACACGGGCATGGGCGCCGTCCTCATCCTCGCCTCGCTGGCCGTGCTGGCCGACGACTCGCTCACCGACTTCGCCCTCGCCCTGCTGATCGGCGTGGCCGTCGGGACGTCCTCCTCGGTGTTCACCGCTTCCCCGCTGGCCATCGTGCTGCACGGCCGGGGCACCCGGACACGCCCCGTGCGCCGCGGAGGCCGGGGCGGCGGAAAGAACGCGAAGGACACGAAGGACCGGAAGGACGGGAGGGACCGGAAGGACGGGAAGCAGGTGCCGGCACGCCGCGCGGAGCGACCGGAGACCTCCCCGGTGAAGGGTCTCTGAGGCCCGTCCGAACCCCGGACGAAAGGCTCTCGGTCCCCCGGGCCCTGCGGGCCGGGGACCGAGGGGGCCTCAGCGGGAGCGGAAGTGCGCCCCCACCAGGGTCCGCACCACGTCCTGGTCGCCGGCGATCAGCGCGTCCAGCAGGGCGGTGTGCTCGTGCGCGTCGGCGACCAGATCGGCCCGCCCCCGCACCGAGGGGGCACCGGCCGGCGGCCACTGCGCCCGGCGGTGCAGGTCCCCCGCGATACGGACGAGCTGTTCGTTCCCGGCCAGCGCGAGCACCGCGCGGTGGAAGGCGCGGTCCGCCTCGGCGTACGGGGCGGGGCAGCCCGCGGAGGCGGCCCGGACGGTGGCCTCGGCCAGGGGACGCAGCTCGGCCCAGCGCTCGGCGGGCACGGTACGGGCCAGCCGGAGCCACACCGGGACCTCGATCAGCTCGCGGACCTCGGCCAGTTCGGCCAGCTCGCCCTCGCCGCGCTCGACGACGCGGAAGCCGCGGTTGGGAACGACCTCGACGGCGCCCTCCAGGGCCAGTTGCTGCATGGCCTCGCGCACGGGCGTGGCGGAGACGCCGAACCGCTCGCCGAGCACGGGCCCGGAGTAGACCTCGCCGGGCCGCAGCTCGCCGGTGGCCAGGGCGTTGCGCAGGGCGTCGAGGACCTGCCCGCGCACGGAGGAACGCTGGACGAGCGGGCGCGCACGGGGCGGTGGCGGTTCACTGTGCGTGTGCTCACCACGGGCGGCACCGTCCGCACCGCCGTCCCGGGCCCGGACCCGCCCCTGCCCCTGCCCCTGTTCGCGTCCCTGCTGCCGTCCCGGCCCCCGCCCCTGCCCTTGTCCATGGTTCCGTTCCTGGCTCAGGGGCCCGGCCCGGTCCACATCCGCGGCCGCGGGCTGCACCGGCACCCGCACCGTCTCACCGACACCCTGCGCGCTGGGGTTCACGGGGTCCTCCTGCGGGACGTGTCGGTACTTGCGGTCATTGCGGCGGGTTGTCACCTGTCCGTCAAGCACCATAAGGGCATGGGCCGTCAGTTCAAATCCGAAGGATCTTGGGTAAGGTAAGGCTTACCTCCAGCAGTCGGTGTTTTCCCGTGTTCTGATGTGGATCGGTGGTCCCGCATGTCTCTCGCCCGCTCGGCCCTCACGGACGCCTACGCGCGCCTGTCCGAGGTCCTGCCCGGGCTGGGAGTCACCGAGCTGGACCCGGCCGCGGACGCGCCGCGCGGCGGCGGCTGGGTCACGGCCGATGCGCTCGCCGCGGGCGGGGCGGAGCTGGCCGCCTTCCTCGAGTGGGACGAGGCCCAGGTGCTGCGGGACTACGGCCGCCGGGCCCGGCCGGACGTGATCGCGAGCTTCGGACTGCACCGGTACGCGTGGCCGGCCTGCCTGCTGATCACCGTGCCGTGGTTCCTGCACCGCCGGGTACCCCGGCTGCCCGCCGCACAGGTCGCCTACGACCGCACCGCCGCCGGCCTCCCCCTCGGCCGCATGGCCCTGCGCCCCGCCGGCTTCGCCTGCCTGCCCGGCGACCCGGCCGCCGCGCTGCCCGGCGCCCGGGTGGTCGCCGACGAGGAGGCACTGCGGGCGGAGGTACGGGCCTCGGTCGCCGAGCACCTCGAACCGGTACTGGCCGGATTCGGCCCCCGCATGCGGCGCCGCGGCCGCGCCCTGTGGGGCATGGCGACCGACGAGGTCGTCGAGAGCCTCTGGTACGTCGCCCACCTGCTCGGCGAGCAGGAGCGGGCGCGCCGCGAACTGGAACTGCTGCTGCCGGGCGCGACCAGGCCGTACGTCGGCGACGCGGCCTTCCGCGAGCTGAAGGGACCGGACGGTCAGCCGCTGCACACCCGGGACCGGGCGAGCTGCTGCATGTTCTACACCCTGCGCCCCGAGGACACCTGCGCCACCTGCCCCCGCACCTGCGACGCGGACCGCGTCAACAAGCTGCTCACCGCAGCGGGTTGAGCACGGCTCGAGCACGGGTGCAGGCACCCGCCTCCAAGATCGTCGGCTAAGATCATCCGGTGATCACGGGAGATCACCGGAAATCACCGAAGCCGTTTCGCGACTACCCCTTCACAACTCCCCCACGCGTCGCGGTAACTTTCCGTGGAACCACTCGTACGGGTAGTCTTATTCGAACCCAACTCCCGCCCGTCACACGGCAGTTCGAGCAGAACGCCGCCCTGGGTCCCCCCTCGCACCCCCTTGGCGGCCTCTTGCCCCGAAACCCCCTGAGGACCGCTGGGTTTGGGCCACCATGGCGGGCGTTACGCCCTATCCCACTGCAAGGGACCCCTGATGAGATTGACCGACATATCGCTGAACTGGCTGCTTCCGGGCGCCGTGCTGCTCCTGGGCATGCTGGCGGCGGTGGCGGTGCTCGCGCGCGGCAAGCGTGCCCCGGGGAAGGACGCGGGCGCGGACGACTCGTGGGAGCGGATGGAGGAGCGCCGCAGGCGCAAGGAGGCCCTGTACGGCACCGTCTCCTACGTCCTGCTCTTCTGCTGCGCCGCGGTCGCCGCGGCACTCTCCTTCCACGGTCTGGTCGGCTTCGGCGAGCAGAACCTCGGGCTGAGCGGCGGCTGGCAGTACCTGGTTCCGTTCGGGCTCGACGGAGCGGCGATGTTCTGCTCCGTCCTCGCGGTGCGCGAGGCCAGCCACGGTGACGCGGCGCTCGGCTCGCGGATACTCGTGTGGACCTTCGCGTTCGCCGCGGCCTGGTTCAACTGGGTGCACGCGCCCCGCGGCCTGGGGCACGCGGGGGCCCCGCACTTCTTCGCGGGCATGTCCCTGTCGGCGGCGGTGCTGTTCGACCGGGCCCTGAAGCAGACCCGGCGGGCCGCCCTGCGCGAACAGGGCCTGGTGCCGCGTCCGCTGCCGCAGATCCGCATGGTGCGCTGGCTGCGGGCCCCCCGGGAGACCTACCGCGCCTGGTCGCTGATGCTTCTGGAGGGCGTGCGCAGCCTGGACGAAGCGGTCGAGGAGGTCCGCGACGACCGGCGCCAGAAGGAGGAGAAGAAGCTGCGCCGGCGCGAGCAGGAGCGGCTGGAGCGGGCGCAGCTCAAGGCGATCAGCCGGGGCCACGGCCACCGGGGCTTCCCCGGCCGCGGCGGCCGCCAGGTGGAGATCGAGGTGCAGCAGGTGGAGCGGGGCACCGAACGCGCCGCCACCGCGGAGCCTGCCATATCGGCTCCCGAGCAGCTGCCCGTACGCCAGCGTCCCTCCCTGCAGCCCGTTCGCAGCGGGTCTGACCAGGTGACCGTCGACCTCACCGCCGAGGACGACACCCAGGCCCTGCCGCGCCTGGACTCCCTGGAGCGCAAGCTCAAGGACCTTGAGCAGCAGTTCGGCTGAGCAGCCCGGGGAGCCACCCCGCAGCAGTAACCCGAGGCGCCCGAGACCTGCCGGAGACACGGCACTCGGGCGCCTCAGCCGTTCTTATCCCCCAGGCGGCCTGATCCCTCAGCCGTGTCCCTCAGCTGTCCTGGTCCCTCAGGCGGCCTCGGTGCCCAGTTCGAACCAGACCGACTTGCCCACCGTCCAGGGCCGTACGCCCCAGTCGTCGGCGAGCGACTCCACCAGGACCAGCCCCCGGCCGTTGGTCCGTTCGTCCGGTTCCGGTGCGCGCGGCCGGGGCGGCCGGCCGGCGAAGTCCCGCACCTCCACCCGCAGGGCCCGCGGCCCGACCGTCGCGGTCAGCACCGCCCCGTCCTCGGTGTGGACGAGTGCGTTGGTGACCAGTTCACTGGTGAGCAGCTCCGCGACCTCCGACTGTCCGGGCCCGCCCCAGTGCCGCAGCAGTTCCCGCAGGGCCCGCCGGGCCTCGGGCACCGCCCGCAGGTCCGCCCGGCCGAGCAGCTGCCTGAGCTGTGGCGCCGCCTGCTCCTTCATGTCCCCCGTTGACGTGCTGATGTCGTCTCCCCCGTTCGTGCCTGACCGTCCCCGCCTTTCGAACAACCTCACGGGGAAAGCCTTGCCCGTTCGGGCCCTCGCCACGCATCTCGATTCTCCCGGGCCGCCCGTTTCGGGCAGGACGGGAAGGACGGGCAGCAGGGGGGCGTCAGCCCGGGACGCGGCGCAGGAACTGGGTGAGGGTCCGGCCGGGGATCGATCCGGAGGGGACCCGGCTGACCGGGACCCCTCCCATGGCCTCGTAGAAGGGCTCGGCGTTCGGGTCCGCGTCGATGGTGAACCGGGTGAACCCCAGGGTCCGGGCCGTCTCGACGGCATGGGTGAACAGCAGGCGGCCGATCCCCTCCCCGACCAGGTCCGGTTCGACGAACATCATGCCCAGCACGCCCTGCGGCGGCTCGCCCTCCAGGGTCGTGAAGCCCACGACACCGCCGTCCCGCTCAGCGACGCTCGTACGGCGCCCGGCGAGTTCCGCGTCCGCGAGCGTCAGTTCCTCGCGGCAGGACGCGAGGAACTCGGCGTCGTACCCCCAGTAGGCCTTGGAACGCAGCGCCAGTTCGGTCAGAAGTTTCGCTTCCCCGGGCCGGGCGGGCCGGATCAGGACGGTCATTCAGCACCTCCACAAAGCCTCAGCCGCCCTCCGTCCTCGCCTAAGAGGGCGGACCCGGGGGTCAGCCGACGACGAAGCCCTTCAGGAGGGCGTCACGCATCTCGACGTAACGGTCCATCAGGTCGGCACGGCCCGTGAGCACGTCCGAGGTGTGCTGCATACCGAAGAAGGCGGAGACGAAAACCCGGGCCAGGGACTCCGGACTGGTCTCGGGGCGCAGTTGTCCGGCGTCCCTGGCCCTGGCGATGAACTCGGCGAGCACCTCGGGCCACCAGACGTACGGCTGAGGCAGGTCGGCGTCGATCAGGGAGCGTTCGATCTGCAGCCGGGCACCGGCCTGGACGACCGTGTCGTGGCGGAAGGCCTCAGCGGTGCCGTCCAGGACGGCCAGCAAGGACTCGAGGGGAGACAGGCCCAGGGCCCGTACCCGCTCCAGGAGCGGGGGCCAGCGCCGGTAGTGCTCCTCGACGACGGCAAGAGCGAGCACCTGCTTGTTGGCGAAGTGGAAGTAGACGGCGCCCTTCGTCATCGAGGCACGGGCGGCGACGTCCTGCAGGGTGACCGCCGCGTACCCGTGCTCCGCGAAGATCTCCGCTGCCGCCCGCAGGATCTGGGCCTTGGTCCGCCGTGCGCGCTCCTGCTTGGGCTGACCGCCGGCCTGCTGAACTGCCCCGGCATCGTCCGTTTCAGGCACCGACTGCCTCCTTGGTGGTGTCGGCACCCCGGATTCGATGAGTGCGTCCTCACGTTCTCCATCACAATATACCTTTGGGAATGTATATTTCTCAGGTCGATCGGTGGTCCCGCTCGTTGGGACCAGAACGGGGGTTCAACATGTCGATCAGTACGTCTCCAGCTGCCCGCAGAGCGGGAGCGGAGCCCTGGGACCGTCTCCTCACCTACGACCAGACGGTGTCACGCACTCTGGTCCACCGTGCGGCCGTGACCGAAGTGTTCCTGACGGACGGATGCAGGGTGGAGGACACGGAGCGGGTCCTCATAGCCGCGCAGTGGCCGCGCAGCCATGCACTGTACGAGCCGGACACGGCGGGGTTCAGCGACCCGGTGCTGCTCGTCGAAACCGTGCGGCAGGCAGCCATCTACACCGCGCACCGCTTCCACGAGGTGCCGCTGACCCACCGTTTCATCTTCTGCGACCTCGACTTCCAGATCGAGGACCCGGTCCTGATGCGAGTGGACGGCAAGCCGCTGCGGGTCCTGCTCGACGGGCGGTTCACGCCCGACACCGGCCAGTCCACCAAGCGCTTCGGTGCCCGCTTCGAGATCGCGCTCGACATCGACGGGCAGCGCTGCGGACGGGCCTCGGTGCGCCTGCTCGCGGTGGGCGACGAGCTCTACGACACGCTCCGCCACCGCCACCCCGTCCCGGCGGACGGCTCACCGTTCCGGCGGTTGCGGACGCTCCTTCCGCCCGCCGAGGTGGGCCGGGTCCGCCCCGAGAACGTCCTGTTGAGCAACTCGGGTCCGGGGACGTACGAGATGCACCTGGACACCGGACATCCGGGGTACTTCGAGCACGCCAGCGACCACGTCCCCGGCATGGCCCTCGTGGAGGCGTTCCGCCAGGCGGGGCACCAACTCCTGCGCGGGTACGGCGATCCCGGGACCCGTCTGATGACCACGTGCGAGGTCGGCTTCGACTGTTTCGGCGAGCTGGACGCACCCATCACCATCCAGGGGAGCGAAGGGGCCGATGGGGCCGCCCCGGGCGACCGTCCGGTCCGCCTGAGGGCCGTCCAGGGCGAGCGCACCCTCGCCCGCGCCACCTGCGGGTACCGGCCCCACAGCACCGTGCGGGCCCGCTGACCAGCGCTCAGTATCGTTGCACTACGCAAGGGGGAGCACCGATGGAACTGCAACAGTTGCGCGTCTTTCGCGAGGTGGCACAGGAGTTGAGCTTCACCCGGGCGGCCAGGAAGCTGCACTGCGCCCAGTCCACCGTCACCGGCCAGATCAAGAGCCTGGAGTCCTCACTCGGCACCTCCCTGTTTCTGCGCCGCGGGCGATGTCCCATCGAGCTGACAGCCGCCGGCGCGCTGCTGCAGGGCCGGGTGGACCACATCCTTCAGGCGGTCGACACGACAGGACGGGAGGTCCGGGGCGTTGCCGACCGGCCCGCGCACCTCGACCGGCACCGGACTCACGAGGCGCACCCTCACGCGGTGTAGCGCGTACGGCGGCCCCCTGGGCGTTCTTTCCCGTCCTGCCTCATCCCCCGCCCGCCGTTCGCACCGGGGCTTTCCCGCCCTCCCCCCTCCTGTCCTGTTCCCTTCCTGTTCCCTCAGCGGCGGACGTCTCCGGGCCGGGCTCCCGTACGGACCCGCCCGGTGCCGTCTGCGATCCGATGCCGCCCGAATCGGGCGGCCACAAGGACTGCATGAACACCTGCACCTCTTCCCGCACCGTCGCGTTCTTCGACGTGGACGAGACGCTCATAACCATCAAGAGCATGTCCGGTTTCCTGGCCTTCTACTGGGACCGGACGGGCGAGGACCGGCGCCGCTTTCTGCGGGTCCGCGACGAGCACCTCCGCGAGCAGGCAGCCGGCGCGTCGCGCAGTCGGCTCAACCGGGCGTTCTTCCGCCACTTCCGGGGTGCCCCCAGCGCCGGACTGTACCGGGCCGGACGCGAGTGGTTCGCGGCCGAGCAGGCCGGCGGAGGCCTCTTCCACCGGCCCGCTGTCGACGCCCTGCACGGCCACCGCCGTGCCGGAGACCTCGTCGTCCTGGTCTCCGGGTCCTTTCTGCCGTGCCTGGCCCCGATCGCCGAAGCCCTGCACGCCGACGCGGTTCTGTGCACCGCCGCCGAGGAGTACGACGGCGTACTGACCGGTGAGGTCGGCCCGCCGGTGATCGGGCCGCGCAAGGCGGAGCTGGCCCGGCGGACGATGAGCGACCGACGGGCCGACCCGAGTGCGTGCCACGCCTACGGCGACCACGCGAGTGACGCGGACCTGCTGCGGGCCGTCGGCCATCCGGTGGTGGTCGGCGACGACCCGGTTCTCAACCGCCTGGCACAACGGGAGCGGTGGGCGCGGCTGGCCGGCCCTGCCCGGGCACCGGAGGGCACATCGCGGGCAGCAGCATTCCCCACAGGCGCCGCGTCCGCTCGCCGTCCTGCTCCGGCGGTACCGCGGGGGCCAGTTGATGCAGCCCCAGGAGCACAGCCAGAAGCAGTTGGCTGAGCACCTCGGGCTCGTGGCCCGGGTCGATACCGCCGCTGTCCTGCGCGACGATCACCAAGTGCAGCAGGAGCGCCCGCAATTGCTCCAACTGGACGACGTCCGTGCCCTCGGCCCGGGCCTTCTCGATCACCAGCCGCAGGCCGGCACTGAACCGCACGTCGCGCCGGGCGCGGTCGGTGAGTTGCTGCAGCAGCAGATCGAGTACCCTCACGGGCGACGCGCCGGAGCCCGCAGCCGCCGCGAGCAGGGCCTGCCAGCGCTCCTCGAACTCCCGGGTCAGCTCGTCGCCCAGTTCGGCCTTGGAGGCGAAGTGGCCGTAGAGCGCGCCCTTCGTGAGGCCGGTACGCCGCGCGACCGCCTGCAGGTTGGTGGCGGCGAAGCCCTGCGCGGCGAACTCGGCCGCGGCAGCGTCCAAGACCAGTGCGTACGTACGCCGTGCTCTGTCCTGTTTCACCATGGTGAGGCCTTCATCCGGCACGCCCCTTCCAAAAAAATCCTACGCAACTGAATCTTTTCCCAAAGATGACCCGGGTGACAAGCCAATCCCGTAATTCCGCTCGTAAACAGTGCCGTAATAAGACACTTGACCCCTAGGGGAGGAAAACCCACCATGCGCCCCACCGCCCAGATCCCGTCGGCAGGCACCGGCGGCATCCAGGACGCCGCCGCCCGGGCCGCGCGCCACGCGAGGGAGTCCGAGCAGTCGCGCACCCTGCATCCGGCCGTGGCCGACGCCCTGCTCCTGGCCGGCTTCGCCCGCCACTTCGTCCCGGCGGAGTTCGGCGGCACCGTCGGCACGTTCACCGAAATACTCGACTCCGTAGCCCGGGTCGGCGAAGAATGCACCTCCGCCGCCTGGTGTGCCGCGCTGCAGGCCGCCCACGGCAGACTCGCCGCGCACCTGCCGGGACAGGGGCAGGCGGACCTGTGGGCCGAGGGCCCGGACACTCCCGTCGCGGCGGCCGTGGTGCCGCCGGCCGGGGAACTGACCACGGCACTCGGGGGCTACCGGCTGACCGGGCGGTGGGGTTTCGCCAGTGGCGTCGACCACGCGCACTGGATCCTGCTCGCCGCGCCGGAAGTCGGCGCCACCGGTCACCACCAGCGGATCCTCGCCGTACCCCGCGCCGACTTCTCGATCCACGACACCTGGCACAACAGCGGCCTGCGGGGAACCGGAAGCCACAGCGTCACGGTGGACGACGCCTTCGTACCCGAGCACCGCACCGTCCTGCGCGACGCGCTCGCCGCCGGGCGCACCGGGGAGGGCGTGGCGCGCTGCCACCGCATTCCCTACACCCTGGTCGCCTCCCTCATCTTCGCGGCACCCGCGCTCGGCGCGGCGCGCGGCGCGCTGCGCGCCTGGACCGCACTGGCCGCCGATCGCGTCACGGCGGGTGGCGGACGCCGTCTCGACGACGCCCTCGCGCAGCAGGTCCTGGCCCGTTCCGCCGCAGAGGTCGACGCGGCGCACCTGTTGCTGCGACGCGCCGCCGACCGCGCCGACCAGGCTCCGCTGGACGACCTGCCGGTGGCCCTCAACATGCGTGACGCGTCCGTGGCGGTGGAGATGCTCGTGGGCGCCGTCGAGCGGCTGTTCCGCAACGGCGGGACCCGGGCCCAGGCCGACGGAGAGCCGCTGCAGCGGTTCTGGCGCGATGTGCACGCTCTCGCGGCGCACGGAGCTCTCCAGCTACCGCCCGCCGCGGCCGCCTACGGCCAGTTCGTGGCGGCGCGCGGCACCACGGGCTGAGCCGGCGGGCGCGGGGCCGTCCTCACAGGCCGGGCAGGTGGTGACGCCGCGTGGTCCAGGCGCACAGGGCGCCGCTATCGGGATCTCCGATGATATTTGAAACCTGCGCGAAGGAATGATTCTCTCGTCGGTAGGTGCCCGGGGATCTCTGGCGCGGCGACCCGGGCACCCCGCTGCGCGAACTGCCTTACCCGGCCGGCATCGACCAAGAATGGGTGATCAGCGTGACGACACGTCCCGGACCGTCCACCACACTCACCGCGCACCGCCCGGTCCGCCCGGGCGAAGAGAGCGGCGCCCAGTCCCGCCGCCCGACCGTCCGCGCCTCCCTCGGCGCCCCGGCCTCCGGCGGCCGTGACGCCGCGGCGGGCACGCCGGCCACCGCACGGACATCTGCCCGCCTCGGCCCGCGCGAGGCGACCGAGGACGAGCTGATGTGGTGGCAGTGCATGGAGGAGCTGAGGTGTCACTTCGAGCGAGCGCTGACACGCGAGCTCGGCCGACTCGGACTCTCCCCTTCGACGTACCTCGCCCTGGAGCAACTTGCGCTCAGCCGGGAGCAGTTGCGGGTGGCGGAGCTCGCGCAGGAGATCCACCTCAGCCCGTCGTCCACGTCCCGGGTGGTGGACCGCCTGGTCCGGGACGAGCTTGCCGTGCGCATGCCGAGCACCGGCGACCGGCGCATGGTGCACAGCCGAATAACCGAGCGGGGACGCGACCTGTACGAGGCCGCGGTCCCCGCCTACCGGATGGCGCTCGCCGACGCGTTGGACGCCGCACCGGGCATCCGCGGCACCGCCGGCCTCGCCAACGGCGTGCCGGGGCCCAGGACCTGAGGTCGACGCACGCTCTCCCATCGAGGCACGCGCCGCCCGTCCGGCGCTAGAAGAGCTTGTTCAGGAATCCGGCGAGCTGCGCCCGCATGCGCCCGATCTTCTCGTCCTCGGTGAGGGTCTCCTGAAGACGCCCCCCGGGCTGCGCCCGCTTCTTGCCACGCACGTACAACGAGCAGGCCAGGTCGGTGCAGAAGTACTGACCCACCGTCTCGTCGCCGTGGGCGCTCTGCCGGGCCTTGCGGGCCGTCATCAGCGCCACCCCGCTCGCGGAGTGCGTCGTCAGACAGATGGAGCACATGGAACTGTGCTGCGCGTTCCCGGTACGGGAGGCCAGACGGAGGGCGAAGCCCACGAGCCGACCCTCGTGCCCGGCCACGATGTAGCTGCGCTGCGGTGCGGCCGGATCGCGCCACCCGAGGAAGTCCAGGTCATCCCAGGGGAGTTCGGGCAGATTCCGAGGCACCGTGAGTCGACTGACCTCGCCCTTCGTGCAGTTGACGAACGAGGAACGGATTTCCGGGTCGGTCAATTCCTTCATGATTCGGACCCTAGCAGGCCCTATGTATAGTAGGCAAAAACCAATGACCCCTAGGTTGTGGCTTATGGGTCGCCGTACCGACACTGCACTGGAGAGGCCACGCTCATGTCCGAGGAGATCAGCACCACGAGCACCGAGAGCGAGGCGTCGGCCGAAGCGCCCCCCGCACCGACGGATCGCTCGTCCGTCGGCATCGCGCTCGTCCTGGCCCTGGGCGCGTTCGTCGCTCTGCTGGACACCACGATCGTCGGCGTCGCCATGCACTCGTTCACCCGGTACTTCGACGTATCGCTTGCGGACGCCCAGTGGGCGTCCACCGCGTACCTCCTCGCCATGTCCTCGGTCATCCCGGCCACCGGGTGGGCGGCTCAGCGCTTCGGAGCGACGACCACCTGGATCGCCTCCCTCTCCGTCTTCCTGCTGGGCTCGCTGCTGTGCGGTGCCGCCTGGTCCCTGGGCAGCCTCATCACCTTCCGGGCGGTGCAGGGTCTCGGCGCCAGCATGCTCTTCCCGCTGATGCGGATCATCGTCGTCCAGGTCGCCGGCCGGGCCCAGATGGGCCGGATGATGACGATGATGTCCGTTCCACTGCTGCTCGCGCCGGTGCTGGGCCCCGTGCTGGGCGGCACACTCATCCAGGAGTTCTCCTGGCGGTGGGCGTTCTTCCTGAACGTCCCGATCGTCCTCGCCGTGATCGTCCTGTCCGCACGGAAGATCCCGAACACCAAGGGCGAGGCACCGGGGCGTTTCGACCTTCCCGGCCTGCTCACCATGGGCGGTGGCCTGGCGGCGGCCATCCTCGGCTTCAGCAATCTGGCCAAGGGCACGTCGCCGACCGGCGCGCCGGTGCTCCTGCCGATCGCGGCGGGCGCCTTGCTCCTCGTCGTGCACGGAGTGCGGGCCGCTCGCTCCGAGACGCCCGGTGTCGTGGACTTCTCGCTCTTCCGCGACCGGGCCTTCACCGCTTCCACCTCCATCACCCTGCTCAACAACTTCGGGCTCTACGGAGTCGTCGTGCTGGTCCCGTTGTTCTTCCAGCAGGCCGGCGGGAAGGGTCCTCTGGGCGCCGGAGCGATCATGATGGCTCAGGGAGCCGGAACGGCGGTGGCCGTGCTGCTCGTCGGCCGGGTCATCGACACCAAGAGCAACCCGCGGGCGCTGGTCCTCGTCGGCCTCCTCCTGGTCGGGGCCGGACTCGGCACGTTCGCCCTGACCCACAGCGCCGAGGTGAACGTCCTCCTGCTCGCCTCACTGTTCGCCCAGGGCATCGGCCTGGCCCTGGCCGCCGCACCCGTCATGGTCACGCTGTACCACTCGCTGCCGACGACCAGCGTGGCGGCCGCGACCACGGCCAACGCGGTCTCGCAGCAACTCGGCGGTGCCGTGGGCACCACGGTCGTCGCGCTGCTTCTGCAGCACTACGTCTACTCGGCGGGTGGCACGGCCGCGGAGTTCGGCTCCGTCTTCTGGTGGGCCCTCGTCTTCGTGGCCCTCACCGCGATCCCCGCGCTGTTCCTTCCTCGCGGCAGCTCCCAGCAGGCCTGAGCAGGCCGCACGGGTGCGAGCCTTCGAAACCCGCCCACCCCCGTCCAGGAAAGTACTCAGTCATGGCTATCACTTCGCTCGGCCTGGCCAAGGTCCGCAACATCGGGATCATGGCCCACATCGACGCGGGCAAGACGACCACCACCGAACGGATCCTGTTCTACACCGGTGTGTCCTACAAGATCGGTGAGGTCCACGACGGCGCCGCCACCATGGACTGGATGGAGCAGGAACAGGAGCGCGGCATCACGATCACGTCCGCCGCCACCACCTGTCACTGGCCGCTCGACGACGTCGACCACACGATCAACATCATCGACACCCCGGGACACGTCGACTTCACCGTCGAGGTCGAGCGCAACCTGCGGGTGCTCGACGGTGCCGTGGCGGTTTTCGACGGTGTCGCCGGTGTCGAGCCGCAGTCCGAGACGGTGTGGCGGCAGGCCGACCGCTACAGCGTCCCGCGCATCTGCTTCGTCAACAAGCTCGACCGCACCGGCGCCGAGTTCCACCGGTGCGTCGACATGATCCGCGACCGTCTGGGTGCCCAGCCGCTGGTCATGCAGCTTCCGATCGGCGCGGAGGCCGACTTCGAAGGCGTCGTCGACCTCGTGACGATGAAGGCCCTGGTCTGGTCCGCCGAAGCGGCCAAGGGCGAGGCCTACGAGACCGTCGCCGTTCCGGACAGCCATGCCGAGGCCGCCGAGGAGTGGCGCGGCAGGCTGGTCGAGGCCGTCGCGGAGAACGACGAGGAGATCATGGAGCTGTTCCTGGAGGGCCAGGAGCCCACCGAGGAGCAGCTGTACGCCGCGATCCGCCGTGTCACCCTGGCCTCCGGCAAGTCCAGCGGCACCACGGTCACCCCGGTGTTCTGCGGCACCGCGTTCAAGAACAAGGGCGTCCAGCCGCTGCTCGACGCGGTCGTGCGCTACCTCCCCTCCCCACTCGACGTCGAGGCCATCGAAGGCCACTCGGTGAGCGACCCCGAGCAGGCCGTGACGCGCAGGCCCGACGACGAGGAGCCGCTCTCCGCACTCGCCTTCAAGATCGCGAGCGACCCGCACCTCGGCAAGCTCACCTTCGTACGCGTGTACTCGGGCCGGCTGGACGCCGGCACCGCCGTGCTGAACTCGGTGAAGGGCAGGAAGGAGCGCATCGGCAAGATCTACCGGATGCACGCCAACAAGCGTACGGAGATCGACTCGGTGGGCGCCGGCGACATCGTCGCCGTCATGGGCCTGAAGCAGACCACCACCGGTGAGACGCTGTGCGACGACAGGAGCCCGGTGATCCTGGAGTCCATGGACTTCCCGGCGCCGGTCATCGAGGTCGCGATCGAGCCCAGGTCCAAGGGCGACCAGGAGAAGCTGGGCGTCGCGATCCAGCGCCTGGCCGAGGAGGACCCCTCCTTCCGCGTCAAGACCGACGAGGAGACCGGCCAGACGATCATCGCCGGCATGGGCGAACTCCACCTAGACGTCCTCGTCGACCGTATGCGCCGGGAGTTCAAGGTCGAGGCCAACGTCGGCAGGCCCCAGGTCGCCTACCGCGAGACGATCCGCAGGAAGGTCGAGAGGCTCGACTTCACACACAAGAAGCAGACGGGCGGCTCCGGCCAGTTCGCCAAGGTGCAGATCGCGCTCGAACCACTCGCCGGGGAAGGCTACGAGTTCGAGAACAAGGTCACCGGCGGCCGGGTGCCCCGCGAGTACATCCCGTCCGTGGACGCGGGCTGCCAGGAGGCCATGGGCTTCGGCGTGCTGGCCGGCTACCCGCTCACCGGCGTCAAGGTCGTGCTCCTCGACGGTGCCTACCACGAGGTCGACTCCTCGGAGATGGCCTTCAAGATCGCCGGTTCGATGGCCTTCAAGGAGGCCGCCAGGCAGGCCTCCCCGGCCCTGCTGGAACCCGTGATGAAGGTCGAGGTGACGACCCCCGAGGACTACATGGGCGACGTGATCGGCG
This sequence comes from Streptomyces mayonensis, assembly GCF_018982965.1. Classification (GTDB taxonomy): domain Bacteria; phylum Actinomycetota; class Actinomycetes; order Streptomycetales; family Streptomycetaceae; genus Streptomyces; species Streptomyces mayonensis. Next base: position 40,093 of record NZ_JACBYP010000048.1, on the reverse strand, counting down.
ACATCAACTCCCGGCGCGGTCAGATCCAGGCCATGGAGGACCGCCACGGTGCCAAGCTCGTCACGTCGCTGGTGCCGCTGTCCGAGATGTTCGGTTACGTCGGCGACCTCCGCAGCAGGACCTCGGGCCGCGCGAGCTACTCGATGCAGTTCGACTCCTACGCCGAGGTGCCGCGGAACGTCGCGGAGGAGATCGTCGCGAAGGCCAAGGGCGAGTAGGGGCCGAGGGCGAGCAGCCCGCGGCCGGCAGCCGGACGCCGGGGGGGGGGGGGGGGCGCCGCGGGGGCGCCCCCCCCCCCCCCCCCCGCGCGGGGGGCGCCCCCCCTCGGGGGCCTCCCGCCACGGCACCGGCCTGTGTCTGTGGCCTTTCCCGCGGTCAGCCGCGCACCGCGCCCGACCGCGCGTCGAGGCGCAGGCTCTCCGCGTAGTCGGGAAGGATGCCCAGCTCCCTCGCCTCGGCCAACGTCGGAGCCGCGCGGTCCCGGTCCGACAGAACGAGCTCCAAGCCCTCGGGGAAGGGCAGGGCGAGGTCGGGGTCCAGCGGGTGGACGGCGTGCTCCCGCCGCGGTTCGTACCCGGTGGACAGCAGGTAGGAGATGGTGGTGTCGTCCTCGAGCGCGACGAAGAGGTGCCCGACACCGATCGGGATGAGTACCGACCGGCAGTCCCGCGGGTCGAGCTCCACCGAGTCCCACCTGCCGAAGGTCGGGGAGCCCACCCGGGTGTCGATGATGTAGTCCACGGCCTTGCCGCGCGAACAGTAGGCGTACTTGCCCATGCCGGGCGGGATCTCGGTGAAGTGGATGCCGCGGACGACGCCCCGTCGCGAGACGCTGTAACTGGACTGCGCCACCGGGTAGAGGGGGCGTCCCACGGCCTCGGTGAACACGTCCTCCTGGTAGGGCGACAGGAAGACACCACGAGTGTCCCCGAACACCTTCGGGGTGAACTCGTAGGCGCCCTCGATCTTCAGCTGGCGTACCTGCACCGGTCTCTCCTCATGTAGTGACGCCGTCCCCGTCCCGGGACGGCACTCAGAACGGCCCCTGGAAGCCGGCGCTCACGTCTGCCAGCTGCGGCAGCTCGGCGGCCGTCTCTCCGCACACCGCGAGGCAGGCGGACACGATGGTGCTCGCACCCGGGTGGAAGGCCTCCTCCAGCGGGCGGGACACGGGCGCCGGGCTGTCCGGCAGCGACACCCGGCGAACGGGGGCACGCAGCGCGTGGGGCACGTGCTCGGCGACGACCGCGGCCACCTCGGCGGTGAACCCGTACCGGGCCCAGCTGGTGTCGGCGACGACGAGCCGGCCCGTCTTCGCGACGGACTCGCAGATGATCCCCTCGTCCAGCGGCCGCAGACTGCGTACGTCCACCACCTCCGCGCTGATGCCGCGCTCGGCGAGCTGTTCGGCCGCGCGCTCCGCCTCGTGCACCATCAACGACGCCGCGACGACCGTGACATCGCTGCCCGGACGGGCTATGCGGCCGACACCGAACGGGGTCGGCACCGGCTCCACGGGCACCTCTCCGGTGAGCTGGTACAGGTTGCGGTTCTCGATCAGCACGACGGGGGTGTCCCCGGTCAGGGCCTGCACCAGCAGGCCTTTGGCGTCGGCCGGGGTGGCGGGGGTCGCCACGTGCAGTCCCGCGTAGTGCGCGAACGTCGCGTGTGGGCTCTGCGAGTGGGTGGACCCCTGTCCCCAGCCCCGGCCGACGACGCCGCGGGTCACCACCGGGACGCCGCCCTTGTCGCCGCCGTAGGTGTAGCGCCACTTGGCAGTCATGTTCACGAGCGGGTCCATGGCGAGGAACAGGAAGTCCGCGCGCACGTGCACCACGAGGGGGCGCGCGCCCGCGGCGGCGGCACCGACGGCGAAGCCGGCCGTGGCGTTCTCCGCATTGGGCATGTCGATCACCCGGCGCCGGCCGAACCGGTCGAAGGCCTCCTTCGTCGTGCCGAAACTGCCGCTCACGTCGTCGACGCCCTCACCGGCGACAAAGATCCTCTCGTCGCGTTCCATGCACTGCACGGTGCCTTCGCTGATGGCCTGCCAGTAGGTCAGGGTGCGCAATTCCGGTCTCCTCTTTCCTGGACGTGCGGGTTCAGTGGGCCGCGGGCAGATAGGCGCCGTCGAGCAGGCGGGCGGTGTCTGGGAACGGCAGCGCCTTGGCGCGGTCGATCGCCGCGTGGATCTCCTGCCGGAACTCGGCGCGCCAGGCTTCGACGGCCGCGTCGATGTCCGGTTCCTCCGCGCGCAGCGCGTCCGCGGCCCGCAGGATCGGGCAGCCCGCCATCCAGGAGTCGATCTCCTCCTTGGAGCGGTAGCCGTGATCGTGGTCCGTCCCGGGGCCCACGTGCGCCCGCCACCGGTAGGTCGCCAGTTCGAGCAGGACCGGTCCTGTCCCCCGGCGGGCGTGTTCCACCGCGTCCCGTGCTGCGGCGTGGACGGCGAACACGTCGTTGCCGTCGACGGACCGGGCCCGCACCCCGGCGGCGGCGGCACGACCGTGCACCGAGGTGCCCTCGGCATGCCGGACGCTCAGCGGCGAGGAGATCGAGTACAGGTTGTTCTCGCAGACGAAGACCACCGGGATCCGGTGTACGGCCGCGAAGTTCAGGGACTCGGCGAACACGCCCTCGTCGGCTGCGCCGTCGCCGAAGAAGGTGACCGCGATCCGCTGCTCACCGGCGCGGACGAAGGCCCAGGCGCTGCCGACGGCCACGGAGATCATCTCGCCGAGGATGGCGGCCGAGCCGGCGAAGCCCACCGACTGGTCAATCATGTGCATCGAGCCGCCCCGGCCGTGCGCGCACCCGGCCTCCTTGCCGTAGAGCTCGGCCACCAACGCCTCGAGGTCGCCGCCCTTGGCGAGGTAGGGGGCGTGCGAGCGGTGCCCCGAGTACACCCAGTCCTCGACGGTGGTGGCCGAGCACACCCCCACCGCGGTCGCCTCCTGTCCGATGGAGAAGTGCGTCGGGGTGCGCATCTCCTGCTCGTCGCGGTAGTGGTCGGCGAGGACCTCCTCCACGGTGCGGATGCGCACCATGTCCCGGATCAGCCGGGCACGGGTGGACGCCATCTTCGAGTCCTTTCGCTGTGTTTCTGTCACTGCGTTTCTGTCACTGCGGCGTTTCTGTCACTGCGGCGCGGTCAACAGGCTGCGCAGACAGGTGACGAGGGTGCGGGCTTCCACGTTGAGGTAGTAGCTGTGGCGCAGCAGGTCCGTGAGCTGCCGCAGGGTCACCCAGCGGAAGTCGGGGTGGTCGTCGGGAACGCTGTCGTCCGCCTCGACGACCAGGTACCGGTTGCGGGTGTGGTAGAAGCGGCCGCCTTCCTCGGAAAGAGTGGTGTCGAACCGAATGCGCCGGGGGTCGGCGTCGAGTACCTCGTCGAGGAGGGCGGGCCGCGCCGCGGCGGGCAGCGCGGCGTAGTTCTGCGGGGTGCACTGCACCGTGGGTGCCAGCTCGACGACGTCGTTGTGGCCGGGTTCGGCCTTGGCCCGCATCAGGACGTGCAGGACGCCGTCGATCGGGCGGGTCAGGAAGGCGATCACGCCGGTCCGTCCGGCGGCGACCAGGGGCTGGGTCCACTGGTCCACCTCGCGGCCCCGGGCACGCACCCGTACGCCCATGACGTCGAAGAAGAGGCCGCTGTCGTGGCTGATCCGGCCGCCCGTCGTGTGCCACCCGGTGATCTGGTTCAACGGCGTCGGCCGGACGCGGAGTTCCGTGGTGCTGCGGGCCTCGTTGATCCAGTGGAGGATCTCCCCCACGGAGTGCACACCCTCGTCGGCCCCGCTCCCGCAGGATCTGAGCAGCGCGGTCCGGAACGCGTCGGCCGCCGGGGGCGCGGCGTCCTCGAGGCCCGCACCGGTGAGGGGCAGACAGGACAGCACGGTGCGGGAGTCCATGTTCACCATGTCGTCCAGGGCGAGCAGCCGGTGGATCTGGCCCAGCGTCAGCCAGCAAAAGCCCTCCCGTACCTCGACGGGTTCGCCGACCTCGACGATCATGTTGCGGTTGCGTTTGCGGTAGAACCAGGCGCCCTGTTCGGACTGGCGTACGTCGGCGACGACCGTGTGCCGCGAGGCGTCACGGAAGTACTCGACGTAGGGGACCGGCCGGCCCCGGTGGGCGCCGGTGTAGTTGCTGCGGGTGGCCTGCACCGTGGGCGACAGCTGGAGCCCGTTGTGGTTGCCGGGTTCCGTCTTCGCCTGCATCAGGAAGTGGGCGACTCCGTCGAACTCGGTCATCAGCAGCCCGAGGATGCCGGTCTCCGGCTGGTTGATGACCGGCTGGCTCCACCGGGGGACGGCGGCGCCCGGCCGCTCGACGGTGATGCCCTCGACGGAGAAGAAGAGCCCGCTGTCGTGCACGAGGTTGCCGGTGCCCGGCTCGCGGCGCCAGCCGGCCAGTTCGTCGAGCGGAACGGGCTCCACCTCGGTGGCGGAACGCCGGGCGCATGCGGCGAACCACCGGTGGTAGTCGGAGAGCGCCGTCACCCCGTCGGTGAGGGCGGCGGAGCGGGACAGGCGCCGGCTCAGCCGCTCGTCCGGGAACGCCGTGCGGCTCGCGGCGGGCACCGTCATCGCACTGCCCCCGCCCGCTCGCCGACCAGGTGTTCCAGGGACGCGACCAGGTCGGCGGGAGAGGGCTGGGCCAACAGCTCGTCCCGCATTCCGGCCGCACCGGCGGCGAAACGGGGCTCGTCCAGGAGCCGGGTGACATGGTCGCGGACGGCGTCGGCGGTCGCGCTGTCGGCGGGCAGGGCCAGCCCCGCCTCCAGCTCCTCCTGGCGCCGGGCGATCATCATGGTGTCGTAGCCGTGCCCCAGCACCAGCTGGGGCACCGCGTGGTGGACGGCGGTCAGACGCGAGCCGATGCCGCCGTGGTGCACCACGGCGGCGCAGGTGGGCAGCAGGTCGTGCAGTGGTACGAAGTCCACCAGGCGAACGTTGTCCGGAAGCCGGCCGAGCCCGGCCGCGTCGTCGGCGTGCAGGGTGGCGACGACTTCCACGTCCAGGTCGGCCAGCCCGGCCACGATGTCGGCGACCGTGGTGCTGGTGTTCTCGATCTCGTTGGAGAGGCCCAGCGTGAGGCACACCCGCCTGCGTCCAGCGGGTTCCCGCAGCCAGTCGGGGACGACGGAGGGGCCGTTGTAGGGGATGTACCGCAGGCTCTCGACGGGGCCGGTGGTGTCCAGGCGGGTGCTGGGCAGCGACGTGTCGATGGTGAAACCGCCGGTGCGCAGCCGCTCGGTCCAGGTGCCGCCGAACCGGCGCACGGTCTCCTCCAGCCACTCGCGCGTGGGGTCCTCGCGGTGCTCTGCGGGCTGCTCGTCGTGGCGGCGCAGGAACGCCTCGCGGGCCCGGCCGATGAAGTCCAGGCCGTAGACGAACCGGGCGTGCGGGACGCCGAGGAGTTCGGCGGCCACGGCCCCGGCGACGGTGAGCTGCTCCCAGACCACGAGGTCGGGCTGCCAGTGGCGGGCGTAGGCCACCAGCTCGTCCAGGAGCGGGTCGTTGTTGATCCCGGCGTACAGGGCGGAGACGAGGACCTTCTCCAGGCCCAGCAGTCCCTCCCAGCTCCAGGACCGGGCGTCGGACGCCGCCCAGTCGAAGGTGCCCAGGAAGTCGGACGCGCCGTTGCCCATCAAACGCGCGTACAGCTCGGGTTCGTAGGTGTCGTCGCGGTACCAGCCCGGCTTCCCGACCGGCACCGCGGTCATCCCGCTTCCGGTGGCGGTCTCCGTCAGGTCGGGAGGTCCGGCGACACGCACCTCGTGCCCGGCTGCGCGCAGTGCCCAGGCAAGCGGCAGCATCGGATGGAAGTGCGTCGGGTGCGGCATGCTGACGAACAGAATCTTCACGCTGGGTACTTCCTGGCTGAGGACCTGTCCGACGGAACAGGCCGGATTCGGTGGACGGCGCCGGGAGGGGCCCGCGGGGCACGGTCCTGCTCCGGGCGGGCGCCGGGCCTGGCGGCGTCAGGACGTGGAGGTGCCGTCCGGATCCTGCCCGGGCCGTGGGACCCGGCCCGGACGACGCCCCTGGGCCACGACGACGGCGCAGGCGGACAGGGAGGGGGACACCGGGGCGGCGGTGTGGCGGACCGGCAACCCTGCGCCGGCCCGGCGCGGGCGGTGGGCAGCGAGGGTGAGCAGCCCTTCCACGGCACAGGCCACGGCGAAGGGGAGCACCGATGCCCGTGCGGTGCCGGGCACCAGGACGGCCGGCGGCTGCTCACCGGCACGGCCGGGTTCGTGGCGGTCCGGGTCGAAGCGGTCGGGGTCGGTGAACACGTCGGGGTCGCGGTTGGCCGCGCCGACGACCGTCACGACCCGCTCCCCCGCGGCGATGTGCTCTCCCGCCAGCCGGCAGGAGGCCGTGGCGGTGGCCGCCCCCAGTCGGAGCGGTGGGGCCAGGCGCAGTGTCTCGCGCACCACCCGCTCGGCCTGCCCGGGGCGCGTCGCCAGGAGGTCCCACAGAGCTGCGGGGCCGTCCCGGTGGGCGAAGTACCGGGCGACCGCGTTGGTCACCAGGTCCGCCGCGGCCGACGTCCCGGCCACGGCGGTGACCAGGTCGTTGGAGAGACGGTCGGGGACGATCGCACGGACCGCGGCCAGGCCGCCCGCGATCTGCCGGGTGCGGGCGAGGCTCTGCGGGTAGAACGGCGCGTCGAGTGCGCCCCGGGTCTGTGGCAGCGCGGTCCGCAGGGCGCGTTCGGCGGTCTGGTCGAGGCACCAGGCCCGTGCCAGGGTACCGACGGCCGCGTCACGGGCGACAGCGACCAGGTCGGCCTCAGCGCGGTCACGGAACGCCCGCTCCACGGCACGTTTCCACGCTGCCGGGGCATGGTCCTCCCAGGCCGGTGCGTCGCCGGGCCGCACCTCGTCGGCGAACGCACCGGGCTCGTCCAGCAGCGCGTGCTCGCGCAGCGCGGGTTCCGATCCCGCCACGCACGCGACGGAGTGCCGGGCGGTGACCCAGTCGCCGGTGGCGCTGCGGGACAGCGGGCGCTCCCGCAGCGCACTCCAGTGGTCGCGGGGGTCGGTGTCGAGTCCTCTCAGCAGGGCGGCGTAGTCGTCACCCTGTGCCGCCGCCAGCCACACGAGGCCCTGCTGCAGTTGCCGCCGGCGCCCCAGGCCCCGGTCTGTGTTCGACACGCTCGGAATCCTTCCTGGCCAGGGGAGTCGAGGACCGTCCCCTGGCCGCTTGCTGCGATAAGGCGGATGACAGGCGCGCCGCACTCGGTCACCGGTTGCCGGCCGGTACGGAACTGGCGCGGGACTCGGCCGGTACCGCACGCGTGCGCGACCGGGCCCCGTCCGACCGGGCCCTGCCGGGGTCGTGTGCGTGGAGCCACTCCACCGCGTCCATCAAGCCGTCGGGGGAAAGGGAGGCGAGCAGCGCGTCGCGGGCCTCGGCCTCGGCACCGTCCGGGTGGTACAGGGAGTGGCCCATCCACCGGGACACCTCCTGCACCCGCGCGGTGCGCTCCCGGCGGGACTCGGCGAAGCCGTCGAGCCTCGCCTCGACGTCCGGGGAGGAACCGGTCAGCGTCTCGCCGAGCGCCACCGCGTCCTCCAGGGCCATGCAGGCGCCCTGAGCGGCGTACTGCAGCATGGGGTGAGCGGCGTCCCCGGTCAGGCAGACCCGCCCGTCGGTCCATGTGCCGGCCGGCATCCGGTCGCAGAGGACCCAGGTCCGCCAGTCCCGGCCGAGTCCGAGCAGACGGCGGGCGTCCGGGTGCAGGCCGGGGAAGCCCGCCAGCACCTCGTCCCGGCCGGTCGGAACACCTGCCACCGCGTCCCGGGCCCCGTCGTCGCGGGTGAGGGCGAGGTTCAGCCGGTCGCCGCCCGCGATCGGGTAGTGGACGAAGTGCCGGCCCGGACCCGCCCACAGGTTCACCGAGTTCCAGCGCAGATCGGGCGGCACCTCCCGCATCGGCACGACGGTGCGGTGGATGGTGTGGCCCGAGACGGTCGGGGGACCGTCACCGACCAGCTGGGCGCGCACCTTGGAGCGGATGCCGTCGGCCCCGACCAGGGCGTCGGCGTCGACGGTGCGGCCGCCGGCGGTCAGGATCCGCACCGCACCGGGGAGGTTCCGGTAGCCGGTCACCGCAGTGCCGGGCTGCAGCGAGATGCGGTCGTGCGCGTGGCAGGCCTGCAGCAGCGCCGCGTGCAGGTCGGCGCGTTGCACGACGGCGTACGGGTGGCCGAACCGGCGTTGGTAGGAGCCGCCGAGCGGCAGCACCGTCAGGGCCCGGCCGGAGCGGGCGTCCAGGAGCCGCAGGGCGTCGACGTGGACGGCACGTGCGCGCACCGCCTCCTCGACGCCCAGTCGCTCCAGGGCGCGGAACCCGTTCGGGGCCAACTGGATGCCCGCACCCAGTTCCCCGAACTCCGCCTCGCGTTCCAGGACGTGGACGGTGTGACCGGCCCGTGCGGCGGCCAGGGCGGCCGCCAGGCCACCGATCCCGCCCCCCGCTATCGCGATGTTCATCATGTGCGCACCTCCTGGCCGGCCGGGGCGAGCAGGGCGGCCACCGTCTCCCGGAGCACGGGCGCCCCGTCCCGGCTGAGCAGGGACTCCGGGTGGAACTGCAGTGAGGCGAAGCCGGGGCCGCGCAGGCCGTGCACCTGACCGGTGGCCGGGTCGCGGCTCACCTCGACGGTGCCGGAGACCGCCGGGGAGTGGGCCGTGTCCTCCGGGTGGCTCAGCGCGAAGGTGTTGTAGAAGCCCACGAGGGCGGGCCGTCCGAAGAGGTCGATCTTCTTCTGTACGCCCTGGTTGGGACGTTCACGGCGCACGAGGTCCAAGCCGAGCAGGAGGCCGAGCACCTGGTGGCTGAGGCAGACGGCGAGAAACGGCGTCGACGTGCCGAGCAGCCGCCGGACCGCCTCGTGCAGCGAGCGGATTCTGGCGTCGCCGATGTCGCGGGGATCGCCCGGTCCCGGCCCCATGACCACGAGGTCGTACGCCGCCGGGTCGTACGGTGCGTCGAAACGGCACACCTCGACGTCGAGCCCCGTCGGGCGGAGCAGCTGGGCGATCATCGCGGTGAAGTTGTCCTCGGCATCGACCACGAGCACGCGCCGGCCCTCGGGCATCCGCCGGAGCGGCGGGTCGCCGTCACCGAGGGCCGGGGCCAGCCAGCACCGGGCCAGGTCCTCGTTGCGGTCCTGGAGGGCGGCCCGGACCAGGGGGTGGCCGGCCAGTTCGGGTGGCGTGGTGCGGCGCGCGGCCGCCGCTTCCGTGACGCCGAGGGCGCGCAGCACGCCCCGTGCCTTGGCGTGGGTCTCGGCGACCTCGGCCGCGGGCTCGGAGTCGCGTACCAGAGTGGCGCCGACCGCCAGTCGCAGCCGGCCGCCGGTGACGGCCGCGGTCCGCAGCAGGATCGCCGAGTCCAGCGAGGTGCCGCCGTTGATGTCGCGGCTGACCAGCGCGGCGACCCCGCTGTAGTAGCCGCGGCCGTACGGCTCGTAATCGCGCACGACCCGGCACGCGCTCTCCAGGGGGCTGCCGACGACCGTGGGCGCGAACATGGTCTCGCGCAGGATGTCGCGCACGTCGCGGGTGGTGCGGCCCTTGAGGAGGTATTCGGTGTGCGCGAGGGTGGCCATCTCCTTGAGGTACGGTCCGGCCACCCGGCCGCCCTCCTCGCAGATCCGGGCCATCATCTTGAGCTCCTCGTCCACCACCATGCACAGCTCGCCGATCTCCTTGGGGTCGGCCAGGAACCGCATGACGTCGTCGAGTCCGGGTCCGCCCGGCGGGTAGCGCAGGGTGCCGCTGACGGGGTTCATCACGGCAGTGCCGTCGAAGAGACTGATGTGCCGCTCGGGGGTGGCGCCGACGAAGGTGCGGTCGCCGGTGTGCACCACGAACGTCCAGTACGCGCCGCGCTCACCGCCCAGCAGCCGGCGGAACAGGCTCAGGGCCACCGCCGGGGACCAGCCCGCGATGTCGGCCGTGAAGGCCCGGCTGATGACGAAGTTGGCGCCCGCTCCGTTGCCGATCTCGTCCTCCAGCACCCGGCGCACGATGGCGGCGTACTGTTCGTCGTCGATGTCGAAGTGCGCGTCCGACAGGTCGACCGGCACGTCGGGCAGCAGCGCCACGGCCTCGTCCAGGGGGTGGGCGCCCTGCTCGGTGACGGTGAGGGTCAGCAGCGGCGCACCGTCGTCGCGGCACACGAAGCCGCGCTCGGCGACCTGCCGGTAGGGCACCAGCATCAGCGTCTCGTGACGTGGACCGGGCGGGCCTTCGTGCGGTGGACCGAGCGGCACGTCGCCCAGGCGGGCCGCCTCGCTCACGTCACCGAGCAGCAGTTCCACCCGGTCCCCCACCGCTTCGGGCCGGTGCAGCAACGCGAAGGCGGGCGGGCGGTGACCGAGCACGCGTTCCAGCAGGCCGGTGAACCGGCAGTCCTCGGAAGCCATCGCGTCAGTCCTGCCCGACGAGTTCCGCCGCGCCCAGCTGGCTGAGCAGCGTGTCGGTGGACACGACGACCGAGCACCGGGACGCGGCGTAGTCCAGCGCCATCCGGTGGTGGTCGGGAGTGAAATCGGCGACGGCGTCCGCCACCAGGAACGTCTCGATGTCGTGGGTGAAGGCGTCGACGGCCGTCATCAGACAGCCCACGTGGGCGTACACCCCGCAGATGATCAGTTGGTCGCGCCCCTGGCGCCGCAGGTGGTCCTCCAGGCCGTTTCCGTGGAAGGCGCTGTAGCGCCACTTCGTGAAGACGGTGTCCGGCGCCTCCTCGGGGGGCGGCGCCACCTCGTCGATGATCGCTCGGTGCTCGGGGGCCGCCCGCATGCCCGGACCCCAGAAGTCCTTGAGCAGGCCGCGCTGTTCGTCCGTCATGTCTCCCGGCTGTGCGGTGTAGGCGACCGGAACGGCCAGGGACCGGCAGGCCCGGACGAGCCTGCGGGTGTTGCCGACGAGGCTGAGCCCGGGTTCCTGTGCGGCGGGGAAGGGTGCGACGAAGTAGCCCTGCATGTCGTGCACGAGGACCGCCGCGCGCCGCGGGTCGGGCAGCCAGGACGCCGTGTTCGGGGGGAGGGCGTCCTGGCGCGGCATGGGATAGGGGGCTATGCCGGGTATGGCCATGAGGGGGTTCTCCTGGGTTCGGGCGGGCCTCAGCGGCCCAGGGCTGCTCCGCCGTCGACGTGGAGGTCGTGCATGGTGATGTGCGCGGCCCGGTCGGAGAGCAGGAACGCGACGGCGTGGGCGATGTCGCGGGGGGTGGCGAATCGGCCGAGCGGAATGCCGCCCCGGAACTCCGACAGCACTCCGTTGAGGGAGCGGGCGGGTCCGGACTCGTCCGTCCACAGGGACCGGAGCATGGGGGTGTCCGTCGAGCCGGGGCAGACGACGTTGCAGCGGACGCCGTGGCCGGCCAGTTCCAGTCCGAGATTCTTCGTGAAGGCGACGGCTGCGGCCTTCGAGGCGCTGTACGCGGCCATGCCCACCCGCGGGACGACGGCGGCGTTGGAGGCCACCGTCACGACGGCGCCCCGCTCACGGCCCGCCATGCGCCGGGCGACGGCGGTGGAGACCCGGAAGACACCGGCGGTGTTGACCGCGAAGGTCTGATGCCAGTCCTCCTCGGTCAGCGACAGCACCGGCGCCGGGCGCAGTACGCCCGCGGTGTTGACCAGCTGCTCGATCGGTCCGAGCCGCTCCTCGACTCCGGCGACGATGTCCTCCACCTGGGCGGCAGAGGTCACGTCCGCGGGAAGTGCGGTCACGGACAGGCCCTTGTCCTTGGCGGTGCGCTCCAACTCCGCAAGGTCCGCGGGGTCGAGGTCGACCGCGGCGACCGCGGTGCCGGCCTCGGCGAGTGCGTACACGACCGCCTCTCCGATGCCTCCGGTGGCTCCGGTCACCAGCGCGACCTTGCCGGTGTGCTCCGCGCCGGACCGCTGCCGACGGGTGTCTGACGTGCCCTTCAAGGGTGTTCCTCCTCGAGTCGCTGGGTTCGGGTCGCTCGGCTCCGGTCACGGCGAGCCGGGCCGCGTCGGCCCGGACTCCGGTCAGGCGTGCCAGGCGAGTGCGACGTGGCGGGCCTGTACCGGGTTGAGCCGGGGGTCGCACAGCGTGGTGTACGGGACGCCCGGCGCTTCGCCGGAAGCCCAGACGCACTCGGCGACCGGGTGGCCGGTGGCCTCCAGGTGGAGGCCACCCGCGGCGCCGTGCTCGGCGAGCACCACGTCCTGGAAGGTTTCGACCTCGTCGATGAGCGCGGCCACGATCCGGGTCTTGCGTCCGTCCGCCGCCCGGACGGTGTTGCCGTGCATGGGGTCGCACAGCCAGATCACCGGGTGCCCCGCCGCGCGGACAGACCGCACCAGGGGCGGCAGTGCGTCGCGGACCCCGTCTGCCCCCATCCGGACGACGAGGGTCAGCCGGCCGGGACTGCGGTCGGGGTCCAGGACGGCGCACAGCGCCAGCAGTTCACCTGCCGTCGTGGTGGGGCCGACCTTGCAGGCCACCGGGTTGACGACCCGGGACAGCAACTGGACGTGGGCGCCGTCCGGTTGCCGGGTGCGTTCCCCGATCCACGGCAGGTGGGTGGAGGCCAGCAGCGAGCGGCCGCCGCCGGATGTCCGCAGCAGCGGCTGTTCGTAGTCCAGCAGCAGAGCCTCGTGGCTGGTCCACACGGCCGACCCGGCGTCCCCCGCCGGCCCGCGCCCCTGCGCGGCCAGGGCCGACTGGACCGTGCGCGACAGGTCGTAGCCCGTCAGCAGTCGCCGGGGGTCGGGCTCCCTCGCGACCGGGTCGGCCTCGGGAGCGTTCACCATCGGGCCGCGGTAGGCCGGGAGTTCCAGGCCCCCGCTCCGGTCGACCGGGCGGGACCGGGGCTTGGCGAACTGGCCGGCCAGCCGGCCGATCCGCAGCACCCGACGGCCGGTGCCGGCCTGCATCACCCCGGCGAGTTCGTCGAGCAGGCGCACGGTGCGCCGGACACCGGACGCCGTGCAGTCGGCCGGGTCTTCGGCACAGTCGCCCGCCTGCAGGATCCGCCGTTTGCCGGTGGCCACCTCGCCGAGGAGCTCCCGCAGCCGCGCCGTGTCCTCGGCGGTGACGAGGCCGGGACGCTCACGCAGCTCCGCGCGGACCCGGCGCAGCAGCCGCCGGTCGCCCCAGTCGGGCTGCTGCTCCGCGGCCGGCCGTGGGGGAGTCTCTTCCACGTTCACGGCGCGGACTGCGGCCGTATCTCGCCCCACGAATCTCCCCCTTGCAGACATGGCAAAACGCCCGACGCGACGCCTGGAATTGAATGCCGAATCGAGCCGAAGTCGAATTGAGGTCGAGACGGCCCCGAAGGTGCGGCCCGGCAGTGGATCTGCAACTTATGCAGATCCCAGACATCCCGTCAAGCAGGAATGTTCGCAGCCAAGGAGCACTCGCCACCTTTTCTTGAATGCGGTTGCGCGCATCTTTCGAATTTCATGCGGTTACATGCATCGCTTTACTCATGCTTGACTCGCGCACTGACGGGCCGGGCTTTACATTCATTAGCCCGTGGAATTAGGTTGGCGCCGCCCCGTCATATTGGGCCGCTTTTCGAATTACCAGATCCAGGGGGAGTCATGCAGAACGGCACGCACCTGCTCGTCACCGGGGGCGCGGGCTTCATCGGCTCCCACTACGTCCGTACCGTGCTCCGCTCGGCGGACGCGGACGTCCACACCGTCACGGTCCTCGACAAGCTCACCTACGCGGGCAACCTCGCCAATCTGGCCGACCTCGCCGACCTCGGCCGGCTGCGCTTCCGGCAGGGTGACATCAATGACCCCGGCGTCCTGGACGCACTGCTGCCCCGCGTCGACACGGTGGTGCACTTCGCCGCCGAGTCGCACGTGGACCGTTCCATCGAGGACAGCGACGCGTTCCTGCGGACCAACGCCCTGGGCACGCAGCGCCTGCTGGACGCCTCGCTCCGGCACGGCGTCCGCACGTTCGTGCACGTCTCGACGGACGAGGTGTACGGGTCGATCGAGCGGGGTTCCTGGGACGAGCACCGGCCGCTGCGGCCGAACTCCCCGTACTCCGCCTCGAAGGCGTCGGCCGACCTGCTGGCCCTGGCGTGCCACCACACGCACGGCCTCGATGTGCGCGTCACCCGCTGCTCCAACAACTACGGCCCGATGCAGCACCCGGAGAAGCTCGTCCCCCACTTCGTCACCCGCCTCATCGACGGGCGGTCCGTGCCGCTCTACGGCGACGGGGACAACGTGCGCGACTGGCTGCACGTGGAAGACCACTGCCGTGGCATCGAACTGGTGCGCCGCTCGGGCCGGCCCGGCGAGGTCTACAACATCGGCGGCGGTACGGAACTGACCAACCGGCAGCTGACCGAGCGGCTGCTCGCGGCTGCCGGCGCCGACTGGTCGTCCGTACGCCACGTGCCCGACCGCAAGGGCCACGACCTGCGTTACTCGGTCGACTGCCGCAAGGCGCGGGACGAACTCGGCTACCAGCCCCTGCACGACTTCGAGTCGGGACTGGCCGCCACCGTGCGCTGGTACCAGGACCACCCCGGCTGGTGGCGCCCGCTCGCCGCCGGCCCGGCCGGCCCCCGGCCGGTGTTCCGCGATCCCGCCCGGAGCCCGGCCCGGACGCCCTGACCCGAACGCGGAGGCCACCGCACCGCCGCTCCCGGCGAGCCGTCCGCAACCGTCAACCGACCGCTGACCGCCCCTAGGCAAGGAAACCAACGCGATGCGCGGAATACTCCTGGCCGGTGGCTCGGGCACCCGGCTGCTGCCGCTGACGACCATCAGCTCCAAGCAACTGCTGCCCGTCTACGACAAGCCGCTGGTGTACTACCCCTTGTCGGTGCTGATGCTCGCCGGGATGCGGGAGATCCTCGTCATCACCGACGGCTCCCACGTCGAGTCGTTCCGCTCCCTGCTCGGCGACGGCGGCGACCTGGGACTCGACCTCCGCTACGCCGTCCAGGACAAGCCGCGCGGCATCGCCGAGGCCCTGCTCATAGGGCGGGAGTTCGCCGGTGACGAGGACGTGTGTCTGATCCTGGGGGACAACATCTTCTACGGGCAGGGCCTGCCCGCCACCCTGCACCGGGCCGCCCGGACCGTCGACGGCTGCACCGTCTTCGGCTACCCGGTCTCCGACCCCGAGCGCTACGGCGTCGCGGTGCTCGACGCGGCGGGCGAGCTGGTCGACATCGTGGAGAAGCCCAACGACCCGTCGTCCAGCATCGCTGTCACGGGGCTCTACATGTACAGCAACGACGTCCTCGCCTACGCCGAGAAGATCTCCCCCTCAGCACGCGGCGAACTGGAGATCTCCGACGTGAACCGACTGCTCGTCCAGGAGGGCCGCAGCCGGATCGTCCAGCTCGGCCGCGGAAACGCCTGGATCGACGCCGGCACCCACGACAGCCTCATGGAGGCCAGTCAGTACGTACAGGTCCTCCAGAAGCGGCAGGGCATGCAGATCGCCTGCCTGGAGGAGACCGCCTTCCGCATGGGCTACATCGGCATGGACCAGCTCAGGCAACTCGCAAACCGCCTCTCTCCCGGCTCGATGTACGGCAGGCACGTCAGATCCCTGGCCCGGGGCTGACTCCACGAACTTCCGACACAGGAGACTGCTATGGAGAGCACTGCGGGTGCTCCGCGCAACCACCGTCTGGATTCCCTCACCGGAGCGCGCTTCGTCGCCGCGGGGCTCGTGTTCCTGTGCCACATCGCCACCGGCGGTCTGTTCGCCGCGGGGACGGGCGCGGCCGACGGACTGATGACGGCCACCAAGTCCGCCGGCACCATCGGCGTCTCGTTCTTCTTCGTCCTCAGCGGCTTCGTACTGACCTGGTCGGCCCGCCCGCAAGAGACGTACGGGAACGTACTCCGACGCCGTCTGGTGAAGATCTTCCCCAACCACGTGGTGACCTTCGGGCTGGCGATGGTCGTGTACGCCGCAGCCACCACGCCGTCCGGCACGGCCGTGGTCAACCTGCTCCTGCTCCAGTCGTGGTCGTCCGATCCCGCCGTGTTCCTGAGCGTCAACGGCGCGAGCTGGTCGCTCTCCTGCGAGCTGTTCTTCTACGCGGTGTTCCCCTTGCTGCTGCCACTGGTCCGTCGGGTCCGCGTCACACAGCTGTGGTGGTGGGCGGCCGGTGCCGCCGCGACGGTCATGCTGCTCCCGCTCGCGGCGGGGAGCCTGCTGTCCCGGTCCCCCGCCTTCCCCGAGACGGGCTCGTGGCTGGACGGCGTGTCGGTCGAGGGCCTGTGGTTCGTCTACATCTTTCCCCTGACCCGGCTGCTGGAGTTCGTCCTCGGCATGCTGATGGCGCGCGTCGTGCTCGACGGACGGTGGATCGGCCTCAAGCCGGTCCCTGCGGCCCTGCTCACCGTCGTGGCGTACGTCGTGGGGACCTTCACGCCGATGCTGTTCACGGTCGCCGCCGTGACCGTCGTCCCGCTGGCCCTGTTCATCGCCGCCCTGGCCACCGCCGACACGGGCGGTCGCCGCACGGCACTCGCCGGACCGGTGATGCGCCGCCTCGGTGAGGCGTCGTTCGCGTTCTACCTCGTCCACGGCATCGTCCTGGCCTACGCGGGAGAGAGGGTGGCGGACTCGGGCCGGCCGCCGACGGCACCGGAGAGCGTACTCGTCTCGCTGCTCGCCCTCGTGGTCAGTCTCGCTCTGGCGCTCGCCCTGTACCACTGGGTCGAGACTCCGCTGATGCGCCGCTGGGGCCGCTCCGCGCGACGGCGGCCGGCCGGCGCGCGGAGCGGGTCCACGGCCGCGCCGGCCGCATCCGGTCGGTCACCGGTCGCGGGCCGCGCGGACGAGGACGCGTCGCCGCGGCCCTGACCCGATCCCGAGCCGAGCCGGGCCCGCGTCCGCCTGCCTCTCACCCGCCTTCCCCATTTCCGACACCGAGTGAGGTCACCTCCTTGCGTATCCTCTTCGTCACGGGCGGCAGCCCGGCCACGGTCTACGCGCTCACCCCGCTGGCGACGGCCGCCCGCAACGCCGGCCACGAGGTCCTCTTCGCCTGCAACCAGGAGACGGCGGACGCGGTCGCCGGAGCAGGTCTCCCCGGCGTCTGCGTCTCCGACGTTCCGATCCGGCACCTCATCACCACCGACCGGACAGGTGCTCCCGTCCCGGAGTCCAGCGACCCCGACGTGCGGATGCGGTCCATCGGCCATGCGTTCGGCCGCATGGCGGCGCTCTACCAGGAACCGCTGTACGAACTGGCCCGCTCCTGGCGCCCCCACGTGGTCGTCGGCGGCACCCTCACCTACTCGGCCGCGGTCCTCGCCGCCCGCATCGGCGTGCCCCACGTACGGCAGTCCTGGGACTCCGGCGAGCCGCAGGTCGTCGACGTGGCCGCCGAGACCGAGCTGCGACCGGAACTCGAGGCACTGGGTTTCGGCGGCATCCCGGCCTCGGCCCTCTGGGTGGACGTCTGCCCGCCGAGCGTCCGTGATCCCGACGCACCCAAGGGCACCTCCATGCGCTGGATCCCCTGCAACCTGCAGCCCCGGCTCGAACCGTGGATGTACACGAAGGGCTCCGCGCCCCGGGTTGCCGTCACCGCCGGCACCAAGACCGCCCGCGGCTACTTCTTCGACTACCTGGTCGAGCTCGTCGGCAAGCTTCGGCACCTGGACGCCGAGATCCTGGTCAGCGCGCCGCCCGCGGTCGCCGGTGAACTGAGCGAGGCGACCGGTACGAAGGTCGGCTGGCTGCCCTTCGACACGGTGGCCCGCACGTGCGACCTACTCGTCCACCATGCGGGCGGCGGCACCGCGCTGACCGGCATGGTCTACGGCGTCCCCCAGTTGCTCGTGCCGAACATGCCCAAGCTGGTGGCCCCGTCGGAGCGCCTCGCAGCCTACGGTGCCGCCCGTTCGATCCTGCCGGGGGACGACACGCCCGAGGCACTGGCGAGTGCGGCGGAGGACCTGCTGACGCGGAGGACCTACCGGGAGCGCGCCCGGTCGCTGGCGGACGAGGCCAACGCCATGCCGGCACCCGCCGAGGTGCTGAACCTCATCGAGAAGCTGGGGTGACGCCGTGTTCTACCACGTGTGTTTCGTCGTACCCGACATCGAGCGGGCGATGCGCGACCTGACCGAGAGCGTGAACGCCCAGTGGTCCGGCGTCCTGGAGGACTCCCTCGGTGAGTGGGACTACCTGCTCGCCTTCACCCGCGGCGGCCCGCCGTACGTGGAACTCGTCCAGGGACCCCCCGGCAGCCCGTGGGACTCCTCGCTCGGAGCCCGCTGCCACCACCTCGGCTACTGGACCGAGGACGTGGACCGGAGCTCCGCCCGGCTGTCCGGCGCGGGCTTCGAGCAGGAGTTCAGTGCCTGCCCGCTGGGACGCCCGTACGCCTACCACAAGGTGCCGAGCCTCGGTGTCGACGTGGAACTGATGGACATCTCCCGGCAGCAGCGGTTCGTCGCGTCCTGGGACCCGGGAACCCCGCACATGCCCGCCTTCGACTCGGCCTCCCCCGCCTGATCCCTGTCGCCCCAGCGCCTGTCGACCGTACGAATGGAGCGGAACCGGAATGCTCAGCGAGAATCCCGACGTACTGGTCGTCGGGGGCAGCACGGTCGGGCTGTGCACGGCCCTTTTCCTGTCGCGCGCCGGGATCAGCACCCTGGTCGTCGAGCGCCGGCAAACCCCTCCGGCACACCCGCGCGCCATGGGGATCGGGCCGCGCACCGTGGAGATACTGCGCTCGGCCGGGCTCGCCGACGCGGTCGACGCCCAGTGCGTGGACATGACCGGCGACAACCTGCAGATGTTCGCCACGCCCACCCTCGCCGAAGCCGACCTGGACGCCCTGTCCAGGGAGGCACCGCTCCGCGGTGACGCCTTCGGCCGGCTCACCCCGCAGACCCTGCGCGGCACCTGCCCCCAGGGCCGCCTGGACCAGGTCGTCGCCGACGCGGCCCGGGAGGCGGG
This sequence comes from Streptomyces mayonensis, assembly GCF_018982965.1. Lineage (GTDB taxonomy): Bacteria > Actinomycetota > Actinomycetes > Streptomycetales > Streptomycetaceae > Streptomyces > Streptomyces mayonensis. The sequence continues at coordinate 21,119 of NZ_JACBYP010000048.1, read as the reverse complement.
AGCGCGCATCGAGTTCGGCACCGAGTTCCTCGGCTGCAGAACGGACGGCGAGGGCGTCACGGCTCAGCTCGCGGACGCCGACGCGGTCCGTGAGGTGCGGGCCCGCTACCTGGTGGCCGCGGACGGCGCCCGCAGCGGCATACGCGAAGGGCTGGGTATCACCACCAGTGGCCCGGGGGTGCTCGGCGACCCCCTGATCAGCGTGCTCTTCCGCGCCGATCTGACCGGGCTCACGGGTGGCCGCACCTTCGTCATGTGCGACATCACCACACCGAAGGCGCCCGGCGGACTGCTGCCGGTCGACGGCAGCAGGGAGTGGATCTACCACTTCCGCTACCCGCGTGACTCCGGTCGAAAGCCCGAGGACTTCACCCGGGAGCAGTGCGCCGAGCGCATCCGTGAGGCCGTCGGCCCACTCGCCGGCGTGACGCCCGACGTGGTGAGCATCCTGCCCTGGCAGGTCCGCGGGCTGGTCGCCGACCGGTTCCGCCGTGGTCGGGTGTTCCTCGCCGGCGACGCGGCCCACGTCATCCCGCCCGTCGGTGCCTTCGGAATGAACACCGGAGTGGCCGACGCCCACAACCTCGCCTGGAAGCTCGTCCACGTGCTGGAGGGCCACGCGGGGGAGGCCCTCCTGGACACCTACGAGGCCGAACGCCTCCCGGTCGCGAGGTCCGCGCTGACGCAGTCGATGCTGCGGCTGGAGGATGCCACCCTGCACTGGGCGTCCGGGCCGGAAGGCCGCGCGCGCAGGGCCCGCGCCGGAGCGCTCAACGCCCCGGTGGTCCACCTCGGCTACCGCTACGACTCCGCAGCCGTGCTGGGCGCCCGGCCGGAGCTGCCGTCCGGCGAGGACGTGGCCGAGGACCTGGACGGGTCCCCCGGCTCCCGCCTCCCCCACCACTGGCTGCCCGGGTCCCGGGGCCGCGTCTCCACCCTGGACCTGGTCGGCCGCCGGTTCGTTCTCCTCACCGGCCCACGCGGTCAGGAGTGGCTCGACGCCCTCGGCGGGGTGGCGGCACGGCTCGGCCTGCCGGTGGACGGACACCGCATCGACGACGCCGGCGACACGGCGGGCGGCGCCGGCGCCTCCTGGGCCGCCCAGGTCGGCATCGGGGACTCCGGCGCCCTGCTGGTACGCCCCGACGGGTTCGTCGCATGGCGGGCGGAGAGCATCGACGGTGCGGCAGAAGTCCGCCTGGAACAGGCCCTGTCCGCGCTCCTCGCACGTCCCGGCCGGGCCTCGTGAGACCTGATCGGCCCACCGTCCCTTCCCACCTCACCCTCCAGGAGAAGACCGTGGCAGCGGACACCCCACCGCGTACCGCTCTGGTAACCGGCGGCAGCAGGGGAATCGGCCGGGCCGTCGCAGAACGGCTCGGCAGCACGGGCGCCGTGGTGGCCGTCCACTACGGCCGCGACGACGCCGCGGCGAAAGAGGCCGTGGCCGCGGTACGCGCAGCCGGCGGACAGGCCTTCGCGGTGTGTGCCGACCTGACCGCGAGGGATGCCGTCGAGGAACTGGCCGCCGGCGTCGAGCGGGGCCTGGTCGAACACACCGGCTCCGCCGGGCTGGACGTCCTGGTCAACAATGCGGGCGTCGGCTGCCGTGCCGACATCACCACCGTCACGGACGAGGACCTCGACCGGGTCTTCGCGATCAACGTGAAGGCCCCCGTCTTCGTGGTCCAGCGGTTCCTGCCGCTGCTGCGCGACGGCGGGCGCATCGTCAGCATCTCCTCCGTCGCGAACCGGATCGCGCACCCTCATGTGCTCCCCTACGCCATGAGCAAGGGCGCTCTGGAGGCGTTCAGCCGGTCCTTGGCGGCTCAGCTCGGGCCTCGCGGCATCACGGTCAACACCGTGGCACCGGGCCTGATCGAGACGGACTTCCACCGGGCCCGGCTGCGCGCCCACCCCGAGGACGCCGCCGAGGCGGTGGCACTCACCGCGTTCGGACGGCTGGGACAACCCCGGGACGTGGCCGACGCCGTCGCCTTCCTCGCCTCGGAGGAGGCCCGGTGGATCACCGGCGAGCGGGTGGAGGCCACCGGCGGTGCCTATCTGTGAGGCAGCCGGTCCGCCCGCTCCGGCTCGCCCGGTCACGCCGTGTACCGCAGTCGTACGTCAGAAAGGTCAGGACTTGTTCCTCAACGACATCTACATCACTTCTCTCGGTACGCGTCTGGGCCGACGGCTCGATCTCGACCAGGCCGTGGCCGACGGGCGTTATCCCGCCGCCGAGCACGTCGCCAACGCCCTCCTCGGGGTGACCGTCTCGGAGGACGAGTTCGCCCCCGACCTGGCGGTGGCCGCGGTGCGCCAGGCACTCGAACGCGCCGGAACCGACGTGGTCCCCGAGGACGTGCGTCTGCTGCTGCACGCCAGCGCGTACTTCCAGGGCCAGGACATGTGGACGCCGGCCTCCTACATCCAGCACCACACCCTCGGCGGCAGCGCCCCCGCCGTCGAGCTCGATCAGAAGTCCAACGGGGGCATGGCGGCGCTTTCGCTCGCGGCCGGTTTCCTCGCGGGCTGCGACGACAGCGCCTCCGTGCTGGTCACCACCGGTGAGCGGTTCTGCCCTCCCGGCTTCGACCGGTTCCGCACCGAGAGCGGCACCGTCATGGCCGACGGCGGCACGGCCCTCGTGCTCGGACGCAGGCCCGGCTTCGCCCGGGTGGTGTCCTGTGCCCTGACGTCCGACTCCTCGCTGGAGCACATGTACCGCGGCCGCGGGCTCAAGGACGCCCCCGCCTCCGGCGACAAGCCCCTCAACATGCGGGCCCGCAAGACCGACTTCATGCGCAGGAATGTCAACGACCTGGAGGCGATCTCCCTCCGGATCGCCGGGGGCATCGGCGACTGCATCCGCCAGGTCCTCGCCGAGGCGAAGTGCGACGCCGACGACATACGGCGGTTCGTCATGCCCAACAACGGCCGAACCGTCCGATGGTGGACCATGCTCGCCGACATGGGCGTCGGTCCGGAGCGCACCACCTGGGAATTCGGACGCCGGATCAGCCATCTCGGCTCCGGCGACCAGACCGCGGGACTCGACCACCTGCTGACCACCGGTCAGCTGCAGGCAGGGGACCGGGTCCTCCTGGCGGGCAGCGGCTACGGCTTCAACTGGGGCGCCGCGGTTTTGGAGATCCTCCACATCCCCTCCTGGGCCGTCGCCGGGACCGGGACCGGCCGGGAAGCGGACGTGACGGCTCCCGCACCCCAGGACTGAAAGGAGTCCCTCATGCCCTATCCGCCTCTCGTACAGCCCTCGGCCGAGCTCTCGGACGACGAGGTACGGCGATACGCACACCAGTTGATCCTCGCCGGTCACGGCGCACCGGGCCAGCGGCGACTGGCTGCGGGAAGGGTGCTCGTCATCGGCGCGGACGAGATCGGGGCGCCGCTCATCGCCCATCTCGCGGACTCGGGCGTCGGGTTCATCGGCATCTGCGACGGTTCCCCGCTCAACCCCTGGGACCGCTGTTTCGGCATGCCGGACACGGAGCCGTCCGACCGGGCCTCGGCCTGGGCGGCGGCCCTGCGGCGCACCCACCCGTCCGTGCGGACCGCCGTCGAGGGCCGGTTCGACGTGACATCGGCCCGGGACCTGGTCGACGGCTACGACCTGGTGGTGTGCGCGGGTGAGGACCAGGCACGGTGCCAACTCGCTGACGACGTGTGCGCCGCGGCGGGCGTCCCCCTCGTGTGGGGCTCCATGGAGGCCACGGGAGGACGCGCCTGCGTCTTCTGGGACCGCCACGGGCCGGGCTTCCGGGACCTGTTCCCCGAGCCTCCGGCTCCGTACTTCCGAGGCATGGCCGGCACGCTGAAGGTGGTGGGGGCGTGGCTGGCCGTGACCCTGGCCACGGAGGTCGTCAAGCTGCTCACCGGCGCGGGAGAGCCGCTGGTGGGCCGGGTCGTGAAGTACGACGCGATGGCCGCCACCTGTGTGACCGTACCGCTGCGCCCGGACCCGCGCGCCCGGCGTCCCGCCGAACTCACGGCCGCCGAGCCCTTCTTCGGCCTGTTGTCACCGGCGGCTGCCGAGGCCGCGCGGGAGTCCACCGTCTCGGCCGAGGAACTCAAGGACCTGCTCGACCGGGGCGAACCGGTCACCCTGGTCGACGTCCGCGAGCCGGACGAGTACGCCTTCGCCCACCTGCCCGGCTCGGTGCTCGTCCCGCAGGGGGAGTTCCTGCGGGGCGACGCCGCCGACCGGCTGCCGAGGGACCGGAGGACCGTACTGCTGTGCCGGGCGGGCATCCGCTCGGCCGAGGTACTCGCGGTGGTCAAGAAGAGCGGTCATCCGGACGCGGTCCACCTGGGTGGCGGCATCCTCGCCTGGGCGGAGCGGATCGACACCGCCATGCCCACCTACTGAGCGCCTTGCCCGGCACGGCCGCTTTTTCGCCGAGGGAATGCGGCGAGCGCCGCAGAGAACGCCGTTCCCGGCAACCGTGCCACCGTGCGACCGGCCTCCCGGTTTCCGGTCACGCAACAGGGTGATTGGGTGCGTCCGCAATTACCGGCTCCTTCGACGACAGCCGAATGCCCGCCTGCTCCGGAGCAGGCGGGCATTTTTCGAGCCGATTCCTCAGCGCACCGGAACGCAGCGCCCCGCCTCGGTGCGATAGGTCAATCGCGCCCCGTCACGGGTGAGCTGCGCGATCGCGGCCACCATGCGGTCGAGGTGTTCGACGGGGGTACCGGCCCCGAAGCTCGCGCGCACCGCGTTCACCGGTCGCTCGCCCGGCCCGAGTGGTTGTGGGGCGCCGCACTCGTCCGGCCGGTCGGGCGCGTTGCCGAGCAGACCGCGGACCAGGGGGTGGGCGCAGAACATGCCGTCGCGCACTCCGATGCCGTGTTCGGCGGACAGTGCCGCTGCCAGGTGCGAGCTGTTCCAGCCGTCGACGACGAAGCTGACGACGGCCACCCGCGCGGCGGAACGCCCCAGCAGGGAGAGCACTTCGACCTGTGGGATCGCCGCCAGTCCTGCCAGGGTCCGCTGCAGCAGCGCTTCCTCGCGGGCCGCCAGGGACTCGAAGCCCTCCTTCCTGAGCGCCCGGCACGCCGACGCCAGCGCGTGGACGCCGACGACGTTCGGCGATCCGGCCTCGTGGCGCGCGGCACCCTGCTGCCAGTCGACGGACAGCCCGTCGGCGCCGTGGACGACCCGCCTGCTGGCGCCGCCTCCCCAGAGGTACGGCTCGGCCTCGCGCAGCCAGTCCGGGCGCCCCGCCAGCACGCCTGCTCCGAAGGGCGCGTACATCTTGTGTCCGGAGAAGGCGACGTAGTCCACCCCCAGTGCGCCGATGTCGACCGGGCGGTGCGGCACGAGCTGTGCGGCGTCCAGGACGACCCGCACCCCGGCCGCGTGCGCGACCTCGGTGATCTCGGCGACCGGCCACAACTCGCCCGTGACGTTCGAGGCGCCCGTCACGCAGACAAGTCCCGGCAGCAGCGGGTCGTGGCCGGTCAGTGCCTCGGCCACGGCCTCGACCGCCTCCTGGCGGGATCCCGGGGCCGGCAGCAGGGTGAGCTCGTGGTCCCGCCACGGCAGCAGGCCGGCGTGGTGCTCGGTCTCGAAGACGTAGACCCGGGTGCCGGCGGGGAGCGTCGCCGCCATCATGTTGAGCGAGTCGGTGGTCGACCGGGTGAAGACCACCTCGTCGTCTCCGCGGCAGCCGAGGAACTCCTTCACCGTCTGCCGGCTCCGCTCGAACAGCTCCGTCGACAGCTGCGACAGGTGACCGGCGCCGCGGTGCACACTGCCGTAGTACGGCACATAGGCGGCCACATCGTCCCAGACACTGCGCAGAACGGGGGCGCTGGCGGCGTAGTCGAGCGCCGCGTACGGCACTTCGCCACCCGTGACGAGCGGCACCGTCACGTCGGCGCCCAGCACGGGCAGCGGGTCGCCGCATGTCGTCTCGGTGGTCGGCAGGGTCGGTTGAACGGACATGTCGCACTCCAGGTCGGTGTCATGGGCGGGGACCCGGCGGCGCGCGCCTCACGGCGGCGCCGAGGTCCCGGAGGGCATGCGGCACGAGAGGAGCCACGGCCGCGGACGGGGCTCACCGGGCGGGAGGCGGCGTACCTTCGGTGTCCTCCGGCAGCAGGTGCGAGCGGGCGGCCACCACGCCGGCCTCGAAGCGGCTGCTCACGCCGAGCCGCCGCAGCAGCGCCGATACCGAACGGCGCAGAGTGCGCGGAGAAACCCGCAGCTCACGGGCGATTTCGGCGTCCTGACGGCCTTTCGCCCAGAGCCTGAGGATGACGAGCTGCTGCTCGCTCAGCGCGACTCCGCCCGCGCCGGGCCGGCGGCCCGGCTCCTCCGTCTCCCGCGGCGCGGCGACCGCTGGTGGCTGCTGGAGCTCGCGTGCGTCGTCCCAACAGAACTCGAACACCCGCGCGAGGAGCTGGAGCAGAGCGGGCCGGCGCACCAGCAGCGTCGTGTCCGGCGGGCAGACCAGCGCGAACGTCTCGTCCACCATGATCAGGCGGAACGGCAGCAGCGGTGCGACCCGGACGTGCACCCCGCGCCGTGTCAGCCGGTCCAGGTAGGACGCGGCCCGCTCGCTGCGCTGCAGGGAACTCTGGTGGATGGTACGGACGCCGACGCCGTCCGCGTGCCCGTGCCGGTCCTCGACCAGCCAGTCGGCGATCAGATGACGGGCGACCACGGACGGCTGGATGACACGGATCTCGTGCCGGACCATCGTCGCCACGGAGTCCAACAGGGCGCGTACCCGAGCCGGGTCGTCGATCTCCTCGACGCCCGCGACCGACGCGTCCGGAGTCCCGCCGTGGTGCAGGACGAGGGCGGACAGCTGCGACTGCAGGGAACGGGTGGCCTCCCCGGCCTCCAGCAACGCCTGCCGCTGCCTTCCCACCAGATCCGACAGCGTTTCCAGAGCTGCATTCTTTCCGATTCTATTTGCCTGCAGGAGCACCTATTCAATTCCTTCCCCCGCATGTCCTATGCCGGTCACGGCCACTGCTGGCCATGAAAGGGTCTACACGGTTCCGCTCTTATCTGGCAAGATCGCAGCTGCTGTTGATGAAGATATTGCACCCGCTTTTCTGCATTACCGCACGTAGTTATCGAGTAAGCGCGGCTCATTCCTCGGTGTCAACTCAGGTGCCGAGGCGGGCCCGCCTCGGCAGGAAGGGAGAAGCGAAACCGGTGAAGGACAAGAGCTCCGTCATGGACGACCGGTCGGCCGACCGCCTCGAGGGCGCCGTCGCTGACGCGGCCACCGGACTTCGTCCCCACGCCGCGGACACCGAGGGGGACGCCCTGCGCTTCTGGCAGCAGATGGCACTCGCCGCCACTGACGACGGCGCCCCACAGGCGCAGCGGATCGGCCTGCCCACCGAACTGCGGGGCGCACTCGCCCTGTTCGACGCATCCGCCGAGGGGTCGCTCGACCGCGGGCCCTCGGCTCCGTCGGCCGGTGCCCTGTACCCGTACGAGATCTACGTCGCCACCGGTGGTCCCCTGGGCCCGGCGGTGTTCTCCGTGGACGTCACCCGGCGCAGCTGCCGGCTGCTGCACGAGGGCGACCGGGTGGCCGCCGCACTGGACGCCGGCGGACTCACCTTGCCGGGACCCGGCTCCTTCCTGGTGCTCATCGCGGTGCGCCCGTGGCTGTCCATACGCAAGTACGACGACCGCGGCTATCTGTACGCCCAACTGGACGCCGCGCACCTGGGCACGCACCTGTTGTGCCTGGCGGACCGGACCCACCGCCGGGCCGAGTGGCTGACACGGGCGGCGACCGGCCCTCTGGGGGCGCTGCTGCGCCTCGGCCCCAACCACATGTTCGCCCACAGCGTCCTGCGGGTGGCCGGTCCCGTGGCACCCGACCGGCCGTCCGACGGTCCGTGGACGTGTACGGACTGGCGCAACGTGCCGCCGGCCCGCCGGCTCCCGGACGGATCCGAGGCCCGGTGCTGGCGGAGCCTCGCCCCGCGCCTCCAGCAGCCTCCGGCGCACACCTCCACGCCACGCCCGCGCCCCCTGCTGACCGGCCCGGACGGCAGGGAGCCGGGCAGCGCCCCGGGACAGGTCCCGTTGGCAGGGCTCGCCCCCCGGCGGCGCTCCGCGAAGGACTTCGGCGAAGCCGAACTGCGCGAGGACCGGGTGCGGCAGGCGTTGGCCTTCCTGGGGGCACCGCTGACCACCGGCCTGCCGCCGTCGGACGGCTTCGGAGCCACCTTGGTCGCCCGCCGGGTCGGCGGGCTCGCCCCGGGCTCGTACGCGGTCCGCGGCAGCGGCGAGATCGCCGTCCGGCCCACCCGGGCCGCCGCGGCGGCCGGCGACGACATCGTGCGGATCTGTATGGGCCAGGAGCAACTGCGCCACGCCTGCGCGGCCGTCGTCTTCCATGCCCGGCACGACGACATCTTCCGCCTCGGCACCCGGGGCATCGACGAGGCGCTGCTGCGTGCCGGGGCCCTGGCCCACCTCCTCTGCCTCGGTGCCACCGCGGCGGGCATCGCGGTGACCACCATCGGCGGCTTCGACGCCGGAGGCTGGCACTTGCTGGCGGGACTGGCGGACGAGGACGAGGTCCTCTACGTCGCGATGCTCGGCGAGCCCGGCACGTCGGCGGTCAAGACCGACCGGCTCCAGCCGGCCCACGCCCACGGGCAGCGGTGACGCGCCGTGCTCATCGATGTCATCACCCGGGCCGTCCGCGCCCACGGCGACGCTGCGGCCGTGGCCGACCGCCAGTCGTCGCTGTCCTACCGGGAGCTGGACGCGGCCAGTGACCGGCGGTCCGCGGACGTCCGCCGTCTGCTGCCCGGACGGGAGCGGCCCCGCGTCGGCATCCAGGCCGGCAACTCCGTCGCGTACGTGGTCACGTATCTGGCCGTCCTCAAGGCCGGGGGCGTACCGTTCCTCGTCGACCGGGCCTCGGGCGCGCAGGAGACCCGGGTCATCCAGGAGGACTGCGGGCTCGATCTGCTGGTCCACGAGGAGAGCACGCCGGTCCCGGAACACGGCAGCCGGTGCGGGGTTCTCGGGACCGGGCCCCTGCACACCACCCGGTTCGCTGTCCGCCACGACCGTCCCGACCTGCACGACGAGACAGAGGTCTGCCGCTTCACCTCGGGGTCCACCGGCCGCCCGAACTGCATCGAGTTCCGCGGCCGGGCGGTCCACCGCGCCGCCGCCAACTGGGCCGACGGCACCGGCCTGTCCGGCGGCGACGGCATCCTGTGCTTCGCCTCGCTGTCCAACGGGCTGGCCTTCAACACCTCGCTGCTGTCGGCGTTCCTCGTGGGGGCACGACTGCACCTGGGCAGCGGACTGCCCACGGCCGGAGCGGTCTCGCGCATGCTGCGGGGCAGCGCCGCCACCCGGCTGGTCGGCTTCCCCGCACTGTACGAGTCCCTGGTGCGGCGGCCCCTGTCCGCCGAAGCGCTGCCGGACCTGCGGACGGCCATCTCCTCCGCGGCGCCCCTGAACCCGGCGACCAAGCAGCAGTTCGTGGACCGCACCGGCGTACCGCTGCAGAACTACTTCGGCATCGCGGAGGCGGGACCGCTCACCTTTGCCCGCAACCCGCTGACCGACCCGGGACTGGGACAGCCGCTTCCCGGCGTCGAGTTGCGAGCCGGCGGTGACGGGGAGCCCGGCGTCGTGGAGGTCAGGAGCGAGTCCATGGGCACGCGCTACCTCAACGCCCCAGGAGCCTTCGAGAGCCGCGTCGGCGCCGACGGCTTCTACCGTACGAGCGACGTCGGCTGCCTGTCGGACGGAAGTCTCGTGCTGACCGGACGCACCAGTCAGGTGATCAACATCGGGGGCCGCAAGATCGACGCGGTCGAGGTCTCCGAAGCCCTCGCCGGGGCACCGGGGGTGCGGGACGCGATCGTCCTGGAGGTCGCCGACCGGCACGGGACCTCCGCCCTCGCCGCGGTCCTCGCCGCCGCCCCGGACCTCGATCCGGCCGGCCCGCGCCGACACGTCGCCCGGCGCCTGGCCCCGTACAAGATCCCCAGCCTCGTGCGCATCGTGGCGGAGATCCCCCGCAGTTCCAGTGGCAAGCCCGCCACGGCGGCACTGCGCCGCATGTTCGACGACTCCGAGAACGTCCAGTGACCACGCCCAAGGAGACCTCAGCCATGCCCGCTTCCCCCGACGACATCCGTTCGCGCATCGTGCGCATCGTGCTCGGCTCGGCGGAGGGCGACCTGACCGAGCGGGACCTGGCAGCCGCCGGCTGGTCGCTCCCCCAGGTCAGTTACTCGTCACTGGCCTACATTCGCATGATCGACACGGTGGAGAACGAACTCGGCGTCTACCTCGATCCCGAGGAGGAGAGCGACCGCTTCGAAACCATCGACAGCCTCGTCGAACTCGTCTCCCAGCACCTGCGGGAGGTCGCCGATGCCTGAGCCGGCCCTCGGCGTGTTCGGCTCGGGCCGCCTCGGCCGGGCCGTCCAGCGCACTGCGTCGGCGGAAGGGCACGCCGTCCACGTGTACGACCCGCGCCGGCCGGACCAGTGGGGCGACGTACCGGTCCCCGACGTACTCGTCGACTGCTCGGCGCCCGCCGTCGTGGCCCAGGCCGCCGGCCTGGGGCTGAGTCTCGGAGTACCCGTCGTCGAGTGCGTGTCCGCCCTGGAGGACGACCAGCTGCGGCTGTTCGACGATCTGTCCGCCAAGGCTCCCGTCGTCCTCGCGCCCAACCTGTCCCTCGGCAACTACCTGCAGACCCGTGCCCTGGCCTGCGTCGCGGACGTGGTCACGACCATGGAGCGGGCCGGCATCACCGGCGCGGTACCGGAAGCCGCCGTCCTGGAACGCCATCCCGCCACCAAGGTCCACCGGCCGAGCACCACGGCGTCCCGGCTCGCCCGGGAGTGGCTGCGGTACACCGGCCGGCCGGCTGCCGACGTCGCCTCGCTGCGCTGCGGCCCGGCCGTCAGCGACCACGAGGTCCGCCTCAGCTGGCCGGAGCAGACGCTGACCGTCACCCACGAGGTGAGTTCCCTCGACGCGGCCGCGGCCGGCGCCGTCGGAGCCGCGAGCTGGAGTGTGGGCCGCGCCCCCGGCCTCTACCCGCTTCATTCGGTCTTCGACGACCTGTTGGCCACGATGGCCCGCGCGACGGCCGAAGGGCGGGAGGAGCAGCCATGACACCCACCACCACTGCCGGCACGGCGGACCGGTCCACCGCGTCCCGGACACCCGTCCGGCTGGCCGGCCAGATCGCCTCCGGGGCGCGGATGCTGTCCCTCGACGGACACGACGACTTCAACCAGGGCCAGATATCGGCGCGGACACCGGGCTCCGGCACCTTCTTCATCAAGAACGCGCTGTGCGGGTTCGACGAGGCGACCCCCGACCAGGTGGTGGCCGCCTCCATCGACCCGGGCGCGCCGGTCGACCCGCTCGCCCCGCCCGAACTCCCCCTGCACCAAGCGATCTACCGCGCGCGCCCGGACGTCAACGGCATCGTGCACAGTCACGCCCCGCACACCCTGGTGTTCGGCGCCACGGACCTGGAGCTGCGACCCGTCTCGCACGACGGCGCGCACTTCACCGGAGCCCTCGCCCTGTTCACCCGGACCAGCAACACGGTGCTCGACCAGGAGACCGGCGAAGCCATCGCCGAGTCCCTCGGCGACGCGGAGGGCGTCCTGCTGCGCAACCACGGCGGAGTGATCGTCGGAAAGAGCGTGCGGCACGCCGCGGTCTTCGCGCAGGTGCTGGAGCGCGCCTGCCGGCTGCAGCTGCTCGCGGAGCAGAGCGGAGTGCCGTACACCTGGGCCACCGACGCGGACGTCGCCCTCAAACGGGACTTCATCTACGCGGACCTGTCGGTACGTTCCTACTGGGACTACGCCGTCCGACGCGTCCGGCGCGTCTGGCCCGAAGCCGCGACATGGTAGGGACGCCCGCCCGCCACGACGTCCTGGTCGCCTGCGCGCCGGCCGGGGCGGCGACGCGCCACGCGCACCTGCTCAGCACCGAGGAGTCGCGCCGGGCCGGGGCCTTTGCGCCCCGCAGGGCACAGGAGTTCACCGCGGGCCGCGCGCTGCTTCGCTGGGCGCTGGAGCGCGGCCTGGGGAGCTGGACACGGACCTGTCGCATCGGCCGCACCGATCAGGGCAAGCCGCTGCTGGAGGGCCACCCGGCGACCGGTGTCAGCATCTCCCACAGCAGCGGAGCCGTCGCCGTCGCCGTCGCCGTGGGCCGCGCCGTGGGCGTCGACATCCAGGGCCCGGTGCCACCCACCACCGGCTTGCTGGAGCGTTGTTGCTCGCGCTCCCAGCGGCATGAACTCGCCCTTCTTCCGCCCGACCGCCGGGCGACCGCGCTCGCCCGGCGCTGGGCGATCCACGAAGCGTGCGCCAAGACCACCGGAACCGGGCCGATCAGCCGACCCGAAACCTACCCCGGAGTACTGCTCGCGGACGGCGGACGCTGGCGGAACCTGCGGTGGAGGGTGCTGCAGCCGCTGCCCGGGGCGGCCGTCGCCGTCGCCTTCGACCAGCCGCACCACCCGGCCGTGCTGCGCCTGGCCGTGCTGGCCCCGGAAACCGGCCGCTTCCTCCCACCCCACGCCCCCGCACCGGAAGGACGACCGGCGTCGCGATGACAACTTTCCCGTTCACGGATGCCCCCTCGAAGCGGATGCCGACCGAACAGGACGACGACGTCCGCGACTTGCTGGCGCTGGCGACCGACCTCGCGGACAAGGAACTCGCACCGAACGCGGACGGCTTCGAGGACCGCGCGGAGTTCCCGCGGGAGATTCTGCGGACCCTCGGCCGGGCCGGGCTGCTCAGCCTTCCCCACCCCGCGGAGTACGGCGGCGGCGGACAGAGGTACGAGGTCCACCTCACAGTGCTGGAACTGCTGGCCAAGCGGTGGCTGGCCGTCGCCCAGTCGGTCAACATCCACGTCCTGTCGTGCTACCCGCTGGCCGTCCACGGCACCGAGAGCCAGCGCGAGCGGTGGCTGCCCGCCATGCTCGGCGGCGAACAGCTCGGCGCGAACTGCATCTCGGAAGCAGAGGCCGGCTCGGACATCGCGGCGATCAGCTGCACGGCGCGCCAGGCCTCGGAGGGCGGGCCGTACACGGTCGCGGGCACCAAGGCCTGGACCAGCCATGCCGGGCAGGCCGACCACTACAACGTGTTCTGCCGGACCGGGGGCGCCGGCATCCGCGGGCTGTCCGTCCTGCTCGCCGACGCCGGGACTCCTGGTCTGCAGGTCCAGCGACTCGAGAGGAAGATGGGGGTGCGTTCGTCGCCCACCGCGGCCGTCGTGTGGGACAGGGCGCAGGTTCCGGCCGAGCGGCTGATCGGCCGGCCCGGCAAGGGGTTCCTGATCGCGACCGGACTGTTCGACCGGGGGCGCCTGGGCATCGCCGCGTGCGCGGTGGGCCTGGCCTCCGCGGCGCTGGACCACGCCGTCTCCTACACGAGGACCCGGCGGCAGTTCGGCCGCCCCGTGGCGGACTTCCAGGGTCTCGCCTTCATGCTCGCGGACATGTCGACGCAAGTCGCCGCGGCCCGCGCACTGGTGCGGGAGGCTGCTCGCGTGCTGGACTCCGGCGCGGGCGCATCGGCCGTGACCGCCGCGGCGGCCCGCGCCAAGCTCTTCGCCACGGACACCGCCATGCGCGTCACCACGGACGCCGTACAGGCCTTGGGCGCCTACGGCTACGTGCAGGATCACCCGGTCGAACGCTGGATGCGCGAAGCGAAGCTGCTCCAGATCATCGAGGGCACCAACCAGATCCAACGCGTCGTCGTCGCCCGCTCGCTGTAGAGCGCAGCGCCTGAGCCGAAGAAAGGAGAGAACATGTCAGCACAGAACTCCGCCGGGCCCTTCGGGCGCACCCGCATCACCGACACGGTCGACGTGGTGATCATCGGCAGCGGCCCCACCGGCGCCTCCTACGCCCACGAGATCCACCGGGCCCACCCCTCGGCCCGCGTTCTGCTGGTCGAGGCGGGTCCGGCCCTGACCGACCCGCCGGGCCGGCACCTGACCACGCTCACCGACGCCGAGGAGCAGCAGCGCGCCAGGGTCGCCGCCCAAGGGCCCCGCCGGCACCCGTACGGTATCTCCGCGGCGTCGGCCGTCGCACACAACCAGTCCCGGGCGGAGCGCGGGCGGGCCCTCGTCGAGCGGCCCGGCATGTTCAACGTCGGGTCGGGGGACCTGACCGGCGACGGTCTGCCCGCGGCTCAGCAGTCCTGCAACGTGGGCGGCATGGGGGTGCTCTGGTTCGGGGCGGCTCCGCGGGCGGGGGACGCCGAACGTGTCGACTGCGTGGACCGGGACGAGCTCGACGGGGCCTACGCGGTCGCCGAGAAACTGCTCCAGGTCTCCAGCACCCAGTTCGCCGACTCGCCCTTCGCCGCCCATGTCCGGCGGGTCCTGGGCGAGGAGCTGGACGAGGGACGCGCGCCCGACCGGAGGGTCCAGGCCATGCCCATGGCCGCCGTCCGCACCGGCGACCGGGTCCGGCGCACCGGTACGGACGCCGTCCTGCGGCACCTGCCGACCGGTCCCGACACGAATGTCGAGCTGCGCGCGGACACGCTGTGCGAAAAGGTGCTCGTGGACGACGGGCGGGCCGTCGGAGTGCGGCTGCGCGACCGGACCACGGGGGCCGTCGGCGCCGTGCGGGCGGACTACGTGGTCGTGGCGGCCGACCCACTGCGCACTCCGCAGCTGCTCTTCGCCTCGGGGATACGTCCCCAGGCCCTCGGCCGCTATCTCAACGAGCACCCGCAGGTCTCGGTCATCGCGGAGGTGCACGGTACGGACGGCTCCGTGGGCTCGGAGGAGCCCCCGGGCGGAGTCACCTGGATCCCCTACGAGGGCGAGCGGTATCCGTTCCACGGCATGCTGACCCGGCTCGACCCCAGCACGGTCGCGGACCGTCCCGCCGGCGGCCGGGCGGGCGTACCGCTGCTGTCGGTGCACCTGTTCACCTCGCAGGAGCCGAGGGCCGGCAACCGGCTGGAGTTCAGTGAGACCGAGCAGGACTGGGTCGGCATGCCCGCGATGACGATCCACCACACTCTCGGCGACGAGGACCGGGCGGCGCTCGCCGAGGCCGCCGCCGAGGCGCTGCGCCTGAGCAAGGTCCTCGGCCGTGCCGCGGACGGCGAGGCACCCTGGGTCCTGCCGTCGGGAAGCTCCCTGCACTACCAGGGGACGGTGCGCATGGGCGCCGCGAACGACGGCACCAGCGTCTGCGACCCCACCTGCCGCGTGTGGGGGTTCGACAACCTCTACGTCGCGGGCAACGGCGTCATTCCGACGCGGACGGCCTGCAACCCCACCCTCACCAGCGTCGCGCTGTCCGTCCTCGGGGCGCGCGACATCGCACGCCGTATCCGGCAGGGCGGTGCCGACGCGTCACGACGGACCCCGGCGCCGCACGAAGGGAAGGACACGTGATCCACACTCAGCTGGGCCGCACCGGTCTGCGCGTCAGCAGGCTCGCTCTCGGCACCGTCAACTTCGGCGGCCGGGTGGAGGAGCCCGAGGCGCACCGCCTCATGGACCATGCCCTGGAGCGGGGCATCAACCTGATCGACACGGCCAACACCTACGGCTGGCGGGTCTACAAGGGCCATACGGAGGAGGTCGTCGGACGCTGGCTCGACAAGGCGCCCGCACGGCGCGACCAGGTCGTCGTGGCCACCAAGGTCGGCGATCCGATGGGTGAGGGCCTCAACGACCACGGCCTGTCCGCCCGCAACATCGTGGCGGCCTGCGAGGCGTCGCTCAGGCGTCTGGGCACCGACTGGATCGACGTCTACCAGATGCACCACATCGACCGGTCCGCGGCCTGGGAGGAGGTATGGCAGGCGATGGACCTCCTGGTCGCCCAGGGCAAGGTGCGCTACGTCGGCTCGTCCAACTTCGCCGGCTGGGACATCGCGTCGGCCCAGGCGGCGGCGCAGCGCAGGAACAGCCTGGGCCTGGTCTCCGAGCAGTGCGCGTACAGCCTCGTCACCCGGTATCCCGAGCTCGAGATCATGCCCGCCGCCCAGGCGTACGGCCTCGGCCTGCTGGTCTGGTCACCGCTGCACGGCGGTCTGCTCGGCGGTGTTCTGCGCAAGAAACGGACGGGCTCCGCAGTCAAGTCGGCGCAGGGCCGTGCGGCGGCCGCCCTGGAGGAACACGGCGACACCGTCGAGGCCTACGAGAGGCTCTGCGCCGATCACGGCCTGGATCCGGCGGTGGTCGGCACGGCCTGGGTCCTGTCGCGCCCCGGTGTGACAGCCGCGTTGATCGGGCCTCGTACTCAGGAGCACATCGACGGTGCCCTCGAAGCCCTGGAGTGTGCGCTGCCCGAGTCCCTGCTGTCCCGGCTCGACGTGCTCTTCCCACCGGTCGGCCGCGGCGGCCCGGCCCCCGACTGCTGGCTCACCTGACCCCACCCGGCCGCTGCGCCCGGACCGAACCGAACCGAACCGAGAGGAAACGCCTCCATGGCCGAGAACACCTTCACCGACCCGCGGATCGTCCCGCACGAGTCGCCGCAGGACCGCGATGCACGCGAGCGGCTGACCAAACTGCTCGTTCAGTCTCCGATCCCGCCGGAGTACCTGATCGACAACCTCTCGGTCTACATGCGCCGGCACCAGCTGGCCGACCTGCTGTCCATGGACGCGCTCTACCGCATGCTGCCCGAAGTGCCCGGCAGCATCATGGAGTTCGGCGTGCTCCACGGCCGCCACCTGGCGACTCTGACGGCGCTGCGCAGCATCTACGAGCCGTACAACTCGCTGCGTCGCATCGTCGGTTTTGACACGTTCACCGGCTTCCCCGAGGACATCGGCGACGTCGACAAGGTCAGCACCAGCGCCGTCCCGGGACGGTTCGCGACGCCCGACGGCGAGGTCGACCACCTGCGTGAGGTCCTGGCCGCCCATGAGGCCACCGAGCCCTTCGGGCACACCCAGCGCTCCTTCGTCGTGCAGGGCGACGTGCGTGAGACGGTCCCCCGGTACTTGGCGGAGAACCCGGAGACGGTCATCGCGATGGCCTACTTCGACCTCGACCTGTACCGGCCGACGAAGGAGCTGCTCCAGGCGATCAAGCCGCATTTGACCAAGGGCAGCATCCTCGCCTTCGACGAGCTCGCCCACCCGAAATGGCCCGGGGAGACCACCGCTCTGCGGGAGGTCTTCGGCCTCGACCACGCCCCTCTGCGTCAGCTCCCGGGCCGGGAGCCACCGGTCATCTACATGAAGTGGGGTGAGTGACGAGGGCGAGGGTGGCCCGGCAGGGCTCACTTCCCCTGCCGGGCCGCCGGCCGCTGTTCGGGGCCGCCCGCCCCGTGAGGAGCGACGCGGCCGGGGAGGCTAGGGCACTCCGGCCGCGCCCCGGGTGGGCTCGGTGCGGGGCCACTGCCGCAGCGCCGTGTGCACCGCTCCTACGGTCCTGCGCCAGGAGTTGTCGATGTCGCGCGGGTGCCCGAAACCGCCCACCGACTCGATGTAGATGAAGCCGTGGAAGGTACTGCGCATGAAGCGCACCGCGTCGGTCAGGTCCGGCTCCTCCAGGTCGTAGGCGCGCAGCACCGCGTAGGTCAGCTCGATGTTGCGGACGAAGCCCTTCTCGTCGGCGATCTCCTCCAGGTCCAGCCGCATCTGGGTCGCCGCGTACCGTCCCGGGTGCCGCAGGGCGAAGGCCCGGTAGGTGTCGGCGAAGGCCACCAGCGCGGCCTCGGCAGACCGCCCGGCGACGGCGACGGCGAGTTCGGCGCTCATCTCCTCGGCCGCCAGCAACGCCACCCGGGTCCGTACGTCCTGGATGTTCTTGACGTGCGAGTACAGGCTGGCGTCCTTGACGCCGAAGCTGCGGGCGAGGGCCGAGAGGGTGACCCCCTCGAAGCCCACCTCGTCGGCCAGGGCGGCAGCGGCCTGGGCGATCTTGTCGACGGTCAGGCCCGGGCGCGTCTTCATCCACTCCCCTAATGGCTCAAGTTTATTGCCTTGGATAATAAGCCAGTGGTCGTGAAGAACGAACACCCCGGGCCCCGCCCGCACGCCGGAGGCGCCGGAAGGCCCACCGGCACGTCCGGCGGCCCCTCGCCCGGGCGGACACGCCCGCCTCCGGCCCGGCCCGTCACCGTCCGGTGCTCGGCCGGGCCGGGCACAACCGCCGCGGGACGCCGGCGGCCGTCGACGGCGTACTGCTCGGCCTCGCCGGGGCCGGTCAGGGACGGGGTACGTTGCGCAGATTCGAGCGGGCCATCTGGACCATGCGGCCGACTCCGCCGTCCAGGACGATCTTCGAGGCGGACAGGGCGAAGCCGGTGACCATGTCGGCGCTGATCTTCGGCGGGATGGACAGTGCGTTGGGGTCGGTGACGACGTCGACGAGGGCCGGCCCCTTGTGCTTGAAGGCCGCCTTCAGCGCGCCCGCCAGGTCCTTGGGCTTCTCCACCCGCACCCCGAAGGCTCCGCAGGCCTCGGCGACCGCGGCGAAGTCGGGGTTCTTGTTGCCCACGCCGTGCGAGGGCAGTCCCGCGACCAGCATCTCCAACTCGACCATGCCGAGCGAGGAGTTGTTGAAGAGGACCACCTTCACCGGCAGGTCGTGCTGGACCAGGGTGAGGAAGTCGCCCATCAGCATGGTGAAGCCGCCGTCGCCGGACATCGAGACGACCTGGCGGCGCCGGTCGGTGAACTGGGCGCCGATCGCCATCGGCAGCGCGTTCGCCATGGAGCCGTGGGAGAAGGAACCGATGATGCGGCGGCGGCCGTTGGGCGTGATGTAGCGGGCGGCCCAGACGTTGCACATCCCGGTGTCCACGGTGAACACCGCGTCGTCGTCCGCCATGTCGTCCAGTACGGCGGCCACGTACTCGGGGTGGATCGGGACGTGCTTGTCGACCTTGCGGGTGTAGGCCTTGACCACGCCCTCCAGCGCGTCTGCGTGCTTCTTCAGCATCCGGTCGAGGAAGCGCCGGTTCTTCTTCTCCTTCACCCGCGGGATCAGGCAGCGCAGGGTCTCCCGCGCGTCGCCCCACACCGCGAGGTCCAGCTTGGAGCGCCGGCCCAGGTGCTCCGGCCGGACGTCGATCTGGGCGATCTTCACGTCGTCGGGCAGGAAGGCGTTGTACGGGAAGTCGGTGCCGATCAGGAGCAGCAGGTCGCACTCGTGGGTGGCCTCGTACGCGGCCCCGTAGCCGAGCAGACCGCTCATGCCGACGTCGTACGGGTTGTCGTACTGGATGAACTCCTTGCCCCGCAGCGCGTGCCCCACCGGCGCCTTCAGCTTGCCGGCGAACTCCATGACCTCGGCGTGCGCGCCCGCGGTGCCGCTGCCGCAGAACAGGGTGACCCGGTCGGCGTCGTCGATCATCCGCACCAGCCGGTCGATCTCCTCGTCACCGGGCCGGACGGTCGGCCGGGAGGTGACGAGCGCGGTCTCGGCGGCGCGCTCCGGGGCGGGGTCGTCGGCGATGTCGCCGGGCAGGGACACGACGCTGACGCCGCCCTGCCCGACGGCGTGCTGGATGGCGGTCTGGAGCAGCCTCGGCATCTGCTTCGGGCTGGAGATCAGCTCGCTGTAGTGGCTGCACTCGCGGAACAGCTGGTCGGGGTGGGTCTCCTGGAAGAAGCCGAGGCCGATCTCGCTGGACGGGATCTGGGAGGCCAGGGCGAGGACCGGGGCCATGGAGCGGTGGGCGTCGTAGAGCCCGTTGATGAGGTGGAGGTTGCCGGGGCCGCAGGAGCCGGCACACGCGGTCAGCTTCCCGGTGATCTGGGCCTCCGCCCCGGCGGCGAAGGCGGCGGTCTCCTCGTGCCGGACGTGCACCCATTCGATGCCGGAGTGGCGGCGCACCGCGTCCACGACGGGGTTGAGGCTGTCACCGACGACTCCGTAGAGGCGCTCGACCCCGGCACGGGTGAGGATGTCGACGAACTGTTCCGCGACGTTCTGTTTGGCCATGGCTCCAGCTAGCCACAGCGGCCGGGCTCACGCCTCCCACACGGCGGCCGCCGTACGGTCGTCCGCGTAGCCCTTGACCCGGACGCCGCTGTCGACGAGGAACTCCGCGAGTCCCGGCGGGGTACGGCCCGTCCATCGCCGGGCGAGGAGTCCGCCCAGTTCCGGCTCGCTCAGCAGGGGCTCGGCCAGGCCCGCGGTGCACATCAGGAGGACATCACCCGGGCGGGCTACGGAGGCCCGGAAACGGAAGGGTTCGCGGGGCGGCTCGGCGGGCGGGCCGTCGTACGGGCCCGGGGCCGCTGCGACACCGAGGTCCATCGTGAGCCGGTCGCCTCCGGGCGTCCCGCCCGCCGCGTCGCCGCCCGGGACGCCGGTGCCGCCCCGGGTCGTGTCTCCGGGCGCCCCGCCGTAGCCGAGGACGGGGGCGCCGGTGACGTCGCCGGCACTCGGTTCCATGTCCTGCCAGGCACCGTCCCGCAGCCGGAGCAGTCCGCCGGGGCCGACCCCGAAGAACACCCGCGTCCGGCACCCGGGATCGGCCGGCAGCAGCAGGCAGCGCAGGGTCGCCGCGTACTCGTCGGGAGGCAGGCCCTGTTCGGCGGCGCCGGCCCTCAGCCTGCCGAGACTGCGGTCGGTGAGGCGGTGCAGGCCGGACTTCAGGTCGCCGCGCCGGGCGGCCCGCAGGTCCTCGGCGAGCCGGTCGTGGCTGCGGCCCACGGCCCGGCCGATCCACCGGCACACCTCCGCCGCGGCGCGGTGCGCTCCGGGGGCCGCACGGGCACCGGTCGCCATCGCCACCAGGACCAGCGCCTGTTCGCCGGCGCCGAACCGGGCGACGAGCAGCGCGTCGCGCCGCGGTTCGCCCCGGTACCGTGCGGAGTCCCCGCGTACGGAGACCGCCCGCAGCGTGCACGTTCCGTACCGGGCACCGTCCAGCACGGTGTCCGGGACCTGCCCGTCCAGTCCGTCCGGGTCGGCGGGCGGCAGCGCGGTGGGCTCGGCGTCGTAGGTGGGCGGCCCGGAGCCGACGTAGTCCGCCCGGCCGCCTCCTCCGCCGGGTCCCGTCACCGGCTCCGCGGGCCGCGCGGGGAGGAACGCCGGCGGAGGCGGAGGGAGATCGGAGGCGGCCCCGGCCGGGGGCGCCTCCGAT
>NZ_JACBYP010000047.1 GCF_018982965.1 Streptomyces mayonensis | reverse complement strand
GTGCGGACGGACGTGGGGGTCGCCGAGAAGCGGGGCGCGGGGGCGGGCTGGGTGAGGCCGCCGTGGTCGGTGAAGGTGCCGCGGGCGGCGAGGTGCGGATGGTGCGGGGCCTCGCCCAGCGACAGGACGGGCGCCGTACAGGCGTCGGAGTCCGCGAAGACGGCCGTCCACGCGTCGCGGGTGCGGGACCTGAAGCGGGCGGCGACAGCCTCGCGCAGTTCGGGCCAGCGGGCCGGGTCGTCGCGGGCCGGTGCCTGGTCCGGGATGCCGAGGATCCGCATGAACTCGGCGTAGAACTGCGGTTCCAGGGCGCCGACCGCCATGTACCGGCCGTCGGCGGTCTCGTAGGTGCCGTAGAAGGGGCAGCCGCCGTCGAGGAGGTTGGCGCCGCGCCGGTCCTGCCAGGCGCCGGCGGCGAGCATGCCGTGGATCATCGAGGAGAGGTGTGCCGTGCCGTCGACGACGGCGGCGTCCACGACCTGCCCGGTGCCGTGCTCGCGCGCGTGGTGCAGGGCGGCGAGGATGCCGACGACCAGGTAGAGGGAGCCGCCCGCGTAGTCGCCCAGGAGGTTGGCGGGGGCGGGCGGCGGTGTGCCGGGGGCGCCGATCAGGCCGAGGGTGCCGGTGAGCGCGATGTACCCGATGTCGTGCCCGGCACGCCGGGCCAGCGGCCCGTCCTGGCCCCAGCCGGTCATACGGCCGTAGACGAGGCGCGGGTTGCGGGCGTGGCAGGGGGCGGGGCCCACGCCGAGCCGTTCGGCGACGCCGGGGCGGTAGCCCTCGATCAGGACGTCGGCGCGTTCGGCGAGGTCGAGGACGCGGGCCGGGCCGTCCGGCGCCTTGAGGTCGACGACCACGGAGCGCTTGTTGCGGTTGGTGACGTCACGGGCGGGGTCGATCCCGAGGCCGGGCCCGCCGGGACGGTCGACGCGGACGACGTCGGCGCCCAGGTCGGCCAGGAGCATGGCGGCGAAGGGGCCGGGGCCGATGCCGGCCAGCTCGACGACGCGCACCCCACCGAGCGGTCCCGCACCCGGCCCAAGCGGTCCCGCACCCGGCGTCCGCGCCGGTGTCTCGGCGTTCGGCATCGAACCCTCAGCTCTGTGACACAACCGATGTAACACCAGTGATGCTAAGAACGTGTTCCACTGGGCACAAGGCCCCGGCGAGCAAGCGCTTAGCCAATTGTGGCGCGGGCCGCCCACCGGGCCCGCGCCTCTCACGCTAGCTCCGGCCGCCCGCGACGGCGCGGGCTGCGGACCAGGGGGCCGCCGACGGGTGACGGAGGGACGTCATGAGCAGGCAGAACACGGCAGGCCGACCGTACGACGTCGTGCTGTTCGGGGCGACGGGGTTCGTCGGCGAACTGACGGCGGAGTACCTCGCGGCGCACGCGCCGGACGGGCTGCGCTGGGCGATCGCCGGACGCAGCACGGAGAAGCTGCGCCGGCTGCGCGACCGGCTGCCCGCCGCGGCCGGCGTCGGCGTGCTGGCCGCCGACGTGTCCGACCCGGCCTCGCTGCGCGAACTCGCGGTGCACGCGCGCGTGGTGGCCACGACAGTGGGCCCCTACGTCCGGTACGGCGACGCGCTGGTCGCCGCCTGCGCGGAGGCGGGGACGGACTGTCTCGACCTGGCGGGTGAGCCGGAGTTCGTCGACCTGACCTACGTACGCCACCACACACGCGCGCGGGAGACCGGTGCGCGGCTGGTGCACGCCTGCGGTTTTGACTCCGTACCGCATGACCTGGGCGTGTACTTCACCGTGCGGCAGCTGCCCGAGGGCGTGCCGCTGACCGTGGACGGCTTCGTGAGCGTCGACGCGGCCTTCTCCGGCGGCACGTTCGCGTCCGCGCTGGGTCAGTTCGCACGGGGCCGGCAGCTGCGGGCCGCGGCGCTGGAACGCCGGCGCCGTGAGCCCCGGCCGGCGGGGCGCCGCGCGGTGACGCCGACGGGCGCCCCGCGCTTCGCCGGGGAGGTGGGGGCCTGGGCGCTGCCCCTGCCGACCGTCGACCCGCAGGTGGTGCGGCGTTCGGCGAGGGCCCTGGACCGCTACGGCCCCGACTTCCGTTACCGCCACTACGCGGCCGTACGGCACCTGCCCGTCGCGGTGGGCGGGGCGGCGGCCGTGGGAGCGCTGGTGGTGGCGGCCCAGGTTCCGGCGGCACGGCGTCTGCTGTCGGGGTGGCTCGCACCGGGCGAGGGGCCGAGCGCGGAGCGGCGGGCGAGGAGCCGGTTCTCCGTCCGCTTCGTCGGCGAGGGCGGCGGCCGCAGGGTCTGCACCGAGGTCTCGGGCGGCGACCCCGGCTACGGGGAGACGGCGAAGATGTTCGCCGAGGCGGCGCTCTGCCTCGCCGTGGACGATCTGCCGCCGACGGCCGGACAGGTCACGACGGCGGTGGCGATGGGCGACGCGCTGACCGGACGGCTGCGGGCGGCAGGCATCCGCTTCCGGGTGGCGGCGACGCGCTGACCGGCGGGTCACCCGCGGGACCGCCCCCGCGGACGGGGCTCATCCGGACCAGCCCGCGATGGTGTAGATCATCCCGGCCACCCAGGCCGCGCCCGCCCCCACGGCGAGCACCAGCCCCGCGACCACCGCCCGCCCGACGGGCCGCCGGGGCTCGGCGGTCCGGACGGGCTCGGGCGTCCGGACGGGCTCGGGCGTCCGCCGCGGCTCGGCCGTGCGGACGGGCTCGGCGGAGTACTCGGGTGCGGGGCGTGGCGTCATGGCTGCCAGCCTGCCGGGGGCGCGGGCGACGCCGCATCCGTACGGGTACTCACATCCGTACGGATCTTCAGATCGTCGGACCGGCCGCACGGCGCCGACCGTGCCCCGGCACCCCTGTTTGAGACTTTTCCCGCGCTCCTCAACACCACTGCCCACACTCCCTGTGCACATCCCGTGCGGTGCACGGAAAAGTCTCACTGGGAAGTTCAATGAGACCCTCGAAGGTATGAAGTTCCTTCTCGAAGTCACCATGGACGAGGGCGCACTCGCCGAGGACCCCACGGGCGAGTTGCAGCGGATCCTGCGCTACTGGGGCGGCAACCTGAAGCACTACGGCCTGCGGCCGGGCGACGGTTCGGCGATCCACGACTCGGCGTACCAGGAGGTGGGCCGCTGGAGCATCGCGGATCAGGCCGGGTAGGCGGCTGTCCGCAGGGCCGTGCGGCACAGGGCGTCGGCCCTGCGGGTCGTCTCCGGGAGGCGGTGGGCGGGGGCCAGCGCCAGGGTCTGTGCACAGGCGTTGGCGAGGTCCACGCGGTGGCCGACGGAGACGAAGACCGGCTTGACGCCGTCGCGCGTGCGCACCGCCCGCCCCACCTCCTCGGCGCCGGCGAGCAGCGGCGACGTGCTGCCGCGCGGGGTGTCCGGATCGTCGTACGTGAAGGTGAACGGGTTCTTGGCCACCCCGACGGTGGGCAGCCCGGTGAGCACCCCGAGGTGGCTCGCGAGGCCGAAGCGGCGCGGGTGGGCGAGGCCGTACCCGTCGCAGACGACGAGACCGGGCGGGCAGGGCAGGGCGTCCAGGGCGGCGAGGACGGCCGGGATCTCCCGGAAGGCGAGCAGGCCCGGCACGTAGGGGAAGGAGATCCGTCCGACGGCCGTGGCCTCGGCGACCACGTCGAGGGTCCCGGCGTCCAGCACCACGGCGGCCGCCGCGACGACGTCGCGTGCGTCGTCGTAGGCCACGTCGACCCCGGTGACCCGGCCCGTGCCGGGCGGCGGACCCGGCTCGTCGAGCACCACGCGCCCCCGCAGCGCGTCCTGGACGGCGCGGGCCTGCTCCTCGGTCGCGGGCCAGTGGGCGGGGGTCTGCGCGGTCACGGTCGTCGTCATCGTGGCCGCAAGCCTACGGGAGCGCCGGTCGGGTCCGGACTGCCCCGGGTCCCCCGGTGCGGGGAGGGCTCACTTGCCCAGTGCGCGCTGCAGTTCGCCCTTGTTCATGTTCGAACGGCCGCTGATGTCTCGGCGCTTGGCCTCCTGGTACAGCTGGTCGTAGGTGAGCCCCTGCGGGCCCTGCCGGTTGCCGGACCGCTGTCCGCCGCGTTTGCTCGGCGACTTGTCCCGTGTGGACGTGCGGCTGGCGGTCCTCGACTCGCCGGACTGGGCACGCTCCTTGTTCACGGTCCGGGCCGCGATCTCCTTGGCCCGGCCGGTGCTCTCGCCCCGGTCCTTCGCACTCTTCCTGATGTGCTCGTACTGCCGCTCCCGTTTGGGGCTCGAACCGCTCGGCATGTCCGCTCACTTCCTCTCCGGTACGGCGAACGTCCTCTCGGACAGAGCGGGCGTCCTCTCAGGTACAGCGAACGGTTACCCACGTTACGGACAAACACCCCGGCCCGCCCGGCGCCGGGGCTCCGGCCGGGTGACGCACCCGGTGAGCGGGGGCCGCAACTGCCGTGCGGGGCGCCCGGGGAGAGCCGTGTCACGCCGGTGCATGAACGCGGTGACAGAGGTCACTCGTTGGTCGTGTGCACGGATTGGTTGATTCCGTCGTCTCTTCCAGTGCCCGGCCCGCACGATCCCCGAAGCCCGCCCAGCCGTCACGAGGGAGCAAGGCGTTGTCAACCGTCATCGAGCAGCCCGTCGAGGCGCGTCTCGTCGCCGCCGCCCCGCGCATGCCGAGCATTCCCGCGACCCTGCTCTACGACCGCAGCGACCCGTTCGCCGTGCGGATGACCTTTCCGGCCCCGGCCACCCTGGAGAACGTCGAGGTCTGCTGGACCTTCTCCCGCGAGCTGCTCATCACGGGGATGCAGGAGCCGGACGGCCATGGCGACGTCAGGGTGCGCCCCTACGGGTACGACCGCACGGTCCTGGAGTTCCACGCGCCCGAGGGCACGGCCGTGATCCATGTCCGCTCGGGAGAGCTGCGCAGCTTCCTGCAGGCCACCGGGGAGCTGGTGCCGGTGGGGCTCGAACACCTCCAGCTGGACCTGGACCACGAGCTGGCCGAGCTGATGCGCGGGAGCCGCTGACCGGTCCTCCTCCACTGCGCTCCTCCACTGCGGGGGCGGTCAGCCGCCCGCCGGTGCTTCGGTGTGCGCGGCCTCGTCGCGCACCGCGCCGCACACCTCGTCCAGGATGCCGTACGGGATGCCGTGCGCGCCCGGTGCCGCCGCGAGGTACCCGGTCCGCTCCGTCCGTTCGCCGCGCGCCCCCGCACCGCCCCCTCCAGGAGATCCCGCAGCCGCCACGACTCCCGGCTCCGCCGCGGCTGCGGCCAGCGCCGCCATGGCCGTGTCCCGCTCGGAGACCTCCCCCGCCGGCACCGCCCCCTCCAGGACGTCCCGGGACCGCCTGCGCAGTGCCTGTGCCACGTCGGCCCGCGCCAGGGTGTACTCCACCGAGGGGAACACGCCGAGCACGCGCTTCTTCTCGGCGCGCAGGCAGCCCTCGGCCACCAGCTGCTCCCGGGCGGCGTCGAAGGTGACGCGCGCGTGCAGGGCGACCCAGGCCCGCCAACCGTGCGGCAGCGACTCCCGCACGAGTTCCAGCAGGCCGTCGAGGACCGGGTCCCCGGTCTCGGAGTCCAGGTCGACGGGGGTGGCGATGCCGTCGTCGTCCGTGAGCAGTCCGCGGCGGGCCAGCTCGACGAGGGCACCGGCGCGGACCAGGTGGTGGACCCGGGCGGTGTCGGCGGCGCCGGGCCGTGCGGGGTCCCAGGCCAGCAGGCAGAGACCGGCCGGCAGGGAGAGCGGTTCACGGGGCACAGGTGCCTCCTTCGGGCCGTGGGGCCGGGTCTTCGCCACCGCACGCACGACGTCCGTCGGTGCGTTTAACGCGTTGACAGCCCACCAGGCCACTCCTACGGTGTATATCGCTTCTGTTGCCGCCGATCGGAGAAGGACGTTGCTCGTCTGAGGTTCTGAGACACCGCGTCACACGTATCTCACGTGTGCCCGCCGCGTGCGACCTCGGCGTTCGAGCCGTCCTTGCGGAGCAGGGCTTTTTTCTTGCCCACGCGCTCCGGGGCTCCTCCTTCTCCGGCTTCTCCGGGCCGACCTCGCGTCCGCCCTCCCGTCCGCCACTTGTCGGACGGCGGTCGCCGCCGCGTCCGTGTCTCGATACGCGTTTGCCCCCTGACTGCTTCGAGCAACCGCGGAGACCCGTATGTCTACTTCCATCACCTGTACGTCCCTGTCCTTCTCCTGGCCCGACGGAACCTCCGTCTTCGAGGGACTCGACACCGCCTTCGGCCCCGGCAGAACGGGGCTGGTCGGGGTGAACGGGGCCGGGAAGTCCACCCTGTTGAAACTCCTGGCCGGCCGCCTCACCCCGGCGGACGGCACCGTCCGGGTGAGCGGGGAGGTGGGTTACCTGCCGCAGAACGTCACGCTCGACACCGCCCTGCGGGTCGACGAGGCGCTCGGCATCGACGCGCTGCGGGCCGCGCTGCACGCCATCGAGGCGGGGGATGTGCGCGAGGAGCACTTCGAGACCGTCGGCGACGACTGGGACGTCGAGGAACGCGCCCTGGCCACGCTCGGCGAGCTGGGGCTCGACCGCATCGGCCTCGACCGCACCGTCGGCGAGGTCTCCGGCGGAGAGTCGGTGCTGCTGCGGCTGGCCGCGCTGCTGCTGCGCCGGCCCGACGTCCTGCTGCTGGACGAGCCCACCAACAACCTCGACGTGTACGCCCGCAGGCGGCTGTACGCGGCGGTCGAGTCCTGGCCGGGCGTCATGGTCGTGGTCAGCCACGACCGCGAACTCCTTGAGCGGGTCGACCAGATCGCCGACCTGCGCTCCGGATCGGTCACCTGGTACGGCGGGAACCTCTCGGTGTACGAGGAGGCGCTGGCCGTGGAACAGGAGGCGGCCGAACGCATGGTGCGGGTCGCCGAGTCGGACCTGCGCAGGCAGAAGCGCGAACTGGCCGACGCCCAGGTCGTCCTGGCCCGGCGCAGGCGGTACGGGCAGAAGATGTACGACACCAAGCGGGAGCCCCGGGCGGTGATGAAGCTGCGTGCCCGCACGGCCCAGCAGTCGGCCGGCAAGTACCGCATCATGCACGAGGAGAAGCTCGCCGAGGCGAAGGAGCGGCTCGACGACGCGGCGGAGGCCGTGCGGGACGACGACGAGATCCGCGTCGACCTGCCGTACACGGCCGTGCCGCCCGGCCGGACCGTACTCACCCTGCGGGACCTGGAGCCGGCGTACGGCGCCCGCGTGGCGGGCGGTCTCGATCTGCACGGTCCCGAACGGATCGCGCTGATCGGGCGCAACGGCGCGGGCAAGACCACGCTGCTGCGCACCGTCGCCGGGGAGCTGGAGCCGGTGGCGGGCGAGGCGACGGCGCATGTGCCGCTGCGTTTCCTGCCGCAGCGCCTGGACGTCCTGGACGACGGGCTGAGCGTCGCGGAGAACGTGGCCCGGTTCGCGCCGGGCGCCACCAACAACCGGATCCGGGCGCGGCTGGCGCGCTTCCTGTTCCGGGGCGCCCGCGCCGACCAGCCGGCGGCGACGCTGTCCGGCGGCGAACGCTTCCGGGCGGCGCTGGCGGCACTGATGCTGGCCGAGCCCGCGCCGCAGCTGCTGATGCTGGACGAGCCGACCAACAACCTCGACATGGCGAGCGTACGGCAGCTCACCAGCGCGCTGGAGTCGTACGAGGGGGCGCTGATCGTGGCCGGCCACGACATCCCCTTCCTGGAGTCGCTCGGCATCACCCGCTGGCTGCTGCTGGAGGAGGGGGAACTGAAGGAAATCACGCCGGAAACTGTCGGGTATCCCGCCTAGCGTCCCCGGCATGAGCGAGTTCATCAGCATCACCGGGGCCAGGGAGAACAACCTCCAGGACGTCACGCTCCGCATCCCGAAGAACCGGCTGACCGTGTTCACCGGCGTTTCGGGGTCGGGAAAGTCGTCGATCGTGTTCGACACGATCGCTGTGGAGTCGCAGCGCCAGCTGAACGAGACGTTCACCTGGTTCGTGCGCAACCGGCTGCCGAAGTACGAACGGCCGCACGCGGACGCCCTGGAGGACCTGACCCCCGCGATCGTCGTCGACCAGCGGCCGGTCGGCGGCCACTCCCGCTCCACCGTGGGCACGATGACCGACATCCACTCGGTGCTGCGGGTGCTGTTCTCCCGGCACGGCACCCCCAGCGCCGGAGGGGCCACGGCGTACTCGTTCAACGACCCGTCGGGCATGTGCCCCGGCTGCGACGGGCTGGGCCGCCGGGTGCAGCCCGACTGGGACCGGATCCTCGACCCGGCCAGGTCGCTGGCGGGCGGCGCGGTCCGCTTCCCGCCGTTCGCGGCCGGGACCTGGCAGGGGCAGACGTACACCAACACCGAGGAACTGGACATCGACCAGCCGGTCGGCGACTTCACGGAGGCCGAGCGCGCCTTCCTGATGCACGGGCGGCCCGGCAGCAGGGTCACCGTCAGCGGCTCGGGCGGGACGTGGAGCACCGAGTACGAGGGCCTCGCCGACCGGTTCGAACGGCTGTACCTGAAGCGGGACCTGTCCGGCATGAGCGAGAAGACCAGGAAGCTGGTGCAAGGCTTCCTGGTCGAGGCCCGCTGTCCCGACTGCGGCGGGGCCCGGCTGAACGCGGCGGCGCTCGCGACCCGCGTCGGAGGGCACTCCCTCGCCGACTGCTCGCGGATGCAGATCACCGACCTGATCGCCGTGCTGAAGGAGATCGACGACCCGGTGGCCCTGCCGGTCGCCGGTGCCGCGGTGGCCGCACTGGAGCGGGTGGAGGCGATCGGCCTCGGCTACCTCAGCCTCGACCGGGAGACCGCCACGCTGTCCGGCGGCGAGGGGCAGCGGCTGAAGACCGTGCGGCACCTCGGCTCCAGCCTGACCGGAATGACGTACGTCTTCGACGAACCGAGCGTCGGACTGCACCCGCGTGACGTCGGGCGCCTCGGCGACCTGCTGCTGCGGCTGCGCGACAAGGGCAACACCGTGCTGGTGGTCGAGCACGACCCGGACGTCATCGCGCTGGCGGACCACGTCGTCGACATGGGTCCACGGGCCGGCGCCGACGGCGGCCGGGTGGTGTTCGAGGGAACACCGGCCGGGCTGGCCGCGTCGGACACCCTCACCGGACGGTTCCTGGGGCGCCGCACGGCGGTGAAGGAGACCGTTCGGACGCCGGGCGGGGAACTGTGGGTGAAGGGGGCCGGCCGGCACAACCTGCGGGAGGTGACGGTGGCGTTCGCGACCGGCGTGCTCACCGCGGTCACCGGGGTCGCCGGGTCGGGCAAGAGCACCCTGGTCGCGGAGCTGACCGCCGCCCATCCGGACGTGGTGGCCGTCGACCAGTCGGCGATCGGCGTCTCGGCCCGCTCGACCCCGGCGACGTACCTCGGGATCATGGACACGGTGCGGAAGATCTTCGCGCGGGAGACGGGGGCCGAACCGGGCTTCTTCAGCTTCAACTCGGCGGGGGCGTGCGGCACCTGCGAGGGGCGCGGCATCATCTTCACGGACCTCGCCTTCATGGACCCGGTGACGACGACCTGCCACGACTGCGAGGGGCGGCGCTTCAGGGAGGAGGTGCTGCGGCTGACGGTCGGCGGCAGGTCCGTCGCCGACGTGCTCGCGATGACGGCCGGCGAGGCGCTGGACTTCTTCGCCGACACCGGCGTACGGCGCAGGCTGTGCGCCCTGCGCGACGTCGGCCTCACCTACCTCACCCTCGGGCAGCCGCTGTCCACGCTCTCCGGCGGGGAACGGCAGCGCATCAAGCTGGCCACCCGCCTGCATCGCACGGGCGCCGTCTACGTCCTGGACGAGCCGACGACGGGGCTGCACATGTCGGACGTGCGGGGGCTGCTCGCCCTGCTGGACCGGCTGGTGGACACCGGCAACACGGTCGTGGTCGTCGAGCACAACCTGGACGTGGTGGCCCACGCCGACCGGGTGATCGACCTCGGTCCCGACGGGGGACGGAACGGCGGCCGGGTGGTCTTCGAGGGCACCCCGCGCGAACTGCTCGCCGCCCGCGACTCGAGTACGGCGGAGCACCTCAGGAGGGCCACGGGCGCCTGACGGGGGTTCCGTCCGCGCGGGTGCCCGCTGCAAGATGGGGACCCGGCGCCGCCCCACGGCCGCCGGTCATGCCCGTGCCGACTCGAAAGGTCCCGCGTGCCCAGCAAGAAGGCCCTCGTCCGTCGCCCCGGTCCCCGGCTCGCCGAAGGGCTGGTGACGCACATCGAGCGGGAGCCGGTCGACCACGGCCTGGCGGTCGAGCAGTGGGACGCCTATGTCGACGCCCTGCGGGCCCACGGCTGGGAGACGCTGGAGGTGGACCCGGCCGACGACTGCCCGGACTCGGTGTTCGTCGAGGACGCGGTCGTCGTGTACCGCAACGTCGCGCTGATCACGCGGCCCGGCGCCGGGTCGCGGCGCGCGGAGACGGCCGGCGTGGAGGAGGCCGTGGCCCGGCTCGGCTGCTCGGTCAACTGGGTCTGGGAGCCGGGCACCCTGGAGGGCGGGGACGTCCTGAAGATCGGCGACACCATCTACGTGGGTCGCGGCGGGCGTACCAACGCGGCCGGTGTGCAGCAGCTGCGGGCGGTGTTCGAGCCGCTGGGCGCCCGGGTCGTCCCGGTGCCCGTGAGCAAGGTGCTGCACCTGAAGTCGGCGGTGACCGCGCTGCCCGACGGGACGGTGCTCGGGCACATCCCGATGACGGACGCGCCCTCGCTCTTCCCCCGTTTCCTTCCGGTGCCGGAGGAGTCGGGGGCGCACGTGGTGCTGCTCGGCGGCGACAAGCTGCTGATGGCGGCGAGCGCGCCCAAGACGGCCGACCTGCTCGCCGACCTCGGCCACGAGCCGGTGCTCGTGGACATCGGGGAGTTCGAGAAGCTCGAAGGCTGTGTGACGTGCCTCTCGGTCCGGCTGCGGGAGCTGTACGCCTGAGCACGCGGCGGGAACCGTCCGACCGGCTCCGGACCTGCGGGTCTCGGGGCCTTGTCGTGTCCCGCCGGACGGCGGCTGATCAGCGCTCTTTACCTTGCACTTAACCTACGGTCTCGTAACCTACGGTTTCGTAGCCTACGATCCCGTAGGTTCCCCGGCACCGCTCGCCGGGCTGCTCTGCTCTGTCGCACGTCCCCTGGAGTTCTCCGTGACGATCGTCTCCCCGCACCTCGGCGCTTCCGCCGACTGGACCGACGCCCGGCTGTTGTACGCGCTGGAGGAAGTGGTCGAGAAGGAACTCAACCGGCATCTGAAGGTCGCCAAGGACTGGATGCCGCACGAGTACGTGCCGTGGACCGACGGCCGGAACTTCCCGGGGATCTTCGAGGACGGCGAGGCCTGGGAGAAGGAGCAGTCCAAGGTCACCGAGATCGGCCGGATCGCCCTGGTGGTGAACCTGCTGACGGAGGACAACCTTCCCAGCTACCACCACGAGATCGCCAGCCTCTTCGGGCGCGACGGCGCCTGGGGCACCTGGGTGCACCGCTGGACCGCCGAGGAGGGCCGGCACGGCATCGTGATGCGCGACTACCTGCTCACCTCGCGCGCGGTCGACCCGGACAAGCTGGAGCAGTTCCGCATGGCCCACATGAGCGAGGGTTTCGAGTCGGACAACCGGCACTCGATGCTGCACTCGGTGGCGTACGTCGCCTTCCAGGAGCTGGCCACCCGCATCTCGCACCGCAACACGGGCCACCAGTCGGGCGACCCGGTCTGCGACCGGATGCTCGCCCGCATCGCGACCGACGAGAACCTGCACATGGTCTTCTACCGGAACCTGCTGAAGGCGGCCTTCGAGATCGCGCCCGACCTGACGATGCAGGCGGTGCGCGACGTGGTCGTCAACTTCCGGATGCCGGGGCACGGCATGCCCGGCTTCGAGCGGGCCGCCGCGCAGATGGCGATCGGCGAGGTCTACAACCTGCGCATCCACCACGACGACGTGATCCAGCCCGTGCTGCGCTTCCTGAAGGTCATGGAGATCGACGGCCTCGGCCCGGAGGGCCTGCGGGCGCAGGAGGAGCTGGGGCTGTACATGGGCGGGCTGGACGCGGAGGCGGCCAAGTTCGACGAGAAGCTGGCGGCGCGCAAGGCGCGGATGGCGGCGCGGGCGGCGGGCTGAGCACCGACGCCGCGCGGACGCCGGGGCCCGGCGGCGGGTGGCGGTGACGGGTGGCGGCGGCCGGTGGCCGGGAGCGGCGACCGGTCGTCGTGAGCAGTGAGTGGGCCCGCGGGCGGTGGCCGCGGCCGTGACCGGCGACCGGGCTCAGTGCGAGGCGCGGCGCAGGGCCAGCCGCTCCCGCTCCGAGAGTCCGCCCCACACCCCGAACCGCTCGTCGTTGCTCAGCGCGAAGTCGAGGCAGGCCGAGCGGATCGGGCACAGGGCGCAGATCCGCTTCGCGTCCCGTACGGAGCTGCCGGGCTCCGGGAAGAAGAAGTCGCCCCCGGTCTGTGCGCACAACGCCTCCTCCTGCCAGGCGAGGTCGGGCGTCGTGATCGTCTCGATGTGCATGGACAGGAGCGTGCCGGGGGGCGAAAAACATCTGATCAACGCCGGATCAACGCGGCGCGGCCGCTCCTTGCGGGGCGGCCGTACGGATGCTCCTCCCCCGGTCGCTTCCTCGCACGGCGGCGCGCGGAAGCGGCGACCGGCCGTCGGTGGAAGACTCGGCAGTACAGGCAACGGGCCCCTTCCGAGGAGGGCGATCATGCTCACCACCCGTTACGTCACCGGCGCCCCCAACTGGATCGACGTCGGCGCCCCGGACCTCGACGCAGCCGTGTCCTTCTACGGCGGCCTCTTCGGCTGGCGCTTCCGGTCGGCGGGCCCGGAGGCCGGCGGCTACGGCTTCTTCGAGCTGGACGGCCGGATCGTGGCCGGGGGGATGCGGACCACGCCCGAGCAGGGTCCGCCGTCGTGGACGGTGTACTTCCAGGTCCCCGACGCCGGGTCCGCCGCCAGGGCTTCCGAGCAGGCCCGCGGCGGTGTCCTCGTACGCCCCGCGGACGTACTGGACCAGGGCACCATGGCGATCCTCGCCGACCGGGCCGGGCTGCCGTTCGGCATCTGGCAGCCGGGGCGGCTCGCCGGCCTGGGCGCGGCCGGCGACGCCGGCGCGCTGTGCTGGGTCGAGCTGCACACGGCGGACGTCGCGGCCGCCGCCGCGTACTACCGGTCGGTGCTGGGGCTGGAGACCTCGGCCGTGCCCTTCCCCGGCGGCTCCTACACCTGCGTCAATCCGGCGGGCCAGGGCGAGGACGCGATGTTCGGCGGGATCGTGCCCCTCGCCGAGGACGCGCCGCACACGGGCGCCGGGTGGCTGCCGTACCTCGCGGTGGACGACGCGGACGCCGCGGTCGCCCGGACCCTCGAACTGGGCGGCACGGTGCCGGTGGAGGCGAGGGACATCGAGGGCGTCGGGCGGGTCGCCCACCTCGCCGACCCGCACGGTGCCCGGCTCGCGGTGCTCAGGCCGCTGCCCCGGCAGGCCTAGCCACCGCTCCAGCCCGCGCCGTCACCGGTGCGGGCACCTCCGGCAACCGGGTCGCACGGCAGGGGCGGGCGGTACCGTGCCCCGGCGACACGGCGGCACTGCCGTGCTGCGACACGGGAGTGCCGGGGCGGGGTCTCGCCGGGGCGCGCCGGAAACCGGCACGGACACAGTCGCGGGCGTGAACGCGACCCGCCATCCGTCCCGGCACCCGCTCCGCAGGCGGCGGCACCGCCCTCGGCGGCTCCGCTCATGTGGTGGCGCGGCGGATCAGCGTGGTCGGCAGGATCACGCCGGACGTCGTGGCCGCCGGGGCCCCGCCGCCGGCCGCCCCCACGCCGTCGATCGCCGCCACGCCCTCGATCGTCCCCACAGCCCGGGCCGTCTCCGCGCCCCGGGTTGCCCCCGCGTCCCAGGCCGTTCCCGCGTCCCAGGTCGTACCCGCGCCCCGACTCGTCCCCGCGTCCCCTGCCGCCCCGTCGTCCAGGCCGCGCAGCAGCAGACGTGCCATCAGGCGGCCCATGCCCTCGATGTCCTGCCGGACGGTGGTCAGCGGCGGGTCGGTCTGCTCGGCCACCGGCAGCATGTCGTCGAAGCCCACGACGGCCACGTCGTCCGGCACCCTCCGGCCGCGCTCGCGCAGCACCCGCAGGGCACCGGCCGCGGTCAGGTCGTTCGCCGCGAAGACCGCGTCCAGGCCCGGGCACCGGTCGAGCAGTTCCCGCATGGCCCGTTCCCCGCCGTGGGAGGTGAAGTCCCCGTGCGCCACCGGCTCCGGTCCGGCGCCCGGCGCCCTCACGTCGCGGAAACCGGCGAGCCGGTCGGCCGCGGAGGTCTGGTCGAGCGGGCCGGTGATGTGAGCGATCCGGTCGCGGCCGAGGCCGGCCAGGTGACGGACGGCGGCGCGGGCGCCGCCACGGTTGTCGCTGTCCACGTAGACCACGTCGTCCCCGCCGTCGTCCCAGTCGGGGCGCCCGCCGAACACGGTCGGCAGGCCGGCGCCGCGCACGAGGCCGGGCAGCGGGTCGTGCAGGTGCAGGGAGAACACGAGGGCGCCGTCGACGTGGCCGCCGGCCAGGTAGCGGCCGACGCGGGCGTGGTCCTCGCGCCCCTCGGTGAGCAGCAGCACGAGCTGGTTGTCGTGGGCCGTCAGTTCCTTGCTGATGCCGCGCAGTTGCTGGGCGAAGTACGGGTCGGCGAAGACCCGGGTCTCCGGTTCGGCCGCGACGACGGCGACCGCCTGATGGCGTCGGGTCACCAGGCTGCGGGCGGCCTGGTTGGGGACGTAACCGAGTTCCTCCACCGCGCGCCGGACTCTTTCGGCCAACGACTCCCGCACCCCCTGCGCCCCGTTGACCACGCGGGACACGGTGGCCCGCGAGACCCCGGCGCGCTCGGCTACGGCCTCCAGCGTGGGGCGCGGCGCGGTGGCGGTCACGGGCACTCCTCCTCGGCGGCTGCGGCTCAGGATAGCGGCAGGCCGTCGGGCGGAAGGGGGCCGTGCGGGCCGGAAACCTCCTTGTGGAGGGGCCGGTTCGGGAGCACGATGGACTCATGTTCAGGCGGAGGACGCACGAGAAGAGCTGACCCGGTCGCCGACGGTGCGCCCGGCGGGCGCCCAGGCGCCCGCCCGCGCGTCCCGGGCCGGTCCGACGCGGGGCATGCTCCGTGCGACACGGAGGCCCGGCGTCGGCCGGCCCCGCACCCCGCTCAGTGCTCGTGCTCGTGCTCGTGCTCGTGCTCGTGCTCGTGCCAATGCTTGCCACTCATGCCGATGCTTGTTGCTCGTGTCAGTGTGCGTGCTCGTGTCCGGCCGTCTTCTCCTCGGCGCCGGACCCGCCGCCGGCGGCCTTGGCGCCGTGCTCGTGCGGCTCGTAACCGGGGATCGTGCCGTCGGGCTTCTTCACCAGGAACAGCCCCACCATCCCCATGTCGGAGTGGCTCTGCACATGGCAGTGGTACATCCACGCCCCGGCGCCCACCCCCTCCCCCGCGATGATCTGGAAGCCGAACGAGTCGGCGGGGCCGGTGATCTTGTTGTCGACGACCCGGCTCGGGTCGTCGGGCCCGGTGAGGATGCCGGTGCGGTTGTCGGCCCAGCGGTGACCGTGCATGTGGAAGGTGTGGTAGTACTCGCCGTGCGTGATCATGACGATCTCGACCCGGTCGCCCACGGTGGCCTCGAGGTCGGGGCCGGTGTGGGGCTCGCGGTTGTTGATGAGCATGTCGTTGAAGACGATCGTGTGCGTGGCGTCCGGCAGTACGTCGCCCTTGCGCCGCACGATCACCGGTCCGTACAGGCCGTTGCGGATGCCGCCGGTGCCGTGCTCGGTGCCGACGACGTGGTCGTGGTAGTGCCAGTAGCCCGCGCTGCCGGAGCGCCAGGTGCCGTCGTCGCGGCGGCCGGGCTTGTGCGTGCGCCAGGTGTAGGTGCGGGTTCCGCCGGGCTCGACGTCGCTCTTGTTCATGGCCGTGCCGTCGCTGGAGATCTCGTAGTCCAGGCCGTGGACGTGCAGACTCGCCCGTACGTCCATGGTGTTGGTGAACTCGATGTGGAGCGTGTCGCCCTCGTTGACCTCGATCAGCGGGCCCGGAATGGACGCCTTGCCCTTCTCGAAGCCGTAGCCCATCTGACCGTTCGGCAGTTTCTCGGCGTACATCTTGAGGTGTCTCACCTCGCCCCCGGCCGCTGCCGTCCTGGCGGTGACGCCCTTGGCTGCGGTCTCGCCGGCGGCCTCCGGCGCGATCGACAACGATGTCGCGACGGCGGCGCCGCCCAGCAGTACCCGTCGGTTGAAGCCTCGCCTGTCCATGCCGAACTCCCCACGCCGATACGGAATGTGCGCAGACTCAAGGCCTGATTGGCTGTGATGAGCCTGTGGGACCGTACCGTTTGACGCCACGTTTATCCACACTCAGGACAAAGTTCGTTGAATCCCGGTCATACCTATTGGCGTACCGCGCAAAGAGGTCTAGCTTCCTTGGCGCTGCTGCCGTGACCGAGGAGGTGCCCATGCCCTTGAGAGGGTTGAGCGCGAGAAGCAGAGGCTTGGCAGCCTTCGCCACCGCCGGTTTCGTCGCCGCGGGACTGCTGGCCGGCCCTGCCGCCAGTGCACGTCCGGCGCCGGATCCGTCGCTGACAACGATGTCGATCAAGTCGCCGCCAGGCGGCTCCAACGTACGTGTGCTGATCTACTACGGGTCCGCCGCCGCCGGCGACGAGTCGCCCGTCGTCAACGCCGGGATCGCGGCCATCGAGGCGATCGGCCGGTCCGGCCCCGAGAAGGAGCGCTTCGAGGTCACGGCCACGGACAACGCCAACGTCTTCACCAACGAGACGCGGCTCAGCCGCTTCAACGCGGTGGTGTTCCTGACCGGCGGCGGCGACGTCCTGGCGCCGGCCCAGGAGGCGGGCCTCGAGGCGTACATGGAGGCCGGCGGCGGGTTCGTCGGCATCCACGACGCCGCCCGCGCCGAGCCCTACTCGGACTGGTTCACCGGTCTGGTCGGCGCCCGTCCGGCCGCCGACAGCCCGACGGAGGTCCAGCGGGCCACGGTCGAGGTCGGTGACCGGCGCCATCCGGCCACCAAGGACCTGCCGTTGGAGTGGAAGCGCCCCGACAAGTGGCTGAACTGGCAGACCAGCCCGTCCGGCGACGTGCACACGGTGGCCCGGGTGCGCGAGTCGACGTACGCGCCCGGCGCGAGCGCCAACGGGGCGGACCACCCGGTCAGCTGGTGCCGCGACTACGACGGCGGCCGGTCCTTCTACACCGGCATGGGCGGCACGGTGTCGTCGTACGACGAGACCGACTTCCGCACCCACCTGCGCGGCGCGCTGCTGTGGACCACGCGGCTGTCGCAGGCCGACTGCAAGGCCACCATCGACGCCAACTACAAGGCCGAGCGGCTCACCGACCCCAACCAGCCCGGCCAGAACGACCAGATCGGCGAACCGCACGGCCTGGTCACCGCTCCCGACGGCCGCGTCCTCTACATCGGGCGCGGCGGCAAGGACGCCTCCCAGCCGGTGGTGACCGACTGGGACGACCCGGACATCGGCAAGGGCACGGGCGAGATCCACGTCTGGGACCCGAAGACCGACAAGGTCACGCTGGCCGGCGCACTGACCGTCTTCGGCAACAAGGGCGGCGGCGACGAGCTGGTCAAGGTCGAGGAGGGCCTGCTCGGCATCGAGCTGGACCCGCAGTTCGAGGACAACGGCTGGGTGTACCTGCACTACACCCCGCACTCCGAGATCAACCGGGACACCCACATGGCCGAGCGGCGGGTCTCCCGCTTCACGCTCGACCAGGCCACCAACAAGCTGGACCTCGGCAGCGAGAAGGTGCTGCTGAAGTGGCCGGTGCAGATCCACAGCTGCTGCCACGCGGGCGGCGGACTGGCCTGGGACTCCCAGGACAACCTGTACATCGCCACCGGTGACAACAACTCCAGCGGCTTCAGCGACGGTTACTCCGGCAACAACCCGGAGCCCAACTTCAAGGGCGTGTCCTTCGCCGACGCGCGCCGCACCGCCGGCAACACCAACAACCTCAACGGCAAGATCCTGCGCATCCACCCGGAGCCGGACGGGACGTACACGCTCCCCGAGGGCAATCTCTTCACCGGCAAGGAGACCGCCGAGGGCGGCGGCAAGACCCGCGGCGAGATCTACGTGATGGGTGTGCGCAACCCCGCGCGCATCTCCGTCGACAAGAAGACCGACACGCTGTACGCCGGCTGGGTCGGCCCGGACGCCGGTGCCCCGTCGCCGACGTGGGGTCCGGCCAAGTACGACACGTTCGCCGCGATCACCGAGGCGAGCAACCGCGGCTGGCCGTACTGCATGGGCAACAAGCAGCCGTACCGGGACCGGAACCTGCCGGACCCGTCGAAGCCGCTGGGCTGGTACGACTGCGACGCGCCGAAGAACGAGTCGCCGAACAACGACGGCCTGGTCAACCTGCCGCCGGTGACCGGCAACAACATCTGGTACTCGCCCCAGGGCGGCGGCCCCGACTTCCCGCGCGACGAGAACGGGGTCCCGTCCTACGACGAGGACGAGGCCGTCTACCGGCTGCCCTGGCTCAAGGGCGGCGGCCAGGCCGCGATGAACGGCCCGGTCTACCGCTACGACGCGGACAGCACCAGCGAGACCAAGTGGCCCGCGTACTGGGACGGCAAGTGGTTCGTCGGCGACTTCTACGACGCCGACCAGCCGCGCAACGCGGTGCTGATGGACCCGAAGACGCAGGGCGACGGCGGTCTGCCCGTGCACTCGGAGTCGCTGAAGAGGATCGTGCCGGTCGGCAACGACGGCATCAAGAACCTGATGGGCTGGAAGTTCGGCCCGGACGGCGCGCTGTACGTCCTGGACTACGGGCGCGGCTTCTTCACCTCGGACGCCAAGTCGGCGCTGTGGAGGGTCACTTACGAGGGCGGCGGTCCGACGCCGGCCGCCGGACAGCTGGCGAGGGGGACCGAGTGATACGCCAACGAAGAATGTGGGCCGCGCTGCTGGCCGGCCTGCTGATGATGCTCGGACTGCAGGCGACGTCCGCCTCCGGACAGCCCGCGGCGGCGCCCGCCGCGGCCGCCGCCGACCAGGTGCTGACCTGGACTGCGGGCGACGACATCACCAAGTACACGTCGGCGCCGGAGACGGCGGTGGCCGGTCCGGCCACGATCGTCTTCGAGAACAGTGAGGCCACCGGGAACACCACCGGCATGCCGCACACGCTGACGTTCGTGACCAGCGATCCCGAGTACAACCAGGACGTCCAGCTGAACATCCTGGCCAACCCGGGTGACGCCCAGGGCGGCAAGCACACCGCCGAGGTCACCCTCACGCCCGGCACGTACATGTACCACTGCACGATCCCCGGTCACGGGGACATGAAGGGCGTGCTCGTGGTGACCGAGGGCGGCGGTGGCGAGGACACCACGGCACCCGAGACCTCGGCGGAGGTGGGCGGCACGCAGAACGCCGACGGCGCCTACGTCGGCTCAGCGACCGTGACGCTCGCCGCCACCGACGAGGGCGGCTCCGGCGTCGAGCGGATCGAGTACACGCTCGGCGGCGACGACGCCTGGCAGCCGTACACCACGCCGGTCGTCGTCGACCAGGTCGGCGAACACACGGTGCGCTACCGGGCGTTCGACAAGGCGGGCAACGCCGCCGAGGAGAAGAGCGTCACGTTCACCGTGGCCGCCCCCGACACCGACGACACGACCCCGCCGGAGACCTCGGCGACGGTCAGCGGCGAACAGGACCCTGACGGCGCCTACATCGACATGGCGACGGTGACGGTCACCGCCTCCGACACCGGTTCCGGCGTCAACACCATCGAGTACGCGGTCGGCGACGGCGCCTGGACGGCGTACACGGCGCCGGTCATGGTGCACGAGGTCGGCGAGCACACCGTGCGCTACCGGGCCACCGACAAGGCGGGCAACGCCGCCGAGGAGAAGAGCGTCGGCTTCACCGTCGTCGCCGCTCCCCCGCAGGACACCACCCCGCCGGTGACCGGCGCGACCGTGGACGGCACCAAGAACTCCAGCGGTGCCTACGTCGGCAGCGCGAAGGTGACCGTGAGCGCCACGGACGAGGGCGGTTCCGGTGTCGCGGCCGTGGAGTACTCCCTCGACGCCGGGCCCTACCTGGCGTACACCGACCCGGTGGTCGTCGACCGCGTGGGCCGGCACACCGTGGCGTACCGGGCGAGCGACCAGGCGGGCAACACGTCCGAGCCGCTGACCGTGAGCTTCTCGGTGGTGGCCGGCGGGGTTCCAGCGCCGCCCTGCCCGGAGTTCGACGAGCGGGCAACCGTGATCGTCGGCACGGTGGACACGGGTGTGCCCAACCGGATCACCAACAACCGGTGCCGGATCAACGAGATGATCGAGGACGAGAAGGAGTGGACGTCCCAGGCGCTCTTCCTCAAGCACGTCCGTGAGGTCGGCAGCGCGCTGCGCTCCGAGGGCGTCATCGACAAGCGGGAGTTCCAGGCGATCAACAAGGCCGCCAAGGAGTCCGGGATCGGCACTCCCGGCCAGACCGACGGCTACCGCACCATCCTCGACGGCACCGCGGAGTCCTTCGCCAAGTGGGAGCACGTGGGCGGCGGTTCGTTCGGGCTGAACGCCGACGGGTCGATCACCTCCGGCACCTCGAAGGACGGCCTCGGGATGCTGTGGTTCCCGGAGCGCAAGTACGGGAACTTCTCGCTGAAGCTCCAGTGGCGTGACGACGCGGCGGGCACCGCGAACACCAACGGCGGTGTCTTCGTGCGCTTCCCGCAGGTGCACGACCACCCGGAGGAGTCGCGTCCGGAGTGGGTCGCCATCAAGTACGGGCACGAGATCCAGGCGTTCGACAGCCCGAGCGGCGACATGTACAAGTCCGGCTCCGTGTACGGCTTCGACCGGGTCGGCCTGGCCGGCGCGGGTGTGACGGAGAAGGGCACC
Source organism: Streptomyces mayonensis (assembly GCF_018982965.1). Lineage (GTDB taxonomy): Bacteria > Actinomycetota > Actinomycetes > Streptomycetales > Streptomycetaceae > Streptomyces > Streptomyces mayonensis. Next base: position 37,000 of record NZ_JACBYP010000047.1, on the reverse strand, counting down.
TGGAACGACTACGAGATCCGGGTGGAGGACCAGCACTACTCGGTCTTCCGCAACGGTGTGCTGATCAACGAGTTCGACAACTTCGGCGGGCAGACCTTCTACCCCGAGCGCTCGGACGACCCGGGCACGGACGGGCGGCGGTTCGCCTCCGGCTACGTCGGACTGCAGGTGCACAGCACCTCGGACGTCGTCTCGTACCGGGACGTCCGGATCAGGGAGCTGTAGACAGCCGGGAGCTGCGGCTCAGTCCGGGCCGGGAGCCTGCTTCCTGGCCCGGCTGGGCTGCACCCGGCTCGGTTCGCCGGGCATCTTCGGATACTCGGGCGGGTACGGCAGGTCGCTGAGCCCGTGGTCGTGCTCGTCCTTCGTCGCCAGTTCGAGGAGCGCGTCGAGGGAGTATCTCTCGTCGTCCATGCCCGCGTGCACGTCGCCGAGTTCGGCGAAGCGCGCGGGCATGGTCGTGATGTCGAAGTCCTGCGGGTGCGCGACACCCACCTCGTCCCAGGTCAGCGGCGCGGATACCGGCGCGTTCGGGCGGGGGCGCACCGAGTAGGCGGAGGCGATGGTGCGGTCGCGGGCGGTCTGGTTGTAGTCGAGGAAGATGCGCTCGCCGCGCTCCTCCTTCCACCACTTGATGGTGACCCGCTCGGGCATCCGCCGTTCCAGTTCGCGGCCGGCGGCGATGGCGGCGCGCCGCACCTGGGTGAACGTCCAGCGCGGTGCGATCGGCACGAAGACGTGGATGCCGCGCCCGCCGGACGTCTTGGGCCAGCCGCGCAGCCCGCCGAACTCCTCCAGCACCGCCCGCAGTTCGTGGGCGGCGCGGGCTGCGTCGTCGTAGTCGGTGCCGGGCTGCGGGTCGAGGTCGATGCGCAGTTCGTCGGGGTGGTCGACGTCGTCGCGACGGACCGGCCAGGGGTGGAAGGTGAGGGTGCCGTACTGGGCGGCCCACAGCACGGCCGCCTCCTCGGTGGGGCACATCTCGTCGGCGCTGCGTCCGCTGGGGAAGGTGATGTGCGCGGTCGGGATCCAGTCCGGCATGCTCTTGGGTGCGCGCTTCTGGTAGAACCACTCGCCGGTGACGCCGTCGGGGTAGCGCTGGAGGGTGGTGGGCCTCTCGCGCAGGGCGCGCAGGATGCCGGGGGCGACGGCCTGGTAGTACCGGGCCACGTCGAGCTTGGTGTAGCCGCGCTCCGGGAAGAACACCTTCCCCGGGCTGGACAGCCGCACGGTCCGCCCGCCCGCCTCCAGTTCCACCGCTTCCGCCATGCGAGCCACGGTAGGGGCAGCCCGGTCGCTTCGCACATCAGGCGTCGGGGACGGACGGCGCGCAGAATCGGACCATGGACCTGCCCGTCATGCCGCCCGTGAAGCCGATGCTCGCCAAGTCCGTGGCGAGGATCCCGCCGGGGATGCACTACGAGGCGAAGTGGGACGGCTTCCGTGCGATCGTGTTCCGCGACGGGGCCGAGGTGGAGCTGGGCAGCCGGACGGGCAAGCCGTTGACCAGGTACTTCCCGGAGCTGGTGGCGGCGGTGCGGGAGCGGTTGCCCGAGCGGTGCGTGGTGGACGGGGAGATCGTCGTCGCGCGGGAGGGGCACCTGGACTTCGACGCGCTCAGCGAGCGGATCCACCCGGCCGACTCGCGGGTGCGGACCCTGGCCGAGCGCACGCCGGCGTCGCTGGTCGCCTTCGACCTGCTGGCCCTGGACGACGAGTCCCTGCTCGGTACGGGCCTGGCCGACCGGCGGGCGCTGCTGGTGCGGGCGCTGTCCGGGGTGACGCCGCCGGTGCACGTGGCGCCGGCGACGGACGACATCGAGGTGGCCCGGCGGTGGTTCGAGCAGTACGAGGGTGCGGGGCTCGACGGCGTCGTCGCCAAGCCGCTCGACCTGCGCTACCGGCAGGACGAACGGGCCATGTACAAGATCAAGCACGAGCGCACGGCGGACGTGGTCGTCGCCGGTTACCGCCTCCACAAGAGCGGCCCCGTGGTCGGCTCGCTGCTGCTGGGCCTGTACGACGACCGGAGCGTCCTCCAGCACGTGGGGGTCTGCGCGGCCTTCACCATGAAGCGCCGGGCCGAGCTGGTGGAGGAGCTGGAGCCGCTGCGCATGGACGACGTGCGGGGCCATCCGTGGGCAGCGTGGGCCGAGGAGGCGGCGCACGAGTCGGCGCGGCTGCCGGGGGCTCCGAGCCGGTGGTCCGGCAAGAAGGACCTGTCCTGGGTGCCGCTGCGGCCGGAGCGGGTCGTCGAGGTGGCGTACGACCACATGGAGAACGGGGCGCGGTTCCGGCACACGGCCCGTTTCCGCCGGTGGCGCCCGGACCGGACGCCGGAGAGCTGCACCTACGGGCAGCTGGAGGAGCCGGTCCGCTACGACCTGGCGGAGATCCTCGGCGGGCCGTGAGCGCGGAGCCGCGCAGGGCGGAGCGCACGGGCAGGCCGGCGGGGCGGGGGACGCTCAGACGCCGTTCCAGCACGTCCGGCGCCTCGGGCCGGGCGTCGGCGGTGCGCGCGCACCGTTCCTCGACGGCCCCCGTCTCCTCGGTGGCGCACGGGTACGGCTGCGGGCCGGCGGCGGACGGGAAGCACCGGGCGAGGTCTCGTCGCGTCAGGGCTGCATCAGCACCTTGACCGCGCCGTCCTGCTTCTTCTGGAACATCTCGTAGGCGTGCGGCGCGTCCGTCAGCGGCACGTGGTGGGTGGCGAAGCCGTCGACGCCGAGCGGGTCGTCGTCGGTCAGGTACGGGACGATGCCGTCGCTCCAGCGGCGCACGTTGGCCTGGCCCATGCGCAGCTGGATCTGCTTGTCGAACATGGTGAGCATCGGCATCGGGTCGGCCATGCCGCCGTACACGCCGGAGAGCGAGATGGTGCCGCCGCGGCGCACCAGGTCGATGGCGGTGTAGAGCGCGGCGAGCCGGTCGATGCTGAACCGCTCCGCCACGGGGCTGCCGATGGCCCGGGGCATCACCGCTGCGGTCTGCTGCACCAGTTTGGCCACGGCGCTGCCGTGCGCCTCGGTGCCGACCGCGTCGATCACGGCGTCGGGGCCGCGGCCGCCCGTCCGGTCCTGAATCGCGGCGACGAGGTCCTTCTCGTTGCCGAAGGAGCGCAGGTCGTACGTCTCCACGCCCCGCGCGCGGGCCCGCTCGAGCCGCTCCGGCACGAGGTCCACGCCGAACACCTGGTCGGCCCCCTTGAGCCGGGCGATCCGGCACGCCATGTCCCCGATCGGGCCGAGGCCCAGTACGGCCACACTGCCGCCCTCGGGGACTGCGGCGTACTCGACCGCCTGCCAGGCGGTGGGCAGCACGTCGGAGAGGTAGACGAAGCGGTCGTCGGCCGGGCCCTCGGGCACCTTGATCGGGCCGTACTGCGCCTGCGGCACGCGCAGGTACTCGGCCTGGCCGCCGGGCACGGCGCCGTACAGGCGGGTGTAGCCGAACAGCGGGGCGCCCATGCCCTCGCCGGTGACCTGGGTGGTCTCGCACTGGGTCGGCAGCCCGGTGCCGCACATGTGGCAGTGTCCGCACGCGATCTGGAACGGCACCACGACCCGGTCGCCGGGCTTCAGGTTGGTCACCTCGGCGCCGACCTCCTCCACGATGCCCATCGGCTCGTGCCCGAGGATGTCGCCCGGTGTCATGAACGGCGTGAGCACTTCGTAGAGGTGCAGGTCGGAGCCGCACAGGCCCGAGGAGGTGACGCGGACGACCGCGTCGGTCGGCTGCTCGATCCTCGGGTCCGGCACGTCCTCGACCCGCACGTCCCGCTTTCCCTGCCATGTCACTGCCTTCATCGCCCCGCGCTCCCTCCGTCGCCGTGCGCGTCGGTTCTGCGTGGCGGCCGGGTACCCCGGGGCTCCCGTTGCCGAACCCGGCACCGTTTCGCCCGAACAGCGGATTATCTGCCCGGTTCCGCGCGCCGTATCGGATTCCTTCAGGTATGGGCCTGAATGCTTCACCCAGCGCACGATCTACGACACGGGACGGGTGGACGGATGGCCGGAATGCGACAGGGAACGCGCACGCGGCGGGCTGCCGCGCTGCTGACGGCGGCGGTGGCGGCCGCACTGGCCGCGGGTGGCTGCGCGGCGGCGCCGACCGCCGAGGTCGACGGCCGGTCGCCGAAGCCGGAGCGGTCGGCCGCCGCGACCGCCGACGACGCGGCCCCCGCCTCGGGGCCGGTACTCGCCGTGAAGGTCGACAACGTGCCCGCGGCCCGCCCGCAGACGGGCCTGGAGGCCGCGGACGTCGTGTACGCCGAGCCGGTGGAGGCCGGGCTGAGCCGGCTGATGGCCGTCTACGCCACCGAGCTGCCCGAGTCGGTGGGGCCGGTGCGCAGCGCCCGCGAGTCCGACCTGGAGCTGCTCGGCCAGTTCGACCGGCCGACGCTGGCGTTCTCCGGCGCGCAGAGCAAGCTGCTGCCGCTCATCGACAAGGCGCCCCTGCACGCGGAGCCGCCGGGTGAGGACTCCGAGGCCTATGTCCGCGACGAGGAACAGCAGGCCCCGCACAACCTGTACCTGTGGCCCAGCCGGCTGCTCCCGGAACCCGCCGGCCCCGCGGCCCTCACCACCGGGTTCAGCTACGGCAGGGCTCCCGCGGGCGGCCGGGCGGAGCCCTCGCGCACGGTGCGCTACCCGTCGGCGAGCTTCACCTTCACCTGGTCCGAGAGCCGGGACCGTTGGCTGGTCGCCATGGACGGCGCCCCGGCCCGCACGGCCGACGGCGGGCAGCTGGCACCGGCCACGGTCGTCGTGCAGCACGTGAAGGTGCGGGAGTCGGACTTCCGCGACTTCCGCGGCAGCAACTCGCCCTACGTCGAGTCGGTGGGCTCCGGGCGGGCGGAGGTGCTGCGCGACGGGCGGAGCTGGGACGCCCGCTGGAAGCGCGGCGCGACCGGGGACGGCACGACCTTCACCACCGCGGACGGCTCCCCGCTGCACTTCGCCACGGGCCAGGTGTGGGTGGTCTTCGCCGGGCACTCCTGAGCCGCGGGGCGCCGGGGCGCCGGTCAGCCCGGTGCCGCCGTCGGCTCGGCCGGGTGGCGCAGCCCCTCGGCGGCGTCCGTGACCCGGCGGATCAGGTCGAAGAAGACCGCCTGCTCGTCGGGGGCGAGCGGGGCGAGGAACACCTGGTTCATCCGGGCGGCGCGCACACCGAGCCTGCGGTGGACGCGCAGCCCCTCGTCGGTCGGCCGGAGCAGGGACCGGCGGCCGTCCTGCGGGTCGCGGACCTTGTCGACCAGTCCGCGCCGGTCCAGCCGGCCGACCACCTCCGCGACGGTGGACCGGTCCAGGCCCACCCGCTCCCCCACGGTGCGCTGGTCCAGACCCGGCTCGGCGACGAGGGTGTTGAGGACGGCGTACTGCGGCGAGGTGGTCTCCTCGGAGACCATCGTGGTCCACAGCAGGTAGTGGGCCTGCTGCAGCCGCCGGGCCAGGTGGCCGGGGTGGGTGGTCAGATCGACCGCTGCCATGCGCGCTCCCGCGTCGTCGCATTCGTTGGTGCACTGACGATACACGTCACGATTCACGGTCATCCGATCACACGCCGCCCTGTCTGCCTGGTGATTCACGGGTCTTGACGCCCCGGCCGCACGGTGGCAGCGTGTCCGGCACCTCGCTGAAATACTCAGTGCCCTGACTATCTGGTGACGACTGGCACTCCGGGGCGCGCTCAAGGGATGGGGTTTTCCCGGTGGACCTGACTCTCACCCAGCACGACATCGACGCGGAGATCGCGGCCGGGCACGCCGCCTACGAGCAGCGGGTCGCGGGCGGCGCGCCCGTCGAGCACCATCCGCGCCGCGACTACGCCCCGTACCGCTCCTCCGTGCTGCGCCACCCCGGGCAGCCGCCGGTCGCCATCGACGTCACCAAGGACCCGGAGCTGGTGGAGCTGGCCTCCCCCGCCTTCGGGGAACGGGACATCACCGGGGTCGACAACGACCTGACCCGGCAGCACGCCGGGGAGCCGGTCGGTGAGCGCATCACCGTCTCCGGCCGCCTCCTCGACCGGACCGGCAGGCCCGTGCGCGGGCAGCTCGTGGAGATCTGGCAGGCCAACTCGGCCGGGCGGTACGCGCACCAGCGCGAGCAGCACGACGCCCCGCTGGACCCGAACTTCACCGGCGTCGGCCGCACCCTCTCCGACGACGACGGCTTCTACCGCTTCACGACGGTGCAGCCGGGGCCCTATCCGTGGCGCAACCACATCAACGCCTGGCGCCCGGCGCACATCCACTTCTCGGTGTTCGGCTCGGCGTTCACCCAGCGCCTCGTCACACAGATGTACTTCCCGAACGACCCGCTGTTCCCCTACGACCCGATCCTGCAGTCGGTGACCGACGACGCCGCGCGGCAGCGGCTGGTCGCGACGTACGACCACAGCCTGTCGGTGCCGGAGTTCTCGCTCGGCTACCACTGGGACATCGTGCTCGACGGCCCGGACGCCACCTGGATCGAAGAAGGACGCTGACCCGCCATGACGAAGATCGACACCAGCAGTCCGGAGCAGGTGCTGCCCACCCCGTCGCACACGGTCGGCCCGTTCTACGGGTACGCGCTGCCCTTCCGCGGCGGCGAGGACATCGCCCCCGCCGGACACCCGGACACGGTCACCGTGCACGGGTACGTGTACGACGGCGCGGGCGATCCGCTCCCCGACGCCCTCCTGGAGCTGTGGGGGCCGGACACCGAGGGCCGGACACCGACCGCCGACGGCTCGATGCGGCGCGACCCCGCCACCGGCGGTTTCCTGGGCCGCAACGGCGTGGAGTTCACCGGCTTCGGGCGCATCCAGACCGACGCGGACGGCCACTGGTACGCGCGGACGCTGCGGCCGGGGGCGCGGGGGCGGAGCGCGCCGTACGTGAGTGTCTGCGTGTTCGCGCGCGGGCTGCTCGTGCACCTGTACACCCGGCTGTACCTGCCGGGCGACGCGGCGGCGCTCGCCGCCGACCCGCTGCTGTCCCGGGTGCCGGCCGTCCGCCGCGACACGCTGGTCGCGGCGGACGAGGGCCACGGGACGTACCGTTTCGACATCCGCCTTCAGGGCGAGGGCGAGACGGTCTTCCTGGAGTTCCAGTGACATCATCTGCCGATCCCGCCGGCACGGACACCGACACGGGACTGCTCGCCCCCGGGTGGGCGGGGTCGGCGGTCGCGTCGGCGACCGGTGACCGTGCCTACCTGCGGGCCCTGCTCGACGCGGAGGCGGCACTGACCCGCGCGCAGGCCGCGCTCGGCCTCGCCCCGGCCGGGGCGGCGGACGCGGTCGGGGCGGCCGCCGCCGATCCGGACGCCTTCGACGCACGCTCCCTCGCCGAGCGCGCCCGGAGCGGCGGGAACCCGGTCATCCCCCTGGTGGCCGACCTCACCGAGGCGGTCGGCGAACCGTACGGGAACCAGGTGCACCGGGGCGCCACCAGCCAGGACATCATGGACACCGCGACGATGCTGGTCGCCGCCCGGGCCCTGGACCTGCTGCTCGCCGACCTCACCCGTACGGAACGGGCGCTGGCCCGGCTGGCCGCCGAGCACCGGGACACGCCCCTGCCGGGCCGGACGCTCACCCAGCACGCCGTGCCGACGACCTTCGGTCTGAAGGCGGCCGGCTGGCGCACGCTGGTGCTGGACGCACGCGACCGGATCGGGACGGTACGCGACACGCTGCCCGTCCAACTCGGCGGGGCGGCAGGCACGCTGGCGGCCTTCGGGGCGTACGGCGCCCCGGACCCGGTCGGGCTCCCGGAGGCGTACGCGCGCGAACTGGGGCTTCGCACCCCGCTGTTGCCCTGGCACACCCTGCGCACGCCGGTCGCCGACCTGGCCGGCTGCCTCGCCTTCGCCGCCGGGGCGCTCGGGAAGACGGCCGCCGACGTGCTGACGCTGTCCCGCACCGAGGTCGGCGAGGTCGCCGAGGGCGGCGGGGGCGGTTCGTCGGCGATGCCGCACAAGGCCAACCCGGTGCGGTCCACGCTGATCGCGGCCGCCGCCAGGCGCGCCCCGCAGCTCGCGGCCACGCTGTACGGCTCGCTGGTCGCCGAGGACGAGCGGCCCGCCGGGGCCTGGCACGCCGAGTGGGAGTGCCTGCGGGAGCTGCTGCGGCTGGCCGGCGGTGCCGCGCGCGACGCCGCCGAGCTGACCGAGGAGCTCCGGGTGCGCCCTGACGTGATGCGTGCGCACCTGGGAATCACGCACGGGCTGATCGTGTCCGAGCGGCTCTCGGCGGAACTGGCGCCGGTGCTCGGGCGGGCCCGCGCGAAGGAACTGCTGACGGAGCTGGCCCGCCGGGCCGCCACCGAGGACCGTCCGCTGGGTGAACTGCTCGCCGCGTCGCCCGAGTTGCGCGGCTCCGGCCTCGACCTCGCCGCCCTGACCGATCCCGCCCGCTACACCGGCTCCGCGGGAGCCCTGACCGACCGTGCTCTGGAGCGACGTTGACGACCCTGCTCAACCACCTGTCCGAAGGTCCCGCCTCCGCTCCCCCACTGCTGCTCGGGCCCTCGCTGGGCACCTCGTACGCGCTGTGGGACGCGGTGGCGCCCGAACTGAGCGCCGGGCACCGGGTGGTCCGCTGGGACCTGCCGGGGCACGGCGGTTCGGCGGCGGACCTCGTCGGGCCGGGCGCCACCGTGGGCGATCTCGCCGCCCTGGTGCTGACGCTCGCCGACGCGCTCGGTCTGGAGCGGTTCGCCTACGCCGGGGTGTCGCTGGGCGGCGCGGTGGGCCTGCACCTGGCCGTGCACCACCCGGAGCGGGTGGCGTCGCTGGCGGTGCTCTGCTCGTCCGCGCACTTCGGCGGCGCCGAGCCGTGGGAGGAGCGGGCCGCGCGGGTGCGCGCGGAGGGGCTGGCGGAGCTGGCGGGCGGCGCGGACGCACGGTGGTTCACTCCCGGGTTCACGGTGCCCCGGCTGGTGCGGGACCATCGCGAGGCCGATCCCGGTGCGTACGCCGCCTGTTGCGACGCGCTGGCCGCCTTCGACCTGCGGGACCGGCTCGGCGGGATCTCCGCGCCGACGCTGCTGGTCGCCGGCCGCGAGGATCCGGCCACGCCGCCCGCGCATCTGCGGGAGATCGCCGACGCGGTGCCGGACGCGACGCTGACCGAGATCCCGGGCGCCTCCCACCTGGCGCCGGCCGAGCGGCCCGAGGCGGTGCTGACGGCGCTGCGGGCCCACTTCGACGGCGGCGCGGGGCGGGGCATGGCGGTGCGGCGGGAGGTGCTGGGCGACGCGCACGTGGACCGGGTGCAGGCTCGGCAGTCGCCGTTCACCGCCCGGTTCCAGGATTTCATCTCGCGCTACGCCTGGGGCGAGATCTGGACCGACGAGACGCTCTCGCGCCGTGAGCGCAGCATGGTGACGCTGACGGCGCTGGTGGCGCACGGCCACTACGAGGAGCTGGCCATGCATGTGCGGGCGGCCCGGCGCAACGGGCTGACGGCGGACGAGATCGGGGCGGTGCTGCTGCAGACGGCGGTGTACTGCGGGGTCCCGGCGGCGAACTCGGCGTTCGCGACGGCGCAGCGGGTGCTGGCCGAGGAGGACTCCGGCGCCGGGTGACGCGGCCCGCCGGACCGGTGTCGTCTCAGCCCACGTGCCCCACGGCCAGGGCCTGCCGGGCGCGCTCGGCCAGGCCGTCGGCGCCGCACGAGTCGGCCAGTGCCAGGCCCCGGTTCAGCTCTGTGGCCGAGCGGGCCAGGATGCCGTACTCCACACGGGCCGCGGCGTGCTCGTACTGGCAGGGCGAGGCCTCCAGGTAGGTGACGGCCTGGGCGGCGAGCCGGACGGCGCGCCGGCCGGTCTCCAGCGCGGCGGCGCAGCGCAGGGCCTCCCCTATGGCGGTGTCCGTGCCGAAACGCTCGGCCTGGCCGCGGGCGTCGGCGGCCAGCCGGGCGGCGCGGCCGGGATCCTCCGTGGCCAGCGCCCGGGCCAGCTCGGTCGCCCAGGGCACCACCACCGGGTTGTGCCGTCCGCGGATCGCCGCGGCCTTCTCGGCGGCCTCCAGTTCGCCCACGCCCTCCTTGGTGCGGCCGGTCGCGAGGAGCAGCCGGCCGCGGACCGAGCGGGGGTCGGGCAGCACGATGGTCGACGGGTAGGGCGGCGCGAAGCCGTACTGGTCGGCCAGGCCGCGGGCCTCCTCGACGTGGCCGCGGGCGAGCAGGGTGTCGATCAGGTTGCAGATCGCCGACCAGTACAGGGGCAGCCCGCGGCCGACGCGTTCGGCGATGCGCAGTGACTCGCGCAGGGACTGCTCGGCCTCCCTGAGGCGTCCCCTCCTGCGGTGGCCGAGGCCGACGTAGGCGTGCGCGAGGGCCAGGTGTCCGCCGCTCCAGCCCGCGGTCTCGTAGGCGCGCAGGGCCTCGGTGAAGAGTGCCTCGGCGCGGTCGAGCCGGTCGGTGTAGGCGTAGGAACTGGCCAGCATCATGGGCAGTTCCAGGCCCCACTCGGTGTCGGTCCAGCCGAGCCCGGGGGCGAGGCGGCCGTTGACGAGGGCGCGGTCGCACAGTTCGACGACCTCTTCGGCGCTCTCGCCGTGGGTCATGGCGTCGAAGCCGCGCAGGATGAGCAGGGCGCGTTCGGCGTTGTCGCGGCCGGTGCAGGTGGCGGCGAGTTCGGCCAGGCGCGCGGAGCGGCGGGGCGAGGACGTCTCGCCCGCGTGGATGCCCTCCCACATGTACTGGGCGGCCTGGAGCCGCAGTCGCGCGGACGGGTCGGGGTTGCGGGCGGCCTCCGCCTCGACGGTGCGGACGGCCTCCTCCAGCTGGTCGTTGTGGAGCAGGGCCTGGGAGAGCCGGAACACCGCGTCGACGCGCTGCTCGCCGTCCAGCCCCGGCATGGCGAGCGCGGTACGCAGGTGGCCGATGGTGGTGGCGGGCGCGGTGAGGAGGGTGGCGCAGCCCAGCTCGAAGAGGACGCGTGCGTGCGCGTCGGGCAACGGCGGTTCCTGGAGGGCGCGTTCCAGGCAGCGTCGGGCGGCGTCGGGGGCTCCGACGGCGAGGTGTTCGCGGGCGGCCTCGCGCAGCTGGTCCACGACTTCCTGGTCGTCGTCGGGATACACCTGGAGCAGATGACGGGAGGCGGCCGCGGCGCCGAGCCCGGAGTCGGTCACGAGCTGGGCCGCTATACCGTGCATCGCCGTGCGCAGCGCGTCGGGGATGGAGTTGTAGACGGCGGTGGCGATCAGCGGGTGGACGAACTCCAGGTCGTTCGCGTCCGGCCGGCCGGACGCGGGGTCGGGCACGGAGAGGATGCGGGCGTCGCAGAGCAGTTCGGCGCAGCGGACGGCGTCGGCGCGGTCGAGGGTGGCGAGCCTGGCCACCATGTCGACGGTGATGCCGCCGCCGAGGATGGCGGCGGCCCAGGCGAACCGGGTGGAGTCGACGCCGAGTTGTTCCAGGCGGGCGACGAGTCCGCCGCCGCGGGCGGTGCGGTTCAGGGCGCGCAGTTCGGCGGCCTCCGCCTCGACGGGCTGCAGTTCGCTGTCCTGGACCTTGGCGAGGAGTTCGACGGTTTCGTAGGGGTTGCCGCCGGTGACGGCCCACACCTCGCGGCAGAACGCGGCGTCGGCGTGGTCGCCGAGCGTGGCGCGGGTCAGTCCGGCGGTTCCGTCGGGGGTGAGGGCGTTCAGCGGGGCGAGGGGCCGGCCGACGGCGGCGGCCGCGTCCAGATGGCGGGCGCTGTCGCCGCTGACGTCGCCGGGGCGGCGGGCGAAGACGATCAGCAGGGAGGTCTCGTCGAGCCGTTCGGCGAGCGCGGCGAGCCAGCGCAGGGTCTCCTGGTCGGCCCAGTGGGCGTCGTCGATGAGCAGGACCAGCGGCCACTCCCGCCGGGCGAGCCTGCGTACGGCGGCGACCAGGCCGTCGTACACGCCCTGCGGGTCGGCCTGGCGCTCACCGGGGTCCGCTATGCCGAGGGCCGGGCCCGCGATGTCGTACCAGTCGCCGAGGTACTCGCGGGCCTCCTCGGGGAGCATGGACACGAGTGCGGGCTGCAGCAGTTGGCGTACGACGTTGAAGGGGACGGACCTCAGGGTCTCGCCGCCGCGGGCCGACCAGACGGTGCAGCCCCGGGCCTCGGCGGTCCGGCGGGCCTCGTTGAGCAGCGCGGTCTTGCCGACCCCGGCTTCGCCACGGGCCTCGAGCAGCAGGCCGGGTGACGAGCGGTCGGCGCGCAGGTCGTCCACCGCGCGCGTGATGGTGGCGACTTCCTCGTCCCGCTCCCAGAGGGCGGCCGTGGCGGCACCCGCCCGCCGTACCTCCGTCATCCCGCTGCCTCCCCGAGTCGCCCGAATGACGTTCGAACCCGAGCCTAGCCCTCCGGCCGCGCGCGTGGTGTGCGCTCGGCGCAGCAGTTGCCGTGACGGGTGACATGCGGTAAGGCACGGGTGACGGGACGGCGCGGTCAACAGCGGGGCGGGGTGCGCCGCGCGTCAACCCGTCGCGGACGCAGGGCGGTCCACGCCCCGCAGCGGCCGTCCGCCGGCCCACGGGGGCGCACGCGAAGGGCCCGGCGGCCGGGCCTCTCATCGTGCTTTCACCGACGCCTCATACGGTGGGGACATGACGCAGGCGACTCCTCCCGGGTGGTACCCGGACCCCGGACAGAAGCAGGACGGTCCCGCCACCGAGCGCTGGTGGGACGGCAAGGTGTGGACGGACCAGGTCCGCTCCAAGGAGCCGGACACCGCGGGGGCCCCTCCTGCGCAGCCGCCGTCGGCGCCCGGGGTGCCGCACGAGGCGCCGGACGACGCGCCGTCCTCGTACGGGGACGCCCCGGGCCCGTACCCCGTGCACCCCGGCTATCCGGGCACGCCGGACGCGGCGCCGTCCGCGCGGCGGCGCCGGCTGCGCACCGGCACAGCCGTGGCGGCCGCGGTGGCGGTGCTGGCCGGCATAGGGGCCGGTGTGTACGTGCTCGCCGACGACGGTTCGGGCGGCAGCAGCGCAGGGTCCTCGCAGCAGGACCGGCGCGGCCCGGGCGGTGGGGACGGTCCCTTCGGCGACCCGCGCGGGGGCGACGGCGGTGGCAGTGGCGGGGGCGGCGAGTCGCCCGCGCCGGACGGTTCGGAACCGCCCACGATCGACAGCGGTTCGGTGCCGGACGCGGTGAGCGGGATCAGCCTGCCGGTCCCGGACGGCTGGTCCGGGCAGCAGTTGCAGGTCGGCGCGTCCGTCACGTCGGACGACAGTTACCCGTGCCCCGGCGACAGCTCGGCGGACTGCACCAAGGGAGGCGCCTACTCGGCCCCGGCGATGGTGCTGGGCACCAAGGGCGGCACCGCGGAGGAGGTCGCGAAGGCCGACATCGAGGCCAACGCCGAGGAGTCCTACGGCGGCGCGTCCTACGGCGAGATCACCTCGCACGAGGAGCTGGCCTCCGAGGCGGTCACCGTCGCCGGGCAGAAGGGGTACCTGGTCCGCTGGAAGGCGGTCACCGCGAAGGGCTCCGACGGGTACGTCGAGTCGCTGGCCTTCCCCTCGCCCGCGGCCCCGGACCGCATCGTCGTCGTCCGCTTCGGCGTCGACGTCGGCGAGGAGGAGGCGGTCATCGACGAGATCACCAAGGGCATCGAGGCGGGCTCGGTCGGGGGCGGCAACGGGCAGGACATCTGACCGGAGGGGCGGACGGCCCGCGGGTCCGGAGAACCGTCGGCCGGGCGGGGCCCCTTCCGCTCAGAGGGTGCCCCGCCCGGCCGGGGGTGCGCGCCGCCCCCGTCCCCACGGTGCGGCGCGGGCAGGCCACCGTCCAGTCATCCCGTGGACGGCGGCCTGGGTCTCAGGGGAGGCCGAGTGCCGGCAGCACGACGGCCTCCACGAAGGTGACCAGGTACTCCGCGTCGGCCTGCTTGCCCTCGAGGACGGGCCGCATCCGGAGCATGCCGAAGAGCTGGGCCGGCACGTACTCGAGTGCCGGGTGCCCGGCGGGGACCTCGCCCCGTGCCACGCCGCGCGCCAGGATCTCCCGCAGGGCGGCGATCTCCGGCTCGACGAGCGCCTCGCGCAGTGCGCACTTGAGCTCCGGGTCCTCCATGACCGCGTGGCCCAGCGCCTGGAGCAGACCCGTGTCCTTGCCGGTCCCCTCGCCCGCGGCCGCGGCGGCCCGGCGCAGGTCCTCGGCGAGCGACCCGGTGTCGATGCCGGCGAAACGGACCCGGCTGCTGGAGCGCAGCGCGGCGGCCACGAACTGGGGCTTCGTCTTCCACTGCCGGTAGAGCGTGGACTTGCTGCACCGGGTGCTGGCGGCGATGCCCTCCATGGTGACGGCGTCGTACCCGCAGGACCGGATCTGCTGGAGCACGGCGTCGAAGAACTCCTGCTCACGCTCGGGTGTGAGCTTGGAGCGGCGCGAGGTGGCGACCGGTTCCGGTCGGTCCGCGGCCTGTGACGCCATCGCGCTGCTCCTCTCCTCGTACTTCCCCGTGGTCCGGCTTCCCGGCAGTCCGGTGCTCGGTGTGCCTGGTGTGCTCACGCCTATCGATACGCCAGTGTACCGGTACTCGACCGTATCGGTACACTGGCGTATCGGAACGAGGTCGTATCGATGAGAACCGTCACACGTGCCCCGTACCTGTGAGCCGCACGCACCACCGTCAGCGAAGGGGCCGGGGGATGAGAGCCCGCAGTGATCCCGCAGGAGCAGCGGGACCGGACGCGCCCGCGCGTCCGCCGCTCGTCCGTGAGCTGCTGCTCGTGGCCGGGCTCTTCCTCGTCTACAAGGCGGGCCGGCAGCTGGCCGCGGGCCACACCGCCGAGGCCTTCCGCAACGCCCGCGACGTCTGGGGCTTCGAACGCGCGCTGCGACTGCCCGACGAGGGAGCCGTGCAGTCGCTGCTCCTGCACGGCGACACGCTGGTCCACGTGGCCAACGCCTACTACGCGGCGGTCCACTTCCCGGCCACCGTCGCCTTCCTGGTCTGGCTCTACCTGCGCCGGCCCGCACACTACGTCTGGGCCCGCCGGACACTGGCCGCCGTGACCGGTGCCGCGCTCGCGCTGCACCTCTTGTTCCCGCTCGCCCCGCCGAGGATGCTGACCGCCGCAGGGCTGGTCGACACGGCCCGGATGTACGGCCCCTCGGTGTACGGCCCGCCGAGCACCGACGAGCTGTCCAACCAGTTCGCGGCGATGCCCTCCCTGCACTTCGGCTGGGCGCTGATGCTGGCGGTCGGGCTGATCGTCGCGACCCGCTCCCGCCTGCGGTGGCTGTGGCTGCTGCATCCGCTGGTGACGCTGCTGGTGATCGTCGGTACCGCGAACCACTACTGGCTCGACGTGCTCGCCGCGGCGGCCCTGCTGGGTCTCGCCCTCGCCGTGCTGCGCCTGCCCCACCGGCCGCGGTGCACCCTTCACCGGCGCCCGGCCGCCCGGCGCCGCGCGGTGGCCCGGGAGCAGGAACTGGTCGGGGCGGGCCGGTGAACGCCGCCCTCGTCGCCGTCCTGCTGTCCCTGGTCTCCGCCTGCGCCTACGCCGGGGCGGCCGTCGCCCAGGAGCGGCTGGCGTCGCGCGGTAGCGGCGCGGGCACGTTGCGGCTGCTGGCCACCGGCGCCTGGTGGTGGTCGGTCGCGCTCAACGCCTCGGCCGCGCTGCTGCACGTGGTGGCCCTCAAGTACGGCCCCCTCACCGTGGTCCAGCCGCTCGGCGCGCTCACTCTGGTCGCGGCGGTGCCGCTCGGGGCGCGGCTGGCGGGCCGGCGGGTCAGTGCCGTGGAGTGGCGGGGCACCGGACTGACGCTGCTCGGGCTGGGCGCGCTGCTGCTCACCGCGTCCGGACCGGCCCCCGACGACGTGCTGAGCGTGCCCGAGGCGCTGGCGGTGTCCGGCGCGACGGCCGCGCTGATCGGGATGCTGTCGTGGCCCGGCGCCCGGCCGGGCCTGCGCCACGCGACGGCCTCGGGGATCGCCTCCGGGGTCGCCTCCGCCCTCACCCAGACGGTCACGGTCGCCGCCACGGACCAGACGGGACCGCTGCTCACCGCCCAGGTCGTCGGGGTGGCGGTGCTGGTGGCGGCGTTCGCCGGGGGCGGGCTGCTGCTGTCGCAGACGGCCTACCGGGGCGGCCTCGGCGCACCGCTCGCGGTGGTGACGCTGGCCAATCCGGTGGCCGCCGCGGTGATCGGGCTGTCGCTGCTCGGGGAGCAGCTGCGCGGCGGGCCGGGTGGCATCGCCCTCGCGCTGACCGGTGCTGCGCTGGCCGCCGGGGGCGTGGTGCAGCTGAGCCGGGCGGCGCCCGCGGGAAGCGCGGGCGCCCCTCCGGTGGCTGCCGCGCCCGCGCCGGAGCCGACAGGTACGGAACCGGGTACGGGACCGGAGGCGCGGGCGGCGGCGGGAGCGCTGGTGCCCCGGCAGCCCGGGCCGGGGCGCCTCACGCGGCTCTGAACGCGGGCCGCAGGTCTTCGTCCGTGTCAGTCCGTGACGATCGCCGGGTCGCTCACGCCGGGCCGTCCGTTCTCCACGTGTCCGGCGAAGCGCCGCAGGAACGCCGGGTCGGACTCCGAGGTGACGGTCAGGTCGTACCAGCGCCGGCTGCCCGCGAGGTCGACGGTGTGGCGGACGGTGGCTCCGGGGCGCACGGTGAAGGTCCTGCCGCGGCCGCCGTAGGCGTTCTCGACCCGGAGGCGGACCGTACGGGTGCCGTTGTTGACCAGGGTCAGCCGGAGGTCGCCACCGGAGTCCCGGGCGGTGGCCTCGGGCCCGGCGGCGGCCCCGGAGCCGGCCGCACGGGCACCGCGGAAGGTGCGCAGGAAACCGTTCGGGCCGTGCACGGTCAGGTCGTACGCGTCGTCCGAGTACGCCGCGTTCCAGGTGTCCGCGATGCTCTTGGCGGCCTCGGTGGTGTAGGTCCAGGGGCCGTCGGTGCGGTTGCCGGAGGTGACGAGGAAGGCGGCACCCGCCTTCGGGCCCGAGGCGAAGGTGAGCGTGAACGTCCCGGCGTCCGGGTCCGCGGCACCGTCCACGTGCGGGGCGTAGCGCAGGGGGCGCGCGGGGCGCAGTCCGCGTTCCTGACGGGGCATGCCGGGGTCCGCGGGCGGGGTGGGCCGGTAGTCGGGGTGGCGTTCGCGGTCCTGCGGCTCGTAGGCGTCGGTGTCCGGCAGGCGGGCCGGGCGGCTGTCCTTGCGCGAGAAGTCGAAGGCGCTGGTCAGGTCGCCGCAGATGGCGCGCCGCCAGGGTGAGATCTGGGGCTCGCGCACGCCGAAGCGGCGTTCCATGAAGCGGACGACCGAGGTGTGGTCGAGGGTCTCGGAGCAGACGTAGCCACCCTTGCTCCAGGGCGAGACGACCAGCATGGGCACGCGCGGGCCCAGCCCGTAGAAGCCCTCGCGGTGACTGCCGCTGCCTCCGAAGACGTCGAGGGAGACGTCCACGGTGGACCGGCCCTGCGCGGCGGACTTGGGCGGCAGCGGGGGCACCAGGTGGTCGAAGAACCCGTCGTTCTCGTCATAGGTGATGAACAGGGCGGTCTTCGCCCACACCGCCGGGTTGGAGGTGAGTGCGTCCAGGACCTGGGAGATGTACCAGGCCCCGTAGTTCGAGGGCCAGTTGGAGTGCTCGGAGAACGCCTCCGGGGAGGCTATCCAGGAGATCTGCGGCAACCGCCCCGCCCCGACGTCCGCGCGGAGCCGGTCGAAGTAGCCCTCGCCCCTCCTCGCGTCGGTGCCGGTGCGGGCCTTGTCGTACAGCGGGTCGCCGGGCTTCGCGTCGCGGTACTTGTTGAAGTACAGCAGGGAGTTGTCGCCGTAGTTGCCGCGGTAGGCGTCGTCGATCCAGCCCCAGCCGCCGGCCGCGTCCAGGCCGTCGCCGACGTCCTGGTAGATCTTCCAGGAGACCCCGGCCTCCTGGAGCCGCTCGGGGTACGTCGTCCAGTCGTAGCCGAGTTCGTCGTTGCCGAGGACCGGGCCGCCGCCGGCGCCGTCGTTGCCCGTGTGACCCGACCACAGGTAGTAGCGGTTGGGGTCGGTGGAGCCGATGAAGGAGCAGTGGTAGGCGTCGCAGACGGTGAAGGTGTCGGCGAGCGCGTAGTGGAAGGGGATGTCCTCGCGGGTCAGGTAGGCCATGGTGGTGGTGCCCTTGGCGGGCAGCCAGCGGTCGTACTTGCCGTTGTGGTAGGCGTCCTGGCCGTCGGGCCAGCCGTGCGGCAGGCCCTCCAGGAACTGCATGCCGAGGTCGTCGGCCTCGGGGTGGAACGGCAGCACCTCGGTGCCGTCGGCCGTGCGCTGGTGCCACACGGACCTGCCGTCGTCCAGGCGCACCGGGTGCGGGTCGCCGAAGCCGCGGACGCCGCGCAGCCTGCCGAAGTAGTGATCGAAGGAGCGGTTCTCCTGCATCAGGACGACGATGTGCTCGACGTCCTCGATCGTCCCCGAGCGGTGGTTCGCGGGCAGCGCCGCGGCCCGCTCGATGCTCGCGGACAGTGCACTGAACGCGGCGGTGGCACCCGCGAGTTGGAAGAACCTGCGCCGGTTGACTTCGGCCATGGGAGTGACGGACCTCTCGCCTTGGGGGACCAACCGGCCGGACGGTGCCGGATGATGACGTTGCCGGATGTTGACGGATTGCGCGCGCAAGGAGTGTTCCAGGAGCAGCGAACGAGAGGGAAGGGTCCGATGGCGCTGGTGTGAAAGTCACGGGTACGCGGGGTGTGCCGCACCTCCCACCCGGGGATGGTCGCGATCATGACAGGCATGCACACGGACGCACCGCCCGGCCGACGGCCCGTACGCCAGCTCCTCGCCGCCTCGGTGGGCAACGCCGTCGAGTGGTACGACTGGTTCTCTTATACGGGCGCGGGGACAGCATACGACGAGGCCCGGCACCAGCAATCTTGCAGGTCAGAACACACTCTTGCACGGTGGGCAATCTGCGTCTGCCGCAAAGTTTGACCACCTCTGACAGTCTCAATGCTGACCACTGGCTGACTTTCGTGACACCCCATCAGCTCGGGGTTCAGGCCGACCACTGGCTGAGCCCTCGCCACGAGTACAGGGCACAGCTCATGGGCAGCCAGCCGCTTCGCCCTGGAGACGCTGCTTCATGCGGCATTGGCCCACCGGTCGATCCGGTAGGCGAACACGACGAGCCGCTCGATCCGAACAAAACCCACAGCCTCCGCGGCTCACGACCTCAAAGGCCGTGAAGTCCAGCGTTCCAGTCATAGAAGAACTCGCCGCGAGCCGAGCCCGCTCCCGTCGATTTCCCATAGCCTGTTGGGCCTCCTCCTTCCTCCCGATCGATGACACCGAGGAGCGCCTCGCCTGCATCCACGTGACCCGGGCCCACCCTCGCTGGACTACTGCGGCTCGTCCTGGCTCGACGAGGCAACAGCCGATCAGCCCAGTCGCACCCCCTCCCACAAGGCCCGACCTGTGATGATCGCCCTGCCCAGCGGCTGAGAAGGCTCCATCACTGCAAGCAGCCAGGATGCCCCCTTCGCACGCCCCACGGATGATGCGGGACCGTCCCTTCCGGTAGGCGGCTGTTGCTCCCGTAAGAACAGGGCTTACTGGGAAGGCATCGGCTCGATATTCTTGATCAGTGGGAAATCAGCTGGCACCGAATGAATCCGAGGATCCCGTTACGAGCCGTGAGCAGGACGCGGTGCGTCTTCTGCTACTGATTCACGGGGCAGGCGAGCGGCCCAACGAACTGGACTTGGCGGACCCCAGCCTCACGGACGCGGTCGGGGTAGTCCGCACACAGGTAAGGCTGCAGAAGCTCGACTTCTGGTTGAGAAACCCTGACTATCTGGCTGACGAGCTGCTCACCGACTACGAGAGAAGCCGCGAACCGGGCCTGCTGGAATGGGCGGGCAAGATCCTGGACTCTGAAGAGCCGGAAGTACGCCGCTACCCGATGCTGCGACACCATTTTGGAGCCTACGAGCCTCTCGATGACGCGCTCGCAGTCCTGCGGAGCGCAGGTCTCCTGGTCCGAAAGCGCCGGGGGAACGTCAGCCGTGTGCGCCAGCACGACTACTACCTCATGCCCGCCGGTGCGCAGGTTGCCGCGCAGATCGTTCACGACGCGCCGGAATTCAGCTACTACGTCAAGCGGGTTGAACTCGTCGTAGCGCTGGCAGACGGCCTGGGCGGAACGGACTTGAAGAAGCGTCAGTACCTGCAGAGGGAGTACGCCGAGGCGGCTCGGGGATCGCGCATCGGTTCGGTGAGCACCCGAGCCAGAGCCCGGCTCTCCGAGTTACGAGCCCAAAGCTCAGACCACGGATGACGACGAGGCGGGGGAGCCATGAACGACGCCGAAGAAGACCTTGAGACAAGAATTGCGACGGCCGCGAAGGTGCCGGCGGAGAACGTCAGAGACGTCTTCGGTACCTACGGACTTCCGCTCACCCTCACGCCTGCCCGGCCACGAGGAATCCGGCTACACCGGCTCCGCATAGCCGGTGTGCGCATCGGAACACCGGAACCCGGCCCCTTCGACACCACTTTTCACTTCACGGGCGGACTGACTGCCCTAGTCGCCTCCAACCTGAAGGGTAAGACCAGCGTCCTCGAGCTGATCACCTGGTGTCTGCGTGGGACTCCACGGGACCTGCAGGCGGGCGTGCGCCAGTGGATCCGTGAACTCGACCTCGACGCCCTGGTGGCGGGACAGCCGGTAGGCTTCCGCCTGAACGTCACGGAGGGTGAGATCAATTCGGGGGTCTTGCTCACCGCGCCGGACATCAATGCCCTCGGCACGCTTCGTGAGCCAGACCCGGCCCACGAGGTGACCCCGATCCTCCGCGCGAGCAGCTCGGCCAGCTTCGCGGAGCAGGCCCAAGCCTTCATGCTCGACCGGCTCGACCTCCAGCCGCTACTCAATAGCGTCAAGCAGACCAGCACTCAAACCCATGGCTGGCCCTCGTACTACGGAGCCATCTACGTGCCGGCCGGCGGAGACAAAGTGCTGCTGGGGGACCAGACGATGGGTGGCCTGCCCGGCCGGCTACTCCAAGTGTTCTTGGACCTGCCAGCAGCTGCGACCCTGACCCGAGTCAAGACCGCCCACGACCTCAGGGATGCATCGGCCAAACGGCGACGCACCGATGCTGAGGGTGCGTTCCAGGCCCGCAAGGCAGAACGCGAAAAGGTGGAAGCCGACCTGGCGGTCGCACGTAGCCAGCTGACGGCCCTGCCATCCGTAGAACCGGGTGAGTCCCTCTCGGAACTGGCCGCGGAGGCTGCCCGGCTTGCACGCGAAGTGGCCGACGCCCAGGACACCTGGGAAGAGCTCATGCGCGTGCACCGCCGGGCCCGGCTTCAGAGGCAGCGCGAGGAGAAGATTCTCAACGACGTGACCGAAAGCGTCACGGCGCGGCTTCTGTTCCACGGCCTGGACCCTCAGGCCTGCCCGCGGTGCGACCAGTCCATCGCCGAGGACCGACGCATGCAAGAACGGAACAACCACGAATGCGCTGTCTGCGCCCGTCCGGTCACGGGCGAAGACCTGACCCCCGAAGAGGTCACATCCGAGGCGCAGCAACGGCTAGGTGATGCCCAAGAGGCGGAGACGACCGCACACGAAGCTCTGGAGGAAGCCGAGACAGCACTCGCTCGGCTCACTCAAGCCCTCGAGACCATCGAAGATCGGCTACGGCGGGCTCAGTCCGTGACGCAACTCCCGGAGCGCCTGGCAGCGCGGGAATCCGTGCTGCGGCTCGAAGGAGCCCTGTCGGTACTGCCTCCCATACCACCCGAGATCGCTGACGATCCCGTCGAAAGAACAACAATCAAGATCCTCAAGGCAGCCACTGAGGTCCTGAGCGCGGACAGCACAGTCGCGGCAGAGAGGCTCTTCCGGGACGTCAACGAGCAGATCGTCCAGCTCGGACGCCGCTTCGGCATCGACTCCTTGGAGAAGGTGGAGATCAATCGTGCTGCCCAGCTGAAGGTCGTCAAGGACGGAGGCGTCGCGGATTCCTTCAGTAAACAGAGCGCCGGCGAGCGGCTCCGCCTGCGCATCGCCGTGGTGATAGCCCTGCTCCGCGTCGGTGCCGCACATGGCATTTCAACTCACCCAGGCCTGCTGATGATCGACAGCCCTAAAGCCGAGGAGGTCCAGGACCTGGACGCGCACAAGCTGGTTCAGGAACTGGCCGCCCTGGCGCAGGAGGACAACCTTCAGGTCCTGATAACAACCGCGGACGCGGGGCTGGCTCATGACGTGCTACACGACGATCATGTCGTGGAAGCCCCCGAGGGCCGCCCATTGTGGTGAAGGCCCCATGCTGATGAACGGGAGAGAGGAGGGCACGATGCAGCTCGCTGAACGGTTGAGCGACCTGGCGGCTACGGGCCAAGAGATTAGTTTCCCCAGCGTTGCCCTCCCCCACGACCTCGTACTCGCCGAGATCGCGGATGTCGCTGCCGGCCCTCACGCCCCCCTCTTGGCCGAAGCGGTTTCTCATGCCTTCGAGCATGCAGAACAAAACTGGCATGCTGCAGCGTCCAAGTTCCCGGCCGGGTTTGCCAGGCAATACAGCTTCCTGCACACGACTGCGGCGCTCGAAACGCTGTTCAGCAGCCTCGAAACCACGAGGGCACTGGCCAAACCGCTCAACAGCGCTCTACTGGGGAATCTCGAAGAACTGGTGAGCTCCCAACCGCTGGTGGCCGCAGCGCGATTGGAGGGAGCGATCCGGCTGGCGGTGTCCAACGCAGTCAGCCCGCTCAAAGTGTGGGGTGCACTGGAAGACCTTGACGACTGCAACGCCCCTGAGGACTTCGTGGAAAGGCTCCCACGCATTATCGGACTGAGTCTGGATCGCTGGTCCAATGACGAGCAGGCAATCACCGAGACGCTTCGCGGTTTTCTGCGGCGGCTTGCCGACGTTGAAGCGAGCAACGTCGACGCCTTCGTGGAACTCGGTTACGACAACCTCCGGTCCGCCGTGACCTCACGGTCGCTGGCAGAAGCCAGCGGCCACCTCGAATCCGCCCGGTCATGGTTCAACGCAGCCGACGCGGCACAGGAAGCCCGCCATGACGCACAGTCTTACGCTGCAGTATGCGACGCGCTGCTTGCCTTTACAGCAAGGCAGCCCACGCAACTCGTTGAAGCGGCTGATCGCTTGGCAGCAGTTCTGGAACAACACCGTGCGTGGAACTGGGGCATGCATCAGCCAGCATGGCTGAAACCACAGATCGCGGCTGACGTGGCGTGGGAACGCCTAGTCCTTCAGCTGCGACGGGCAGCCGAATGCCTCCAGGACGATGTGTGGATGGCGCCGTGGGAGGCGTTGGATCACGTACTCAGCGCCTACCAGTCAGCCCGCACGGTCTGTCCCATCGGCTCACACGATGGTGACGGGGTAGCGGTGCTTGTTGAGCCTGCCATCGAGGAGTCATTTCTGCGGCAGCAAGCTCTCCTGGCGCAGCTACGCCGCGCTGTCGCAGAACCTGATCAGCATCCGGGCCGCAGTTTCGACCACAAGACGGCGTCTCAGTTGCTGCAACGCGTAGATCAGCAATTGACCTCCCGCCCGTCAGTCGCTCGGCGCGAGCATGGGACGGAAGCTACCGGCAACTCCGGTGAGGACGCAACAAGCGAGGCTGAAGCGGAACGGGCACACAGATTCGCCCCCACAGCCGTAAAGAAGTTTGGCCTCACCTTCACCACCGATCTCGCTGCAAAGATCACCGACGACGAGCTCAAGGCGATTGATGGACTGGCCTACGATGAGGACCTCGCCCGGCTTCGTCATTCCGATCCGGTCGTCGTGCCTCTACTCAACCGCCTCCTGGAAGAGCTGGACACATTCCCAGACTTCACGGGCGAGACTCGCAGGACCTTCAGCGTGCTTGTCGAGCAGACGCTGCTGTTCCTCAAGGCCGCTGCCGACCTCGATACCGCCACTGCGTTCGGCGAGGGCCGATACGACACGACGGGCAAGCGGATCAAGATCCGGGACTATCGTCGCCGGTTCGACAAGAAGGACGGCGATCTCGTACCGGTGGAGAGCGACTTGCAGCAACACTTCTACTACTGGCTCATCAGCGGCCAAATCAGCAGCCTCATCCAGGTAGAGCCGATCAACCGGGCAATAGGGCGAGCCGACGTGCTCGTTCACTTCGGTTCGCGCCAATACTTGACCGAGCTGAAGAAGAACGACACAAGCAACGAGCGGCCCTACCTAGAGGGGAAGTACTTGGCGCAAGCCGCCGAGTACAGCAACACGAACGTCCCGTTCGGTCAGCTGATCGTCCTCGACCTCACCGAGAAAATGAAACTGGGGTCGCTCCGGGTCGATGAGCTGGTGTGGGTGGCAAAACACCAACCTCCAGGCGCCCGAGCCGACCGCGCCGTGGTGGCAGGCGTCGTCACGGGCAATCGGTACACCCCGAGCGACTTCTCGTAGTACCCCTGAGTTTAGCGCGTCAGAAGTATCCACCGACTTCAACACCGAAGCTGCCGCTTCCTCGCCACCAAGTGGTTTGTAGCGTGCACTCGTCGATACGCTGATTGGACGGCCAGAGCGGAACCGTAGCCATCCGAAAGGGTGGTCCCCCCGCGAACGCCATAGGACCCCCTGCACCGGCCGGGTGTTGGCATGCACCGCAGCAGCGCAGCGCGAGGACGCCTGTTCCTGGGAGGCGTCCTCCGTACTTGTCAGCCAGCCGTCTGCTAGAGGCTCACCGCTTATTCATGGCCGTTACTCCAGAGGAGCCGCCCCCAAGGCCGACAGCAAGATTAGTGACTTAGCTTCCAGCCCAGGAGGTTGGAAGCGTGCCGTCTGGGATGTGGACTCCCTTGAGGGAGTAGTCAAGGGCAAAGGTTGCCCAATCGCGTGTGCGCCTACTCAAGGATGCATCGCGGACCATGAAGCGGAGGGCCGTCAACGTATCCGGCGTGCCGGTGAGGTCGACCATGAGAAGACTGGTGGCTGCCTTGTAACGATAGTTTTCTGCGACGTTGATGTCGAAGATCAGTTGGCGCAGCATTCGCCGTGCATCCACCAAGCCGCCTGCGACGGCTAGATCTCGGGTCGCCTGGAGAGCCAGGCCAGGCGCGATGAGGCTCTCGCGCACGAGCTGGAGCAGTACCTCTCCGGCAGAGTGGACCCCAGATCCGTCGTGTCGCATCAAGAAGTGGGCGGCGGCAGCACGCACTTGTGCCTCTTCGTCCCTTGAGCGGGCGATGCGGCTGAGTAGACGCGACGATCGAAGTTCGCTGATCCACCCCCACTTATGGAGCTCCGCAGCCATGGCGACGCGTTCCATCCCGGCTCGGCGGCGTATCTGTCGTTCCCATATCCCCTGAGCTGCGCGATGGAGATCCGGACCCCACTGGGACGTGCTCCGCAGGACCGTCAGCCGCTGGGCGTCAGAGTCTGTAGGCCCTGCGTAGAGCTTCTCGAGGTCGTGCGCCAAGCGACGACGGACTTCGGGCCCCAGGGCCGCGAGAAGGTTGAGGGCCGTTCGACGGGTGGCAGGCGGCACGGTGGCATCGTCCAGAGTGGAGAAGAGGAGCGTGGTCGCCAGCTGGCTCCCCCGGGGGTCGAGAGTGCGCAGGGTCTCGGCCAAGGCGACGCGTTCCACCGGTGATGCGAGGGTGGTCAGTTCTTGGATGACCGCATGCGCTTGGTCAGCTGCGTCTTCACAGCCCTCGCCACGCGGCAGAAGTTCGACTGCGGTGCGTCGTTGTTCAGGCGCGACGGACGAGTCCCATCCAAGATCTAGCAGGTGCTGGGTGGCCACATCGAAAGCTGAGTAGTCGATCAATAGCCGGCACAGTTCCAGAACGTCCTCGGGTTCGTGAGTTACTTCGATGACGTCTCGCACCAGTCGGATCAATGGCGATACGGCTTCGGGCAGTCGCCTAAGCATTCGCACTGCGGCGCACCACTGCGACAGGTCGCAGAGAGGGTCGCGCGCTTTGGAGGCGAGAAAGCGGATGGCGGCGGGGACGTACTTGCTGTCTAGTGCCAGCAGGGCTCGAACGACCCCGCTCGGGTCGGCAGATCTTGATCCAAGCAGATGAGTCGCGAACAATTCGCTCCCGATGGCACGGGCGGTCTGTGCGTAGGCGTTTGACAGCCAGAACTGCTTGCCGCGGAGCTGGGTACAGATCGCGTCAATCACGGGCTCGGCGATGACATGGTCGACAGGCCGCTGGGCGTTCTCAGCGGTGATACGCAGCAGATG
Organism: Streptomyces mayonensis; assembly: GCF_018982965.1. Classification (GTDB taxonomy): domain Bacteria; phylum Actinomycetota; class Actinomycetes; order Streptomycetales; family Streptomycetaceae; genus Streptomyces; species Streptomyces mayonensis. The sequence continues at coordinate 10,845 of NZ_JACBYP010000047.1, read as the reverse complement.
CAGGGATGTTGTGGGGGCCGGGCCAAGGATCTGGCGTGCTAGCAGGGCGCAGGCCTTTTGAGAGCTGGACGATCCATGGATGAGTGACGCAGCAAGGGCATGGATCCGACCGGGCGTGGCTGAAGCGACGATCTCACCGACGCTGAGGGACGTATCCGTTCTACCCGGTAGATGCAACTCTGGGTGCGCACACAGCCAGCGGGCTACAGCGTCCCACTGCTGGTCGGTGACGTCGAGCCCTGACGGAGCGTCTTTCGTTCCTGGATCCTGATCCGAGTTTCGGGCTTCACCCCCAGGGGATGTCCTTAGCTTGGGGGGCACGAAGAAGACCGTCCCCAGGGCGGTGTAGATAGCCTGGGCCGTCGCTGCAGGATCGAGCGGGCCCGACTTGGGCAGCCCGAGGGCAGCCCGCGCCTGCGGGGGCAGGGTGTGTGCATGCGGGCCGCCTTCTTCACTGGACGGCTCAGCGGGTCCGTCCTCAAGCGACACCGTTTCGTAGGCTTCCAGGAGTGCGAACTCCTCCAGGCCAACCGGTGTGTAGTCGAGGGCTGGCAGGTCAGCAGGGCCGACAGGCCAGGGGGGCAGGTCCTGTCGGGGTACCAGCGTCGAACGGGTCCATGCGCCGGATCTGTGGACGTCGGTGCCGATACTGTGCACCAGATCGTTTGCGGTCAGGTTCGTCGCGTCGATCTCTTCGGCAAGTTTGGCCGCCCTGGTGCGGACGTCGGAGAGAACCCAGTCATGCTCGATTGAGATGCGCGCGAGGCCGGATCGTGCTGCGGAACGAGCCTCGGGGCCGAGGTCCATGAGCATCTCTGCCGCGCGCACTCGCTGCATGCCGGTGAGGGCGCGCTCGTCGACGATCGAAATCAACGCGCGCACCGCTTCATGCGTTTCGGCGCCTGCGCGCAGGAGCGCGCGGATGGCGGCATCACGGAGATCCAAGGGGTGACGTGAGGCGTCCAGTAGACCTATAAGGACCTCCACCACAGCGGCAGGAGCGAAGTGAATGGCGTCGAGTACCCGCACCAACTGGTTCGGCCCCGTGACCCTCGTCCGTGCGCTCCAGTAGCTGAGGGTCTCGGCCAGTACTTCGTGGTGGATCTCCGTGCTAGGCGCTCCCTCGAAGATCAGTCGGGCGCCGAGCTCACGGGCTTGGTCGTCGCCGGCGAGCAACCAGTCCAGCAAGTCTCCTGTGTCGGAGAGTAGTGCGCGGTGCAGCACCGTTTCGTGGTCTTGTCGTCCACCGGCCAGTGCGCCCCGGAGCGTGTGCCACCACTTGGGGTTATCTGCATCGAACCGGGCAGGGAGTCGCCGCGCAGCGCCTGCTGCCGCCAGATGCTCGGCGAAGCTGCGGTGCACGAAGGTGAGGCCGGTGCCGTCGTGAGCTACCAGTCCGGTCGAGGTCAGGACAGTAGCGACGACATCAGGCCAGTCGGTGGGCTGAGGGTAGGGCTGGGATCCCGCCTCTCGAAGCCATTGCAGTGCGACGGGCAGGATTTCCTCACCGTGCAACCAAGTCTGCGCGCAGTGTTCGAGCAGGTCGATCCGGCTAGTGATCAGGTGTTGCATGACCTGATCGGCTTCCGCCCAACCAGACAGCCGTGCCCGGAGATTGGCTGTCAGCTGTGCCAGTCGTGATTCGTACAGATGCGATACGAAGCGCTGGTAGAGAGCAAAGGCAGTCTGCGGCAGCGGCTGTCCGGATTGCTCCTCGAAAACGATGGCCGCGACAGTGGCAAGGAGTGGGATCGACACCACGTCCTCCAGCCGGGCCGTAGTGATCTGTGCGAGGAAGTCTTCGGCGCGGTCGGGTTGGTCGCGAAACCAGCGATGGACGAAGTCACGGCGCTGGCCGCGCTCGAACGGCTCGATCTCGCATCGGCCGAGGTCGTCGCGGGCCTCCCAACGAGCATGCTCGCGCGAAGGAAGCTGACGTGTAGTGAGCAGCAACCGGTGTTTGGATTCGAGGTCCATGAACCTGTGCAGTCGATCGGACAGTTCCGCACGTGCGGCCGTGTCTGCTACTTCGTCGAGGCCGTCGATAATGATCAGCCACTCCAGAGTGTCTGCGGGGCCCACGCATATGTCCGCGCCGATGTCGATATGGAGGCGGGTGGAGAGGGCAGCGCGTGCGGCAGCGGAGACCGCCGCACTGAGCTCTTCTTCGGGGCGATCAGCGAGATCCCGGGCTGACACACGGATCGGGACCAGCCGTGAAGTCTCCCCACCGCGTAGGCCCGGGACGCATACGAGTTCGGCTGCCAACTGCTGCGTGAGCGTGGACTTTCCAGTACCCGGCGGCCCGACGATCAGGACGTGCCGAAAGCGGGCGAGGAAGGCCTCCACGGTGTGGGGCGGTCGATCGTCCTCCTCGGCTTCGGCGGCCTCCTCCATCGTGTGCGAGCGGCCTTGCGCATTCTCGTCGGCGGAGAGCTGCTGACGCACGTAGACCTGGGTAAGGTCGTCACGATGCAGCCCTACGGACCGGTAGGGGAACGCCCCGGCTGCTTGCTGCTGAGTCTTCAGCAAAGCCCAGATGCCTGCACCGAGGCGGCTTCGGGTGGCCTGGGTGCCGAATAGCCGTTCGCGGAGCACGTCGCCGCGGATGCCGTAGCTTTGCCGGATGGGAACGGCCGTGGTCATGCTGTTGTATGGGACACGTTCGTGCGCGCTGACCATGAGGCCGACCACTGCGGCGCGTTGGCGGTGCCACAACGGGGTTCCGCTATAGCCTGGTTGGACCGCGAACCCGGTCGGCGGAGCTTCGAGGACCAACCACTCGCCTGCCGCCCCGTTGACGCCAAGACGCACAATGGTGCGCGGGTCTGCGTTGCCGCGCCAGGCCCACAATTCGTCGCCCAGGTCCGCTACCGCCAACGGGACCGGCCGCAGCTCGGCCGGAAGTGTTGTCACGGGCTGGAGTTCAGCGAAATCAGCCAGCCAGCGACCGTCGCGTCCGCGCACTGGCGGGGCCCCCGACTGGGAGAGGCTCGTGGCCGGCCACCATCGGCTGACCGTCGCTGTGACCTGGTCAGCCGGGGCCGCCGGAAACGACAAGGTTACCTCGGCCGGGCCCGGGGGCTCTGCGGTGAACTCGTCTCGGCCTACGGCTAAGTTGATGACATGAGCGCATGTCAAAAGGGTCGCGCGGGCGGGGTCCCCGCAGTGCGTATACACACCACCGCCGACCACCCGTCCGTCGCTCGCCAGCACGGTTACGAACGCACCCCAGAGCGGGTCGTCGGCTTCCATCACCAACGGACTCCCCGAGCGCGCATCAGTTCCGCGGCTCCCCGGCTGCTACGGCTGGCTCTGCAGACTGCGTCGCGCTGGCAGGGCTGGCGGATGCGCTCTGCGCTTGGGGGGTGTTCCACGTGGCGGTTACGGTGAAGCTGGCCTCGCCACCACTGACCACTGCCATCTTCAACCCCGCAGTGAGCTTCACACCGAACGCGATGGATAGCTCGTCCGGGGCATGCGGCATCTCCCGCGCTCGGGCATGGATACCCGACAAAATCGGCGCGAGCGGGGCGAAGGCGTCATGAAGCATCTGTCCCGACCGCTGGATTACACGGGTCCCCGCACCGACCGGCCCGACGGGCACATCATCTTCCCACTGACTGTCAGCGGGCCCATCCCGGTCGCTTCCGTCAACAGGCAAGATCTGGACCATGGCCGAAGTGCCATCCTCGAACTCAAAGTCCACAAACTGGGACACGGTCCCACCCCCGTACGTCAGTGAATCGATTGCCTGAATCGTCATGAGAATAGCGGCCACTTGCAGTGGCGCATGAACGGGGAGGCACCAATCCGGAGAGCACTGATGCCGTTCCTCGATGCGGCGTGGGGGTCTCTGAAGGCGAGTCCCCCTGATCAGATCGTTGCGGGCTTCGATTTTCCGAGGCAGTCCAGCCCTCGGGGCAGCACGCTACAAGTAGGGACCGTTCCCCGTACCCCAGGTAAGGCACAAGCGACCGTGCCGGTCGGATCCACAGACGAGGGAGCGTGCTCGCGGACGCGTGGAGACTGCTTGTTCGTCGCCGCCGCGGCCGAAAGGGTCGGGGTCATCCCCGCACCCACGGGACTTCGGTGATTCCGGTGCGCTGGAAGCTCAATCACCGAAGTCGGGGCTCCCGGAGCCTGCGCAACGCAAGACTGCTTGGCCGGCCCGTGCGGGCTCCCCACCCCGGAGTCAGTTCAGCACGTCCTCGACGAGGCACCCAAGGTTTGTATCCACCCAACCGCAGCATCGGCGCTGCGCCGAATGTGAAGCGGACCCGCCACAGCTGGACGGCGCGAGCACGGATCAGTAACCGCCGATGCTTCGCCGAGGCAACTGTGCCGATCTCATTACGGGCTTTCCTGGAGGAAACGAATGATCCGCGCCCACGACAGCGAAGCGAGGCCATGCGATGTGGCAGCGATTACGAACTGACGGACTGCTCGATCTGCACTTGCTGCGACCGCCCGGACACTCAAGAACGACCACCCTCTCCTCCGCCAGCGTCGCAGTACCGGTGGCCCCGTCCTCGCGAACCGGTCAAATACCTCGCCAACCGCATCACCTCCTCCGGCTTGTGCGCGAGCGCCCGAACCGTCGCTGTTGCCGCCTCCTTGGGAGGAATACAGGCCCCCTCGACTCGATTGATCACGTACGAAGGTCAGGTACGTCGGGGGGAATGAGATGAGCAACCTGAAGGTCTTCAAGGTCAGAGGCCAGCACGTCACCGAAGTACCCGGGGAGACCGTCAGCATGGAGGTCGAGCTGCAGAGGCTCGTCGAGGCCAACATGGAGACGATGCTCGGGATCTGGTTCCTGGCCACTGAGTACCGTACTGGGCGCCATGGCGGCCGGATCGATTCACTTGGTCTAGATGAGAACGGCACGCCGGTCATCGTGGAGTACAAGCGAACCCGGGACGAAGCGATCGTCGTCCAAGCCCTCTCCTATCTGTGCTGGCTCCAGGACCACCACTACGAGTTCGAGAACCTGGTACGAGACAAGCTCGGCAACGAAGCCGCCGACACAGTCGACTGGAGTGCTCCACGAATCGTGTGCGTCGCCGGCGCCTTCACGCATCACGAGATGGTGGCAGTCGAGATGATCCCGCACCGGATCGATCTCGTGACGTACCGGGTCTTCGGCGATGCAGTGGCGCTGCAGCTCGTCTCGGCTGCTGGAGGCGCCCGGCTCACGACGCGCAGCAAGAGCACGTCGCCAGTACGAGCGGCTTCAGCGGCATCGAAGTCGGTCCAGCAGTTTCTCGACGAATCGCCCACAGCGTTGCGCGAGCTGTACGCCGATCTCGATGAGCTCTTGCTGTCGCATCGCGACGTGCAGATGGAGCCGCAGATGCACTACTTCGCATACCGGCGCTTCAAGAACATCGCCACGGTACGTATCCAGCCTCGGCGAGGCGCGCTTGTAGTTAGCCTGCGCCTCGATCCCAGCACCGTGGCTCTGCAGGAAGGCTTCACCCGGGACTTGAAGGGGCGCGGAAACCTCGGGCTGCAAGGAAAGCACGTTGTCGAGGTTCGGATCACCACTCGGCAGGATCTCGACCGCGCCGCTGACCTCATTCGATGCAGCGTCGATGCCGCGTAACTCGACTACAAGGATGGGCTGTTGCTCCAGCCAGACGGTGGAGCAACAGCCCATCTCGTGCTTCGCCCCCCATGCATGGTTCGTCTCGTTCTCACTTCTCGGGCCCAGCAAGTTCGAAGGCGTCCTGGGTCAGTGCATCGCGCAGCCGCTGCTCGGCGATGTCGGCGTAGTGGCCGGACAGCTCGACGCCGATGAACTGTCGGCCCTCGATCAGGGCGGCGACGCCGGTGGTTCCGGAGCCGGCAAACGGGTCAAGGACAGTGCCGCCGGGCGGGCAGATCTTCACCAGTTCCCGCATGACCTCGACGGGCTTCTGGGTGATATGGACACGGCCCTTTCGGGGCTGGCTCGCCGTGTAGAGGCCGGGTAGATAGACAGGATTGCGGCTGGCGTCGACCGGCCCCTTGGTGCCCCAGACGATGTACTCACAGGACTGCTTCAGGCGGCCCTTCTGCGGGCGGGAGACCGGCTTGTGCCACGAGGCGATGCCTCGCCATGTCCATCCAGCGGCCTGCAACGCATCCGTGGTGGTGGGCAGTTGCCGCCAGTCGGTGAAGACGAGGGCGGTGCCGGACTCGACGGTGGCCCGGTAGGACTCAGTGAGCAGGAGGGTGAGCCAGAACCCGTAGGAGCGCTGGTCCCGGTTTTCGCCGGGGAAGTTGGCGAGGTCGTGGTCGGCGTCGGCGGAGGTGTATTTGGCGCGGGCGCTGCGGCCGGTGCGTTCGCCGCTGGTACGGCCTCCGCTGTTGTAGGGCGGGTCGGTGATGACGGCGTCGACGCTGTTGTCGGGAATGCCGGCGAGGGACGTGAGCGCGTCGCCTCGATGCAGGGTGTATGACATTGCGCGGTTCTCTCTGTTCGCAGGGGCCGTACGCGACCGATATTCATCCGCGGCCGCGCGGGACCGCCCATGTCGCACATAGAGGTGCGAATAGATCTACCGGGCGGGGACCAGCGGGAGATTAACCGCGCGATCCGGCCGTACCTAACTACTACTGTCCCCACTCACGAAGAACTGCTCCCTCAATTTGGATGCGTTTGGTGCGGACGGAATTCGTTCATACAGTCTCGCCATGTTCGACGGACGCGGCTGCGCTGCAACCCAGTTGAACTGTGCCGATGTGTCCCGCAAGACGCAGCGGGCGTCCTTGCAGCGCCTCGAAATCAAGCACGATTGGCGGGGAGTTGATTGTCATGTGGTCTCTGAGATTAAGAGGGCGGCTGGCTGCCGTTCTTCCCCTGGGATGGTTCGGGCGCGCGGGATCTGGCCGATCCCGCGCGTCTGTGACCCCCGCCCCGATTCTCGGACTTGCATTGTTCTGACCGGCTCGGTCTGGGTGGCCTTCGACGAGAACGCCCGCACTGCGCCGCCTACGAGTTAGGAGTTGCTGATGCAGCATGTCCCCGCGCAGTTGTCTCCGGCATTGTCCTTTTCAGCTTGCGCCCCACCCCCGGGGCCTCAGCCGTGAAGACGGCCCCTGTCATAGTCGGCGCCGTGGCGCTCGCTCCACTCCTGCTGGTCGCGCCGCTGGGCATAGCGCTCGCGGGCGCCGAGTCCTCGCAGGCTGCCACTTGTTCACCGGGCGACGCGCAGGGGGTGAACCCTGCAGCCGTGGCCAAGCAGGTGAATTCGGCCCTTGCGGGACACGGACGGGATTCGGTTTCGGTCCCAGGGCTCGACGATCCCGCCGAGCAGATCCCAAGCGCCAAAACCATCCTGGCCACTGCGGCTGCCATGAAGATTCCGCCTGGGGGGCAGGTGATCGCGCTCGCAACGTCTCTGCAGGAATCGGGACTTCGCAACCTCGACTACGGGGATCGAGATTCCCTCGGCCTGTTCCAGCAGCGTCCCAGCAAGGGCTGGGGAACGGCAGCACAAGTACGCGACCCAGTCCATGCCTCGACGAAGTTCTACGAGGCCCTGCTCAAGGTTCCGGGGTGGCAGTCCATGACGGTCACGCAAGCCGCGCAGGCGGTGCAGCAGAGCGGGTTCTCCGAGGCGTACGCCAAGTGGGAGCCACTGGCGAGGGCCCTGCAGCAGGCCATCGCCTCGTCGCTGTCGACACCATCGAGTTCCGGTTCCGCAAGGACCGCAGGCGCGGACACGGCGGGCGCCCCTGCGGAGGCGCTGTCCGCCGAGTCTGCCAAGTGCGGCACCGGTGACGACGGGACCAAGTTCGGTGCCATCCCGGCCGGGTCTGTACCCGAGGGCTACAAGATCCCGGCCGTTGCCCCGAAGTCGGTGCGCACGGCCATCCGTTGGGGTCTGGGACAGCTGGGCACGTCGTACCAGTGGGGCGGCCAGTGCAGTGATCCGCGCGGCCAGGACCCGATGGGGCGCTGTGACTGCTCGTCCCTGATGCAGGCGTCGTACAAGGCGGGTGGCATCTCGCTCTCGCGGACCACGTACACGCAGGTCAAGGAGGGCAAGGAGGTCAGCGTGGATGCCCTCGAGCCCGGTGACCTGCTCTTCACCGAGGGGACGGCCGAAGTGCCGGAGCACGTCGGCATGTTCATCGGTGACGGCCTGGTGCTGCAAGCCCCGCACACCGGCGACGTGCTCAAGATTTCGGCCCTGGCCGACTGGCGCCCGGACGTGCTGGCTGCCCGCCGGATCGTCTGACCAGCGCCCCTCCCTCTCCTCTCCACCACTTCCGGGCCTTCGCGTGCCCGCGCCCAACATCTGACCCTGGAGTCCCAGTGAAGCTCATGCAGCACGCCCAGATCCTGGCCTACAACCCCGGCGTCACTCCGAGCGAGGGAGGCCTGCCCGGCCTCGACGTCCTGAAGAAGGTCATCAGCAGCATCAACCTGTTCGGCATCATCGCCGTGGTCGGCGCCCTCGCGATCTCCGCGATCGTATGGGCCTGGGGTCACCACAGCGGCGGTCACCAGGCCGAGGCCACCGGCAAGAAGGGCACCGTGGTGGCCGCCGGATGCGCGCTGCTGCTGGGCGCCGCCAACGGCATCGTCGCCTTCTTCTCGGCGATGGGGACGCAGGTCCACTGATGCCGAAGAAGCTTCCCGCGTCCGCTGGTGAGCGGCTCTGGCGGGGACCGTCGTCGGTGGGCCGTCGCGCGGCCATCGGGGGTGCCGTGCTCGCAGTGCTGCTGGCCGTCGCCGGCCTGGCCGCCTACCTGACCCGCGCCGAATCTCCGTCCGCGCCAAAGGCGGCGCCGCGCCCATCGTCCGCATCAGCCAGCGCGTCGTCCCCCAAGCCGGATTCCGGTTCGGCGGTGACCGAGCCGCCGCGGACACGCGATCCGGTGACCTTCGCCAAGGCCGCCACCAGGGCCCTGTGGAGCTACGACACCCGCACCTACTCCCATGCTCAGCAACTCGCCGCTCTCAAGCGGTGGATGACCGACGAGGACAAGGTCGCCGACTGGAGGTCGGTCGCCGCGCAGGTGCCCAGCCCGGTGCTGTGGTCGCGGATGCACGACAACCGCCAGCACGCCGACGCCTCCATCGGCGAGGGCCACTTTCCGCAGGCCTTCAAGAGTGCCCTGCGCCAGGACCCCGGCGCGATCACCGACGCGTACGTCTACGCCGTCACGGTCTCCGGCAAGCAGTCCATCACCTGGAAGGGCGCCGGCGCCGGAGCCGAGTCCCGCTCCACCACCCTCGCCGTCCAGTGCCGCCCGCACCACGACTGCGCGCTGGTCGGGACCCTGCCGAACACCTCGCCGTGATCACGGCCCTCAACTCCGAAAAGGAGGTGCCCTCATGGGGGCGTGTGACCTTCCCCTGATGAACACGGTGTGCGACACCGTGGGCGGTGTCGCCGGCGCCACGGGCGAGGCCGTCACGGACGGCATCGGCGCCTGGATCGCCAAGTCGATGGGCGAAATGGCCCAGGCTGCTGCGGACTTGGCGACCAAGGCCGTGGACCAGACCACGGCCATCGACCTGAATGCCGAATGGTTCCGGCACAACTACGAACTGCTGTTGCCCATCGGGCTCGTGCTGTCCGTGGGCACGTTCTGCCTGCAGCTCACCCGGGCTGCCTGGCGCCGCGACGAGCGTGCGCTCGCCCAGGCCGTCTACGGCACCGTGGTCGGCGTCCTGTTCGCGTTCGCCGCTATCGCTTGCACCACCGTGTTGATCACCGTGGTCGACGCGCTCAGCGCGGGCCTGTTCCAGGCCGCGAACACCTCGGCCGTTGAAGCGGTGCGCCGCATCATCAGGGTCAATGAGTTGGGTGCGATGTTCGGGCTGGGCTGGGGAACTCCCGCTTTCATCGCACTCAGCTGCGCCGTGGGGGCGTTCATGTACTGGGCGGTCATGATCGCCCGCAAGGTCGGCGTCCTGGTCCTCGTCTCGCTCGCGGTGTTCGCCGGGGCGGGCGGCGGCTGGGAGGTCGCCCGCCGTTGGCGGCGCGGTTGGATCGAGGCCACCAGCACGCTGATCGTCTCCAAGCTGCTGATGACCATCGTGTTCCTGCTCGGTGTGTCCGCCGTGGGCAAGACGCACGCCAGCGACGGGCTCGGCGCCCTCTCCGATGCGCTCGCGGGCATGGTCGTCATGGTGCTCGTGCTGCTGTGCCCGTACGCCACGTACAAGTTCGTGCACTGGGCGGCCGACGGCGGCGGCCACGACGACCTGCACCGCACCGGGGTGGCGGGTGTGGCGGTCGCGGCGGGCGCGGCGAAGACGGCGGGCCAGCTCGCCATGCAGGCCGGCACGGGGGCGCCCGCACCGCAGGGGCCGACGAATGTGCCGGGCCAAGGGGCGGGCGGGGCGGACCCCGGGATCGACCCGACCGGTGGCTCGAGTGGTGGCTCGAGCGGCGACGCCCAGCCGAAGCAGACCCACTTCCGTTTCGGTGAGGACTCGAACGCCACCGGCGACAAGGGCCAGGCCCTGATACGCCGCCCCCAGACCGACGGCGACCGCGGTGTCCCCCTCATCCAACGCCCCGGCCAGGCAGCCGCAGGCACAGCCCCGGCCGCCTCCGCCCCCACTCCCCCGCGTGCGTCCGTCGCTCCATCCCGGGTCCTGCACGAGGACCCGCCAGCGCCACGGTCCAGCGGGCCCGCGCCGCAGGGAGACGCCACACCGCAGAGCTGGGTCTACCCCTCGCCCCCGAATGGACCTGGCTCCTAGCCCGCAGTGGACGTGGGGGCCCCCCCCCCCGCCCCCCCCCGCCCCCCCCCCCGCGCCGCCCCCCCCCCCCCCGCCCCCCCCCCGCCCCCCGCGGGGTGCCGCGCCCCCCACCCCCAGCGGGCAGACGCGCC
>NZ_JACBYP010000046.1 GCF_018982965.1 Streptomyces mayonensis | reverse complement strand
AAGCCGAAGCCGAAGCCGAAGCCGAAGCCGAAGCCGAAGCCGAAGCCGAAGCCGAAGCCGAAGCCGAAGCCGAAGCCCGAGATCAGCGAGACGCCATGACCGCACACACGGCCGCCACCGCCGCCACCGCTGTCCCCACCGCCCGTGCCCGTACCGGAGGCCCCGGGGACGACGGCCCGGAGATCCTCGAGCACGTCATGGGCTGGACCCTCGTCGTGGTGATCGCGATGCTCGTGGTCCAGTTGGGCCTCTTGTGACGTAACCGGCGTGTGACCTGCCTCAAGTTCCGACCTGCCATACTGCGGGTGTCCCGCCGCCCGTAGGAGACCAGGGTCGAAATTGAATATTAGTCAACAACGCGCCGACGCCCGTCCCCGGGCGCGCGGCACCGAGCGTTCACTGGCTCGCCGCGCCGAACTCATCGCCATCGGGCGGAGGTTGTTCGCCGACACGTCCTACGACGCGCTCTCGATGGACGACATCGCGCGGCAGGCGCATGTCGCCAAGGGGCTCATCTACTACTACTTCCAGTCCAAGCGGGGCTACTACCTGGCCATCATCCAGGACTCCGTGACCGACCTGGTCACCACCGCCGCGCGCGGCAACGAACTGCCCCAGGTGGACCGCGTCCAGCGCACCATCGACGGCTATCTGCGCTACGCCGAGCACAACCAGGCCGCCTACCGCACCATCGTGAGCGGCGGAGTCGGTTTTGACGCGGAAGTGCACGCCATCCGGGACGGAGTGCGCGAGGCCATCGTCGCCACCATCGCCGAGGGCGCGTACGGCCGTACCGACATCGGACCACTGGCGCGCATGGGCCTGCTCGCCTGGGTGTGCAGCGTCGAGGGAGCCACCCTCGACTGGATCGGCCGGCCCGAACTGCCCCGCGAGACCATGCGGGAACTGCTGGTGAAGACGCTGGGCGGCGCCCTGCGCGCCATCGAGGAACTGAACCCGGACTGCCCGGCCCCGGCCCCGGCGCGCCGCGACTGACGGAAGGGCGGAGACCCGAGCCGGTCTCCGCCCTTCCGCCCCCCGTGGGTGAGAACGGTCAGTCGATCGCCTTGATCAGCTCACCGTTCGCGGTGTCGCCACTCAGCTCCCAGAAGAACGTGCCGCCGAGGCCCTGCTCGTTCTTGTAGGCCATCTTGGTCGCGATGGTCTCCGGGGTGTCGTAACTCCACCAGTCACTGCCGCACTTGGCGTACGCGGTGCCGCCCACCGTGCCGGTCGCCGGGCAGCTGTCCTTCAGCACCTTGTAGTCCTCGATGCCGTCCTCATAGGTACCCTTCGCCGGGCCGGTGGCGGTGCCGCCGGGCCCGTCCTGGGTGACGCCGGTCCAGCCGCGCCCGTAGAACCCGAGGCCGAGCAGCAACTTCTCGGACGGGACGCCGAGGTCCTTGAGCTTCGCGATCGTGGCCGAGGTGTCGAAGTCCGCCTTCGGGATGCCGTCGTACGAGGTCAGCGGCGAGTGCGGAGCCGTCGGCCCGGTGGGGTCCCAGGCGCCGAAGAAGTCGTACGTCATCGGGTTGTACCAGTCGACGTACTGCGCGGCGCCCGCGTAGTCGGCGGCGTCGATCTTGCCGCCGGACGTGGCGTCGGCCGTGATCGCCGCGGTGACCAGGTAGTCGGAGCCGAACTTGGCGCGCAGCGCGCTCATCAGCTTCGGGAACGCGTCCCGGCCGCTGGTGTCGCAGCTCAGGCCGCAGGCGTTCGGGTACTCCCAGTCGATGTCGATGCCGTCGAAGACGTCGGCCCACTTGGAGTTCTCGACCAGGTCGTAGCAGGACTGGGCGAACGCCGCCGGGTCCTGTGCCGCCTCGCCGAACCCGCCGGACCAGGTCCAGCCGCCGAAGGACCAGAGGATCTTCAGGTCGGGGTGCTTCTGCTTCAGCTGGAGCAGCTGGTTGAAGTTGCCGCGCAGCGGCTGGTCCCAGGCGTCCGCGGTCCCGTCGACGGACTCGTCCGCGGTGTAGGTCCGTTCGGTGGCGGCGAAGGAGTCGCCCATCGCGCACTTGCCGCCGGTCACGTTGCCGAACGAGTAGTTGATGTGGGTGAGTTCGGCGGCCGAGCCGGACGACTCGATGTTCTTGACGTGGTAGTTGCGGTCGTAGACGCCCCATTCCGTGAAGTAGCCGACCACCTTGGAGCCGGCCGCGGCCTGCGTGCCGGACTCCGCGGCCGGGGCGGTGGCCGTGGCCGGACCGGCACCGGCCAGTAGCCCGGCACCGAGGGCGACCGTACACAGGGTGGAGAAGAGCGCCCGTATGGGGCGGACGCGGGGGAGATGCGGGACGTGCATCGGGTGTCTCCTCGTGGGGGAAGAGGGAACGCGCGCCGTTGGCATGAACGCGGTGACGCGTTCGGGGTCGTTACCGTAGAAGGACTAGACCAGTGTGGTCAATGGTGCGGACCATTTGTCCCTGCCGGGGCACCGGAATTCGGCCTTCCGGAAAGGGTTCGAACATTTCTCGAAGTAAGCGGTCGTTAACTGTGACTCCGTGCCTCCGATCGGGCATACTCACTGCGCACAGCCGCTGGTCAGCCGCTTCCGCGACCCGGGAGTGCGAGCATCGACCAGGCCGAACGATCAGGCGGAGCCGCCTCCACCCAAGGCGCATGCCCGCCGATGCGCCCGACAGGGAGGAGAGCGTCGCCATGCCCGACCGCGCCCCGCAGCCGGTGGACCGGCAACTGCCCACGGAGGAGGCCCGGGACCTGCTCTCGCTCGTCCACGACATCGCCCGCCGTGAGATCGCCCCGAGCGCGGCCGAGGAGGAGGACGCCGGCCGCTTCCCCCGCGAGGTCTTCCGCCTGCTCTCCGAATCCGGCCTGCTGGGCCTGCCCTACGACGCGGAATTCGGCGGCGGGGAGCAGCCGTACGAGGTCTACCTCCAGGTTCTGGAGGAGTTGGCCGCCGCCCGGCTCACCGTCGGGCTCGGCGTCAGTGTGCACACGCTCGCCACCCACGCGCTGGCCGTGTACGGCACCAAGGAGCAGCAGGCCGAGCACCTGCCCGCGATGCTGGGCGGGGGCCTGCTCGGCGCCTACGGCCTCTCCGAACCCGCGGCCGGCTCGGACGCCGCGTCGCTGCGGACCAAGGCGGTGCGCGAGAGCGGCGGGGACTGGGTGCTCGACGGCACCAAGGCCTGGATCACGCACGGCGGCGTCGCCGACTTCTACACCGTCATGGCCCGCACCGGTGAGGACGGGCCGCGCGGGATCACCGCCTTCCTGGTGCCCGGCGACGCCGAGGGGCTGAGCGCCGCGGTGCCGGAGAAGAAGATGGGGCTCAAGGGGTCTCCCACCGCCCAGGTCCACCTCGACGGCGTGCGGGTCCCCGACTCCCGGCGCCTCGGCGACGAGGGCCAGGGCTTCGCCGTCGCGCTGTCCGCGCTCCACTCCGGACGCCTCGGCATCGCCGCCTGCGCGATCGGCGTGGCCCGGGCGGCGCTGGACGAGGCGGTCGCCTACGCGGGCGAGCGGCGGCAGTTCGGCAGACCGATCGCCGACTTCCAGGGCCTGCGCTTCATGCTGGCCGACATGGCGACCCAGGTCGAGGCCGGCCGCGCGCTCTACCTGAGTGCGGCGCGGCTGAGGGACGCCGGACTGCCGTTCGCCAAGCAGGCTGCCATGGCCAAACTGCACTGCACCGACGCGGCGATGCGGGTCACCACCGACGCCGTCCAGATCCTCGGCGGGTACGGCTACACGGCGGACTTCCCGGCCGAGCGGTACATGCGCGAGGCGAAGGTGCTGCAGATCGTCGAGGGCACGAACCAGATCCAGCGCATGGTCATCGCCCGTCACCTCGTGGGTCCCGAGGGACGGTGACATCGCCGGTGACGCGGAGGTCGCCGGTGGTGAAGGAGTGCCCGGGCCCGTGCGGGGGCGCTGCGAGCCTGGTCCACTCCGGGTCGTGGCGCCCCGGCAGCGTGCGGCCGCCGTCGGCCCAGGTCCGCATCAGCTCACGGTAGATCGGCGGGTCCGGGACCTGCGGTGCAGACGGAACCGCTCCCGCCGGCACCGGGACGAACACGCGACGCCGACGCCCGGTCTCCGAGTACGTGGGGGTCATGCATGGGCAACGCGGCGACCTGCCGACAGGTCACGCCGGGCGCAATCGGGTGTGCGTTCGCGGACGCACACCGAACCGCGCCACGGCGCGTCGCTGGGCGGTGACGGAGCGGGGTGTGTTCCTCGGAGTGTCCCCCGAATGCCCCCGGAACGGGGGGAGACGGAGAGGAGCCGGGTGGATCAGGCGGCCTCGGCCCGCAGCGTCGGCACCCGCATCGGACGCGAGCCCGGACCACCGACGTGGGAGAAGGGCTGGGTCCGCCAGTCGAGACCCCGGGGGAGCGTCAACAGCAGCGCGGTGTCCTGCTCGTGGGGCCGGAAGGACTCGTCCGCGGGGCGAGCCTCGGCGGCCCGGCGGCCGGTGCCGGCGCAGACCGTGAGCCCGAACGGGTTCCACGGCGAGGCGCACAGGGCGTGCTCCGGCAGCGCCTCCTCGTCCGCCAGCAGGGCGATGGGCTGCGCGCAGTCCGGGCAGATCACCCGGTACATCTCGAAGGTGTCGTAGGCGTCGAGTTCCTCGTCGTCCAGGGCGTCGGGTTCGACGCCCTCCGGTACAAGCTCGACGACCTGCTGCTGCCGCTTGGACGTGGTGCGACCAGGGCGCTTGAGACTGTGCATGGGATTCTCCCCCTCGGGCTGGGCCGTGACGACACTGCGGCCTCGACCACAGCAAGCACTTCCCGTCCCCCTTCCGGGGTAATCACGAGAACATCACGGAGACCGTTCGGACGGTGTGGTCTTCGTCACATGCCGTGCGCAGGTGCCCTCTGCGGCGGTTTTGCCCCGGCCCGCCCGGACTCCGGCACCGTCCGACGCCCCGTCACATCACGAACGGGGCATGACCTGGACTGCTCAGGTGTCCGAGGAGATCGACGGCCCTGTAGGTTCTTGCGCCATGGAGGAGCTGGACCGACAGATCGTGCAGCTGCTCGTCAAGGACGGGCGGATGAGCTACACCGACCTGGGCAAGGCCACGGGCCTGTCCACATCCGCCGTGCACCAGCGGGTGCGGCGGCTGGAGCAGCGTGGCGTCGTCCGCGGTTACGCCGCGGTCGTCGACCCGGAGGCCGTCGGGCTCCCGATGACCGCGTTCATCTCGGTGAAACCGTTCGACCCCAGTGCGCCCGACGACATCGCGGACCGCCTCGCCGGCGTCCCCGAGATCGAGGCCTGCCACAGCGTGGCGGGCGAGGAGAACTACATCCTCAAGGTGCGGGTCTCCACCCCGCACGAACTGGAGGAACTACTGGCCCGGGTCCGCTCTCTCGCCGGGGTGTCCACCCGGACCACGGTGGTGCTCTCGACCCCGTACGAGTCCCGGCCGCCACGCATCTGACCCCTCCGGGGGCACCCGCCGGGACGCACCGCGCGGGCGCCGGGGGCCGGGCTCCGGGGCGGGGAGGCGGCCCGTGGAGGCCGGTCCGCCCGAGGCTGCCAAGGCTGACCGCGCGGGGGCGTCCTCCGTGCGGCCGGGGGCCGGTCGCAGGGAGGACGCCCTCGCCGTTCCCGGCCGCCCGGCCGCTCCTCCCGGTGCCGCCGGGCGGCCGCCCCGGCTGCCGGACAGGCCACGGGAGGGGCGAGACTGGTGCTCATGAGTGAGTCCACCACCCCGTCCTCGACCGTCCTGCTGCGCCGCGGCGAGGTCCACAGTCCCGCCGACCCCTTCGCGACGGCCATGGTCGTCGAACGCGGCCAGGTCGCCTGGGTCGGCTCCGAAGGCGCCGCCGACGCCTTCGCGGACGGGGTGGACGAGGTGGTCGACCTCGACGGTGCCCTCGTCACCCCGGCGTTCACCGACGCACACGTGCACACCACCGCCACGGGCCTCGCACTCACCGGTCTCGACCTGTCCGGCGCCCCCACCCGGGAGGCGGCCCTCGCCCTCGTACGGGACTTCGCCGCCGCCCGCCCGGGCGACCGGGTCCTCCTGGGCCACGGCTGGGACGCGGCCCGCTGGCCCGGGGGCGTGGCCCCGACCCGTGCCGAACTGGACGAGGCCACCGGCGGCCGGCCGCTCTACCTCAGCCGAATCGACGTCCACTCGGCCGTCGTCAGCACCGCCCTGCTCGACCTGGTCGCCGGCGACTCCGCCCGCGCCGACGGACCGCTCACCGGCGACCCCCACCACGCCGTACGCGCCGCCGCCCTCGGCGCCGTCACACCGGCCCAGCGCGACGAGGCCCAGCGCGCCGCCCTCGCCCACGCCGCCTCCCTCGGCATCGGAACCGTTCACGAATGCGCAGGCCCGGAGATCTCCGCCGAGGACGACCTCACCGGGCTGCTGCGCCTGTCGGCCGAGGAGCCCGGACCCCGCGTCATCGGCTACTGGGCCGAACAGGACGTCGACAAGGCCCGTGAACTGGGCGCGGTCGGAGCCGCCGGAGACCTCTTCGTCGACGGCTCCCTCGGCTCGCACACCGCCCGCCTGCACCAGCCGTACGCCGACGCCGGCCACACCGGCACCGCCCATCTGGACGCCGCCGACGTCGCGGCCCACGTCGTCGCCTGCACCGAGGCCGGCCTCCAGGCGGGCTTCCACGCCATCGGCGACGCCGCAGTGACCGCCGTCGTGGAGGGCGTGCGCGCCGCCGCCGACAAGGTCGGCCTCGCCCGGGTCCGCGCCGCCCGGCACCGGATCGAGCACGCCGAGATGCTCACGCCCGAGTCGGTCGCGGCCTTCGCCGAACTGGGCCTGACGGCCTCCGTCCAGCCCGCCTTCGACGCGCTCTGGGGCGGCGCGGACGGCATGTACGCAGAGCGGCTCGGCGCAGACCGGGCCCGCACCCTCAACCCGTACGCGGCCCTGCTGCGCGCGGGAGTGCCGCTGGCCTTCGGCTCCGACAGCCCGGTCACGCCCCTCGACCCGTGGGGCACCGTCCGGGCCGCCGCCTTCCACCGCACCCCGGAGCACCGCGTCTCCGTGCGGGCGGCGTTCACGGCGCACACGCGCGGCGGCTGGCGCGCGATCGGCCGCGACGACGCGGGCGTCCTGGTGCCGGGCGTACCGGCGGACTACGCCGTGTGGCGTACCGGTGAGCTCGTCGTCCAGGCCCCCGACGACCGGGTGGCGCGCTGGTCGACCGACCCGCGCTCCGGCACCCCGGGACTGCCCGATCTGACCCCGGGCGGGGATCTGCCGGTCTGCCTGCGTACCGTGGTGGGTGGCCGGACGGTCTTCGTACGGCCGGGCGAGTGATCTCCACGGCCGACGGGGCGATGATCTTCGCGCGGCCACGACCTGCGGCTCCTCGGCGCTGACCTGCGCATTGGTGCAAAAGGCGCAGGTCGAACGACTGTTGACAGGCGGCGGCGGGGGGCCGGTAGGTTCGGCCGAGTCCACCACCGGACGCCCGACCGGGGAATCTTCCGCGCACGCGTCGCGGCGCCGCTGGGTCAGGGACGGTGCGCCGTACGGCACACCGCCACTGGGAGCCAGGCTCAGCGCTCGCACCGCGACGAGGGAACGTTCCGGCCGGTCGGGAGGTGTGACCCGGGTGGGGCCCGGGCGCTCAGTAGACAACGGCCCAGGACGACTCGCAGCCGGCGGGTCCCGGGCCGGCCCGAAGGGCGCCGGGCCCCCATCCGCAGTGCAAACGGCCCGAATCGGCCATCCCTGCCCCGCTCTTGGGGAATCGACACCACCACAGGCACGTCCTGTCACGTCACCGCAGGCGGTGGCGATTATGGTGGTGCTCTGCGTACGGACACGAAGGGGCAGTGGTGAACGACGGCGACGGGACGCCCGCGGCAGCGGAGCGGGGCAGGCGGTTCGGCCCCCTGGGCACGGCCCTGGTGATCATCCCGACCTACAACGAGGCGGAGAACGTCAAGGCGATCGTCGCGCGCGTCCGCGAGGCGGTCCCCGAGGCGCACGTCCTCGTGGCCGACGACAACAGCCCCGACGGCACCGGCAAGCTCGCCGACGAACTGGCGGCCGAGGACGACCATGTGCAGGTCCTGCACCGCAAGGGCAAGGAGGGCCTGGGCGCCGCCTACCTCGCGGGCTTCCGCTGGGGTCTGGAGCACGGCTACGGCGTCCTGGTCGAGATGGACGCCGACGGCTCGCACCAGCCCGAGGAACTGCCGCGGCTGCTGACCGCCCTGAAGGGCGCCGACCTGGTGCTGGGCTCCCGCTGGGTGCCCGGCGGCCGGGTGGTGAACTGGCCCAAGTCCCGCGAGTTCATCTCCCGCGGCGGCAGCATGTACTCGCGGATCGCCCTCGACCTTCCGCTGCGCGACATCACCGGCGGCTACCGCGCCTTCCGCAGCGAGACGCTGGAAGGACTCGGTCTCGAGGACGTCGCCTCGCAGGGGTACTGCTTCCAGGTCGACCTCGCCCGCCGCGCGATGAAGGCCGGCTACCACGTCGTGGAGGTCCCGATCACGTTCGTCGAGCGAGAGTTCGGCGACTCCAAGATGAGCCGCGACATCCTCGTGGAGGCCCTGTGGCGGGTCACCACGTGGGGCGTGGGGGAGCGGGTCGGCAAGGTTCTGGGCCGCGACCGGCAGCAGTCCGGCAGGCCCTCCGACGGGGCGGCCGCAGAGCCGGCGGAACTGGTGGGCGACAAGTCGGCAAAGGTGCCGGACGGCAACGCCTGACCGGCCCCTTATGCCCATCTGAGCCGGGGCCAGGCACACTGGGAGTATGACGACTGGCGCTCAGACCCCCAGGTCCCCCGCCCGGCCCCCGCGCTCCCGGCTGCGCACGTTCCTGCCGCTGGGCATCGCGGCGTGGCTCGTCCTGGAGATCTGGCTGCTGACCGTGGTCGCGGGCGCGTCCAGCGGCTTCATCGTCTTCCTGCTGCTGGTCGCGGGCGTCGTCCTCGGCTCCGTGGTCATCAAGGCCGCGGGCCGCCGCGCCTTCCGCAACCTCACGGAGACGCTGAACCAGCAGCAGTCCGGCACGGCGACCGAGGCCCGCCCCAACAGCGAGGGCAACGGCCTGATGATGCTGGGCGGCCTGCTCCTGATCCTGCCCGGCCTGATCTCGGACGCGCTGGGCCTGCTGATGCTGCTGCCGCCGGTGCAGAAGGCCGTCAGCCGCTACGCACAGCGCACGGTGGAGCGCAAGCTCCGCGACGCCGGTCCGGGGACGCTGGGCGACGCCTTCCGGCAGGCCCGCATGCAGCGCCCGGACGGCAAGGTCGTCCAGGGCGAGGTCATACGGGACGACCCGGACGACACCCCGCAGGACCCCCGCCCGCCCCTGTCGCGCTGAGCCGCGGGGCTCTTCCGCGCACGACGGGCCCCGCGCGGATCTTTACGGGCACGACGGGCCCGGAGCGCGACGCGGGCACGACGAGTCCGGGGCACGACGGGCGCGACGGGTCAGGGGCACGACGAGCACACGCATGAGGGCGCCGTACGTGGAATCCACGTACGGCGCCCTCATGCGTTTCTCTCGCCGAAGGACCGGCTCAGCCCCCGCGGGGACTACGCACTCTTGCGGCTGTCCCGCGGATGCACCGCGATGTTCATCGCGCCGGAGCGCAGAACAGCCAGCCGCTCCTCGAGGACCTCTTCGAGCTCCTCGCGGGTGCGTCGCTCCATCAGCATGTCCCAGTGCGTACGCGCGGGCTTGGCCTTCTTCTCCTCAGGGCCGTCGCCGTCAACCAGGAGTGCCTGGGCCCCGCAGACCTTGCACTCCCACTCCGGCGGGATCTCCGCCTCGACCGAGAAGGGCATCTCGAACCGGTGCCCCTTCTCACATGCGTACTCCACGGCCTGGCGCGGGGCCAGGTCGATGCCGCGGTCCGTCTCGTAGCTGGTCACCACGAGGCGCGTGCCGCGAAGAGCTCGCTCACTCATGAATCGTGCCTCCCGGGCTTGTCGCCCACAGGACAGGTGTCGCTGTCGTCGTCATCCGGTCAACGTCCGGGCGGCGGTAAAGATTCCCGTTCCGACTCACGATCCGGGCCCTGCGTCGCCGTCGCAGCCGCAGCCTTGCAACCAGTGCAGTACCCGCCGACGTCCGGTTTGTCACCTCTGCTGGCAGATGTGACATAGCGTTTCGGCGCCTTTGACGCGCAGTAACGGTACGCCTGGCAGGCCAAACGCGTACACTACAGCCCTTTCGTGCCGAGCGCTAAATCCTTTCGGGTACCGGATTGCCCGCGTCGCGGATCGCCCGTGCGACCGGCACCCGCGCCAGCAGCACGAAACCGATCGCGAAGAAGGCCACCAGCGAGATGATCGCGTCCCGGTAGCTGCCGGTCAGCTGGTAGGTGAGCCCGAACAGCAGCGGCCCCAGCCAGCTCATCCCGCGGTCGCTGAGCTCGTACGCCGAGAAGTACTCGGCCTCCTTGCCCGGCGGGACCAGATGCGAGAACAGCGACCGGGACAGTGCCTGGCTGCCGCCGAGGACGAGCCCGATCCCGGCCGCCAGCACGAAGAACCACACCGGTGCCCCGGCCGGCAGGAAGTACCCGGCCGCGAGCGTGACCGTCCAGGCGACCAGCGACCCGAGGATCGTGCGCTTCGCCCCGTACGCCCGGGCGAGCCGCCCCAGCGCCAGCGCGCCCGCCACCGCGAGGATCTGGACCAGCAGCACCGCCACGATCAGCGTGGACTGTCCGAGGCCCAGCTCCTCGGAGCCGTAGACCGACGCCTGGGAGATGACCGTCTGGATGCCGTCGTTGTAGACGAGGTACGCCAGCAGGAAGGCCAGGGTCAGCGGGCGCCGGCGCATGTCCCGCACGGTCGCCGCGAGCTGCCGGAACCCGGGCAGGGCGGCCTCCCGCGCGGGGGCGCGCCGGTCGCGCAGCCTGCGGAGCGGGATGAGCGCGAAGGCGCCCCACCACAGCCCGGCGGACGCCAGGCAGATGCGGACCGCCGCGCCCTCGCTCAGCCCGAAGGAGTCGTGGCCGGTGTAGAGGACCAGGTTGACCACCAGGACCAGGGAGCCGGCCGCGTAGCCGAAGGCCCACCCGCGCGAGGAGACCGCGTCGCGCTCCTCGGGCGGGGCGATCTGGGGCAGGAAGGAGTTGTAGAGCATCATCGCCACCGACTGCGCGGCGTTCGCGACGACCAGGAGCAGTCCGCCCAGCAGGTAGCGGTCGCCACCGAGGAAGAACATGCCGGCGGTGGCCGCCGCGCCGGTGTACGCGGCCGCGGCCAGCAGCGGCTTCTTGCGCCCCGAACGGTCTGCGGCGGCACCCACCAGCGGCATCACCAGCACCGCCACGATCACCGACAGGGACACCGAGTACGCGAAGAACGACCCGGCCCGCACGGGTATGCCCAGCGGGTGCACATACCCCTCGGCGTCCGCCGCCGACTCGGCGACCGACGTCAGATAGGGCCCCAGGAACACGGTGAGCACGCTCGTCGAGTAGACCGAGCACGCCCAGTCGTAGAAGTACCAGCCGCGCTGCTCCCGCCGCCGTTCAGCCGCCTCGTCGGCGCCGCCCGTCGCGTCGCTGTGCAGGGTGTCGGTGCCCACCCCGTGCCCTCGCTTCCCCGTGAACGCGCGCCGCCCCCGGGGCGCGGCCGGGTCTCAGGCCCAGACGCCGCGGTCCTCCATGACCTTGCGCAGTACGTCGATGTGATCGGTCATGATGCCATCCACTCCGAGGTCCAGGAGCCGGTGCATGCGCTCCGGGTCGTTCACCGTCCAGACGTGCACCTGCAGACCGCGCGCGTGGGCGGTGCGTACGAACCGTCGGTCCACCACCGGGACCCCGGACTGCGCCTCGGGCACCTGCGCGGCCACCGCGGAGCGCCGCACCGCGGCCGGGAGCCCCCAGGAGCGCAGCCGCAGGCCCAGCACGCCGCGGGTGCCGTACGAGGTGGCCAGGCGCGCCCCCGCCAGCCGCTGGGCGCGGACCACGCGGGCCTCGGAGAACGAGCCGACGCAGACGCGGTCCCAGGCGTTCGTCCGCCCGATCAGCTCCAGCAGCGGCGCCAGCGCCGGTTCCGCCTTCACGTCGATGTTCCAGCGCACCCCGGGGAACGTCTCCAGGAGCTCCTCGAACAGCGGCACCGGCTCCGCGCCCGCCACGCGCGCGCGGCGCACCGTCTCCCACGGCAGGTCGGCGATCCGCCCGGCCCCGTCCGTCACCCGGTCCAGGGTCGAGTCGTGGAAGGCGACGAGCCTGCCGTCGAGCGTGGCGTGGACGTCGGTCTCGATGTACCGGTAGCCCGCCTCGACCGCGCGCCGGAACTGCCGCAGCGTGTTCTCCAGGCCGTCCGCCGCGCCGCCTCGGTGGGCGAAGGCGAGGGGGCCGCAGTGGTCCAGGTAGGGATGGCGTATCGGCGTGGTCACCGACGCAGTATCGCGCGCCGCGGTTGACCGCCGGCAACCACCGCGCTGCCGGACGGTGCCGCGGGAACGGCGAACACCCGCAGGAACACCTGGGCGAGCGGGCCGATCGCGACGGCGTAGAGCACGGTTCCGACACCGACCGTGCCGCCGAGGGCGAAGCCCGTGACCACGACGGCGGCCTCCACGGCCGTCCGCACCAGGCGCACCGAGAGTCCCGTGCGCCGGTTCAGCCCGGTCATCAGGCCGTCACGCGGACCCGGACCGAACCGTGCGGCGATGTACAGCCCGGTCGCGGCGCCGTTGAGGACGATGCCCGCCACCATCGCGGCGATGCGCGGCGTCCAGCCGTGGGCGTCCGGCACGACGCCCAGTGTGGCGTCCATGGCGGCGCCGATCACGAGCACGTTGGAAACCGTGCCCAGCCCCGGCCACTGGCGCAACGGGATCCACAGCAGCAGGACCGCGGCACCCGTGATGGTCAGCACCACCCCCATCGACAGGCCGGTGTGCTCCGCGAGGCCCTGGTGCAGCACGTTCCACGGCTCCAGTCCGAGGCCCGACCTGACGAGCAGTGCCGAACTGGCCCCGTAGAGCACGAGACCGCCGTAGAGCTGGGTCAGCCGCCGCGCGAGCTGCCCGGCCCGCACCGACCGCCTGAGCCGCCTGAGCCGCCTGGACACGATGTGCCTCCCCTGTGTGGTGGTAGTGGCCTGCTGCATGACACCCTGTGGCGTGGGGGAGAGAGCCAACCAGGGCCAATTCCGGGAAGGTGGACTGATTTCCATGGTGCAGTGGACCTCCGCGGTCGGGGCGGGGCAACTGGCCCGGCTGCTCGGCTCCCAGCAAGACCGTCCGGCGGGGCCCGGCACCCGCCGCCCACCCGCCTACCGTGCGCTCGCCGACGGCATTCGGCTGCTGGTGCTCGAAGGGCGCATCCCGGTCGCCGCCCGGTTGCCGGCCGAGCGGGAACTGGCCCTCGCCCTGACCGTCAGCCGCACCACCGTCGCCGCCGCGTACGAGGCGCTGCGGGCAGAGGGCTTCCTGGAGTCCCGGCGCGGCGCGGGCAGCTGGACCGCGGTGCCGGCCGGGAACCCCCTGCCGGCCCGTGGCCTGGAGCCCCTGCCGCCCGAGGCCCTGGGCTCGATGATCGACCTCGGCTGTGCGGCGCTGCCCGCCCCCGAGCCCTGGCTCACCCGGGCCGTGCAGGGTGCCCTCGAGGAGCTGCCGCCCTACGCGCACACCCACGGCGACTATCCGGCCGGGCTGCCCGCGCTGCGCGCGATGATCGCCGAGCGGTACACCGCGCGGGGGATCCCCACGATGCCCGAGCAGATCATGGTGACCACGGGCGCGATGGGTGCCATCGACGCGATCTGCCACCTCTTCGGCGGACGTGGCGAACGCATCGCCGTGGAGTCGCCCTCGTACGCCAACATCCTGCAGCTGATGCGCGAGGCCGGAGCCAGGCTGGTCCCCGTCGCGATGGCCGAGGGCCTGACCGGCTGGGACGTGGACCGCTGGCGCCAGGTGCTCCGTGAGGCCGCGCCCCGCATCGCCTACGTGGTCGCCGACTTCCACAACCCCACGGGCGCCCTCGCCGACGACGACCAGCGGCGCCGGCTGGTGGACGCCGCCCGGTCGGCGGGGACGGTGCTCGTCGCCGACGAGACGATGAGCGAGCTGCGGCTGGACGACGACGTCGAGATGCCGCGCCCGGTCTGCGCCTTCGACCCGGCCGGGTCGACGGTCGTCACCGTCGGCTCCGCCAGCAAGGCCTTCTGGGCCGGGATGCGCATCGGCTGGGTCCGCGCCGCGCCCGACGTCGTCCGCAGTCTGGTCGCCGCGCGGGCGTACGCCGACATGGGTACGCCGGTACTGGAGCAGCTCGCCGTGAACTGGCTGTTCAGCACCGGCGGCTGGCAGCAGGCCGTGACCGTGCGCCGCGAGCAGGCCCGGCAGAACCGGGACGAGCTGGTCTCGGCGGTGCGGCGGGAGCTGCCCGACTGGGAGTTCGAGGTCCCGCGCGGTGGGCTCACCCTCTGGGTGCGGACCGGCGGTCTGTCGGGGTCGCGGCTCGCCGAGGCGGGGGAGCGGGTCGGGGTGCGGGTCCCGTCCGGGCCGCGCTTCGGTGTCGACGGTGCCTTCGAAGGGTATGTGCGGCTGCCGTTCACCGTCGGCGGCGCGGTGGCCGAGGAGGCGGCGGTACGCCTGGCCGCGGCGGCCCGGCTGGTGGAGAAGGGCGGCGCCGGGGGTGGTGAGGCGCCGCGGACGTTCGTGGCCTAGGAGGTCGTGCCCCAGCAGGCCGGGCTCGCGAAGTGGTGGGCTCGGGTGCCGGGTGCCTTTCCTGGTGCGCGGGCCGCGCGGGGACGTGCGGTGGGGCCGGGGCGGCGCGGTGGGTCGTGCCGCCGCCCCGGTCCCGGCCACGGCGTCAGGAGGTCTCTGCCGCGACCGCGTCGGCCGGGACGGTCTCCCTCGCGGGGGCGGCGTCCGACGGGACGGTTTCCCTGGAGGGGACGGTGTCCGCCGGGAGAGCTCCCTCGGCGGGAACGGTGCCCGTGCGGGCCGGGCCGGCGTCCGCCCGCGGCGCGGGCGTTTCCCCCGTGGCCGGTGAGGGCCCGGCGTCCGCCCCGGCCTCCTCGCGCCCGCCGCCCGCCGTCGCCCGGACGGCGTACGTCTCCTTCTCCTCGCTCTTCGCCATGGTCACCGGGTCCTTCGAGGCCGACCGCACGGACTCCTCCGTCATGGAAACGGGCTCCGCGGGCATGGGCCCCACGGACACCGGCATCTTCTCCATGGCCACTGGCCCCGGCCCTTCCTCCGTCTTGTCCGCCTCCGCCTCCGCGCCCGCCTCCGGAGGGAGCGGGGCCTGCTCCCCGTCCGCAGGTGTGGTGCGCGGCGGGAGCAGGCCGAGCACCGCCTCCCGGTGGGCGTCGCTGGTCGCGTCGTCGTAGGGGTCGGGGGTGGCCGGGACCTGGAGGCGGTGCACGGGACCGTGGCCCAGGCGGGCGTAGCCGCGACCGGGCGGCACCTGGTCGACGGGTGTGGTGTGCGGGGGAGCGCCCAGCACCCTCGTCAGCTCGTCCGCCGTGGCCGGACCGAGCACCACACGCGCGCGCGTGTGGTGCCGTACGGCGTCGGTGAGGCCGTCCAGGGCGTCCAGCTGGTCGGCGACGACCACGGTCACGTTCGCGGCCCGCCCGTGCCGCAGCGGGATCTGGAGCAGGGTCTGCGGGTCCCTGCGGCCGTCGGCGCCTGCCAGGTGCGTGAAAGCGGTGGGACGGTCCAGGAAGACCCACAGGGGCCGCCTGGTGTCGTCCGGCGCCGCCAGCCCCTCCTGACGGGCCCTGTTGACGGAGATCAGGCGGCGCTCCGTCTCGGCGGCCGCCCACTCCAGGCTGGTCAGCGCCCCGGTGAGACCGCACTCGACGGCCAGGACGCCGTCCCGGCCGACCAGGCAGGCGTACTCGCCGGTGCCGCCGCCGTCGACGATCAGGAGATCGCCGTGGTGCAGTGCCTGGAGGGCGACCGAGCGCAGCAGGGTGGACGTGCCGGTGCCGGGCTGTCCCAGGACCAGCAGATGGGGCTCGGTCGAGCGGATGCCGGTGCGCCAGACGACCGGCGGCACGTCGCGCTGCTCCGCGCCGTGGGTGAGCGGGAGGGTGCGCTGGACCCGGGTCGGGTCCGTGAAGCCGAGGACGGTCTCGCCGGGCGCCGTCACGAAACGCTGGGCGGCGATGTCGGTGGGCAGCGCCGGGAGCACGTCGACGGTGAGGTGGTTGGCCTCCTCGTCCCACTCGAAGTGGTACTCGCGGCGCCGGCCCGCCTTCGCGGTGAGCAGGTGCTCGATCCGGGCCCGGGACTCGGCCTCCCCGTCGGTGAAGTGGGCGGGATAGCGGATCACCAGGTGGGAGAGGCGTCCGCCGTCGTCGACCTCGTACGCCGGGAACGCCCTCTCCCAGGTGCCGCCGTGGGCGTACAGGGGAGCGGGGTCCTCGGCGAGCTGGAAGTAGGGGACCAGTGCCTCGTAGAGCGACTGCAGACGTCCGGTCTGCGCGTTGTCGGGGCCTTCGGGCGCCGGCGGGGTGCGGTCCCGGCCCTGCCAGGCTGCCGCCGCCATCAGGGCGATGACGGCGAGCAGCGGACCGTACGGCACGAGCGCCACGACCAGGACCACCGAGGCCACCAGGAACAGCAGTGCGCCGCGCCGGTCCTTGGGGGTCTCGGTCCATCGGCGCCGGGCGGCCGCGGCCAGCCGGCGCAGACCGCGGGCGATCGTGATCAGCGGCTGGAGGACGTCGGTGGCGCTGTCGGCCGCCGTCCGGGCCAGCTCCCGGCTCCGGGCGAGCTGTGCGCCGCCGTTGCTCAGAATGCGGGGGAGGGGCCGCCGGGCCACTGCTGCCTCCTGGAGGTGCGTACGTGCGGGTGTCGGGCGTGGGAGCGGGCCGTCAGAACTTGATGCCGCCGAGGAGACCCGCCAGGCTCTCGCCGCCCGCCTTGATGCTCGGGGCGATGGCCGTGCTCGCGAGGTAGAACCCGAACAGGACCGCGACGAGGGCGTGCGAGGCCTTGAGGCCGTCCTTGCGGAAGAAGATGAAGACGACGATGCCGAGCAGGACCACGCCTGAGATCGAGAGGATCATGTGAGTTCTCCTGGTTCACGGGGACAGTCACCATGAGTACTTCCAGGCTCACAGCATGTATCCATACGATAAAAGGTGCAAATGGGCGAAATTCTCTGGAATTGCCCCGGGTGGCGGAGCGGTCCTTGGGCCGGTCGGGCTCCCCGCGAGCCAGTACCCTGGCGTTTCGCAGTCACAGTGAGAGGTGGTCCAGTCGATGAGTGAAGCCCCCGACCCCGAGGTCGTGGAGCTGGCGACCAAGATCTTCGATCTGGCCCGGCAGGGGCGGACCGAGGAACTGGTGGCGTACGTGGATGCCGGCGTTCCGGCGAATCTCACCAACGACCGCGGTGACTCCCTCGTCATGCTCGCCGCCTATCACGGCCACGCCGAGGCGGTGCGCGCACTGCTGAGTCGTGGCGCCGACGCCGACCGCGTCAACGACCGGGGGCAGACCCCGCTCGCCGGAGCCGCCTTCAAGGGTGAGACGGAAGTGACCAGGGTGCTCCTGGAGGCCGGCGCGGACCCGGCCGCGGGCACTCCGTCGGCCGTCGACACGGCCCGGATGTTCGCCCGGACGGAGCTGCTGGAGCTCTTCGGCGCTCAGTGACCGGATGCCGGCCCGGACCTTCACCAGGTCCGGTCCGTCCTCTGTGACCAGGTAAAACACTCACAACGGGGGAGGCGGTACAGGGCCGCCGAAATTTCGGTCGCGGCAGATGTGACCGCCGGGCCATCATGACGACGTGGTTCACGGACGTGATGGCTGGGCAGGTGTTGCCGCACCGCGCGGGCCGTGACACGGCCCGCAAGGGCCACCGACGAGAGGCAGGAACATGGTCTTCGGCAAGCAAGAGACGGCGGGCGCTCCGACGTGTTGGCGCACGGCCAGGTAACGCGTGCTCCCCGGTTGCGTCGACGCTTGATGTGAGGCTGTTTCCCATGTTCGATCCGGTCATAGCGCCCAGCGGTACGCTGCTCGGCCTGCTCCAGCGGGGTCGCGGCGACGGCACGCTGCACGCGCTCACCGCCCCCCGCGCGGAGGCGCTCGCCGCGCTGAACCACTGTGTGCTGCACGACCCCCGCCACGACTGGCAGGTGGAGAACCGCTCCCTCTACTACGCCCGCCTCTACCTCGACCTGAACGGCGGGCTGGAGGCGATCGAGGCCCATCTCTTCGACCCCGAGGACGTCCTGGACGCCGACGAGTCGCGCACCGGCCTCGCCCTCGCGGTCCTCGGACACCTCGCCTCGTACGGCAGGCCGGACGCCCTCGGACTGCTGCGCCGGTACGCCGCGCACGGCGTCAACTGGGCGTGGGCGCTGGACGAGCTGGCGCTGCGCGACGACGACGCCGGGCTGCACGCCCTCGCCGCGCCGGTCCTGGCCCGTTTCCCCCGCGATCCCGAGGGCGAGGCCGAACTGGCCGCCGCCGTGCGGGACGCCTTCGAACCCCGGCCCTGGCGCCTGTGGGCCGACGATCCCCGCGAATCGATCGGCACGCGCGTGCGTGCCGCCCAGGAGACGGGCTGCTTCGACCGCTGGCAGCGGCAGCTGACCCCCGCCGGGCCGCGTCCCGGGTGGAGCGTGCGGGCCGTCTTCGACTGGGCCGACCAGGGCGCCGAGCGCGGCACCGCGCTCCATGTGCCCGCCGCCCGCTGCCTCCTCGCCGTCGCCGGCCCCGAGGACCGGCCCGAGATCCTCGAGGCCGCGCGCTCCGGCACCGAGGGCGCCCGCTGCACCGCCCTGCACTACCTCGCCGACGGCAACGACCCGGACGTCCTCGACCTGATCGAGGGTGCCGTGGTCACCGGCTCCACCCCGGTCGTGGAGGCCGCCGTCGCCGCCTACGAGCGCATGCGCAGCCTCGCCGCCGTCGACCGGGCCCGCGGCTGGGTGCACCGGCCCGACGCCCTGGGCGCCGCCGCCGGACGGGTACTCGCCTGCCGGGGCGCCGCCCAGGACCGCGACCTGGTCCTCGCCGCGCTGCGGGAGGCCGTACGGGGCGAAGGGCCCGACGCGCCGACCCTGTGGACCCTCGCCGACGGTGCGGGACGGCTGGGCATCGCCTGCGCGGCCCCCGTACTGCGCCACATCTACCGCGAGACCGCCTCCTCCCACCTGCGCGGCCGGGCCGCCCGCGCGCTCGCCGCCACCGATCCGTCCTTCGCCGCGGGCTTCGCCGTCGAGTGCCTGTGGGACTGCGAGGAGACCACCCGGGGGGTCGCCGCCCGCCACGCCGAGACCGGTGACAACCGCGTCGTCGAACGGCTGCGCAGGCTCGCCGCCGATCCGGCCGAGGAGGACGAGGTCCAGACGGCCGTACGCAGCCGTTTCGGACCGGACGCGCCCGCCGTGTGAGACCGGGCGACACAGGCGGATTACCGGACCGGGCATGCTCGTCGGGTGACCGGACCGGGCGTCCTCGTCGCATGATTTGACCGGGCGTCCTGGTCGGCTGACCGGACCGAGTGCCTCCGCCGCGTGGGACGCCGCCCGGCCGGGGGGAGTCCCACGCGGCGGGCGGAGAAGTAACAGAGGAGTACACGTCGGCGTGGGGGGGGGCGGGGCCGGGGCGGGGGGGGCCGGGGGGGGGGGGGGGCGGGGCGGCGGGCGCGCCGCGCGGGGGGGGGGGGGGGGCCGGGCGGGGCGGGGGGGGGCGGCGCCCCCCGCGCGCCCGCGGCGGGGGCCCCCCCGCGCGGGGGGGGGGCCCCCCCCGGGGGCGGGCGGAGAAGTAACAGAGGAGTACACGTCGGCGTCGTCCCGGCCGGCCGGGACGATGTTCCAACGGGCGGCGAGGACGCCGGGAGGGCCCGTTCGCGTGAACGACGGATGGCCCGCCGGCCAGCCGGGCGTGGCCGGTGACCGACCCCTTCGGGCGGGCGTGCAACGCTCACGGGCCGTTCCTCGGCCGGAAAGATCGACGTTGACGCGAGCACGTCCAGCGCGGCGACAACACCGGTATGCGTGTCGTCATCGTGACCGAATCCTTTCCCCCTGATGTGAACGGCGTCGCCCACTGCGCGCTCCAGACCGCCCGGCACCTCGTCGACCGCGGGCACGACTGCCTCGTCGTCGCACCGGCCACCGCCGCCGGCGGCGAGTCGGACGCGTCCGCCCCGTGCCCGGTCGTCCGGATCCCCTCCCTCCCGCTCCCCGGCTACCCCCAGGTCCGTGTCGCCCTGCCCAGCCGTCGCGTCGCCGCCGCCATCGCCGAGCACCGCGCGGACGTCGTCCACCTGGCCAGCCCCTTCGTCCTCGGCGTCCGGGGCATGGCCGCCGCCGCCCGGCTCGGCGTCCCCGCCGTGGCCGTCTACCAGACCGACCTCGCCGGATACGCCCGTACGTACATGGGGGCGGGCGAGGCGGCCGCCTGGCGCCGCATCCGCTCCGTGCACTCCGCCGCCGAACTCACCCTCGCCCCCTCCAGCGCCGCCCTGCACGACCTGCGCGCCCACGGCGTGCCCCGGGTCGAGCTGTGGCCCCGCGGCGTGGACACCGTCCGCTTCCGGCCCGGGCGGCGCGACGAGGCGCTGCGCCGCGAACTCGCGCCCGACGGCGAGCTGATCGTCGGCTACGTCGGCCGCCTCGCCCCCGAGAAGCAGGTCGAACTGCTCTCGGGCGTCTGCGCCCTGGACGGTGTGCGTGTCGTGGTCGTCGGGGACGGACCGAGCCGGGCGGGCCTGGAGGCCGCGCTGCCGGGCGCCGTCTTCCTCGGCCGCCGTACCGGCGACGGACTCGCCCGGGTCTTCGCCTCCCTGGACGTCTTCGCGCACACCGGCCCCTTCGAGACCTTCTGCCAGACGGTGCAGGAGGCCATGGCGAGCGGCGTGTCGGTCGTGGCGCCCGCCGCGGGCGGCCCGCTGGACCTCGTGGCCCACGGACGCACCGGCCTGCTGGTGCCGCCGCGCGACGCCGGAGCCGTACGGGACGCGGTGTGGTCCCTGGCGTCGGACCCCGCGCTGCGGGCCGCGTACGGAGCGGCCGGCCGCTTGGCCGTGGAGAGCCGCACCTGGGCGGCCGTCGGCGACCGGCTGATCGGCCACTACACCGACGTGCTCGCCGCGCGGAAGGCGGTACTGGCGGCATGAACGCGCTGCGGATCGTCCGGCTCGCCAACTTCGTCGCACCCGCGTCCGGCGGCCTGCGCACCGCACTGCGCGAGCTGGGCCGCGGATACCGGGCGGCGGGGCACGACCCCGTCCTCGTCGTGCCCGGCGCCCACGCCGACGACCGGGAGACCGAACAGGGCAGGGTGATCACCCTGCCCGGACCTCTGCTGCCCGGCACCGGTGGCTACCGCGTCCTGACCGGCAGGCGGCAGGTGGCCGCGCTCCTGGAGGACCTGGCCCCCGACCGCCTGGAGGTGGCCGACCGCACCACCCTGCGCTGGACCGGCAGGTGGGCCCGGCGGGCCAGGGTTCCCGCCGTGATGGTCTCCCACGAGACCGCCGACGGGGTCCTGCGGACCTGGGGTCTGCCCGAGCCCGCGGCCCGGCGCGCCGCCGACGCCCTCAACCTCCGTACGGCACACAGCTACGCGCGCGTGGTGTGCACCACCGAGTTCGCCGCGCGGGAGTTCGTCCGCATCGGTGCGCGCAACGTCGTACGCGCACCCCTGGGCGTCGACCTGGCCGGACGCCACCCGGCGCTGTGCGACCCCGGACTGCGCGCCCGGTACGCGCGCGCGGACGAGACCCTGCTGGTGATGTGCTCCCGGCTGTCCGTGGAGAAGCGGCCCGGTACGGCGCTGGACACGCTCGACGCGCTGCGACGGCGCGGCGGGCGCGCGGTGCTGGTGGTCGCCGGTGACGGCCCGCTGCGACCGCGGCTCGAACAGCGGGCGCGGGAGCTGGCGCTCCCGGTCACCTTCCTCGGTCATCTCGCCGACCCCGGTGCACTGGGCGCGCTCCAGGCCAGTGCCGACGTCTGCCTGGCCCCCGGTCCCGCCGAGACCTTCGGGCTCGCGGCACTGGAGGCGATGGCGTCCGGCACACCGGTGGTGGCGAGCGCGTCGTCGGCGCTGTCCGAGGTGATCGGCTCCGCCGGTGCCGTCGCCTCGGACCACGGCGAGGCGTTCGCGGAGGCCGTGGAAGTGGTCCTCGCCCGCCGCGAGGCGGACCGGCGCGGAGCGGCACGCGCGCGTGCCGAGTGCTTCGGCTGGGGCACGGCCGTCGAGGCCTTCCTGTCCGCGCACGACGCGGCGGTGCCCACCCGCCCCGCACTGCCGGGGGCCGCCCCGTGAGACGCCTGCGTTTCGTCGCCCTCGGCGACTCGCTGACCGAGGGCGTGGGCGACCCGGTGGACGACCGGTGGCGCGGCTGGGCCGAACTCCTCGCCGCCGGGCTCGCCGAGGAGCCGGTGGGCTTCACCAACCTCGCCCGCAGCGGAGCGCAGACCCGCGACGTCGCCGAGCGCCAGCTGCCGGCCTGCCTCGCCCTGCGGCCCGACCTGGTGGCCGTCGTCGTCGGCGTCAACGACACCCTGCGCCGCACCTTCGACCTCGGCGCCGTCGCCACCCGGCTCGACACCGTGTACGCCGCCTGCGCCCGGCGGGGCGCACTGCTGCTCACGGCATGTCTGCCGGACCCCGGGGCGATGCTGGGGCTGCCGGCCGCGCTCGCCCGGCCGCTGGCGCGGCGGCAGCGTGCGGTCAACGCCGTGGTGCACGCACTGTCGGACCGGTACGGGGCCGTGCACCTCCACGTGTGCGAGGGCGACTGGATCACGGACCGCTCCCTGTGGAGCGCGGACCGGCTGCATCCCGGCGAGAGCGGCCACCGCAGGCTGGCCCTGCGCTTCCACGAACTGCTCGCCGAGCGCGGCACCGCCACTGGACCGGCGCCCTCATCCGTCAACTCCTCCCCGGCGCCCACCCGGACGGCGAGCCTGTGGTGGCTGGCCACCTCGGGCACCGGCTGGGTCGCCCGGCGCTGCACCGACCTGCTGCCCCAGCTCCTCGCCCTGGCCGCCGACGAACTGCGCCACCGCGCGCGCGGGACGACCGCCCGGCTCGACCTGCGCACCACCGCCGCGGTCTCCACCGCGCTCGCGGCACTGACGACGACGGAACGGCACGAGGCGGCGTGAGACAGGGGCGGCAGGGCTCAGGGGCCGCGCGCGCGGCGCGTCCTGGTCCGGGACAGGACCGCTCATGATCCGGACCAGGACCGTTCGCGCCGCTCACGGCCCCCGCAGCCCGCATCGCTCACGGCCCCCCGCAGTTCGCGTCGCCCACGGCCCCGCAGTCCGCGTCAGACGATCCGGTACTGCTCGTCCCGGGCATCGGTGAGGAACATCTGCCCCGGCGCGTGGGTGAGGGCGAAGGGCGGACGGGACGCCATGACCGCCGCCTGCGGAGTGACCCCGCAGGCCCAGAACACGGGGATGTCCCCCGGCTCGGTGTCCACCGCGTCGCCGAAGTCCGGCCGGCCCAGATCGCCGATGCCTAGCGTCGACGGCGTGCCGCAGTGCACCGGACCGCCGTGCACCGCGGGCAGCAGGCTGGTCTCGCGGATGGCCGCCTCCAGGTGCGCGGGCGGCACCGGACGCATGGACACCACCATGGGCCCGCGCAGCCGGCCGGCCGGGCGGCACTGCCGGGTGGTGACGTACATCGGGACGTTGCGGCCCTGATCGACGTGACGGACCGGCACACCGGCCGCGCCCAGCGCCCACTCGAAGGTGAAACTGCACCCGATCAGGAACGTCACCAGGTCGTCCCGCCAGTGCCCCCGCACGTCGGCCGGCTCGTCCACCAGTACGCCGTCCCGCCACACCCGGTAGCGGGGCAGGTCGGTGCGCAGGTCCGCGCCGTCGGCGAGCACCGTGGTCCAGGACCCGGCGTCCGTGACGTCGAGCACCGGGCACGGCTGCGGGTTGCGGGTGCAGAACAGCAGCATCTCGTACGCCCAGTCGGCGGGCACCGAGATCAGGTTGGCCTGGGTGTGGCCGGCCGCGACCCCGGCCGTGGGGCCCGCCAGCCCCTCCCGGAAACGGGAGCGGGCCGCTTTCGGGCTCCACGCGCGCGCGTGCTCGTCGACGAGGGCGACCGGCCGGTCGCAGGACACGGGGCGCGAGCCTGTCATGCCAGTTCCTTCCCGCGTGTCTCCGGCAGCCACAGCAGGGCCAGCGCCGCGATGCCGTAGCCGATGGCGCCGAAGACCAGCGCACCGCCCACGCCCCAGCTGTCGGCCAGGAAACCGACCGTGGTCGGGAAGACGGCACCCACGGCGCGTCCCGTGTTGTACGTGAAGCCCTGGCCCGCGCCCCGCACCGCCGTCGGGTACAGCTCGCTCAGATACGAGCCGAAGCCGCTGAAGATGGCCGACATGCAGAAGCCCAGCGGGAAACCGAGCACCAGGAGCAGGGTGTTGGCGCCGCTCGGGATGTTCGCGTAGGCCAGGATGCAGAGGGCCGACAGCAGCGCGAAGAGCCAGATGTTGCGCTTGCGGCCCAGTACGTCGGTGAGATAACCGCCGGTGAGGTAGCCCACGAAGGCGCCCGAGATGAGGAACGTCAGATAGCCGCCCGTGCCGACGACCGACAGGGCCCGCTCGTCCTTGAGATAGGTCGGCACCCAGGTGGCGAGGGTGTAGTAGCCGCCCTGGACGCCGGTGGAGAGCAGACTCGCGAAGAGCGTGACGCGCAGCAGGCCGGGGGAGTCCGCCGTGTCCGGCCGGAAGATCGCCGCGAACGAGCCCTTGCCGGCGCCCTTCTCGCGGACCTCTGTGGCCCTCGGCGCGTCGTGGACGCTGCGCCGTACCCACACCACCAGCAGCGCCGGCAGCGCGCCCGTCCAGAACATGACGCGCCAGGCGAGGTCGTCACCGGCGAGCGAGAAGACCAGCGTGTAGACGATCACCGCGAGCGCCCAGCCGACGGCCCACGAGCTCTGGATCGCGCCGAGCGTACGCCCGCGGTGCTTGGCGCTCGCGTACTCGGCGACCAGGATCGCGCCGACCGCCCACTCGCCGCCGAACCCGAGGCCCTGGAGCGCGCGGAAGACCAGCAGCGTCTCGTAGTTGGGTGCGAAACCGCAGGCCACCGTGAAGACGGCGTAGGTGATCACGGTGAGCAGCAGGGCCCTGACCCGGCCGATCCGGTCCGCGAGGACGCCCGCGAGGGCGCCGCCGACCGCCGAGACGACCAGCGTGACAGTCGTGAGCAGGCCGGTCTGGCCGCTGTCCAGGCCGAAGTACGCGGCCAGCGCCACCATGGTCAGCGGCAGCGTGAAGTAGTCGTAGGAGTCCAGGGCGTAGCCGCCGAACGCGCCGCCGAAGGCACGGCGGCCCCGCGGGCCGAGCGCGCGCAGCCAGCCGAACGGGCCGTCGTCAACGGCCTGTTCGCCCGCGCCGGGACGGATCCCGGACGAGAGGGACCGCGGCGGGGAGGGTGGAGGGGTGGTACTCATGGGCACCTCGCAAGGGAGGACGGAGGGTGCTTGTCGAGTGATCCGGGCGGTGCGGTGCGGCGGCGGCGCGACGATCGGAGCGGCCGCCGGAGCGGGCACCTGAAGGCACGGTAGAGGATCGTTCAACGATCCCTCAATACCCCTGTTGTTTCGTTCTGGTATCTGCGATTGAATTCCGGGCATGGCAGAGCAGTTGACGGGACTGGCGGACGACCGGGCCCTCCTCGGGCGCACCAGCACCGCCGAGCGGGTGTCGGACATCCTCAGGAGCCGGATAGCCGAGGGCTACTTCCCGCCCGGGACCCGGCTGTCGGAGGACAGCATCGGCGGCGCGCTCGGCGTCTCCCGCAACACCCTGCGCGAGTCGTTCCGGCTGCTCACCCACGAACGCCTGCTCGTCCACGAACTGAACCGGGGCGTCTTCGTCCGGGTGCTGACCGTCGAGGACGTCGAGGACATCTACCGCACCCGCTCCCTCGTCGAGTGCGCCGTCGTCCGCGGCCTCGGTGAGCCGCCGTACGCCCTGGACGGACTCGCCGAGGCGGTCGAGGACGGTCGGCGCTCGGCCCGCGAAGGCGACTGGAAGGCCGTGGGCACGGCCAACATCCACTTCCACCGCGAGCTGGTGGCCCTCGCGGGGAGCGAGCGCACCGACGAGCTGATGCGCAGTGTCTTCGCCGAACTGCGCCTCGCCTTCCACGTCGTGGACGACCCGCGGCGCCTGCACGAGCCCTACATCGCACGGAACGCGGAGCTCCTCGAGACCCTGCAGAACGGCGAGCGCGAGAAGGCCGAACGGCTGCTCGCGGTCTACCTCGACGACTCGCTCGAGCGGGTCGTCGAGGTGTACCTGCGGCGGGTCGGCGACGACGGGTAGG
Source organism: Streptomyces mayonensis (assembly GCF_018982965.1). GTDB lineage: Bacteria > Actinomycetota > Actinomycetes > Streptomycetales > Streptomycetaceae > Streptomyces > Streptomyces mayonensis. Next base: position 31,667 of record NZ_JACBYP010000046.1, on the reverse strand, counting down.
GGCGGAGGACGGTAGAGGCGGAGGAGGACGGGGCGGGTCCTCGGACGCCGTCCGTCCTGCGGGACGCCGTCCGTCCTGTGGGACGTCGCTACGTCCTTCGGGACGCCACCCGTCCTGCCGGAGGCGAGGGGCCTGGGGCCCAGGGGCCCATCTGCGTCGTTTGGGTCGATGTCAGACCGAGGACCTAGTCTGTGCACCGTGACTTCGCCTGCATCGACGGACCGCGTTCCGCCCCAGCTCAGCGCGGGGCCGCGCCCCGCACCGGGCCCGGCCGCCGACGAGGGGCTGGCGCGCCGGCTGCGCGCGCTCGCCTGCACGGCGCCGCTGCACGACCTCGACGCCCGCAAGGCCAACCTCGCGGGCGAGTACTCGGTGTACGGCATGGCAGAGGTCGCCCTCGCCGCCATCGACCTCGTCACGCTGAACATGGACTTCGACACGGGTGCCGACCACGACCAGACAGTGGCCAGGCTCATTCCGCGCGTCGCCGCCCAGGCCCCGCGCCGCCCCGCCGCCGAGCACGAGCGCGTGGCCCGCTGGGTCCTGGAGAACCTGATCAACGTCGGCAGCGTCGACCGCGGCTTCCGCGCGGTGTACGGCACCTTCGGACCGGACGGCAGCTACGTCCGCCGCGACTACGACTTCAAGCTCCTGGAGGAGGTCCCCGCCCCCGGCGGCACCGTCTACCTGCGCACCACCGACGAGGCGGTCAACGTCCTCGTCGGCGCCCTGGACACCGACGTCACCAGCGCCCAGATCGCCGCCGAGGTCAAGCTGGAGGTGCTGATCAGCCGGGGCCGCCTCGCCGACGCCCAACTCGCCGCCGAACAGGCCCGCTACCGGACCGTGCAGTACTCGGAGACCCTCCGCCGCGCCCTCGACGCCACCCGGCGCAACGTCCGCGCGGTGGACTGGCTCAGCGCCGTCCCCGACATGATCGCCGAGGCCCTCGACCACGTCGCCGACCGGTACCGGCACGAGAACGCGATCCTCACCAACATCCGCAAGGCCCGGGACGAGACCGAGGACCCCGAGCACAAGCGCCGCGCCGCCGAGCTGGTCGACATCGTCAAGGACTGCATCCGGCGCCACACCCAGCTCCAGTCCCGCCTCCTGGAGGCCGGCCCGCTCTTCCGCGCGGAACAGGACCGGCAGGCCTTCGCCACCCCCCTGACCACCTCGGGCCTCGACCTGTACGGACACCTCGTCGCCCCCGTCCTGCCGCTGCCCCTGGAGGGCGCCCTCCGCGTCACCGACGCCTTCTTCGCCCGCGGCACGGGCCTGCGCACGCCCGTCTCCGTCCGCGTCGGCGACCTCGTCGACATCCTCCTGACGCCGCCCGCGGAGCGGGAGCACCTGGGCGCCGAGATGCCGGAACCCGACCTGATCGCCACCCCGGACGACAGCCGCTTCAGCGAGGAGCAGCTGGCCGCCGCCACGGAGCTGCTCGACCTGCCGCACGACGCCCCCCGCCGGCTTTCCGGGCTTCTGGCCGACGCCCGCGCCCAGGATCCCGACCTGCCGTACCTCGTCGCGCTGCTGGCCGTCCACGCCGCCAGCCCGCCCGTCGGCACCGCCTACCGGCAGGGCGAGCCGAAGCTGCTCTTCGCCGTGGACGACGGCACCGAGCTGGACGACCCCGAGTTCGGCGGCGCCGACCTGATCGTCGGCACGGCCCTGCTGGACGCCGCGGGCATGGCCGCCGACCGGACGGAGGCGGCATGACGGGCCCGCACCACCGCACCCACGCCCGAGCCGACCGAGCCAACGCCCGCACCCGCCGGCACCACCATCAGCACAGGCACCACGACCAGTACAGGCACCAGTACCAACCCGAGCACGAGCACCAGCAGCAGCGGAGCAAGGAGTACCGACCGTGACCGAGCACGTCGACCGGAGCGAAGCGGAGGCGGGTGCCGCGCCGCCCACCGCGGCCGTCACGCCCGCCGACGCCGCCGACGCGGCGCGGCTCGTCGCCTTCGGCCTCCAGCCCAAGCTGCTGCCCGCACGCGACCAGGAGTACTCCGACCTGCTGCGCCGGTACCGCGAGGACCCGCCCTTCGCCCGCCTCGCCGACGCCGTGGCCGCCGGGCTCGGCCTGGTCGTCCTGGAGGTGTCCCCGCGCGCGGGGATGGCCGTCACCGCCGCCGAGGACTCGGTGTTCGCCGTCCGCATGGGCGACTACGCCCGTCGCGCCGCCACCGACTCCGGCGACCGCTTCCTGCACGGCCTCGCCCACCTCGCCGTCGCCGCCATGGCCTACCCGCGCCCCGAGGACCTCGCCGACGACGGCTACATCGGCCGCGTCACGGTCAACGGTGTGGACGCCTTCGTCCGCCAGGCCTGCCGACGGCTGGAGGAGAGGGCCGGCGAGCAGGGCGAGAACACCGACCCGGCCACCGACGCCCCGGGACTGGAGGCCGCCTGGCGGATCTGGGCCCGCCGCAGCGCCACCGGCGCCACCAAGGACGCCCGCCGGCTCCCCGGGTCCACCACCGGCATCGTCGGCAAGGCCGCCGCCTTCCTCACCGAGTCCGGCTTCCTCCAGCGCACCGGCGACGACCACGGCGGCACCTACCGCACCACCGCCCGCTACCAGCTCCAGGTGCGCGACATGGCGGGCAGCGCGGCCATGGCCGAGCTGCTTGACCTCGGCGTCGTCCCCGTCACCGACGGCACCGCGACGCTGCTGCCCGCCGAGGACACCGAGGACCTGGAGCTGGTGGCCGACGCCGGACTGCCGTTCCACTCCTCCTGACCCCGCGCCCGCCCTGCACCCGCCCCACCCGTCCCGCATCCCCCACCTCCCGACTTCCCGAAGACTTACGAGAGTCCGCCATGTACGAGCTGTCCCGGGTCCGCCTCTACTCCATCGGACCCGCCGGTGCGCGCTACGCCGACACCGTGCTTGACCTGCGCGGGGTGGGCGAGGCCGTGCCCGACCCCGCCCCCACGCAGGCGGAGTTCTTCGAGGAGGAGCCGGTCGGCCCGCCGCGCCGCCCCGCACCCGCGGGCGTGCTCTTCCTGGAGAACGGCGGCGGCAAGTCCGTCCTGCTCAAGCTGATCTTCTCGGTGATGCTGCCGGGCCACCGCAACACCCTGGGCGGCGCCAGCTCCGGCGTGCTGCGCAAGTTCCTGCTCGCCGACGACTGCGGACACGTGGCGCTGGAGTGGCAGCACGTGCAGACCGGCGAGTGCGTCGTCGTCGGCAAGGTCAGCGAATGGCGCGGACGGCAGGTCTCCGGCGACCCCCGCAAGTTCGCCGAGGCCTGGTACTCCTTCCGGCCGGGACCCGGACTGACCCTGGACAACCTGCCCGTCGCCGAGGCCACCGCCGTACGCCCGCCAGTCGAGGGCGTCTCCGGCGCGCAGGGCAGGCGGCGCACCATGAAGGGCTTCCGGGACGCCATCACCGAGGCGGGCAAGGCCTATCCGCACCTGGAGGTGCACTGGGAGGAGATCCACGACCGGTGGATCGAGCACCTCGGCGACCTCGGCCTCGACCCCGAACTCTTCCGCTACCAGCGCGAGATGAACGCCGACGAGGGCGAGGCCGCCGGTCTCTTCGCGGTCAAGAAGGACTCCGACTTCACCGACCTGCTGCTGCGCGCCGTCACCGACACCCGCGACACCGACGGACTCGCCGACCTCGTCAGCGGCTTCGGCAACAAGCTCGGCCGCCGGGCCGAACTCATCGCCGAACGCGACTTCACCGCCGGGTCCGTCGACCTCCTCGGCCGGATCGTCGAGGCCACCGACGCCCGCACCCGGGCACGGGACATCCACACCGCAGCCGAACGCCGCACCAGGACCCTCGCCCGCCGGCTCTCCGCCCGCGGCGCCCAGGAGCGGCTGCGGGCCGGTGACCTCGCCCAGCGGGTGACCGCGGCCGCCTACGCCGTCACCCACGCCGAGTCGGCCCGGGACCGCAGCGCCCTCGTGGCCGCCGAACTCGCCTACCGGCACGCCTCACTGGCCCTGACCGGCGCCGAGAAGACCGCCGCCGCCCAGAAGCGCGAACTCGCCGAGGCCCGCACCCTGCACTCCGCCTGGCAGGCCGCCGAGGCCGTCCTGCGCCACCGCGCCGCCGCCGACCGCGTCGCCCGTGTCTCCGCCGCCATCCGCGAGGCCGAACGGGACGCGGCCCCCGCGCTCGCCGCCCGCACCGAGGCGGCCGTCGCACTCGTCCGCGCCCTGCACGCGGCGGCCGGCCGGGCCGAACACCACGCCAACGAGGAGGAGGAGCGCTCCGCCGCGCTCCAGGAGGTCAGCGACGCCGCCCACCGCGACTCCACGTCCGCCGCCACCGAGGCCCAACGCGCCCGCAGCGAGGCCGGGCACCTGCGCCAGCGCCTCACCGAGGTGGAGCAGGAGACCGCCGAGGCCGTCCGCGCCGGCTGGCTCGACGACAGCGCACCCGACGCCGACCCCGCACGCGCCGCCCTCGCCGCCAGCGACGCCGAGAAGACGACCGTCGCCGCCTGGGACACCGCCCGCGAGGCCGCCCGCCGGGCCACCGAGCAAGCGCGCGAGGCGGCCGGCGCGGAGAGCCGCGCCGAACTGACGGCCGCCCGCGCCGCCGACGCTGCCACCGCCGCCGAACGCGCCCATGAGGCCGAGCGCCGCACCGCCGAAGCGCTGGCCGCCGAGGACCGCCTGGCGGAGCTGCTCGGCCTGGCCGCCGGAACACGCGCGGGCATCCCGCAGCCCCGCCAGGAGGCCGACCGCGACCGGGCAGCCGTGCCCGGGGCCGCCGAGGGAGCCCTCGCCCCCGAGGAGCTGGACCGCTTCGCCGACGAGCTGCGCGAACTGCTCGACGACACCGTCTCCTCCGCCGAACGCCAGCTGTTCGACCTGCGCACCGCCGCCGCCGACGACTCCCGCATCCTCGGCGCGCTCGGCGACGGCGGCCTCCTGCCGCCCGGCCCCGACGTGCTGGCCACCGTCGAGTTCCTCGGCGAGCACGGCATCCCCGCCCTGCCCGGCTGGCGCTACCTCGCGCAGGCCGTGGACCCCGCCGACCACGCGCGCGTGCTGGCCGCCCGCCCCGAACTGGTCGACGGCGTGATCATCACCGACCCCGACTCGCACACCCGCGCCCGCGAGGTCCTCGGCGACGCGGCCCTGCTGCCGCGTTCCGCCGTCGCCGTCGGCACGGCCGCCGCCCTTCTCGCCCCCACCCCGGCCACCGGGACCGGCACCGGCGACGTCTTCCTCGTACCGCCGAACCCGGCGATGCACGACGAGCACGCCGCCGACGAGGAGCGGCACGCGCTGCGCGCGCGGGCGACGTCGCGGGACGAGGAGATCCGCACCCTGGCCGCCCGGCTCGGCAAGGACCGGGAGCTGGCGGCGAGGCTCGCGTCCTGGCGCACCGGCTGTCCCGCCGGACGCCTCGCGGAGCTGGCCCGGAGTGCCGAGGAGGCCCGCGCCTTCGCCGAGGAGACCGAGGCCGAGCTGACCGAGGCGCGCACCGCGCGGGCCGAGGCGGACGAGGGCGCCGCCGAGGCCGTGCACCTGCGGGACGAGCGGCAGGAGGCCGCGCAGAAGGCGCGCCGCGCCGCCGACGCCCTCGCCGGACTCGCCTTCCGGCTGCGCGAACGCGCCGGCTGGCAGGCCAAGGTCCGCGAACTCGCCGACGAGGGCGCCGAGGCCGAGACCCGCGCCCAGGCCTGCCTCGACCGGGCCCGCGCCGCCGACGAGGACCGCCGTGCCGCCCAGCGTGCCGCCGACGACGCCCGGCGCACCGCCCGCGCGCTGCGCGCCGAGCGCTCCGAGATCGCCGGCGCCCCCGACGACGTACCGGAGGAGGCGCCCGGCGACAGCGCCGGGACGCCGAAGGCGCCCCTGCCCGACCTCCGCGAGGCCTACCGCGCCGCCTCCCAGGTGTACGAGAAGGTCGGCGTCGGCGCCGACCTGCGCGCCGAACAGGCCCGCGCGGAGAGCGACGAGAGCGCCGCGCGCGCGGAGCTGGACCGGCTCAGCAACAAGGTCCGCACCCGCGCCGGGCAGCTCCTTCAGTCGCCCGACGGCTCCGACGGTCCCTCCCGGCAGGCCGCCGCCGCCCGCGCCGAGGAACTGGTGCAGCTCCTGGAGACCCGCATGTCCAGCGCGAGCGAGCAGCTCGGCCGGCTGCGCGGCGAGGCCGAACGGCACGCGCCCGAGGACGGCGACGCCCACACCGACCTCCCCGAGGAACTCCTCCCGCGCGACGCCGAACACGCCCAGACCCTGCTGCGCACCGCGACCGCCGAACTCTCCTCCCGCACCGAGGCGCTCGCCCGGGCCCGCGAGGCGCACGCCGAACTCCTCGACGCCCACCGCGCCGCCGAGGACGCGGCCGGCGGTTTCGACGAGACCGCCGCCATGCTCCGCGACATGCTGCGCGAGCACGCGCCCGAGGAGGAGCCGGAGGAGCCGGAGCCCCACCCGGCCGGTCTCGAGGAAGCCCGTCACTTCGCAGCCGAGGCCCGCCGTTCGCTGCGCGGCTGCGCCGCCGACCTGTCCGCCGCCGAGGCCGCCGTCCGCGAGGCGAGCGACGTCCTGGTCCGGCACGCCAACTCCACCCGCTTCGAGCAGGTCCGCACCCCCGCCCGCCAGCAGATCCGCGAACTGCCCGCCTCCGCGCTGCCCGAGCACGCCGCCAAGTGGGCGGACGCCTTCGCCCCCCGCCTGCGCGTCCTCACCGACGAACTGGCGCAACTCGAGCGCAACCGCGACTCGATCGTGGACCGGCTGCGCGGCCTGGTCGAGTCGGCGCTCGCCACCCTCCGTTCCGCCCAGCGGCTCTCCCGGCTGCCGGAAGGGCTCGGAGAGTGGTCCGGTCAGGAGTTCCTGCGCATCCGCTTCGAGGAACCCGACCAGGCCACCCTCACCGAGCGCCTCGGCGAGGTCGTCGACGACGCCACCCGCGCCGCCGTGAAGAAGAACTCCGACCTGCGCCGCGACGGCATGTCCCTGCTGCTCCGAGGCGTCGCCGCCGCCCTGCAGCCCAAGGGCGTCGCCGTCGAGATCCTCAAGCCCGACGCCGTACTGCGCGCCGAACGCGTCCCCGTCGGCCAGATGGGCGACGTCTTCTCCGGCGGCCAGCTGCTCACCGCCGCCATCGCCCTGTACTGCACGATGGCCGCGCTGCGCAGCAACGACCGGGGCCGCGACCGGCACCGCCACGCCGGCACCCTGTTCCTCGACAACCCCATCGGCCGCGCCAACGCCACCTACCTGCTGGAGCTGCAGCGCGCCGTGTCCGACGCGCTCGGCGTGCAGCTGCTGTACACCACCGGCCTGTTCGACACGACCGCGTTGGCGGAGTTCCCGCTGGTCATCCGGCTGCGCAACGATGCCGACCTCCGCGCGGGACTGAAGTACATCAGCGTCGAGGAGCACCTGCGGCCCGGCCTGCCCCAGCCCGCCCCGGCCCCCGAGGGGGAGGGCGAGGCGGTGCACAGCGAGATCACCGCGACCCGCATGTTCAAACGCCCCACCCAGTCACCCGCCTAGGCGGTACCTCCGCCGGCCGGACCTCCGCCGGCCGGGCCTTCGCCGAGCCGGTCGAGCAGCCACTGGTGGAACGCCCCGATGTGGTGCTCGGTCGGCACCAGCACGCCGCCCGTGCGATAGGCGCGGGAGGCCATGGCCGGCTGGGTGCGCTCGCAGGCCGCGAAGTCCTGCGTGTTGACCCGGTGGAAGAGCTCGACCGACTTCGACAGGTCCGCCCCGGACGCCACCACCTCGGGCGCGTACAGCCAGTCGCACTCGACGACCGTGCGGTCCTCGGCCAGCGGGAACATGCGGTGCAGGATGACATGGTCCGGCACGAGATTGACGAAGACCGTCGGCCGCACGGTGACGGCGTAGTAGCGCCGGTCCTGGCCGTCCGTCACCTCGGGCAGCCGGCCGAAGCCCTCGCTGCCGTCGACCGTGAACCCCTTCACCTCCTCGCCGAACTCGGCACCGTGGCCCACGTAGTACTGCGCCGCGTAGCCGTCGGCGAACTCGGGCAGCACGTCGGTGAGTTCGGGGTGAATGGTCGCGCAGTGGTAGCACTCCATGAAGTTCTCGACGATCAGCTTCCAGTTGGCCCCCACGTCGTACCTGATGCGCCGGCCGAGCGCGAGGCCCTCCGTGCCGTACGCCTCGACGGCGGCCGGGTCGCCGAGCCGTTCCACGGCCGCGCCGCGCACCGTCTCCTCGAAGGAGGGCGGTTCCTCGGCCAGGCACACCCAGGCATAACCCAGCCACTCGCGCAGGGCGACCTCCACCAGGCCGTACGCGGACCGGTCGACGTCCGGCATCTTCGTCAGGTTCGGCGCGGCGACCAGCCTGCCGTCGAGGTCGTACGTCCATGCGTGGTACGGGCACTGGAGGGTGCGGCGCACCTCGCCGGACTCCTCCAGGCAGAGCCGGGCGCCGCGGTGCCGGCAGATGTTGAGGAAGGCGCGCAGCCCACCCGCGCGGGTGCGGGTGACGAGCACGTTCTCTCGGCCGACCTGCACGGTACGGAAGGCGCCGGGGCGTTCGAGGTCGGCACGGCGCACGGCGCAGAACCACATCGCCTCGAAGACGTGCTCCTGTTCCCGCCGGAAGACCTCCGGGTCGGTGTAGTAGCGGCCCGGGAGCGTCGCGAGGAGGCTGGGGGAGACGGGGGTCGTCGTCATGTGCGTACTCCTCGGGCGGGGTCGAAGAGGCCGATGGGGTGCGCCGTGGTGCCGGTCAGCGCGAGGTCGGCGAGGATCTCGCCCACGACGGGCACGAACTTGAACCCGTGCCCGGAGAAACCGCACGCCACCGTGACCGAGTCCGGGTGCGCCGGATGGCGGGCGATGACGAAGTGCTCGTCGGGTGTGGTGGTGTACATGCAGGTCGCGGCCTTGCGGAAGGTGCCGGGCAGATCGGGGATGCGGCCGGACATGTGGTCCGCCATGTCCCGGACCTCGTGGTCGTGCACGGTGCGGTCGATGGTCTCGGGGGTCGTGTCGTTCCCCTTGCGGAAGAAGGCGACCTTGGCGCCGTCGTCGGGGCCGTCGATGGCGGGGAAGCCGTAGACCTGGACGCCGGCCGGGTCCTCCCAGACGTAGATCGGCTGGTTGGCGGGGCGGAAGGGCTCGATGCCGCCGCGGGGCCGGAACCAGTACATGACCTGACGCTCCACCGTGAACGGCACGCCGAGACCGGCGAGCAGCCGCGGCGCCCACGCCCCGGGGCAGACCACCAGGTGGGCGGCGGTGTAGGTGTTCTCGGGGGTGTGCACCCGCACGCCGTCGCGGTACGGCTCCCAGCGGGTCACCGGTTCGTCGAAGTGCAGGTCGGCGCCCTGCCGGGTGGCGAGCTGGAGATGGGCGGCCACGGTGTTCTCCGGGCGCAGGAGGCCTGCCTTCGCCTCGTAGAGGGCGACCTCGTCGTCCGCGGGGGCGAACGTCGGGAAGCGGCGGCGGATCTCCCGCGCGTCCAGCATCTCGTGCGGCAGGTCCCACTCGCGTGCCGAGCGCAGGGAGCCGGAGACGGTCCAGGAGTCGGGGCGGCCGACCATCACCCCGCCGCAGAGCAGGGCGATCTCCCGGCCGGTGGCCCGTTCCAGGTCGGCGTACAGCTCGTAGGAGCGCAGGAGCAGGGGCACGTACGCCGGGTCCTCGAAGTACGACTGCCGGGTGATCCTCGAACCGCCGTGGCTGGAGCCCCGGTTGTGCACCGGCCCGAACTTCTCCAGACCCAGCACGCGGACGCCCCGCGCGGAGAGGTGATGGGCGGCGGCGCTGCCCATGCCGCCGAGACCGATGACGATCACGTCGTAGGTGGGGGACAACTCGGAGCCTCCTGGGGGCGGTCAACGGCGGATGCGGGTCATCTGCGGGTCGAACAGCGGCTCTTCGGCGACCGTGGCGGGCACCTTCTCGCCGAAGTACTCGATGTGCACGCCGCTGCCGGTCTCCAGCGCCGCGGGCAGCCAGGCGTACGCGACACAGCGGCCGAGCGTGTAGCCGTACGCGGCACTGGTCACGTACCCGGCGGGCGTGCCGTCCACGTACACCGGCTCCTTGCCGAGCACCACGGCCGCCGGGTCGTCCAGCAGGAGGGGCGTCAGGCGCCGCGCCGGCGCGTCCGCGTGCTCCAGGGCGGCCCTGCCGACGAAGTCCGCCTTGTCCATACGGACCGCGAAGCCGACCCCCGCTTCCCAGGGGTTGTCCTCGGCGGTCATGTCCGTGCCCCAGGCCCGGTACCCCTTCTCCAGCCGCAGCGAGTTGAAGGCGGACCGCCCGGCCGCGACCACGCCGAGACCGCGCCCGGCCTCCCACAGCGTGTCCCAGAGCCTCAGCCCCAGGTCGGCGGTGGTGTACAGCTCCCAGCCCAGCTCACCGACGTAGCTCAGGCGCAGCGCGGTGACCGGGACATGGCCGACGTACGTCTCCTTCGCGCGGAAGTAGCCGAAGGCCCCGTGCGAGAAGTCGTCCGGCGTCAGCGGCTGCACGAGGTCCCGGGCGAGCGGGCCCCAGACGCCGACGCAGCAGGTGCCGGAGGTGATGTCCCTGATGTGCACCCCCTGCGGCGCGTGGCGCAGCAGGTGGTCGAGGTCGGCGGGGGAGTTGGCGCCGACCTGGAAACGGTCGGGGGCGAGACGGGCGACGGTCAGGTCGGAGCGGATGCCGCCCCGCTCGTCGAGCAGGAGCGTGTAGGTGACGGCGCCGGGCTTCTTGCGGAGGTTGTTGCTGGTCATGCGGTCCAGGAAGCCGAGGGCCGAGGGGCCGGTGACCTCCAGGCGGCGCAGCGGGGTCATGTCGTACAGGGCGGCCCGCTCGCGGGTGGCACGGGCCTCCGCAGCGACGACCGGGGACCAGTGGCGGGCCGACCAGGCGTCCCGTCCGGGGAGCCGCGCCGCTTCTGCCTCGGGGAGGCCGGCGTTCGCCTCGTACCAGTGCGGGCGCTCCCAGCCCCCGCCCTCCAGGAAGTACGCGCCGAGCTGCTGCTGCCGGGCGTGGAAGGGGCTGACCCGGAGCGGACGCGGCCGCTCCATCGGCTGGAGCGGGTGGATGACGTCGTACACCTCCACGAACTGCTGCGCGCCGCGCTCTCGGACGTACGCCGGTGAGCGCTGCGCCTCCTCGAACCGCGTGAGGTCGCACTCGTGCACGTCGAGCGACGGCCGCCCGTCCACCATCCACTCGGCGACGGCCCTGGCGACCCCGGCCGAGTGGGTCACCCACACCGCCTCCGCCAGCCAGAAGCCCCGCAGCACGCGGGACTCGCCGATGACCGGCATGCCGTCCGGGGTGAAGGAGAAGACACCGTTGAAGCCCGTGTCGATCCCGGCTTCGCGCAGCGCGGGCATCAGCCGCCGGCAGTCCTCCCAGCTCGGCGCCCAGTCCTCAGGGGTGAAGGGGTAGGAGGACGGCATCTCCATGTCCCGGGCGCGCGACTCGTCGTAGCCGGGCACGGCGAACGGGTCCACGGGCAGCGGGCGGTGGGCGTAGGAGCCGATGCCCAGGCGGTCGCCGTGCTCACGGAAGTACAGGTCGCGGTCCTGGAAGCGGAGGATCGGCTTCGAGGCCTCCGCGGTGGCACCGCCGAGTCCGGGCAGCGGACCGGTCCGCGCGTACTGGTGGGCCAGCGGCTGCAGGGGGACGTCGACACCGGCCATGCGGCCGACGACCGGCCCCCAGAAACCGGCGGCGGAGACGACGTGGTCGGCCGGGAAGGTGCCCCGGTCGGTGACGACCGCCGTCACCCTGCCGTCCTCCTGCTCGATGCCGGTGACCGTGTGCCGGTCCAGGGCCCGGGCGCCCCGCGCGGTGGCGCGGTCCAGCTGGGCGCGGGAGGCGTGCAGGGCGCGGGCCAGGCCGTCCTCGGGGGTGTGGAAGCCGCCGAGGACCACCGACTCGTCGAGGAGCGGCCAGAGTTCCTTGCAGCGGGCGGCACCGACGATCTCCCCGCTCACGCCCCACGAGGTCGCGTAACCGGCCCTGCGGTGCAGGTCGGCGAGGCGTTCCGGGGTGGTCGCCAGCTCCAGGCCGCCGACCTGCTGGAAGCACGGCACGCCGTCCGCGGTCAGGGAGGCGAACTTCTCGACGGTGTAGCGGGCGAACGCGGTGAGGGTGCGGGACGGGCTGGTCCGGAAGACGAGACCGGGCGCGTGCGAGGTGGAGCCGCCGGGTGCGGGCAGCGGGCCCTGTTCGAGGACCGTCACGTCACTCCAGCCGCGGGCGGTCAGCTCGTCGGCCAGGGAGCAGCCCACGACGCCGGCGCCGATGACGACCACACGGGGCGGGCGGCCGGGGGCGCGGTCATTGGCACGGTTGCTCACAGGACCACCACCGAGCGCAGTACCTCGCCGCGGTGCATCTTGGCGAACGCGTCCTCGACCCCGTCCAGCGTCGTCGTCTCCGAGACGAAGGCGCCCAGGTCCAGCAGCCCGTAGAGGTACTGGTCGATCAGGAACGGGAAGTCGCGGCTGGGCAGGCAGTCGCCGTACCAGGACGACTTGATCGCGCCGCCGCGCGAGAACACGTCGACGAGCGGGAGTTCGACCGTGGTGTCCGGCGTGGGCACCCCGACCTGGACCAGTGTGCCCGCGTGGTCGCGCATGTAGAACGCCTGGCGGAAGGTCTCGGGGAGCCCCACGGCGTCGATCGCGATGTCCACGCCGTGGCCGTCGGTGAGGGCACGGACCGCCGCCACCGGGTCGGTGCCCCGGGAGTCGACGGTGTGCGTGGCGCCGAACCGTTCCGCCCGGTCCAGTTTCCGGCCGTCCACGTCGACGGCGACGATCTTCATGGCGCCGTTCAGTGCCGCGCCCGCGATCGCCGCGGCACCGACGCCGCCGCAGCCGATGACGGCGACCGAGTCGCCCCGGCCGACCTGCCCGGTGTTGACCGCGGCCCCGTAACCGGCCATCACCCCGCAGCCGACGAGCCCGGCGGCCTCGGGCCGGGCGGCGGGGTCGACCTTCACCGCCTGTCCGGCGGCGACCAGGGTCTTCTCGGCGAAGGCGCCGATGCCGAGGGCGCCGGTCAGCGGGGTGCCGTCCAGGAGGGTCATCGGCCGGGCCGCGTTGCGGGAGTCGAAGCAGTACCAGGGGCGCCCCCGCCGGCAGGACCGGCAGCCCCCGCAGGGCGCCCGCCAGGCCAGGACCACGTAGTCGCCCGGCGCCAGACCCGAGACGCCCTCGCCGACGGCCTCGACGGTGCCCGCCGCCTCGTGGCCCAGCAGGAACGGGAACTCGTCGTTGACCGCGCCCTCCCGGTAGTGCAGGTCCGTGTGGCAGACCCCGCAGGCCTGCACCGCGACCAGCACCTCGCCGGGACCCGGGTCCGGGACGACGATCGTCTGCACCTCGACGGGTGCGCCCCTTTTCACAGCGACTGCGGCACGGACCTCGTGTGTCACGACAAGCTCCTCTGCTGTTGCGCATTGCACGATGGGTTGCGCGATGAGGAACATAGTGGGAACACCGCCAACTGGCCGTCAAGGGGGCACGGGTCAACCCGCGCCAAAAGGAACGCGACGGCTGGAATCCGCCGACGGCAGCGGTGGGTGCGGCTGGCGCGCCCACCACTGCCGGGTGCCGAACGTGGGAGGCGGCACCGGTCGTCGGAGCCGGCACCGGGCGTCGAGGTCGGAGCCGGGCGTCGAGGTCGGAGCCGGAGGCCCGGCCGGAGCCGGTACGCGGCGCGGGGGCGGCGGACTACTGGTGAGTCCGCCGCCCCCGCGCCGCGTCGGCCGTGCGCCGGGTCAGTCGCCGTAGCCCATGCGGCGGGACAGCTCGATCCCCGCAGCCAGGGTCCGCTTGGCGAGATCCGGCAGCCGCTCCGGCGTCAGCCGGTACACCGGTCCCGAGACGCTGATCGAGGCGATCACCTTGCCGTCGTGCGACCGGACGGGCGCCGCCACGGCCGCCAGCCCGATCTCCAGCTCCTCCTCCGTGATCGCGTAGCCCTGGCCGGTCACGGTCTCCAGCTCGCCCCGCAGCACCGCCGCGCCGGTGACGGTGCGCTCGGTGAACCGGTGCAGCGGGCGGGCCAGCAGCCCCTCCCTCAGCGTGTGCGGCAGGTGGGCGAGCAGCACCTTGCCGCTGGCGGTGGCGTGCAGCGGGGTGCGCCGGCCGAGCCAGTTCTGCGCGGTGACCGAGGCGGTGCCGCGGGCCTGCATGACGTTGACCGCCGCGTCGTCGTCCAGGACCGCGATGTTCGCCGTCTCGCCCAGCTCGTCCGCGAGTTCGCGGCAGACGGGCACGCCCTCCTGCGAGATGTCCAGCCGCACTGCCGCCGCCCCCGCGAGGCGCAGTACGCCGGCGCCCAGGTAGTACTTGCCGCGCTCCTTCTCCTGGGCCACCAGGCCTCGGTTCTCCAGCACGCCGAGCAGCCGGAACGCGGTGGACTTGTGCACCTCCAGCTCGTCGGCGATCTCGGTGACGCCCGCCTCGCCGTGCCGGGCGAGGATCTCCAGCACGCTCACGGCGCGGTCCACCGACTGCACGGCGCTCGCCGCGCCCCTGGGGGCCTGCCTGTTCTCCACGCGGTCCTCACCATGGTCGGGCTGCTTCTGTGTGCGGGGCATGGCTCAACTCTCACCACCTGGCGGCCTGGTTCGGGCCGCGTCTGCGGGAAGCCCTTGACGCCACGGGCGCCCGCCCGGATTCTGTTGCGCATAGCGCTCTTCAATGCGCCATGTGAAACATCATGTTATCGAAGTGTCCGGATCCCGGAAGGGTACGCGTCCGTGCACCCGCCGCAGGCTCCGGACCGAGAGGGGAGCCCGTGATTCCCGTCTGCCGCCTCGAAGACCTCCCCAAGGGCGAGTCCGCCCGCGTCGGGACCATTCCGCCGATCGCCGTCTTCCACACCGACGACGGCGATCTCTATGCCATCGACGACACCTGCAGCCACCAGGACGCCTCCCTCTCCGAGGGCTGGCTGGAGGGCTGCCTGGTCGAATGCCCGCTGCACGCCGCCTCGTTCGACCTCAGGACCGGCCGGCCCACCTGCCTGCCGGCCCGCAGGCCGGTCCGCACCCACCGCGTGACCGTCGACGACGGCTTCGTCCACGTCCATCTCGCAGCGGAGGAGAACGCCGTGGAGCAGACCGCCGTGCGGCACAACGGCGTGCGGCACAACGCCGTGGAGCAGAACGCCGTGGAGCAGGACAACGCCGCATGAGGACCGTCACCGTCGTGGGGGCCTCGCTGGCCGGTCTGTACGCCGCCCGGGAGCTGCGGGCCCAGGGGTTCGACGGCCGGCTGGTGATCGTCGGCGACGAGACCCACGGGCCGTACGACCGGCCGCCCCTCTCCAAGGACTACCTCACCGGCCGGGCCGGAGAGGAGGGTCTGGCGCTCACCGACGCCGAGGAGAGGGCAGAACTGGACGCCGAATGGCTGCTGGGCGTCCGTGCCGGCGGCCTGGACGCCCGCGGACGGACCGTGGTGCTCGGCGACGGCCGCACCGTCTGCACCGACGGTGTCGTCGTCGCCACCGGGGCCTCGGCCCGGACCCTGGGCGGCGGCCGCCGGACCGGCGTCCACACGCTGCGCACACTGGACGACGCCCGCGCCCTGCGCGCCGAACTCACCGGGGGCGAACGCCGCGTGGTGATCGTCGGCGGCGGATTCGTCGGCGCGGAGACCGCCTCCTCCTGCGCCGCGCTCGGCCACACCGTCACCGTCGTGGAGAGCGCGCCGCTGCCGCTCGTGCCCCAACTGGGAGCGGAGATGGCCGCCGTCTGCGCCGCGCTGCACCGCCGCAACGGCGTCGCACTGGTCACCGGGGCGTCCGTGGCCGCCCTGCACGGCACGACGGCCGTCACGTCCGTGGAACTCACCGACGGCCGGACCCTGCCCGCCGACGTGGTGGTCGTCGGCATCGGTGCCACGCCCAACACCGCCTGGCTGGCCGGTTCACCCCTGGCGCTGAACGACGGCGTCCTGTGCGACGACGGCTGTGCGACCGCCCTGCCGCAGGTGGTCGCCGTCGGCGATGTGGCCCGCGTCGGCGGCACCCGTGCGGAACACTGGACCGCCGCCACCCGGCAGCCCCGGGCCGCCGTGACCAACCTGCTCGCCGGCCACACGGTCGCCGACGCGAGGTCGGTGCCCTACTTCTGGTCCGACCAGTACGGCGTCCGTCTCCAGTTCACCGGCCGACGGCGCGAGGGCGACACCGTCCGTGTCACCGAGGGCGAGGTGGCCGACGGCGCGCCCGGCGAGGACGGTTTCCTCGCCCGGTACGAACGGGACGGGCGGACCACCGCCGTGCTCACGGCCAACCGCCCACGCTCCTTCATGCGGGCCCGCCGCGAACTCGCCCGCGAGATCCACGGGGTGCCCGCCTAGGAGTATCCACGGGGTGCCCGCCCAGGAGTGCGTGCTGTGCGCCGTCGCCCCGGACGGTCGCGGGGCCGTGGGCGTCGAGATGCCGGCCGGGGCGGGCGGTGCCACGGGGCCGCGGCCGGGCAAGCGCCCCACGCCCCGCCGACACCCTTCGGTACCACGCCGCTCAGGAGTGCGACAGCTGCCCCGCGCCGCCGCGCCGGCCTATCCGATCCTGGCCCCGCTCGGCGGCCCGCGCCTGCCGCCGCGCCCGGCGACGCTCGCGCCGTACGGCCCGCGCGGTACTGCTCGGCACCGACACCACGCCGTGCCGTTGGTTCCAGACCTGCCGCGTCACCCACACGTCCAGCACGCCCCAGGTGGCCACGACCGTGCCCGCCACACTGCCGAGCACCATCGGGAAGGCCAGCCACGACTCCGCCAGCGTGCACAGGAAGGCCACCATCGCCAGGATCAGCGTCACGGCGACGACGAGCACCGCGCGCACGGCCGCCGTACGGACCGGATCCGGCAACCTGCGCCGCCGCGCGGGCTCCTCCCGCCACAACGGCCTGTACCCCGGCTGCCGCTCAGGCGCCCGGGGCTCCCGCCGCTCGGGTACCCGCGCGTCCCGCCCGTCCGCCGGAATCTCCCCGTCCGAGTCCTCCGGGACCAAAGGCGCGGTCACCTCGGCCGCACCGCCACTCCCGGCCGCCTCGTCACCCTCGGCCGCCCTGTGCCGCTCCGCCGTGCCCATCGACATGTCACTCCCCACCGCCGGCAGACAGCTCGTCCGTGTCCCACGACACGGCTCCCCCCTGACTGCCCTGCTCGCGCTGCTTTACGCCGCCCATGGGGGCGGAACGCGGCTCCTGTGGCCGATTCCGCCTCCGTTTCCCGTAGTGAAGGACGAACGAAGGGGCCACAAGATTCCCGAAAAGGCCGCGCAGTCGAAGAATTTCGGCCAATCCGCCCGTCCCGGCGGAGGATCACGTTCCCGGTTCACCACCGGATCCGGGTGGGCAATCTCCCGCAATGACCGGACAACTGACCATCATCCCCCACCGGAGCGGAGGTTCGACCTCCGGACGGGTCTTCGAGTTGGCTGTGCGGCAGTAGTAGGCTCGCGCCGTTTGTTGACGCACATGCGTACCCCCTGCCGGTGGGGGTCGAGCTGGGGGAGGCCATGCGCTTTCGCGGAAAGTCGATCCGCCGGAAGATTGTGGCGCTTCTCCTCGTGCCCCTGGTGGCCCTCACCGCGATCTGGGCCTTCGCCACGGTGCTCACGGGACGCGAGGCGGCACGGCTGTTCAGCGTGTCGACCGTCGTCGAGGAGATCGGCTACCCCGTGCAGGACACCGTCCGTGTCCTGCAGCAGGAGCGCCGCCAGACCCTCGTCCACCTCGCCGACCCGCGTGCCGCCAACGGTTTCTCCGCCCTGGAGCACAGCCGCACCGCCACCGACGAAGCCGTCGCCGAGATCCGCCGCAACGCCGCGAACGCCGACGTGCGCGACGACCTCGGACCGGCCGAGGAGGAACGTCTCACCGCGGTGCTGGACGCCTTCGACGGCCTCGGCTCCCTGCGCAGCAGTGTCGAGGCGGGCACCGTCAGCCGCGCCCAGGCCCTCACCCTCTACAACCGCCTCGTCGACCCCTGTCACGACCTGCTCGCCAACCTCGAAGTCATCGACGACGTGGGCCTGGACAAGCAGTACCGTGCGCTCGTCAACATCTCCCGCGCCCGCGAGCTCCTCTCCCGCGAGGACGCCCTGCTCGGCTCCGCCCTCGTCGCCGACTGGCTCAGCCGGACCGAGATACGGGACGTCAACGACCTCGTGGCGCAGCGCACGATGCTGTACGACAGCAACCTGCCGCTGCTGCCCGCCGCCGAGCGCGGCCGCTACGAGCGCTTCTGGAAGAACGCCTCCTCCGCGCCCCTCAGGAGCGCCGAGCAGGCGGTCGTCTTCTCCGAGGAGGGCAAGCCGGACGGCGTCACCGCCAAGAGCTGGGACACCACCGCCGGCGGCGTCCTCGACGAACTCGGCGACCTCGACGACCAGGCGTCCGACCGCTACCAGGACCGGGTCGACCCGGTCGCCACCAGGACCATCGCCGAGGCCGTCGTCGCCGGAGCCCTCGGCCTGATCGCCCTGCTGTACTCCCTGTTCCTGTCCGTACGCATCGGCCGTTCACTCATCCGCGACCTCAAGCAGCTGCGCCTGGAGGCCCACGAGGCCTCCGGGGTCCGGCTGCCCAGCGTCATGCGCCGCCTGTCCGCGGGCGAGGAGGTCGACGTGGAGACCGAGGTGCCGCGCCTGGAGTACGACAAGAACGAGATCGGCGAGGTCGGCCAGGCACTCAACACGCTGCAGCGCGCCGCCGTGGAGGCCGCCGTCAGGCAGGCCCAACTCCGCGCGGGCGTCTCCGAGGTCTTCGTCAACCTCGCGCGCCGCAGCCAGGTGCTGCTGCACAAGCAGCTCACCCTGCTCGACACCATGGAGCGCAGGACCGAGGACACCGAGGAACTCGCCGACCTGTTCCGCCTGGACCACCTGACCACCCGTATGCGCCGGCACGCCGAAGGCCTCGTCATCCTCTCCGGCGCCGCACCGTCGCGGCAGTGGCGCAGGCCCGTCCAGCTCATGGACGTGGTGCGCGCGGCCGTCGCCGAGGTCGAGGACTACGAGCGCATCGAGGTCCGCAGGCTCCCGCGCGTCGCCGTCACCGGACCGGCCGTCGCCGACCTCACCCACCTCGTGGCCGAACTCCTCGAGAACGCCACGGTCTTCTCGCCCCCGCACACCGCCGTGCAGGTCCTGGGCGAGCGCGTCGCCAACGGCTTCACCCTGGAGATCCACGACCGCGGTCTCGGCATGGCCGCCGACGCCCTCCTGGACGCCAACCTCCGGCTCGCCGAGACACCGGAGTTCGAACTCTCCGACACCGACCGGCTCGGCCTGTACGTCGTCAGCCGGCTCGCCCAGCGCCAGAACGTCCGGGTGTCCCTCCAGCCCTCCCCGTACGGCGGCACCACCGCCGTCGTCTTCGTGCCCGACGCCCTGCTCACGGACGACGCCCCGGACACCAACGGCGTCGGCTTCCGTCTCGACCGTCCCCAGCAGGTCACCGACAAGGAGCGGGAGGAGAGCCGCCGTTCGGCCCTCGCCCACGTGCCCGCGCGACTGGCGGACCGGCCGGCCGCGCTGCTGGACGGCCCGGTCGAACTGGAGGCGACCGTCGACCTGGACGCCCTCGACGACCAGGACGGCGAACGCGGCGGTCTGTTCCGGCCGCGCCGCTCACTGGTCGCCGCCGACGACCAACCGGCCGACGGCCGGTCCGAACCGCGGCGCCCCGGGAGCGACCGCGACGACGCGCAGGCCCGCGAAGCCGGTGAGGCCGAGACGGAGGAACCCGTCGCGCTGCCCCGCCGCCGCACCCCCAAGCTGGTCAGTTCGCACGGGCGCCCGGTCCCCGAACGCGCCCCCCGCGAGGGGAACGACGAACGGTCACCCGCCGACGGCCGGCCCTCCGCGGACGGGACGCGGCCCGGGACGGCACCTCACGCACGGGAGGACGAGCTGCCCGAACTGCCCGCCCGACGCCGCCGCGAGGACCGCACCGGAGCGGGCGGCCCCGCGGGAAGCCCGCACGGCGGCCGCGCCGGCAGCCGGGACGCCGGCAGCACGGACGCCGACGGGCTGCCGTCGCTCCCCGCCCGCCGCCGCGGCGCGTCGCCCGCGCGCGCGGACACCGCGTCCGGCGGGGGCGAACCCGGCCCGCTGCCGCGGCGCGTGCGGCAGGCCAGCCTCGCCCCCCAGCTCAGGCAGAGCCCCGAACCGACGGCCGAGGACCGCACCGACCCCGCCGACCGCGACGCCGACGAGGTCCGCAGCCGCATGGCCTCCCTCCAACGCGGCTGGCAGCGCGGCCGCAGGGAGAACGCCGGGGGAGAAGACAACTCCGGCGGAACAGGTGGAACAGCACCATCAGCACCATCAGCACCACGAGGAACGAACAAGGGGGACGGTCGATGACCGCACCGAAGCCGACCGGCCACAACGACACCAACTCCAGGGAGCTGAACTGGCTCCTCGACGACCTGGTGGACCGTGTCGCCAGCATCCGCAAGGCCGTCGTCCTGTCCGGCGACGGCCTCGCAACGGGCGTGTCGAAGGACTTGACCAGGGAGGACAGCGAGCACCTGGCCGCCGTGGCGTCCGGGTTCCACAGCCTCGCCAAGGGCGTGGGCCGGCACTTCGAGGCGGGCAGTGTCCGGCAGACGGTCGTCGAACTCGACGACGCCTTCCTGTTCGTCACCGCCGCGGGAGACGGGAGCTGCCTGGCCGTCCTGTCGGACGCCGACTCGGACGTGGGCCAGGTCGCCTACGAGATGACCCTCCTGGTCAAGCGGGTCGGCGCACACCTGGGCACCGCGCCGCGCACCGATCTGCCCTCGGGCGGGTAAGTGGGATGACATGAGCGCAGACGGTCAGGGAAGAAACCACTGGTTCGACGACGAGGCCGGCCCCGTCGTCCGTCCGTACGCCATGACGCGCGGCCGCACCACCAGCGCGGCCCAGCACCGCCTCGACCTGATCGCGGTGGTCGTCACCGAACCACACGCGGACGACCCGGAGGCGGACGTCACCCTCTCCCCGGAACACGTCGACATCGTCGGCCTGTGCCGGGACACCCCCCAGTCGGTCGCCGAACTCGCCGCCGACCTCGACCTGCCCGTCGGAGTCGTAAGGGTCCTGGTCGGAGACCTCGTGGACGCCGAACTCGTCCGCGTCAACCGGCCCGTCCCCCCGGCGGAACTGCCGGACGAGAACATCCTGCGCGACGTGATCAACGGACTGAGGGCACTGTGAGCCGGGCCCCGGACGCGTCGGGCGGCACATCAAGGAGAAGAGATCGATGATCTTCGGGCGTTCTCAGCGGGGCAAGCCGCCGGTCGAGCCCGTCACGCTGAAGATCCTGGTGGCAGGCGGCTTCGGCGTGGGCAAGACCACCCTCGTCGGTGCCGTCAGCGAGATCAGGCCCTTGCGCACGGAGGAACTGCTCACCGAGGCCGGACGGCCCGTCGACGACGTCAGCGGCGTCGAGGGCAAGCACACCACCACGGTGGCCATGGACTTCGGCCGGATCACGCTGCGCGAGGACCTGGTGCTGTACCTCTTCGGCACGCCCGGGCAGGAGCGGTTCTGGTTCATGTGGGACGAGCTGTCCGAGGGTGCGCTGGGCGCCGTCGTCCTGGCCGACACGCGGCGCCTGGAGGACTGCTTCGCCGCCGTCGACTACTTCGAGCGGCGCTCCATCCCCTTCGTCGTCGGCGTCAACTGCTTCGAGGGCGCCGCGCGCTACCCGACCGAGACCGTGCGCCAGGCCCTCGACCTCGACGCGGACGTGCCCCTGGTGGCGTGCGACGCCCGTGACCGGGAGTCCGTCAAGGAGGTCCTCGTCGGTGTGGTCCAGCACGCCATGACCCAGGCGACCGACCGCCGCCGCGCCGTCACCACCTGACTCGTCACCACCTGACTCGTCACCACTGACCGACGGCGGCCCGCACGGAAACGGCGCCCACGCGCGCGTGCGCACGCCGAGCTGCCCGAGCGACCCTTCCCACGGGGAGCCCGGTCCTGATAGACGCAGGGAACATGACACGACTCTCCACCGCGTTCCGCGGACTGGTCACCGCCTTCGCCGCCGTGCTCGCCGTCACGGCCGCCCCCGCCACCGCCCGGGCCGGGACCGAGCCGACGGCCCCCGAGGACTTCGTCGCCCTGAGTGACGTCGACCCGACCATCCTCGAGGAGATCCGCTACGTCACCCCGCACAACTTCGTCGGCGAGCCCGTGGACGGCTACCGGCAGCCCCTGTGCATCCTCACCCGCCCGGCGGCCGAGGCCCTCCACCGGGCCCAGACCCGGCTGCTGAGCCAGGGCTACTCCCTCAAGGTCTACGACTGCTACCGGCCGCAGCGCGCCGTGGACCACTTCGTCCGCTGGGCCGAGGACCTCGACGACCAGGACATGAAGGCCGAGTTCTACCCCGACGTCGACAAGACCCGCCTCTTCGCCGACGGTTACATCGCGGAGAAGTCCGGCCACAGCAGGGGCTCCACCATGGACCTCACGATCGTACGGCTCCCCGCCGAGCCCACCCCGCCGTACCAGCCCGGCCGGCCCCTGGTGCCCTGCTTCGCACCCCAGGACGAACGCTTCCCCGACAACTCCGTCGACATGGGCACCGGCTTCGACTGCTTCGACACCCGCTCCCACACCCTCGACCCCCGCATCCAGGGCACCCAGCGCGCCAACCGGCTGCTGCTCAAGGACACCCTCGAGGACGTCGGCCTGGTGAACCTCCCCGAGGAGTGGTGGCACTTCACCTACGAGGCCGAGCCCTACCCGGACACCTACTTCGACTTCCCGGTCTCCGCGGAGTCGCTCGCAGGCCGCCGCTGACCGGCCTGGCGGAGCCGCCCGCTCCGCGATCGGATACAGTCCGCCGCGTGTCCGAAACCGAAGCCTCCGTTCCCAACTCCGCGCCGAATTCCCACTGTTCGAGCTGCGGCACGCCCTACGGAGAGGGCGTCTCCGGCTGGCCCCGCACCTGCCCCGCGTGCGGCACCGTGGCCTACCGCAACCCGCTCCCGGTCGCGGTGGCCCTCCAGCCCGTGTACGACGAACAGGGCACCGCCCTGGTCGTCATCACCCGCACCGTGCCTCCCGCGCGCGGGGGAGTCGCCCTGCCCGGCGGCTACGTCGACGACCGCGAGGACTGGCGGCAGGCCGTCGCCCGCGAACTCAAGGAGGAGACGGGCATCGACGCGGCGAGCCGCGACATACGGCTCGCCGACGCCATGAGCTCGTCCGACGGCCACCTGCTGCTCTTCGGCCTGCTGCCCGAGCGGTCGGCCCATGGCCTGCCGCCCTCCGCCGCCACGGACGAGACCGAGGGGTGGCACCTCCTGCGCAGGGCCGACGAACTCGCCTTCCCGCTCCACACCGCAGCCGTACGGGCGTTCTTCGAGGGCCGCTACATCTGAGCCGGCCGCCCCACAAGCCCACGCACGCGCACCGGGCAGGACGGCGCACTCGTGCCGTCCTCGCCCTCGCGCTCCACGACCACCCGCCGTCCCTCCCAGCGCGACACGTACCGCTCGATCTCCGGTTCCGCCCAGCCGTCGCCCGGGTCCGGCACGACCAGCCCCTCGCCGGTCCGCCCCCGGGCGGGCGCCCACACCTCCAGCTCCACCGCGCCGTCCTGTCCGCGCACCGGCAGCACGGCTCCCGCGCGCGCGAGGACCGGGATCCGCTCCAGGGGAGCGTCGACCACCACCTGCGCGGGACCCTCGTACACGCGCTCCGTCACCACGTCGTACCAGCGCCCGCGCGGCAACCGCACCACCCGCCGCGCCACCCCCGGCTCCAGCACCGGAGCCACCAGCAGGCAGTCCCCCAGGAGGAACGCGTCCTCGCAGTCGCGCAGCGCCCGCTCCTCCGGCGCCGACCACCACAGCGGCCGCACGTAGGGCGCACCCGTACGCCGCGACAGGTGCGCCAGCGTCACGAAGTACGGCAGCAGCCGCCGCCGTTCCACGAGCGCCGCGCGCGCGTGCTCCAAAACCTCGGGCCCGAACTCCCACGGCTCCCGCAGCCCCGCCTCCAGCCCCCCACGCGTCCGCAGCAGCGGCAGGCGGGCCGCCAACTGCAGCCACCTCAGGTACAGCTCGGGCGACGCACTGCCGTCGCGCCCGCCCACCTCCGCCCCCGAGTACGGCACTCCGCACAGCCCGAGCCCCACCGCCAGCCCCAGCGACGCCCGCAGCCCGGGCCAGCCCGCGCCCACGTCGCCGGACCACACACCGCCGTAACGCTGCATGCCGGCCCAGCCCGAGCGCGACAGCACGAAGGGCCGCTCGTCGGGCGCCAGGGCCCGCAGCCCCTCGTACCCCGCCCGCGCCATGCACAACGCGTACACGTTGTGCACCTCCCGGTGGTCCACGCCATCGCCCGCCGGCCCGTGCCGGGCCGACCGCGGGAGCGTCGCCTCCCCGAAGGCCGCGAACGACGTGGGCGCGTCCAGGTCCTGCCAGACCCCGGAGAAGCCCTGCCCCAGCCGTTCCTCGTGCAGCCCGCCCCACCACTCGCGCACCTCCGCGCGCGTGAAGTCCGGGAACACCACGTCCCCCGGCCGCCCCACACCCCGGACCACGCGTCCCGAGGCGCCCCGCACGAACGCGTCCTCGCGCCCGCCGCTGTCGTACACGGCGTTGCCCGGCACGGCCGCGACCGCCGGCTCGACGACCGACACCAGCCGGATCCCGTCCCGCCGCAGCTCCTCGGCGAGCACGGGCAGCTTGGGGAACCGCATCTCGTCGACGGTGAACACCTGCCGCGCGTCCGCGTGACCGACGCCCAGATGGACCGCGTCGAGCGGCAGATCGCGCTCCTGGAAGCCGGCGACGACCCGCCGCACCTCCTGCTCGTCGCCGGAGCCCCACCACCCGTGGTGATGACCGAGCGCCCACGACGGCGGCAGCGCCGGCGCGCCGGTCAGCGACGCCCAGGCGAGCAGCACGCGCGCGGGCGTGCCCACCATCACCCAGCACCGCAGCGCACCGCCGTCCATCCGCAGGACGCTCCGCCCCGGCCGGTCGTGCCCGGACCCGGCGCCCTCCTCGCCCTCCCGCAGCGCCACCGTGCCGTCCCACGAAGTGTCGTGGAAGACCAGATGCGTCCCCGCGTCGGCCACCACCACCTGCACCGGCATGGTCACCGACGACCGGTCCGCGCCCGCCGCGAAGGGCCCGCCCGGACCGGTGTTCCACAAACGGTACGTACCCGTCCGCAACCGCGGCCCCGCCGCCCGGCCACCGAGCCCGAAGAACCGGGCGTCGGCCGCCACCTCGGAACGCTGCGTCCAGCGCGCCGGCCCGCCACCGACCGGCTCCCACCAGCGCGGTGGCAGCTCACGGCGCAGCACCACACCCCCGGGCGTACGGACCTCGATCGCACCGTGCCGGGACACGGCCACCGTCGCCCGCTCCGCCACCACCCGCCAGCCGCCCTCCTTGTCGGGCTCCAGCACCGCCCGCGGGTCCGGCTCCGGACAGCGGCCCGCCAGCGCGTAGGACGGCTCAGGACCGGCGCCGTCCCAGCCCCAGAAGACAGCCCCGTTCACCGCCACGAGGATGCGCAACTCGGAACGGCCGAACCGTACGACACCGCCCCCCGGCCCGGTCTCCACCTCACGCATCGGCCCCGGCACCCGGGCCCGCTCCGCTCCCCGCCGCGGCAGCACCGCGGCGTCGGCACGCCGGTGGCGCCACGCCGCCCGCACCGAACGCAACCCCTGCGCCGCCCCCGCAGAACCGACCGACTTCATCGAACGCACCAGGTCACGACCGTCCATAGTGATCACCCTGCCATCGACCACCTCGCGCCGGGGGGTCGTTCAACTGCCGTTCACCCGTGACCGGAGCACCCCTTCCTGACACCGCCCTGTGATCCGTGCCCTGGTGCGGAAGTCGATCACATGGCATCGTCCCTGTCAGCCGCGTTCCGCGCACACCCCAGCCCGTGGGCACGGGACGCACACGACGCGCACAGCCCGGGAGCCGCCCCATGTCGACCGTGAACCCTCAGCCGCTCTGGCAGCCCGACGCACAGCGCATCGCCCGGGCCCGGATCACCGCGTTCCAGACCTGGGCCGCGCAGCACCACGGAGCGCCCGCCGAAGGAGGCTACGCAACCCTGCACCGCTGGTCCGTCGACGCCCCCGAAACCTTCTGGCAGGCCGTCACGGAGTGGTTCGACGTCCGCTTCTCCACCCCCTACGCGCGCGTGCTGGGCGACACCGCCATGCCCGGCGCCCAGTGGTTCCCGGGAGCCACCCTCAACTACGCCGAACACGCCCTGCGCGCGGCGGCCACCCGCCCCGGCGAACCGGCCCTGCTGCACGTCGACGAGACCCACGAACCCCGCCCCGTCACCTGGGCCGACCTGCGCCGCCAGGTCGGCTCGCTCGCCGCCGAACTGCGCGCCCTCGGCGTACGCCCCGGCGACCGCATCAGCGGCTACCTCCCCAACGTCCCCCAGGCCGTCGTCGCCCTCCTCGCCACCGCCGCCGTCGGCGGCGTGTGGACCTCCTGCGCCCCCGACTTCGGCGCCCGCAGCGTCCTCGACCGCTTCCAGCAGGTCGAACCCGTCATCCTGTTCACCGTCGACGGCTACCGCTACGGCGGCAAGGAGCACGACCGCCGCGACACCGTCGCCGAACTCCGCCGTGAACTGCCCACCCTCCGCGCGGTCGTCCACATCCCGCTCCTCGGCACCGACACACCCGACGGCGCCCTGCACTGGGACACGCTGACGGCCGCCGACACCGAGCCGGTCTTCGAGCAGGTGCCCTTCGACCACCCCCTGTGGGTGCTCTACTCCTCCGGCACCACCGGCCTGCCCAAGGCCATCGTCCAGTCCCAGGGCGGCATCCTCGTCGAACACCTCAAGCAGCTCGGCCTGCACTGCGACCTCGGCCCCGGGGACCGCTTCTTCTGGTACACCTCGACCGGCTGGATGATGTGGAACTTCCTCGTCTCCGGCCTGCTCACCGGCACTACGATCGTCCTCTACGACGGCAGCCCCGGCTTCCCGGCCACGGACGCCCAGTGGCGCGTCGCCGAACGCACCGGCGCCACCCTCTTCGGCACCTCCGCCGCCTACGTCATGGCCTGCCGCAAAGCCGGCGTCCACCCCGCCCGCGACCACGACCTCTCCCGGATCCAGTGCGTCGCCACCACGGGCTCCCCACTCCCGCCCGACGGCTTCCGCTGGCTCCACGACGAGTTCGCCGCGGCCGGCGCCGACCTGTGGATCGCCTCCGTCAGCGGCGGCACCGACGTCTGCTCCTGCTTCGCAGGTGCCGTCCCCACCCTGCCCGTGCACATCGGCGAACTCCAGGCGCCGGGCCTCGGCACCGACCTCCAGGCCTGGGACCCCGACGGGAACCCCCTCACCGACGAGGTCGGCGAGCTGGTCGTCACCAAGCCCATGCCTTCGATGCCGATCCGCTTCTGGAACGACCCCGACGGCAGCCGCTACCACGACAGCTACTTCGACACCTACCCCGGCGTCTGGCGGCACGGCGACTGGATCACCCTCACCTCACGCGGCTCCGTCGTCATCCACGGCCGCTCCGACTCCACCCTCAACCGGCAGGGCGTCCGCATGGGCTCGGCCGACATCTACGAGGCCGTCGAACGCCTCCCCGAGATCAGGGAATCCCTGGTCATCGGTGTCGAACAGCCCGACGGCGGCTACTGGATGCCCCTGTTCGTGCACCTGGCCCCGGGAGCCGTCCTCGACGAGAGCCTCCTCGACCGCATCAGGCGGACCATCCGCGCCGAGCTCTCCCCGCGTCACGTCCCCGACGAGGTCATCGAGGTACCCGGCATCCCGCACACCCTGACCGGCAAACGCATCGAGGTCCCGGTCAAGCGCCTCCTCCAGGGCACCCCGCTCGACAAGGCCGTCAACCCCGGCTCCATCGACAACCTCGGCCTGCTCCACTTCTACGAGGAACTCGCCCGCAAACGCGCCTGACCAGGACTTCGACCCACCGGCCGCCCCGCACGGCGGCCGGGAACCCCGCTCAGCCGCACGCCGTTGTCAGTGCCCCCGGTTACTGTGAGTGAGCATTGATCGACCGTGCACAGGGGGAAACATGGCGCACACCAACCAGAACGGCCGGACCAACCGGTCCGGCCGGACGGGCCGGACCGACCGGAGCATGCGACGCGTCCTGCACCGCGAGATCGCGGGCACCATCGGCCTGCTCACCGACGAACACGACTTCCGCGCCATGCGGCGCTACCGCAGCTTCACCTTCCACGACCACACCGTCTACCTGCGCCAGATGGAAGCCCTCCTGAGGGAACGCGCGACACAGGGCAGCCACACCACCATCGCCCTGTTCGACCCCGAGGAGTACGCCGACTACTGCACCAGGACGGGCCTCGACCCCGACGCCCCCGCCAGCCGCACCCGCTTCACCGCCGAACTCGCCGCCCAGGGCCCCACCGTGCCCTACGAGGGCCAGCCGCTCACCGACCTCGTCCCGGCCCTCGTCGACGAAGCGGTCCGGCAGGCCACCTGGCAGTACGCGGCCACCCTGCTCGCCCGCCTCGGCAGCTGCAGCACCTGCGGCGAAGACCTGGGCCGGGCCGCGTTCACCCGCGCCTCACGCCTCCTGGCCCGCGTCCTCGACACGGCCCCGCCCGGCAACCGGCACCTGGTCTGCAGCATCTCCCGCTCCCCGGAGAACCTGCTCTCCGTCCTCCACGCCGACGACAACACCGACGGCACCCCGGACATCGACGAGGCCGAAGCCCTGGAATTCACCAGCGTCCTCGCCCTCGGCCTCGCCACCCACAGCCCCGGGGGACTCGTCATGCGCGTCAGCCCGCCGAGCGGACCCGACCGCATCCACGGCTGGCGACTGCGGGGATACGGCCTCGAACCCCTCACCGCCGGCGAGGTCTTCGACGCCTACTGCACGGACGTCGAGAACGACGACCTCATCCCCCCGGAGTCCAACGTCGACTACTGCGCCCCACCCGACCTCGGAGACCAGCACCTGCCGCCGGGACACCACCACTGAACGGCGAACGGCCGCGGGGCGCCCCACCCGAAGGCGGCACGCCCCGCACCCGACACCGACGGCCCTCGGCCGCACCCGGGCCTACTCGCCGGACAGCACCGCCTGAGCGGCGCTGCGCGCCTCGTCGGCACTGTCGGCGGCCCGGGCTGCGGCAGCGGCCCGCTCGCACTGCGCCAGCGTGAACTTCGCCAGGGTCGCCCGCACATACGGCAGCGACGCCGCACCCATCGACAGGGAGGTGACACCGAGACCGGTCAGCACACACGCCAGCAGCGGGTCCGACGCGGCCTCACCGCAGACACCGCAGCTCTTGCCCTCGGCCTTCGCCGCCTCGGCCGACAGCGCGACCAGGTCGAGCAGCGCCGGCTGCCACGGGTCCTGCAGCCGGGACACCGCGCCCACCTGACGGTCCGCGGCGAAGGTGTACTGCGCGAGGTCGTTCGTGCCCAGCGAGAGGAACTCGACCTCCTGCAGCACCGAGCGCGCACGCAGCGCGGCCGACGGAATCTCCACCATCGCGCCGAACTTGGCCCGCAGACCGGCCTCGCGGCAGGCGTCGGCGAACGCCTTGGCGTCCGCCCGGTCGGCCACCATCGGTGCCATGACCTCGAGGTAGACGGGCAGCCCCTCCGACGCCTTGGCCAGCGCGGTCAGCTGGGTGCGCAGGACATCGGGGTGGTCGAGCAGCGTCCGCAGGCCCCGCACGCCCAGCGCCGGGTTGGGCTCGTCGCCCGGGGTCAGGAAGTCCAGCGGCTTGTCCGCCCCGGCGTCCAGCACACGCACGACGACCCGGCCCTCCGGGAAGGCCTCGAGCACCTGCCGGTAGGCACTGACCTGCTTCTCCTCCGAGGGCGCGTTCTTGCTGTCGTCCAGGAAGAGGAACTCGGTACGGAACAGACCGACACCCTCCGCGCCCGCCTCCACGGCCGCGGGCACATCGGCCGGACCTCCGACGTTCGCGAGCAGCGGCACCTTGTGCCCGTCCGACGTGGCACCGGGGCCGGTCGCAGCGGCCAGAGCGGCCTTCCGCTGGGCCGCCTCCGCGGTGAGCCGTGCCCTCTCCTCCTCGCCGGGGTTCACGAAGACCTCACCGGTGCTGCCGTCCACGGCGACCACCGTTCCCTCGGGAATCTCCCCGGCGCCGGGAAGGGCCACCACGGCAGGCACGCCGAGTGCCCGAGCCAGGATCGCGCTGTGGCTGGTGGGCCCGCCCTCCTCGGTGACGAAACCGAGCACGAGCGTCGGGTCGAGAAGCGCGGTGTCGGCAGGTGCCAGGTCCCGGGCGATGAGGACGTAGGGCTCGTCGCTGTCCGGCACCCCGGGCATCGGCACGCCCAGCAGTCGGGCGACGATACGATTCCGCACGTCGTCCAGGTCCGCCACCCGGCCGGCCAGGTACTCACCGGCACCGGCCAGCAGGGCCCGGTACGCGGCGAAGGCGTCGTACACCGCGCGCTCGGCCGTGCTTCCGACGGTGATCCGCCGCTCCACGTCCGCCAGCAGCTCGGGATCCTGGGCCATCATGGCCTGTGCCTCGAGCACGGCCTGGGCCTCGCCTCCGGCCAGATTGCCGCGCGCGATCAGATCGGCGGCCACGGCTTCGACGGCCTGACGGGCGCGCCCCTGCTCACGCTCGGCGTCCTCGGCCGGGATCTGCTTGGCCGGCGGCTCCAGGACCGCCGTCCCCATGTGCCTGACCTCGCCGATCGCCACTCCGTGGCTCACACCGACGCCTCGCAGCGTTGTCTCCATCTCACCCGTCCCGCATAGTGCGACGGGCCCCGCCGCCGCAGTGGTTGTCCTACCAGCCGTCGGTGCCGCCGTACTGCGACACCGACGTCACTTCCAGAGGAAGAGGCTCTCGCCGGCCTTCACGTCGCCGTCCTCACGGAGGTCGGTGAGGGCCTCGGCCGTCGCCTCCAGAGCCACCACGGGGCAGACCGGCGACTTGCCCGCGGCCTCGACGGCGGCCGGGTCCCAGCGGACCACCGCCTGTCCGCGCGCGACGGTGTCGCCCTTGTTCACGAGCAGTTCAAAACCCTCGCCGTTGAGCTGCACGGTGTCGATACCGAGGTGAGTCAGTACGCCGTGCCCGCTGTCGTCGACGACGACGAAGGCGTGCGGGTGCAGGGAGACGATGACACCGTCGACGGGGGCGACGGCCTCGGAGGCCTGCCGTACGGGGTCGATGGCGGTGCCCGGGCCGACCATGGCTCCGGAAAAGACGGGATCGGGCACTGCGGCCAGGCCGATGGCGCGTCCTGCGAGCGGGGACGAGACGGTGGTCATGGGAAGCCTCCCAGGGCGGGGATCTGTACGGGCCGTCGCTGCCTGTCCCGGACGGCACACTGGGCAGCAGCGTATGACATAGGAAGTACCGGTTCCGCATGAGCGTTGCGAATGAGGTCTAGACCACCCTGCTCCATGGATTTGCACCCGTTCGGCGGCCCCGTGTACAGTCGCTAGTCCTGCCTGAGGTTGAGGGATGTGCAGCAAGACATCCTCACCACGGCAGCACCCAACTCATCAGATCCTATCGCTGGATCCCCTTCTGTATGCATTCGGAAGGGTGGTCAGAAGCAACGGAAAAGCCTGATAGCGTTGGAAACACCGAAGGGAAGCGCCCGGAGGAAAGCCCGAGAGGGTGAGTACGAAGGAAGCGTCCGTTCCTTGAGAACTCAACAGCGTGCCAAAAGTCAACG